>NZ_CACVCC010000005.1 GCF_902729355.1 Streptococcus sp. S784/96/1 | reverse complement strand
GGAGATGGAATAACGTTCTTTCAATTGTTCAACGACTTGATAAAGGTGGACTCTTCTCACTTTCTGAGGAGAGTCCTTAAGGTTTTTAAAATGTCATTCTCCATACGAAGAAAGGCATTCTGTTCCTCTATTGTCATTTCATCAAGATTGGTTGATTTTGGACGACCAGTTGATTTAGCACCTCTTAAATCTTGGTGGAGCAATTGTGGATTTTCGCGATATTTTCTAGTCCATGTGAGGACTTGATTGGTTGATTTCAAGCCATACTTTTTTACAATTGAGTCCATACCACCACTTTTCCCACTAAGATAGTCCTCGACTACTTGTATTTTGAATTCAGGTGGATACTTTGTAAATTTACTTCCTTTTTTAGCCATGAGAAAAGAACCTCCTTATAAGAACAGTATAGTACTTTTTATACTGTCCATTATAAGGGGTTCTTTTCAATGTCTGCTTTTCATCTTTGTATGTGATAGATTTCATCTAATCCCTCAAATAGATGCTAATGTCAATCTTGGTCCATTTGCCTTTTTGGGTTTTCTCTTGGATTTTGCCGATAAGGAGTTTTCCGGCATCCATAAGGCGGGCAAAGATGACGTTATCTTTTTTAGGGACATAGCCAATTTTCTGCCCTGCTTGGGTTTGAATCATAATGGCTTCCGCATCATAGGGATTATTGGGTTCTCTGAGAAAGACTAATTCCACTCCATTTTTCAAATCTGGCTCAATCATTTCAAAATTTTCAACATGCATAACACCTGCGACATAGGTATCAAAGAGAAAGATATCTCGTTCAAATGGCAGAGCAAAATCCACTTCACTACTTTTTTGGTGAAAAAGGCTGACCAGATCATTTCCTTTGTCTATCTTCTGTAAGTCCATCTAGCGTAACAACTCCTTGATTCTCTTGTCGTAGGTTTCTTTTGCTTTAATAAAATCAGCCTTAGCATTCCTTAACATTTCTTGACGCTCCGCTACCCATTTCTCATCCTGTAATAAGTCTTTATAGATATATGGATACTGCGACTTCATATTTTCAATCTGCTCTTCTAGTTGCTGAATTTGTACTCTCAACTGCTCAATCCGCTTTTTCAAGAGCGTATGGCTACCGAGAATATCACCATCTCCTCTATCCACTAGCAAATTATAAATCATCTGAACCGTCTCTAAATCAGCCGCCTCGTAGGCTGCCACAGCTGCATGAAAAAGTTTTAACTCCTCATCTGAAATGTCAGGATGCAAATCTGGGTGAAGGCACTTAATAATTTGACGATAGTATTGCTTTAAATCTTTGGTCTCGTCCTCTGTCAAAGCAGTGTATTGACTGCGCTCAATCGCCTTTGCAATCTCCTCAAACTGGAGTTTCAAACGCTCCATGTACTCTTTTAATTCCTCATCCAAAAGACGTTCAATCTCATCTAAATCAACCGTCTCTTGACGATTTTTCAAGGCCTGAAGTAATTCACATTTCCGCTTTGCCCGCAGATAATCACACTGCGCCTGAAAAGCCTCATACTCAAACCGACCAATCTTGAGCATAAAATCCATCTCAATATTTTTACAAACATGGAGCAATAGGTCGTCTCGCTCAGACAGCAAGGCAGCTAGTTGCACTTTTAACTCAGCTAACTCCTCCTCCAAGCTCCCCTGACTCGCCAAACGTATGATAGATTCCGACATAAATTACCTCGTGGGATGTTTATTTTAGATAGATAACGTCACAACAACTTTTTGAATGCTTATTTAACTATCCCATTTTCCTCGAAAATAAAGGAATGACGTTATCAAATCTTGTGTCAGTTTCACGGTAGGGGTCAAAAAATTGGTCATCAAAGCCAAATAATTGACTGATGTATTGTGTAGAAGCTTTCTGAGATCTTGTCAAATCAGGTAAGGTCAATAATTTATGCGATAAAATCACTTCCAAAATACTTCTGATTTTGCTTGGATGTTTTATCGGAATATCCGTATCTAAGGGCTCAACAATTTTATAACCTTTTTTAGAAATCTGTCTATAAAAATAAGCATTCTGCTGTGGTGTCAACAAACTTAATGTGTAAGCACGATATTCCAAAGCCTGAATGGAGACATGATACTTCTGCTTCAAAAGGACATACTGATCTGGATTACTCACTCGCTTACCTACCAAATCATGAAAATCTCGTAAAAACTCTTCTTCTGGCAACAAGAAATAGGAAGCAAACTGATTTGCCTCTCTTTCTTTTTCCTCTAAATCAGCTACTGAAAGCTCTTCAAAATCAATTTGTTGATGCAGTAACAAGTGACCCAACTCATGCGCCAAATCAAAGTTACGACGGACAGATGATTTTCCAACTCCGAGTATGATAAAGGGACGTCCATTCTTTGACCACGCACTATAAGCATCTGCTTGCCCATTGATCAATCGTTCTGAAATGTAGATTCCCGACTTTTCCAAATGATAGAGAAGATTACTATTGTCCGAAGCAATCGTTAGCGCCTTCCGAGCCATCATCGCTATCTCTTGAATTGCCAAACCATCTTGAAAAAGTTGATTGGTTTCCTCACACAAGTCATAAATAATCTGATGTGGAATCTGAACAAACTGCTCCAAATAATCAATCATCTGATTTAATTTCTCAAGGTAAATCGTCTGAATGCGGATGGTCTTTTTCGTCTCCAAATCCGCATTCCGAAAAGCAATCCGACTCAAATCAAATTGAGACGGCTGCTCTGCTTTATCAAAATAATCAATCGCTACATGGAAAAGTTGACCCAGAGCCATCAAATGCTTCATTTTAGGTGTTGTCTGCTGGTTCTCAAACTGCCAAATCGCCTGCTCACTCACCTGCAATTTCTCAGCCAACTCTGAGCGCGTCAACCCATGCAACAACCGCAACTCTTCCAAAATATGACCATTAAACATGGAAATTCCCTTTCTAAAGCAACTATCCTTGTTTTTGAATAGCTACACGTGGTAGAATACCAAATTCTTCAATATCGTTAATATCAGACAAGTCTGTAAATTTATGGTATTTGTCATCAGTGAAATCAATTGAACTTGAACTGATATATTCGGATAAATCTTGCAACTCCAATAATTTCCCATAACGTGCGTCTGGCATCACTACTTGAATCTTTGTCATTTGGTAACTTTTATCTACTTGATGTGTTATAATCAAAAAATTATCAAAAGTTGATTCGGTGTGAGTTAAGGCTTCAAATTGCTCATCTTGAATAAGCTCTAACTGAATCTTATCTAATTTGAGCTCACTAGAATGATTATCAATCTTAATTTGCTCCGCAATAAAGCGATTATTGATTTCAGCAAGATCAAATAAGTAACCGTCCTTTTCCTTTGCTACTTTTGGAAAATTTTGTTTCAAGCGAGCCTCGCCCTTGATAATGAGTAATACCTTACCCAAGCCTGTATTCTCACTCTCAAACTCGATATATTCCCAAGATTGACCTGCATGCTGAACGGTATCATTTGTTATAAATGGTAAGTTTGCTTTAGAAACAGCATCATCAATATAATTAGGCTTTGTCCATGCAAAACCTGCAGAGACTATCATCTCCTCCTTTGCCTTCAGCCGTACATCCAAATATGCCTTATACCCCTTCAAAATAGCATCTACAATTTGTTGTCCCTGCGATTCATCAAACACTGGATATCCCATATAGTACCTCGACTCCTTTTTCTTCTATTTTACCCATTTTTATAAAATTTCGCTACAAAAAACAATATTTTTTTAAAGTTACTAACTATTATGTTAATAAACCAGTTTTTTTTGATATGATAGTGTTATAACAAAGGAGAACACCATGTCGAAAAAAATTATCAACGTCGTTGCTGCTGCTATTTTGAAGGATGGGAAATACTTCTGTGCTCAGCGTCCAGAAGGAAAATCACTGGCTGGTTTTTGGGAATTTCCGGGTGGGAAATTAGAGGACGGAGAATCTCCTCAAGAAGCACTTATCCGTGAAATCAAAGAGGAATTCAATGCTGATATTGAAGCGTTGAACTACGTCAACGAAGCCTCTTATGACTATGACTTCGGAACTGTTGTTATGAAGACTTTTGAGGCAAAACTCTTATCTGAACAGTTAACTTTATTAGAGCACCAAGACTCCAAATGGTTAGAACCTAGCCTGCTCCACACTCTTGATTGGGCACCTGTTGATCGTCCTGCTGTTGACTTATTAAGCAAAAAATGAGATTCAAAAGAACCTCATTTTTTTGTAATATAGTCATATAAATCCTGTTTTACAGCAGTCTCCAATTTTAGCTGCATCCTTACAACCTTTTTATTTGATTCCGATTCAACATCATTTTGAGCAGTTCCTTCAATATATTTCACTTCTCCCATGAAATAGTGTTCTGATCCTTCATCCTTACTTTTATTAATAAAAAGGTAAAGTTTCATACCAGTACTTGCCGAATTGATAATCTCTTTAACTTGTTTGGAGTTCAGATCAGTATCCTTTCGAGTCATCCAGTTAAATATTTTTTCATTCGTAAAGAAGTCTTTATAGGGAATTTCTCCATTTTTTTCCTTGTGATAACCTACAAATATTGGACACTTATTGTATTTCAATTTATAACCATAGACGGTAGAACTCTCATCTTTTTCCCAGTTGAATAATTTACACATATCTTTTCTGGTATATTTTTCACCAATTTTGAGATTACCAGTTGTTCCCCGAGACTTATAAATTCCTACTTTAATAGCATCAATACATAGATCATAAAAAAGTTTTCTTTCAATAAGTTTAGAAAATAATCTATTTAAGGAATAAACATCATTTTCATCATCAATCAAAGGCATGTTTCCATATTTATTTCTATCGTTTTCTACAAAAAACGATAACTTTAATATCCTTTCCATAGTACTCAGTGTATGACAATCATTATTCATACCTTCTTTACCTAGTAGTTCCTTAAAATCCGACTTAGTTATTGTGCCATAATTAACTAGATACTCCAACAACAATACTTCTTGAGGTCGCTTACTTCCTAATAATTCTGTCGTCAGGAAATTTAAATACCCTCTTTCTTCTCTGGTTAAATCAATCACTGAATCAGAGAATTTATTTAGAACATCTGCATAATTCTTAAAAGAACTATTTTTAAAGAACGTCAGCGGATCAATGCCATTATAAGTCACAAAATCTTTCAAAAACGGTTGACGACCTAATTTATTCTGCAAATCCAAATAACTATCTCTCAGAATTTTCATGCTGGATAGACTGGTGTTCGTAATAGACTCAAAAATCTGTTTGCGGGCAACCTCTTCAAAATTGATCGTCGTCAAACCACTGATCAAATTCGCTTCACGGACTTCGCGACGGTAATTATCCTTGTTCATGGACTGATCACCAAACAGAGCCACTGGAATCAGATAGTTATTGCGATAATTCCCAATAAAATCAATAATGGTCACATAGTCTTTTGAATCATGCTTACGCAGACCACGGCCTAGTTGTTGAACGAAGATAATGCTGGACTCCGTATTCCGAAGCATGACCACCTGATTAACACTAGGAATGTCAATCCCTTCATTGAAAATATCAACCGTGAGTAGGTAATCTAGTTCACCCTTTTCAAGCTCTTGCACTGCCTTTTCACGGACTGTTTGACTATCATCACCTGTCAAGGCCTGTGTACGAAAACCTTTTTGATTTAAGAGAATAGACAATTCTCTTGCTTCATTCTTACTGGAACAGAACATCAAGCCACGCACAGACTCACCACTATGCCCATAGTAATTGATTTTTTCGAGAATATGGTTGACGCGTTCTTTGGAAACAAGATTTGAGAAATCTTCCTTCTCACTAATGAGCTCACCGTCGACCAAAATATCGGTCACTCCAAAATAGTGGAAAGGACAGAGCAAATCCGCATCCATAGCATCTTGCAGACGAATTTCATAGGCGATATTGTAATCAAATAACTCATAAATATTTTGCCCATCCGTCCGCTCAGGTGTCGCCGTCATTCCTAGAAGAAAGTCTGGAGTAAAGTAATTCATCACCTTCTTATAAGATTCTGCACCAGCCTTATGAACTTCGTCAATCAAAATGTAATTGAAAAAAACAGGCGCAAAGCGTTGCAAGTGCTCATCACGTGATAGGGTCTGAATGGTCGCAAAAATGTACTTCTTATTAGAAATATCGATACCTGACTTATAAAGACAAGCTTCGTCATCAGAAAAACCAAGCACACGTTGGAAACTTTCCAAAGACTTTCTCAAAATCTGCTCACGGTGCACAATAAAAAGCACACGCTCCGGATTGACCTGCCAAACATCAAAAGCTGACAAATAGGTTTTCCCAGTACCTGTCGCAGAGATCACAAGAGCTTTCTGAGCGCCATTATCACGCACTTGCTGTAAACCAGCCAACGCTTCTTTTTGCATTTTATTTGGCTCAATCTTGCCGACTTGGTAGTCTGCTTTTAGCTCTTCCTCAAAGGTCGTTACCTGAATAACAGACTTCCGTTTTCGTTTATAGGATTCAATAATCTCAGCTGTCAATGGTCTAGATAATTCCCAGACTCGGTCAAATTCTTGCTTAGTCTGATAAAGTAAGTCCCCATTATCCGTCGAATTGAGCTTGATATTCCACTCATAATTTTGTTTCAAGGCTGTCGCTGTTAAATTGGATGAGCCAGCAATCAGAACTTGTTTGTTTTCCTGCTCAAACAAATAATATTTGGAATGCAGCTGCAAGGATTCCTGAGAAATCCTTGCTTCCACATTTGGCAATTTCAATAAATCATACATAGCCAAAGGGTCATTGAAATCTAGGTATGGTGAAATCAAGATTTTCCCCTGAACACCACGTGCCGCCAAATCAGCCAACTGCGCCTTGATCATAGAAATCCCAGACTGGGTCACAAAAGCCACCGAGAAATAAAAGGCCGTACTCTTGAGCAATTCCTCCTGCAAATCCGTCAGAACAAAACGCTTCTCCTCAGCATTATTAATCAAAATCTTGGGCGCATAAGTGACATCCCGAAACCGTACCCGATCAATAAACCCAAACTGCATCGACTCTAACAACTGAGCCTCAAAAGCTGATCCCATAAAAAATAGTCCTATCTAGTTGATAGAACTATTATCTAATATATTGGTAGGGATGTAAAGAGCTGGTTTAGGACTATATACTGAAAATTGCTTTTATTTTTTTGAAGAAATAATTTTATTAATAAAGAAGTCTTCTTCGTGAAACTTTATATCTTTAAAAAACGGCCTTTTTTCTCCCTTAGACAAGTTTGAATTAATCATTTTTAAAATTTGTCTCTCTTCCCATTTATCAGCTCTATAGTAGTAATCTCGGATTTCTAATAGTTCTCCTCTTGTTAAACTACCATCCAATCCTTCAAGGATTGCCCTCCCAATATAATCTCCTGAATTCCTTTTTAAATTTCTAAAACTATTTAATAATATTTGTTTATTGTCAAACGGAGGTGTTGAGTAGAGTCTAGTCAAATAAACTTGAATATATTCAGGTGCATCTAAATTAGTCATCCAATATTCAAAATCATTGCATATCTTTTGAATTACTTCCTTTGAAATTCCTTCACATTTAAGTACAGTATCAACAAAATAGGGAATAAACTGGGGATACTTTTGCAGTATATTAGGTAATTCCCCAAGTCTCTCATACTCTTCGCGTGCGACAATTGTGCGAATAATGCTAGTCATCATTTTTTCATCAACAAGTACAGACTGAGTAGCTTTATTCAACATGTTTTCAAGATCATTCTCCTTTAATTTCTTGATTTCTTTATTTGAAAGTCTCCTAAATTTAGTGGGTATGAGACCAGAATAACCTTTTATTATTTTAGAAACTTTATCTTTTTCTTGAATACTCTTAGTTTCATTATCTTGTTCAAGATCCTGTCGGTGAGAATTACTTTCAATTTCTTCAATCGTAGATAGTTCTATCTTAAATTCTGAAATATCCCGCACTCTAGTTTTTTGAGTATTAAGGAATATTCCCTCTTTGCTTAAGCGAGCAGTTAAAAGTGCTAAATTATTGTGCGCCTCAATCGCATCTTTTGCAAAAATTCTATAATCATCTACAAATCTACAAAACTCTATCTTTTTTGATATTAAATAATTATCAACTTCAATGAGAGCAGACTCAGCTAAAATCCTAGAAGCATTTGAACCTACTGGCAATCCATATGAATCTCTGTTAGCCCAATACAGCAGAAGTTCATTTATTATATATATAATATCTTCATCAATTTTAGGATTCGATCTTAAAACTGACTCTACTCTATGGATATTTAACCTATCATAAAAATTTGCAATATCGCACTCTACTACGACTTTATATTCTTCTTTCCTACTCTTTTTAAGAATAGCATTTCTAAACGTAGAATAATTATATTTTTTATCAAATAATATACCAGACTTATTGCCATTAACAAATCTATAAGAGAATACTTTATTGAGAGATTTTTTTATTCTCATATTTTCTATTTGCTGAGCAATACTTAATACCAGGGTAAGATATACGATTTCATCATATATGTCTACAATAGCACATTTTCGATAATCTGAAAGGTTTTTCTTAGGTACCAAAACATGACCTAGTTTGTGAACCTTTAATTTTGAAAAGTTATTTTTTTCTTGGCTCCCACTGTTTCCTAAACTTTCAATTCCTAAAGCAGCCTGAATAGAACTACATACCAAGCTCACCATCTCATTTTTTATATCTTGATTTTTTAAAAAATCAATTTCAAAAGCATGGTTAAATATCTCAACATCCGTTGTGCCTTCATACAAAACATTTGCTATTGCTCGTCTACACGATTCTTTCAATTTTTCCTTACTAATTCCCATTTCACACCTTAGTTTTTATCTGTTCATCCCTAAATGCTTTATTATGCTCATAGTCTACTGAAAAAAAGAAAACATAATTTCCTTTTATTTAAGTAAAAAAACAATATCTAGATTCATTATACAAAAAAACGCTAGCATTTACTAACGTTTTCATAACCATTATTACCTTACTTCACCAACTTCTCCATCTCTTTGATACGCTCTACGGTCGCATCATATTTAGCTTGGTAGTCGGTTTGTTTGGCTTTTTCTTTTTCGACGACTTCTGGTTTGGCGTTGGCGACGAAGCGTTCGTTGCTGAGTTTTTTGCCGACCATGTCGAGTTCTTTCTGCCATTTAGCGAGTTCTTTGTTGAGGCGCTCGAGCTCTTCTTCCACGTTGAGCAAGTCGGCGAGTGGGAGGAAGATTTCAGCGCCTGTGATAACGGCTGACATGGCAAGTTCTGGGTTAGTGATACGTGATGAGATTTCAAGCGTTTCTGGGTTTGTGAAACGTTTGATGTAGTTGACATTGCTGTTGAAGAAGCTTTCCAAGTCGCTGTCGCTTGTTTTCACAAGGATGGTGATTGGTTTGCTTGGAGCAACGTTCACTTCTGCACGCGCATTTCGCACGGTACGAATCAGGTCTTTCAAGCTTTCCACGCCTTTGTGGGCAGCTTCATTTTCAAAGGCAGCATCAACTGTTGGGTAGTCCGCTATCACGATAGAGCCTTCAGCATATTGGCCAAAGATTTCTTCCGTCACGAACGGCATGATTGGGTGAAGAAGACGAAGGATTTTATCCAATGTGTAGAGGAGGACAGAGCGCGTGATAACCTTCTCGTCTTCGTTGTCGCTGTAAAGGACTTCCTTAGTCAATTCCACGTACCAGTTGGCGAACTCTTCCCAGATGAAGTTGTAGAGGATGTGACCTGCCACACCAAACTCAAACTTGTCAAAGTTCTCCGTCACCTTGCCGATGGTCTCATTGAGGTTGTGGAGAATCCATTTATCCGTCACGTTTCCAGCTTCACCAGCAGCAACTTTATCAACATTGGCTGTCGCATCAGCTAGCGTCAAGCCTTCATTATTCATGAGAATGTAGCGCGAAATGTTCCAGATTTTGTTAATGAAGTTCCATGAGGCATCCATTTTTTCGTATGAGAAACGGACATCCTGTCCTGGGGCAGAGCCGTTAGATAAGAACCAACGTAAGCTATCTGTACCATATTTCTCAATAACATCCATTGGGTCAATACCATTACCTAAGGACTTGGACATCTTGCGCCCTTCTTCGTCACGGATAAGTCCGTGGATAAGAGCATTCTTAAACGGGCTCTTACCAGTAAATTCAATTCCTTGGAAAATCATACGAGACACCCAGAATGGAATAATATCGTAGCCCGTTACCAAGGTTGAAGTTGGGTAATATCTCTTGAAATCTTCTGCTTCTGTATCAGGCCAACCCATTGTTGAGAATGGCCAAAGAGCAGAGCTGAACCATGTGTCAAGGACGTCTTCGTCCTGTTTCCAACCGTCACCTTCTGGAGCTTCCTCACCGACGTACATCTCACCTGCTTCATTGTACCAGGCAGGGATTTGGTGACCCCACCAAAGCTGACGAGAAATTACCCAGTCGTGAACATTTTCCATCCATTGAAGGAAAGTATCGTTGAAACGTGGTGGGTAGAATTCCACCTTGTCGTCTGTGTCTTGGTTGGCAATGGCATTTTTCGCCAATTGATCCATTTTAACGAACCACTGAGTTGATAAGCGAGGCTCAACCACCACACCTGTACGTTCTGAGTGACCAACCGAGTGAACACGTTTTTCGATTTCGACAAGGGCACCCAATTCTTCCAACTTCGCTACAACAGCTTTACGCGCTGCAAAACGGTCCATGCCTGCAAATTCGCCAGCCAGTTCGTTCATAGTACCGTCAGCGTTCATGACATTGACTTGTGGCAAGTTATGGCGCTGACCAACCTCAAAGTCGTTCGGGTCATGGGCAGGTGTGATTTTCACCACCCCTGTTCCGAATTCTGGATCGGCATGCTCGTCGGCAACGATTGGGATAAGCTTATTCACGATTGGAAGAACCACGTTTTTACCAATCAAATCCTTGTAACGAGGATCTTCTGGGTTTACGGCAACGGCAACGTCTCCAAACATGGTTTCTGGTCGCGTTGTTGCCACTTGAAGGGCGCGCGAGCCATCTTCCAACAGATAATTCATGTGGTAGAAGGCACCCTCAACGTCCTTGTGGATAACTTCGATGTCTGAAAGGGCTGTACGGGCTGCTGGGTCCCAGTTGATGATGAACTCACCGCGGTAGATCCAGTCTTTTTTGTAGAGGTCCACAAAGACCTTGCGCACGGCTTTTGACAGGCCTTCATCAAGGGTGAAACGCTCGCGTGAGTAATCGACAGAAAGCCCCATCTTGCCCCACTGCTCCTTGATAGTGGTCGCATACTCGTCCTTCCATTCCCAAACTTTGTCTAGGAATTTTTCACGACCGAGATCGTAGCGCGTGATGCCCTGCTCACGAAGGCGCTCCTCAACCTTAGCTTGCGTCGCGATACCCGCGTGGTCCATACCAGGCAACCAGAGCGTATCAAAGCCCTGCATGCGTTTTTGGCGGATAATGATATCTTGAAGAGTCGTGTCCCAAGCGTGGCCAAGGTGCAACTTACCAGTAACATTTGGCGGTGGAATCACGATAGAATAAGGCTTGGCCTTCTTGTCGCCTGACGGCTTGAAAACATCTTGGTCTAACCAAGTTTGATAACGCCCAGCCTCAACCTCGGCTGGATTGTATTTTGGTGATAGTTCTTTTGACATATGATGTCCTTCCTAATTTTCTTGTATTTCTTTTATGTTTTGTAAAATAAGCTGCGCTGTTTCCTGAGGAGAAAGCTCGGTATTATTAACTTTAACATACCGTCTCAGGCTTTCTGGTGATTTTTCTGGATTAAAGTTAGCAAAAGTCGCTGTCTCTAAAATATCTTTTTCAGACCACTCTATATGGCGCTTTATAGGTTTATGATAGAGACGATTTTCTGTTTTATTACGTCTTAAACGTTCTTGCAAATCCGTTTCTAACTCGACAAATAAAACTTCTCTATCCCACTGCTGAAAAATCGATTGGATTTCTTCTAAAAAAGCAATATCATCAGGATCATTGAAATCAATAACCACTGTAAAAATCATCTGTTGATTTGTTTTGGCAAAGGTTTTGAAAAACTCCACTCGAATCGTATTGATTAGTTCTCTAGCCTCAGTTGACATCGGTATAAATTTTGTAACAAAATCAATGGATTCATGATTATGGAAAAGGACTAAATCAGATTGTTTTTCAAGTTCTTGCCCAATTGTCATTTTTCCAGACGCTTGAGCTCCGATTAAGATTATATTCATATCACTTTCCTCTACCTCTCCCCTTCCCACTCGGCATAGAACTGATCGAGGTAATCTAGCATGAACTGGTGTCGTTGTTCTGCCAGTTTTTTTCCCGTCTCGGTATTCATCAGATCTTTGAGTTTGAGGAGTTTTTCATAGAAGTGCATGATGGCGGTGTCTTCACCCTTGCGGTAATCTTCTAGGGTTAGGTTCTCACGCGCTTGTTTATTGGGGTCGTGGATGAGTCTGCCTTTATTGCCTGAGTAGGCCATGGTTCTGGCAATACCGATAGCTCCGATGGCATCTAGCCTATCTGCGTCTTGAACCACTTGCCCTTCTAGCGACAGCACTGCCTGATTGTGCCCACCCTTGTAAGAAATACCTTGGATAATGGCTAAAATTTCTGCTTTCAGCTCACTTGGGAGCGACTGACTATCTAGGAAAGCGGTCAGTTTAGCTAAACCTTCTGCTTCGCTGGCATTTAATTTCTCATCTGCCACATCGTGGAGGAGCGCAGCCATTTCACAGATAAAAGGATCAGCACCATCTTCTTTGGCAATGGTCAAGGTGGTCTTGGTCACACGGACAATGTGCCACCAGTCATGACCACTCGCTTCACCATCAGAAAGATTTTTGACAAACTGACGAGTATTTTCTAAGATGAGTTTTTTATCCATGACTTGCCTCCCATTCTGACTTCAAAAGTCCAAAACGAAGATCTGCGCAGCGATTTCCCAAAGCATCACGGCGATCACGGATGGTCGCTTCAAGGGTAAAGCCTAGTTTCTCAGCAATTTTCCGACTTCCGCCATTGTAATCAAAGCAGGAAATTTCTACCTTGTGCAGATCAAGGAGGGTGAACGCTAACTCCACGAGAGCTTCCACCGCTTCGGTCATCAGACCTTGGCGCCAATAATCAGGGTGGAGGAGGTAGCCAATCTCGAGGACATCATCAGCATGACGGTGGTTAAAGTCCACAGAGCCAATCACACGGTCCTCACCTTTCAGGGTAATGCCGTAGCCAGATGGGAGGTTGTGGTCCGCCTCACGCTGAGGTAAGGTGGTTTCGAGATAGGTAATTTCATCCTCCAAGCTCGTGACGGGTGGAAATCCTGCCGGATAGGACACTTCTGCCAATTTAGCATAGGCAAAAATGTCTTCAACATCCGCTACTGTGCGCTGACGTAAAACCAAGCGGTCAGTCTCGACAACTGGCAGACGCTTGCCATCATAAGGTTCTAGAATTTTCAACACGAACTACCTCCTTGCCTTGTTTCATAAAATGACCTAATTTATCGCTCCGCGTGTCATCTAAATAACGATAGACACGCTCCTTACCATCTCCCATATACTCAATAGGATGAAAAGCTCTGCTATTGAACCGCCCCTTAGCATCCAAAAGGCTGTCATCCACCCAACGTTTGACAATCCGTGCGGTAATATTGACATAATTTTCGTGGGTCTGGATATTAGTCACGGCACACTCGATTGAAATCGGGCATTGGGTCAATAACGGAGCATCTATCTCGTTTGCAATCGTATAATCAAGTTTGGTCAAAGATAACTTATCTCTGGAGCTGTGAAAACCTGCCTGTTCAATCTGCAACATAAGATTTTCTGTCGGAACATTCACGGTAAATTGACCATATTTTTTGATTTGTTTAGTCGCATTGTTTCCTTTAAACAGCCCAATCACCATCATATCACTGAGGCTATAAGAGGAACTGGAGGTCGTGATATTGTAACCATGATCCTCATCCTTGTAGCCCAGAATAAAAACGGGATAGCCAAGATAACATTTTGTTGTTTCAAATACCTGCTTCATAACCACTTCTCCATATAAAAATCCCCATCTAGCTAACGCTAGACAGGGACGAAGTTCATTTCTGATTTCCGCGGTACCACCCAGATTCGGACTATTCCAGTCCGCAACTCATACTATTTCAGTAATCACATCAGTAACCAGTCTTGACATTTGTGCGGATTTCTCAGCAATACCGCTTTCTGTAACAAATGGGCTTCAAAACACCTCTGAGCATTCCTATTTTAACAGAAACTAATTATTTATTCAACTGATTTATGCCTTGAATGTGATACCAATTTCTTTTAATTTTTTTAGGGTCGCAGGACCAATGCCTTTAAGTTCCAACAATTCTTTTTCAGTCCAAGAAGCAAAATCCTTTGCTGTACAAATACCTTCCGCATAGAATGTCTCCACACGCGCAACTGCCAATCCTGTCAATTCATTTGTCAAGTCTTCTAAGCTTGCTTCAGATTTCTTTGTCACTTTTTCGACAACCGCCTTACCTTCCTCAACCTTTTCTTTTACTATTTCAACCACTTCATTAATTTTTTCTGTTGCGACAGCTGTCACATCTGAGGCTTGATGAGCTACTGTTTGTGCAGTCTCTGCTACGGTATTCCCCACCAATTTACCAGCTTTTCTCAAGGCTGCGAATTGTTTTTTCAATTGTTTTTTACGATTTACTTTTTTCTTTGCCATAATATCTTTCCTTTCCCTTTAATAATGTCTCTCTCCAAATAAGCCCTCAGGCAACTCATGAAATCCTTTACCTTCTTTATAATTAGCAAATTTCCCTTGAATAAAACGATAAGCATCAAGCTTGCTCTCATACCGAATATAAGCGTCTGCTGCACGACCATCCTTATCTTCTTCTAATACACGACGACTCTCTGTCATTGCCATTTCGTTAATCATAATCTGAGTGTTTATCCACTCTTCAAAATCTTTTAAGAACTCTTGTTCGTATGACATCTCTCTCTCCAAAATAAAAGAGTTGACCTTGGTCAACTCGCTATCTGCCACCACCGAGAATCGAACTCGGAACGGAGCATTACCATTGCTCTATTATACCATTTAACTATAGCGGCAACTATTTTATTATATGATATTCAATAACCTCTGTCAACCGCTTTTTCTAAAAAATCCCCCTCCTGATTACTTCACAAAAGGGGGATTGAGATAAAGAGATAGATTAGTTTAACTCAAAGGAAACTAGATAAAGAAAAATTAATCATCTTCGTCATTCTCATTAAATGATAGCAAATCATTGATATGATGAATATTAGTTGACCCAAACTCTACCAAATCAATGTCCTCTCCAAGAAGAACACCGTTTAAAAAACCAATAATCATTGGCATATTCATACCTGCATAGAGGTCGAATCCTTTGCCTTCCATGACCATACGTGAAGCCACGTTACATGGTGTTCCACCCATAAGATCAGCTAGGACAACAAACTCTTTGAGCTCTGCCATTTTTTCCTCAAGTTTAAGACGAAAGTCATCTGGACCTTCCTCAGGCAATAAGCCTACTGTATGGATAATATCTTGAGGTCCCATAATCATTTCCGTGCTTTTTTTCAGTTCCTCACAGAAAAGACCATGACTAATTAAAATTAACTGCTTTGCCATATTACCCTTTCATTCCCATAACAAACCAACCAAACGCAGAGCAAGCAACAGCAAGAACAATGATAACCAAGATTGCTTTTGTAGAAGTCATCCCTTTACGACCAAGCAACCAATAGATAAATCCTGTAAAAAGTGCTGGAACAAGACGTGGGAAAATCATATTAAGTAAGTTTTGAACATCTATGCCGGCTCCAACAGGTAGATTAAGCGATACTTCAAAGTTAATCATACTTGCAATTAAGGCTCCCACCATAAAGACTCCCATCACTGATGCCGCATCAACAATTGCGGTTAACTGATCACGCATTGTTGTTACAAGTTTGGTACCTTGTTTATATGCAATTTCAAGTTGTTTCCAGCGGAAGATATTGATAGCTATACCGGCAACTAATACCCAGAGTAAAATTCCTAGGGGACTTCCTTCTTTGGCCATACCCGCTGCTAAAGACCCCATAATCGTTGGAACCAATGAGGCAAAAAGTGAATCACCAATCGGAGCAAATGGGCCCATAAGACCAATTTTCACACCATTAACCGCTTCTTTTGAAGCGACTCCTTCTGATTCCTCTAACGCTAAGTCGATACCTGAAATGATTGTGTGGAAGAAATTAGATGTGTTAAAGAATTGTGTATGATTTTTCATCATTTCTTTTAATTCAGGTGTTCCGTCTCCATAAATTTTACGCAATTGCGGCAAGATATGATAGAGATAGCTTGAACCTTGCATCCGTTCATAATTCCAGCCCCATTGGAAGGTAAAAAGACTACGTTTATTGATTTGATTAAAATCATCTTTTGTTAATTTGTAATTAGATTTCGTCATCTTCAATTTCCCCACTTTCTGAAACTGTTTGTACTACTACCTCTGGTTTATTTTGACTATTTTTATAATGAAGTGTTGCAAGACCAGCACCAATAATAGCAATTCCCATCATTGGAAGTCCTTTAAATGGCGCACCATTAAAAACTACATCTTTGAAAAGTTTAGCATCTACACCGATAATACCTGTCAAGGTCCCTGCAACAGTTTGCAAATTATTATAGATAACAGTAAGCATTGCGGTAATCCCAAAGCCCATTGCCAAATAATGAAGATTGCGTTTGATTGGAAGATAATGAAGAAGGATAGCAAACCCAAGACCTGGAAGCATACGTCCCGCCAAGGTCAAACCATTAGCAACCCATTGATATTCTTTGATGAAATCAACAATAGTTTCAACAGCACCTCCTCCAAAAGCAAGTGCTAAAAATACTGGTAAGGCACGAGAAAGCGCCCATGGAACCGCACCTAGAAGATAGTTACGTTCAATAGCTTTATAATCAAAATTGTCAATATTTTTATCAATACGATGCGCAAAATAAGTTGTTGAGAAACGTCCTGCAATATCTGTATAAACCATAAGGGCTGCTACAGGTACTGCAATTGAAGTTATTGCAAGCTCGGGATTCAAACCTTGCGATACTGAGAAGGCAGTTGCAAGAACCGCACCAGAAGTTGCATCAATACGAGAAGCACCACCAAATGTCCCTACACCAAGTACCATCAATTGTAGACTAGCACCAATCAAAAGACCTGTTGTCATATCTCCCATAATCAAACCAGATATAAATCCAGCGAAAACAGGAGAACCTGCTGAAGTACAAATGGTTAACTCATCTAAAATCTGATAAGCAGAGTAGAGAGTTAGTAATAGAATTTGCCACCATTGAATCATGATGTATTCCTCCTAATATAATTTTATGTTTTATTTCTAAAATTAGCGAACCTTATCCAACAATGGCATAAAGTCTTGGGGTGAGTCGCCTGGTACCATCTGAGAAATGAGTTTAACACCTTTTGAGTGAATAGTATCAAAATCTGCGATATCTTGATTAACAACATTGATAGAACGTGTTACAGCACGTGTTTCATCACTTTGTGACATATTCCCTACATTCAATTCTGGGAATTGAACACCAGCTTCTAACAAGCCTAAAAAACGATCCGGTTTACGAGCTACAATCAAGAGACGTTGTGAATCATATTTGCCATCTAAGATATTAGCTGCTGCTTTTTCAACTGTTAAGATTGATAATTTTACTCCAGGAGGAGTTGCTAATTTCAAAGCTGTTTTTTCTAAATCACTATTCACAACATCGTTATCCACTACCATAATACGACTGATATTCAATTTCGTTGTCCAAAGATTTGCGACTTGGCCGTGAATAAGACGACCATCAATACGCGTTGCAATAATTGCCATAATAAAATCCTCTCACTATTTAATATTTTTTATTTTAGGTCTATCTGTAAAGGTAATTCTTTCTTTGTACCGTCCTTCTGTCTCAAAAACAACAATGCTATTTTCTCCTTTCTTTAAATATCCTTTAGGAAGGTAGAGAGTGAGGATTGGCCCCTTTTCCCAAAATCTTCCTATATTCATATTATTTACAAAGACGACTCCCTTACCAAATCCTGTCATGTCAAGATAGGTATCTGCCAGCTCATCTATCTTCAGCTGATAGTGATAAAAAGAAGGTTGTCCGCTCTTCCATTCTTTAGAAAAATCAAGATTTGAAACAGAATCAAGCGGTAAACTATAGTGCTTCCAATTACCGATAAAATGTAAATCCACTATCGCTCCACGCCCTAAACCTTTACGTTGTGTTGCTGCCTCAAGTTTGTGACCATAATTGACACGTCCCATATTCTCTACTAGAATTTTAAGATTCGTGTACTTCTGAGTCATCTCTAAGGCAATGTCCTCACCAATTTCATCCTGATATTGGGTAGCAACATGATAATCATTTTCATAAACCTGAATGCGATCCCTTGCATCAATAACACGGAGACGTTCAGCATCATCTTTATCTCGCTCAAGTTCTGTTTGGTACAAAACATATCCTGTGTTTTGCCCTAATTCTTCCATTGACAAAGGATAAGGATTGATTTTTAAAACGCTTACATTTTTAAGATTACCAAAAAGCCCTGTCTTTTGACTCAATGTCACCGAAGGATAGGTTTTTATTTTTTTGGTCAAAGGCATAGCAGTTATCAATTCAGGAAAACGTGTTTTCAAACGTTTTTGAATTTCAAAAAACTTTTGAGTAGGATTTCCAGCTTCATCCAAAACAGCATCATAATCATAGGAAGTTACTTGAGGTAAATCTTTCTGACCTCTAGCTGAGCAACCATTCATAAAGCCAAAATTGGTTCCACCGTGAAACATATAGAGGTTAATTGACCCAAGCTCAATACATTCCATCACCGACTCAGCTAATTCTTCAGGTTCTCTCGTAACGACTTCTTCTCCCCAACGATTAAACCAACCATCCCAAAACTCCATACACATGAGTGGGTAGGTGCGATTGTGCTCATCAAAGAAATCCTGCATTTGTTTGAAATTGCTAGCAGCTTTTGAACCAAAATTGCCTGTGACTAAGACGTCATCTTCAATCAAACTTCCAGCTCGTAAAGTGGCACGCCACGGCCCATCCGAAGTAAAGAAAGGCCCTTCTAAACCATGCTTTTCCATTAACGATTTGATGGCTCTCAAGTAATCCTTTTCTTCCCCGTATGACCCATACTCATTTTCAATCTGGAACATCAGGATATTTCCACCATGACTAAGCTGATGTTTTGCCAAAATAGGTAACAACTTAGCATAGTAACAATCAACATAATGGACAAATTTTGGATCACTTGTCCGAACCCTGACATTTTCAGTCAATAACCAAGCTGGTAAGCCCCCCCATTCCCATTCGGCACAAATATACGGCGAGGGTCTAACAATAGCGTAGAGCCCAAGTTTCTGAGCAATCGTTAGAAATCTCTCAATATCTAAACTTTCTGCTACAGTAAAGGAATCTTTAGTCGGTTGATGCAAATTCCAAGGAACATAGGTTTCAACAGTATTAAAGCCTAATGCTTTCAAATTATACAAAGAATGGTACCAATCATCTGGATGAATTCTAAAATAATGAATCGCTCCAGATAATATTTTGAAAGGTTTTTGATTGAGAAAAAAATTCTTATCGTTACTAATCTCAAATTTCAGTAGAATCACCTCTTTTGGAATCGTTTTCTTATTTAACAATATATTAACATAAACAACTGGTTATATCAAGTGTTTTTTACTATTTTTTATTTTTCTATTTTTTAATAGCATCCGTTTTTTAATTACATTTTGAAGAAAATTTTAGTATAATATCAACACTAGAATGATAAGATGTTACAATGAAACGATAGAAAGGAAAAAGTATGAAAATCCCTAAATATCAACGTATTCAAAATGATTTAAAAAACCAAATTGTTACTGGTAAGTTCGAAAACGGCGATAAGTTCTATACTGAAAGTGAGCTTGTACAACTATATGATGTTAGTTCTATTACCGTTATTAGAGCTCTAAATGAGTTGGTAAAAGATGGCTATCTAATTCGCAAGCAAGGAAAAGGAACCTTCGTCTCTCGTTCACGTAAAGGGAAACTCGTCGAATTTTCAGATGTCGAACTTTTTCCACTAAAAAATGACCACGTTAAAGTTCTCTCTGTTGAAAAAGGAAACGATCCAAAATACTTGAAAGAATTAAAACTTACTAACAATGACTTTTACTATCGCGTTGCTCGTCTAAGAAGTGCAGGTGAGAAGCCTTATATCTATCAGTTATCCTATATTCCGGAACGTTTTATCTTAACTCCAGATGCTAAAAAGGACTACTATCAATCGATTCATCAACGATTCAAACTGGATTTTGATATTCACATGTCTTCTGAACCCTATACAGAAGCACATGAAGTTACTTTTTCTACACCAGAAGAAGTCCGTGAACTCCTTAATCTAGAGAAACAAGAACCTACCATTTTTCAAGTTCGTAGAACTGAGCAAACTAATTCAGACATCATCCTTGAATATGCTGAAAACTACAAGCATTGGAATTTTTATAAATTTGAAATAACTGCCAATCGTTAAATTGGTATATCATATATACTGTAATGAAGAGGTTGGGTCAAAAATATCTCAACCTTCTTTTTTGATAGTAATAACAGATTGACACAGTGGTTGATTGGAGGTCTGTAACAGGACACTTCTTTCATTTTCAAGTGTCCACCTAAAATAGTCCAGTGGACTATTTTAGTACCACCCAATCGTTAGCGGCCATCCTATACGAATGTGATGAACTTCGTTGTCCCACTCTCTTTTTTGTCTTTCTTTTAACGTCTACATACAGCTATAGGTCCTGAATGTCAAATAATGTCATCAGTATGACAGACGTTCTGTCCAAGCTGTTGCCGTCTCAAAAATAACTTGGTTCAAACTGTCGATATTAGCACGTCCTTCTGTACGAAGCCATTCACGAGCAGCAACCTCTCCGCCTTCAATATAAGCCTTAACAGAACCAGCCCAAGTTGCACGTCCGCAAAGAACACCATTAAATGTTGAACCTGCTTCCTTAGCCAAACGTAATGTTTCTTGGAAAAGCTGTGCAGATACTCCAGCACTTAGGAAAATAAACGGTAAATGAGTTGCTTGACTTTGTTCCAAGAAAAGAGTCTTTGCTTCTTCGCGTGTATAAACTATTTCACCAGTTCCGAATCCTTCGACATAGTTCATGTTAACTGGCACTTCTACTTTTAACACATCAATATTAAAGCGTGGATTTGAGAAAATTTCCATGGCACCAATAACTTTATCTGGTTTAACTTTTGCATATTCTACGCTATTTGCATCCGCGATAGTTTCATCATAGGCTAAAATTTCCAGATAAAATGGAAGGTCTTCTGCCACACATTCGGAACCGATACGTTCAATATAGGCCTGCTTTTGTTGGTTTAATTCCTCTGTACTATCCACATCATAGTAAAGTAAGAATTTAACAGCATCTGCTCCCTGTTCCTTAATACGTTTAGCCGACCAAACATCTAGACAGTCTGGCAAACGTTTTGTACTGGTCGTATCATATCCCGTTTTTTCATAAGCAAGTAGCAAGCCAGCATCTTCGTGTAAGTTTTTAATAGCTGGTAAGCCATATTCTGGATCAAGTAACATTGATGATGCGAATGGAGTTAATTCTTCTGCTACCAATGATTTGAGTTCTTCCATCTGAGTAACTGTTGGTTCCTCAGTTTGATGTTGTGCCATGAGACGTTTTAAGGCTCCGCGTTGGTCAAAAGCTAGCGCTGAGATAACCCCTTCCTTGGTTGACAACTTTTCCATACAAGCTTTTTTATTCTCTGTTAGTGTCCACATAATAGATAATGTCCTTTCTTTGTATTAGACTTAAGATTGATAATCATGGATGATAACACCCTTAACCACACGGTTTACAGTACCAGAAGCAGATGGGGTATCTGGAGTATTATTTACTTTGATTGAGGCTAAAAGTGAAATAGTTTGGGCAACTAAAATCATTCCAAGAGCAAGATAACCTTCTGGAAGAATAATATCTGATAACAATTCAAAAGTATCTCCTGAAAATTTTAATTCCCCTTTTTGGGCCACAGCCAATGTTTTAAGAGCAATCTGATCATCATAGACTTCCTCTAACAAATCAATATCATACTGACGTGTGTAAGAATCATTGTGAACAAAATCAAGGACGATTGTCTTTTCATTCACAAAAGATTTTGGTCCATGGCGAAAGCCCATTGATGAATCAAATATCGTAGCAATTTTTCCTGCTGTTAATTCTAGAATTTTCAATTGTGCCTCACGTGTCAGCGCGGCCATTGAACCAGAACCTAGATAAACCACACGGTTAAATTCTAAATTAATAAGTTTCTGTAATTCTTCTTCACGGCTAATAATATCTTGCCCTATTTGATAAAGATAAGACACGTATTTTTCTTTATTTTCTAGAGACTCAGCATCATCAAAAATAAGGAGTGATGTTAGAAGCATGCAGGTGAAACTACCTGTCATAGCAAATCCAGCGTCATTAGAGCGACTAGGCATTAGTAAAAGAAGATTTTTTTCATCGCCTGCCGCACGTTTAGCTAAAAGTCCTTCTGCTGCACAAGTAATAGTTAGATGATAAGCATTAGGTACAATTTGATTAGTAAGAGCTACTGCTGCCACACTTTCTGGACTATTTCCTGATCGAGCAAAAGATACCAACAGTACCGTCTCATCTGCAAAAAGATGATCGTAGGGAGCTGAAACAAGCTCAGTTGTTCCAATACTTTCAAAAATAAATCGGCTACGGTCCGCAGTCCGTTTAAGATAAGGTAAAATTGTATCACCTACGTATTGTGATGTTCCTGCTCCAGTAAAGATAACTTTAACGGGTTTTTCCTTACTTGAGCCTACTACCTTATCAAGAAAAGATGCAATATCAGTAACTTTATCTTTAAAAAGTTTTAAAGCCTCTTGCCAGATTTCGGGTTGCTGTTTGATTTCTCTGGTTGTAATCTCTGCACCCAAATCAAGCAACTCTTCTTTTGTTTTAAAAAACATAACTTCCTCCTCTATTAAGTTATTTTGTTTGCGCTTTCATTTTTTTGTAAAAATCAAATAGACTAAGTCTTGCTGACTAGAGTTATTTCATTTTTTAGGCTGAAATAGTCCACTGGACTTCCTCGCTATTTAGTTGACAAACTCGGGTTAAAACTGTCCACTGGACAGTTTTAATCCCTAAAATGGCTGACTTTATATCTGAACTGGTCGGCACGTGCAATACTAAAGGTGAATTCTATGATTTTATTTTTAGCATTATAGGTTTTACGGACAAGGTGCAGTACAGGGGCACCCTTTTTGATTTCTAGTAATTTGGCTTCATGATTTAAAGCAATGCTGGCAAAAAATTCTTCTTCGGCAACGCGGATACGCTCACCATAATCTTCCTCTACGATTTGATAAAGTGGCTTTTGGGAAAGAATTTCCTTATTTAATCCGACAAATTGAATTACTGGTAAATAGCTACGTTCTAACATCATGGGTATATCGTCTGCCAACCGTAAGCGCTCGAGTTCATAAACTTCAGCTCCGAGTTCAATCTTTAATTCCCGGGCAATATGTTCTGTTGCTTTCACAATTGAAAAAGATAAAGTTTTAGTAACTGGTTGCTTCCCCAGTTTTTTCATTTCATCTGTGAAGCTATAAACATTTCCTAGGTCCACAGCAGGTTCTTTTATCTCTGAGACGTAGGTCCCTTTCCCCTGCATCTTATAAACTAATCCACGTTTTTCAAGTTCTTGTAAAGCTTGACGAACGGTTATACGACTAACTTGATACGTTTCAGTCAGCTCACGTTCAGACAATAATTTGTCGTTCGGTGACATTGAATTTCGAATGTCTAACTCTAATGTATCGACCAATTGTAGATACAAGGGTTTCTCTTTCTTTAATGAAAACATAAGTGCTCCTTCAACTTGTTATAACCACATATAAATTATAATATATTAACTATATATGGTCAAGCCTTTTGATAAACTATTTTAATAACTAATAAGTTTAGTTTAAGTTCTAAACTTCTAAAATATGGACATAAATACACTCCTCTCTTTATAAACTCTATGTTCTTTTTCACCTAGTTATTCTTCATATATCAAAGCCAGCCACTTTAAGGATGTATCAAGCCTTATTTTTTAACTAAATAAAAAAATCTAGCTATGAACTAGATTCCTTATTATCAAGCTCTTGAAAAGATACTACCGGTCTAACTTCCTTATCATGATTCCCACACAGTTTTTCCATCCAAATCATGTTATACCATCGTTTAAATTTATACCCTGATTGATGGAAAGTTCCTACAAGTTGATAACCTTGCTTTTCATGGAAGACTTGACTAGTATTGGTTAGGTACTCATCCTCAACATCAGTCTGCGCAATACAGGCATTAAGATTAAGAATACCCATCTCTTTTAAATAGTTTTCTAAGGTCCTATAAAGTTTAGACCCCACTCCTTTGCCACGCGCAGCTTTGTCCAAATAAATCGTAACCTCTGCAGACCAGGCATAGGCGGCGCGAGGATGAAAGGCTGACGCATAGGCGTAACCGAGAATCCGCCCTCCTTCTTCAGCCACTAGATAGGGATAAAAAGCTTGTATTGACTGCATGCGCTCTTGAAAATCAATCAGAGATGGAACTTCATATTCAAAGGTAACCGCTGTATCTGTAACATAATAGGCATAAATATCAAGAAGCTTATGCACATCGGTAGATTCTGCCGTTCGAATAACTAGAGACATCCTAAACTGCTCCCAAAAATATATTCTGAATCAATCCTACTGAGAGATAAATCACTAGCAAAATAGCAATAAGCCAGATCACCCAAGTTTTAGTATCTGCTTTCTGTAAACTCAATTGAAATAACGTATTCACAACTAAAGGAATTAGACTATAATAAGCAGAAATCGTCACTGGCCAGTAAAGATTGTTTATCAATGTCTCTGATAAATCAGCAGACGTTTTCATATAATAAATTCCCATCAATAGGCCGATACTGACAATGAAAAGAGAGCAAAATAATTTTCGATAAGGCATCTTTTGAGGAGCTGTAAACCAGACCCCAATACTATAAAGCGTAAACCAACAGATTAACATAAATGGGTGCATTGGAAGCATATGATGTCTCCTTATAAGTTAGGATAACTCTATTATAAATACTATCACTCTATAAATCAATATTTAATCAAAACTCTTTGTAAAACTAATACTAAACCAAAATTAAAATTAGAATTTTAGAATCTCTAATATTATTGACTAACTTACGAACTTAGCGAGGATAAAACATTCCTTTCCTCATGGTACTATTCTTAGCAAGAAGAAATGCTTGCTAAGAACGGATTTTTTGGAGAGCTACAGAAATTGAGAATCAATTTCGTAATAGTTCCCCCGAAAGGATAACTATGTTGGACGCTGCCAGTCATCGACAAGTATAGGCAATCATCTACTACGATAGAGAGCCCCAAATCTAGCAAGGAAAACCCGACGAAGATTTTAAGGGGGCAAAAAGTCTAAAAATAGTAAATGTCTTAGAATAACATCATCAAAAAGATTGATTCTAGGCCATTTTATCTTGTCCAATTTTCAATAGCAAAGCTAAAATTTGAGTTTTTGCCTACTACCTCCGAAGGTCTCCCAAACCTTTTTAGTATCCGCACATTTAAAAAAGTAATTTTTGAATTTGGTTTAGTCTAAATTCATCTAAGTTAGAGAGTACATATTCAAGACAAACTATCAATCCAATAATATAGTAATTTGAATTAAGAATATGACATAGATGAATCATTTTGATCCGAGCTAATATTATTAGTTATTCTATTCTGTGTCCTAATCTAGTTTCAATTTACTATAAAAGAGTTAGAAACTGTCATTTAAAACATTGGTTCTAACTCTTTATCACAAATAATTATTTTCCCTAATCTGTCAATTCACCTATTCAACCGTTACTGATTTAGCAAGATTACGTGGTTTATCGACATCAAGTCCACGTTGAAGAGTCGCATAATAAGCTACCAATTGAGTTGGCACTACCATAGCAATCGATGATAAATATGGATGAACTGTTCTTACCTTAATATCATCCTCTTCACGTGCCGTCGCCTCATCAACAACTGTTAAGACACTAGCGCCACGTGCTGCCACTTCTTGGATATTGCCACGTGTATGAGCAGCAAGAGTTTTATTATTTGAGATAAGCGCAATGACTGGCACGCCATCTTCAATCAACGAAATTGTTCCGTGCTTCAATTCTCCAGCAGCAAATCCTTCGCATTGGATATAGGAAATTTCTTTCAATTTCAGTGATGCTTCCATAGCAACATAATAATCTATTCCACGTCCAATATAGAAGGCATTGCGTGATGTTGCCAAAAGGTCTGCCACTTTAGCTTCAATCATGTCTTTTTCAGAAAGGCTAGCTTCAATAGACTGCGCAACAATTGAAAGTTCATGAACCAAATCAAAGTCAGCTGCTTTGCTGTTTCCATTAGCATCACCGACCGCTTTTGCCAAAACGGCAAGAGTCGCAATCTGAGCAGTGTAGGCTTTTGTTGAAGCTACCGCAATTTCGGGACCTGCATGAAGCAGCATAGTGTAATTGGCTTCACGAGAGAGAGTTGAACCTGGAACATTTGTCACCGTTAAGCTAGGAATACCCATTTTATTAGCACGGACAAGTACCTGACGGCTATCTGCGGTCTCTCCTGATTGACTAATGAAGATGAATAGAGGTTTTTGGCTCAGTAATGGCTGATTGTAGCCCCACTCTGAGGCAATGCCGAGTTCAACAGGAGTGTCTGTCAATTGCTCAAGAAAATCTTTTGAGGCAAAACCAGCATGGTAAGAAGTTCCTGCCGCAATGATATAAATACGATCAGCATCTTGAACAGCCTTGATAATATCAGCATCAACAGTTATTTTACCCGCATCATCTGTGTAAGCTGAAATCAATTTGCGCATCACCGTTGGCTGCTCATCAATTTCTTTCAACATGTAGTAAGGGTAAGTCCCTTTACCAATATCAGAAAGATCAAGTTCAGCTGTGTAGCTACCACGTTCAATCGCATTTCCAGCATAATCTTGTACTTGAACACTATCAGCTTTTACAATAACCAATTCTTTATCATGAATTTCCATGTATTCTGATGTTTCACGAATCATAGCCATAGCGTCTGAGCAGACCATATTATAGCCGTCACCTAGACCAATAAGGAGTGGTGATTTATTTTTAGCCACATAGATAGTGTCAGCATCTTTTGCATCCATGAGCGCAAAAGCATAGGACCCTTCAATAATAGATAGGGCTTTACGGAAAGCCTCAAGAACTGACAAACCATCTTCTTCGGCGAATTTGCCAATGAGGTGAACTGTGATTTCAGTATCTGTTTGCCCTTTAAGATTGTGACCTGCTAGATAATCCGATTTAATCTCGGCAAAGTTTTCAATGACCCCATTGTGAACAAGGGTAAAACGAGCTGTTTCAGATTGATGCGGGTGAGCATTGATTTCACTTGGCTTCCCGTGAGTCGCCCAACGGGTATGTCCAATACCAGCAGTCCCTGCAATATCAATGCCTAATTTAGTGCGTAGGTCAGCAATACGACCAACTGATTTCACTAAATTAGTCTTTTGCCCATTGACCACATAAATTCCTGCTGAATCATAGCCACGGTATTCTAACTTTTCAAGTCCTTGCATCAAGATGTCTGTAGCATTTTTATTTCCTACAACACCAACAATTCCACACATATTATGTTCCTCTTTATAAAATTGGTATAGTCTAATTCATATCTTAAAAATACGACTATTACAGTATAAGTTAATAGATATATTTTGTCAAATATAAAATTGGTATAGTTTAATATAAAATAAAGAATTTAATACTTCTCTCTTCACTTGATTTTATGCTACTTAATAATCTTATGGCCATTAGAAATCAAATTCACTAGTGGATTCCCCATTAGAGAGTGCTTACAAGGGACTTTCATCTCAGACATACGGTATGTCTACGTACCAAAAAAAGGCTAGAAACGTCTGTCATTTCCAACCTTTTTTGTAAATAGCTATTAGTAACTTAGTGAGCAACAATTTCTTGTGCGATTTCATGACCAGTCATACCTGCCGGATAATAAGTTGGCCAATTTTCAAGCTCGTTCAACAAGTCTTCTTGACTGCTTCCGCCAAAGTAAATGTGGAAGTGACCTGCTTCAGTTGGAGAAATACTATGGTCACTGAATTGGACATACTTGAAGTTACCAGCATTAGCATCGTCAGTTTCAAAGAGGAAACGAACTCCACGATTTCCTTTTTTGTAGTTCAAAATCTTGTAACCAACATATTTGTACGTGAAGGTTTGACTCTTACCGTTTTGAGTAAACGTCATAGTCTTTTTATCACCATCAATAGTTATAGCTTCAACATCAGTCTTATAACCAATAGTATAGTAGTCCTTATACTCTTGGGCTGTCATCTCTCCTTGAGATTTTTTAGCTTTATAATCCCAAATTTCATCAAAAGTATCATCTACCAAGTATGGGTAAACAGACTGCCATTCTCCCGACCAGTCTGTCAAAAGACGATCCTTGATAGCAGAGTCCTCAAAATAACCAGCATAAACTGTTTTCTCAGGAGCTTTTTCTGGTTGGATGGCTTTACCTTCTTTTTCTGTAGTCAATTGTAAAGCTTCTAAATTGGCTTCCATAACGGAGAAGTAATCTTCACCAGCGTCCATTTGCTTTTTAGTTAAACTTTCCAACGGATTTAAAACAGCTGTTTTTACGCCAGCTTCTTTTGCTAGTGTTTCAGAAACGACCGCAGACGCATTTTCTTCAAAGTAAATATAATTAATACCTTGGTCTTTAACATAAGATGTTAATTCAGCTAAACGTTGCGCTGTTGGTTCACTTTCAGCAGAGACACCTGTAATCGAAATTTGGTTTAAACCATAATCTAGCGCTAAATAATTAAATGCTGCGTGCTGTGTAACAAATGATTTTTGTTTAGCTGTTGATAAAACATCGCTATATTTCGCATCAAGTGCTTTTAATTTTTCAATATAAGCGTCAGCATTTTTTTCAAAAACTTTAGCCTTATCAGGATAAGCTTCACTCAAATCTTTACTGATATTCTCAACCAAACGAAGTGCCCGGTATGGAGACACCCAAACATGAGGATCAAATTCGTGATGATGACCTTCTTCACCATGCGCATGGTCATGATCGTGATCATCACCACCTGCCATAAGAAGCATGTCTCCTGTCATCTTAATCACTTTAACTTGCTCAGTATCAATAGCCTTAGTCAAGTTAGGAGCCCAAGTCTCCATGTTGTCATCAGCATAGACAAAAACATCCGCCTCTTGGATAGTAGTCAGATTTTTAGTTGAAGGTTCAAAGCCATGAACTTCAGTTCCAGCTTTAATCAACAACTCAACATCTCCTTCATCACCTAGTACCGCTTTGGTAAATTCATACACAGGATAAAACGTAGCTACAGCCTGAATTTTATCTGATGATTTCTCAGATTTGCCTTGCATGGTAAAAAAAGCTGTTACTCCGACTATAATTGCAGCTAGTCCAAGTAACAAACCCATTTTCTTAGTGTTCATATGTTCTCCTTTTCTTAACTAGTTTAATGTTTACTGGTTAAGTATATCAGATTATATTTTTTTTGCAAGACTTTTTTCTTAAATTTTTCAAATCTCCTTTCCAAAAAAAATTGGTATGATTTTAGAGTCTTGATTTCCTTTCGCTATCTCATTTCTAAGCTTAGACAGAATCCAAATAAACATCAAACTTCAAAAATCATACGTTGTTGAAAATAAATAAAAAGCATAGAATCATCATTTAGGTAACGTCATTCTGTGCCTTTTACTGTATTCTGGAGTTTCTCTAGTCTTACAGTACTATTATAATCAAGTATTACCTAGGGATAACTCGACTAAACAAAAACGTGCTAGACAAAAATTTAAACCCTATTTTCCTTTCCAAGCGAAATCTCCCCTGACAATGTTGTTTGCTATGTCGAGTATCCTGAAAAACTTTTCAGATTTAAAATAAGGTAAGTATTGATTTGAATTGAATCTCGGAAAGAGCTTTTGCTTGATTTTATTCAAACAGTCCGGTGGATTAGGTCAAGGCTAAAGGATAAAATTAAACTTATCAATCAAAAAATGAGAAAAGATAAGAGAAAAATAGCGTTAAAAGATTTTTCTTTATTCTAAAAGACTGAGTGAATCAATTTCAAATATCATCAGCTATTTTATTAATTTTACGAAGCCGATGATTGACACCACTTTTGGTAAGAGGACTTTTAAGGCTGTCTGCCAATTCTTGGATGGAATAATCAGGATTGTTAACACGAAGCATTGCTATTTCTTGAAGTTCAACTGGTAAATTCTCAAGTCCGATTGTTCCCATAATTTTGACAATGTTATTAATCGTTTTAACACTGGCATTAACAGTTCTAGCAATATTAGCTGCTTCAGCATTACTAGCTCGATTAATGTCATTACGAGCCTCTCGCATCACCTTAACTTGTTCGAAAACTTGTTTTGCTGTCATTGCACCGATAACAATGAGAAAATCCATAATGTCTTCTGCCTTTTGTAAATAAGTCACTGCTCCGCTTTTACGCTCAATTACCTTGGCATCTAACATAAATTTTTGCATGAGGGATGCAAGATCCTCTGCGTGATCAAGATAAACAGAGGCAATTTCTAGCTGGTATTTCCCAGATTCTGGATTTCTAATAGTTCCTGTCGCTAAAAACGCCCCGCGTAAATAGCTTCGTCCAGCTTCATCATTGTCTAAAATGGAATGCTCAATCCCTGTTTCAAAGCCAAAAATGGAATCTGCAACCTGTAAATCAGACAACATGTCATTAACATTATCCGCAACCACAACCGTATAGACACGATTTTTTCTGAGATTGGCTTTTTGATGATGTCTAATTTCAGGGGTTGCTTGATAAAGCTTTTCTAAAAGACTATAAAGATGACGGGCCATTTTAGCATTCTCTGTAGTAATAGAAAGTGTTAAACCCTGTCCAGTTAACCCTAGACTTCCAGACATTTTAATCAGAGCAGACAATTCGTATTTATCTAAGAGATTTTGGCTAAGGAGTTCTTCTTTTGTTTTTGTGGTAAAACTCATTCTTTCACCCCTCTTAATAAGGTGAGGAGTTCCTCCACTACTAAGTTACCATCGTGGAAAGCTCCGCCATTTTCCAAACGTAAAAAATTTGAAGAAATCACGCGCTTCGAGAATTCTGAAAGTCCTTTAAAGTCGTGCTCAACCTGAACCAAATACTCGTCAAAATGATTGCGGTTCATGTAACTTTGAGGGACAGGCTCAATATTGACAAGAACCGTATCAATAACATCTGTCCCTAGGTGGCGATTCAAAACAGCCACATGATCCGCATCTGTAAAATGCTCTGTCTCACCATACTGGGTCATGATGTTGCAGACATAGACAACTTGAGCCTTTGTCGCAAGAAGCGCTTCACGAATTTCTCGAATAACTAAATTTGGCAAAATAGAAGTAAAGAGCGACCCAGGTCCAAGGACAATCATATCACTTTCCATAATCGTCTCAACCACCTTGCGACTAGCCGTTGGCTCCTCATCATTGTAAGTATTGGTGACAAAAACATGGTCAATCATTCCTTGATAATCTGCAATATGACTTTCACCAACGACTTCGTGCCCATCTTGAAAAACAGCATGGAGCGTCAATGCTTGCTCACTAGAGGGGTAGATTTTTCCTGTGGTGTGGAAAAATTTGGTCAAGATTTGCATAGCATTGTAGGTTGAACCTTGCATTTCTGAAATACCGGCAATGATTAGATTACCCAACGGATGTCCTGATAAGGGACCGTCTGAATCTTTAAACCGATATTGGAAAATCTGCTCGTAGAACTTTGGCATATCAGACATAGCAACTAAAACATTTCTCAAATCTCCTGGGGGAGTCAGCTGCATTGCTGTGCGTAATTCTCCCGAAGAACCACCATCATCAGCCACCGTTACAATCGCTCTTAGATCCACCTCTTCACGGCGGAGACTATTCAAGATGACAGGAATCCCTGTTCCACCCCCAATAACAGTTATAATTGGCTTTCTCATGAGCGGTTCACCGTTTCCTTACGGCGGTCTTTATCACGGTGACTTTCATTAACACTCCACTCCTCTTCTAAATCTTGAGCTAGGCGGTGGGCAAAGGCTGTGCTTCGATGTTGACCTCCGGTACAACCCACTGCAATTGTGAGGACTGATTTTCCTTCTTTTTGGTACCCAGGTAAAATGGAGGTCATTAAACTAAACCATTTATCGTAGAAATCATTACTCTCATCGAAGCTCATTACGTAGTCATAGACTTCCTTATCTAGCCCTGTCTTTTCACGGAGTTCTAGAACATAGTGAGGATTTGGTAAAAAACGAACATCAAAAACTAAGTCTGCATCAAGTGGTAAACCGTATTTAAATCCAAATGATACCACTTCAATTCTAAAACCAGCTTGATTGTCCTGAGATGAGAACTGTTCTGATATCGTTTGACGCAGTTGACGAGGCGTTAAGTCACTGGTATCAACTACATTTTGGCTCATACTCTTGAGAGGAGACAAGAGTTCACGCTCTAACTTGATACCATCTAACACACGTCCATCTGCAGCCAAGGGATGACTACGACGTGTTTCCTTGTAACGCGAAACTAACTCACCGTCTGTGGCATCTAAAAATAAAATCTTGAAATCCAAGTCATCTGCATTTTCCAAATTATCCAAAATACCACTAATTTCTGAAAAGAAAGAACGACTGCGCATATCAATCACCAGCGCAACCTTATCATTATCCTCGGTGTGCGTCACCAACTCTAAAAATTTAGGTAAAAGAGTAGGCGGCATATTGTCAATTGTAAAATACCCTAAATCTTCAAATGATTGAATAGCAACAGTCTTTCCTGCGCCACTCATACCAGTTACAATTACAAGGTTAATTTTTTTTGTCATTGTAAATTCTCCTAAGCGTTAACATCACAAGAAAAATGGCATCGCAAAACTCTTACAGAAAACGCTATTAACTTTCTATTTTAATAATGACTTAATCTTTCTAAAGCCACGAAATGCTCATCTGATAAGTCGCTAAAGCTTCTTTAGAATCCATATGAGGTAATAACTCATAAGACAAGGTTAAAACATCTTGACCTAGTTCAAATCGATGAGTTTTTGTCACCATTTTTTGTGTTCCCATAGGTGTTGGAATAGAGCAAAGTGCTAAATCATCTGCCACAAAACGCATGAGGGACTGTGGTTTTGAAAAACGTGTCATGAGAAGCTCATCTGACTTAAATTTTAAAATAACTTTTTCAGTTTCTTCGTTTTGGTAAACCAAATAATGATAGTCACCCTTGAGAGTCAACTCCCCCTCATATTCTTCATGAATGAGCTCCATCTCATTTCCCATCTGTATTTTATTTTTTATCATAATTTTCATCATTAAATGACACAAGTCCTTTCTTATTGTGTGTGTTTTAGAAACGTTATGCCATGTTCACCTGTTGTAATTTGTCATGAACAATCCTTCCCATACTGTAACAATGTTATTTTTCAAGATGTTCAATAATGAGGACTACGCCACATGCAATATCTTGACTAAAGTTTCTGTACAAGAAATCAATAGTTTAATGCAATCAACTACCACGCTTCTCTTATTTTTAATTTCAGACTTAATGGGCATTTAAGAGAAATACTTTTACCCGCCTCTGTCCTCATATTTTACCAATTTCTGACAAAAAGCACAATTTTTGCTACAATAATTTTGTATTAACTCAAGGGAGCCCAAGCATGGATAAGATTTTTAGAGACCCTGTTCATAACGACATTCACATCACTAATCCAATCATTTATGATTTAACAAATACTGCTGAGTTTCAGCGCCTCCGTCGGATCAAACAAGTACCTACGACTAGTTTTACTTTTCACGGAGCAGAGCATAGTCGCTTCTCTCATTGTTTGGGGGTTTATGATATCGCGAGACGGGTAACAGAATATTTTGAGGTTCATTATTCAGGTGTTTGGAACCAAGACGAGTCTCTTTTGACAATGGCTGCTGCACTTTTACACGACATCGGCCACGGAGCTTATTCTCATACATTTGAAATGCTTTTTAAAACAGATCACGAAGCTCTGGGACAGGAATTGATTACCAGTCCCCAGACAGAAATCAATACGATTTTGCGCCGTGTATCTCCTGACTTTCCAGATAAAGTAGCTAGTGTCATCAATCATACCTACCCTAACAAACAAGTCGTGCAACTGATTTCCAGCCAGATTGACTGTGATCGTATGGATTATTTGCTTAGAGATTCTTATTATACGGGGACTAATTATGGACAGTTTGATTTAACTAGAATTTTAACCAGTATGAGACCTAATACGGATGGAATTGTTTTTGATATTACTGGGATGCATGCTGTTGAAGACTATCTTGTCAGTCGTTATCAAATGTACATGCAGGTCTATTTCCATCCTGCCAGCCGTGCCATTGAAGTCCTTTTACAAAATCTGTTAAAACGGGCGCGTCGTCTTTATCACCAAGATTCTAGTTTTTTTACAAAAACTTCACCTTTACTTGTTCCTTTTTTTGAGGAAACCGCCACACTTTCTGATTACCTTCTTCTCGATGACGGCGTGCTCAATACTTACTTCCAAGCTTGGATGACCAGCGAGGATAAAATTTTAAATGACCTTGCCAGCCGATTCATTAGGCGCCAATTATTTGCTTCGGTGACTTTTGACAAAGCTAGCGCAGAGCAACTTGATTTACTGAGGGAATTAGTCACAGCTGTTGGTTTTGATGCCGAGTACTATACTGCAGAGCACCACAATTTCGATTTACCTTACGATATTTACCGCCCAGAAAGTAAAAAACCTCGAACACAAATTGAAATTCTCCAAAAAAATGGGAAACTTGCCGAGCTTTCTAGCCTATCACCACTTGTTTCCGCACTTTCTGGGTCAACATTTGGTGACCAACGTTTCTATTTTCCAAAAGATATGATGATAAAAGACGACCTTTTTGTTGCTGACAAGGAAGTTTTTCTCTCCTGTATTTCAGACGGACATTTTTCAAGTTTAAAAATTTCAGATTAATTTTAAGGTACCTTAAGAAGGCAAGGAGAGTTACGGTTTCAAAGCTTTGCCCCCTGTGCTATCTAATTTTTAAACTAAAGTTTTGACTGTCTCTTCCCGTTTTTCTATCATCGCAAACGACTTAATGAATTCCTAAACTGTGTTCAATTGGATATCGAAAATAAGGATTGGATTGCTCCCAGTCCTTTTACAAATGACAAATACCCACATTTTTAGTAGAATAATAAATTGATAAAACATGTGAAATAGAAGTAGGAAAAGGAAAACTTATGACCATAAAATTAGTTGCTGTTGATATTGATGGAACATTGATTACTGATGACCGTAAAATCACTTCAGAAGTGTTTGAAGCTATTCAAGATGCTAAAGAGCAGGGTGTAAAAGTCGTTATCACAACAGGACGCCCTATTGCTGGTGTTCAAGACTTGCTAACTGAACTTAATCTCAAAGATGAAGGTGACTATGTCATCACTTTTAACGGTGCCCTCGTCCAAGATACTGCCACAAGACAAGATATCGTGAAAGATGCATTAGTTTACGAAGATTATCTAGAAATTGAATTTCTCAGTCGTCAACTAGGGGTTCATATGCATGCTATTACCAAAGAAGGCATCTACACTGCTAACCGTAACATTGGGAAATACACCATTCATGAAGCGACACTTGTTGGAATGCCTGTCTTTTACCGTACTCCCGAGGAAATGACTGATAAAGAAATTGTCAAAATCATGATGATTGATGAGCCTAGCATTCTTGATGAAGCTATTGCTAATATTCCACCAGCTTTTTACGACAAGTATACCATTGTCAAATCTAAACCGTTTTATCTTGAAATTATCAATAAAACTGCCAGCAAGGGCTCTGCTATTGTTCACCTCGCCGAAAAATTGGGAATTTCGATGAAAGAAACAATGGCCATAGGCGACGAGGAGAACGATCGTGCTATGCTTGAAGTTGTTGGTACACCTGTCGTCATGGAAAACGGAGTAGACAGCATCAAATCTCTTGCTAGACACATCACCAAATCAAATAATGAAAGCGGAGTAGCTTACGCTATTCGTGAGTGGGTGCTCAAATAATGTTGACATATCAAATTGGGATTTCTACGCAAGAACATGATGACTTTGTCAAATCAAATCATCAAGTAAATTTATTGCAAAGTTCAAACTGGGCAAAAATCAAAGATAACTGGAGCAATGAACGTATTGGTTTTTATCAAGACGGAAAACTAGTCGCCTCAGCAAGCATCCTCATCAAGCCATTACCACTAGGATTCACAATGCTCTACATTCCTCGTGGTCCTATCATGGATTACACCGATAAAGAACTTGTCAGTTTTGTTTTAAAATCACTGAAATCTTTTGGCAAAAAAAGGCGGGCACTCTTTATCAAGTTTGACCCTAATATCCATCTCCAAGCCTTTCAAGATATTGAGAATCGTAACGATAATAGTGATAGTTTAGCTATTATACAGCATCTGCAAAATCTAGGGGTTGAATGGGTAGGACGAACTCAAGATATTGGTGAGACCATCCAGCCACGCTTTCAGGCTAACGTTTACGCTAAAGATTTCTCTCTAGATAGTCTTCCAAAACGAACAAAACAAGAAATTAGAACTGCATGTAATAAAGGCCTCGAAGTCGTATTTGGTGGTAGCGAATTGCTCCCTACATTTGCCGAACTAATGAAGATGACTGAGAACCGTAAAAAAATTCATTTGCGTAACCTTCCCTACTATCAAAAATTAGTCAATACTTACCCAGATGATTCTTTCGTTACCTTGGTTCAGATTGATGTCTTCAAAAAAATAGACCTTCTAAAAAAACAACTCAAGAAAGCCCAAGCAGAATTTGAAAAATTCAGCGAAAAAACCTCTCCAGGAAAACTCAAAGAAAACCAAGAAAGTCAAAAACGACTAGAAAAAGAACTTGATTTCTTCCAGACTTTCTATGATAAGGGGCAAGAAACCATTCCATTAGCAGCGACGCTTTCAATCAATTTCAGCAACACCTCTGAAAATCTATATGCTGGTATGGATGATACCTTTAAACAATTCAATGCTCCCGTTCTCACTTGGTACGAAACCATGAACCATGCCTTTGAATTGGGGATGGCTAGTCAAAATATGGGGGGAATTGAAAATCAACTTGAGGGTGGCCTCTATCATTTTAAATCAAAGTTCAATCCTACTATTGAAGAATTTATTGGAGAATTTAACCTCCCTGTTAATGCTCTTTTATATCGTTTATCAAATCTTGCCTACAAGCTTCGAAAACAATTACGTCGCAAAGCATAGTAAAAAATAAGCCTTCACTTATTAGTGAGGCTTATTTTGCTATATCACATCAAGTCAATTCTAGCCAGACAACGACACGCCAGATAAAACTACGGTCATATATCAGGTTTGGTATGCTAAAAAGAATCGCCAGACCGTTTTATCAAGAAATTCTTTTTTTACTCAAGCTTCTTTGTCTGAGAACTGACTCATATAAAGGTCATGGTAAAAACCTTTATCAGCAAGTAAACTATCATGATTTCCTTGTTCGATGATTTGGCCATCTTTAAGGACTAAAATTTTATCTGCCTCTTGAATGGTTGATAGGCGATGGGCAATAACAAAACTTGTTCGTCCTTGCATCAAACGTTTCATAGCTTTTTGAATGAGTAATTCTAAGCGCGTATCAACTGATGATGTTGCCTCATCCAAAATTAAGATTTTCGGGTCAGCTAAAAGCGCACGCGCAATGGTCAGCAATTGTTTTTGCCCGAGGGAAATATTAGAAGATTCTTGGTTCATTTCCATATTGTAGCCACCTGGTAAGGTACGAATAAAATGATCCACATTAGCTGCTTTAGCCGCTTCAATAATTTCCTCGTCAGTTGCTTCAAGATTTCCAAAACGAAGATTTTCTTTAATCGTTCCTTCGTAGAGCCAAGCATCTTGGAGAACCATACCAAATTGTTTACGGTATTCTTGACGTGATAGGTTACGAATATCGTGTCCATCCACAGTAATGGACCCATCTGTCACATCATAGAAACGCATTAAAAGATTGATAAGAGTAGTTTTGCCCGCCCCAGTCGGTCCTACAATGGCCACCATCTCACCTGGATTAACTTCTAGATTAAAATCACGAATGAGGGGTTTACTGTCAACATACTGGAAATTAACGTTTTTAAAGCTAACTTGCCCTGTCAGATCCTGATTGAATCGTTCAGAGACATTTGACAACTCATCAACTTCATCTAGTACTTCAAAAATACGTTCTAAAGAAGATTTTGCTGATTGGAGAATACCAGCTAATTGAGTTAAGGTCTGGATAGGTTGTCCAAGTTGGAAGGTATATTGAACAAAAGCTTGGATGTTACCAATAGCCATTTTTCCTGCCATAACTTGAAGTCCACCAAGAACCGCTACAATAAGATAAGCCATATCTGAGATAGCATGAAGGACAGGCATCATAATTCCAGACATGAAACTAGCTTTGAAACCAACATCCTGTAATTCATCAGTGATTCTAGCAAATTCCTCTGCGGATACCTTTTCGCGACCGTAAAGTTTTAAAACGTTAAAGCCAGTCAGATTTTCTTGAACAAAGCCATTCATATCACCTAAAACTTTAGCCTGACGTTTAAAATACGGCTGTGATTTTTTTAGAATAGCTTGCGCTGTTACGTAAGTCAAGGGAATACTGAGAATAACCACGATAGCTAACTGAGCATTTAGATAAAGCACCATTACCACAACAAGCGTAAGGGAAATCATGGCATTGACAATCTGCAAGAAAGACTGTTGCAAAGCATTCGATACCGTCTCAACATCTGATGTGAATCGCCCTAGCATATCTCCAAATTGGTGCTTATCAAAATAAGAAACAGGAATACGATTGATTTTTTCACTCAGGTCATTACGAAGATCGCGGATGCTGTTTTGCACTGTACGAGTAATGTAATAGTTCGAACCATAGGCACCAATTTCATAGAAGAAGGCACGAATGGCGTAGATAACCAAAACCCAGAAAATATAGGTTGTGTTAATGGCCGCACCTTCCACACCTGATGCCATGTCTAGCAGATTTTGTGTCAATTCTGTGATAACGAGACCTAAGACAAAAGGCTCTAACACATTCATCACCGCAGCTGTGATTTTAAGGAAAATAGCTAAGAAGAGGGAGCCCTTATATACCTTCAAATAGTGCCAGAGGCGTAAGAAGACTGATTGATTTTTTGTTTTCATTTTTCTAAACCTCCTCCGTCAATGCTTGATTATTAAGCTGTGAATTGGCAATTTCACGGTAGATATCATTGGTTTTCATAAGCTCATCATGGGTTCCACGACCAACAATTTCACCTTCATCAAGGACGATAATCTGATCAGCATCCATAATGGTTCCAACCCGTTGTGCCACGATAAGCACTGTTGCATTTTCCGTTACTTCTTTCAAACGGCGACGCAGCTCTGAATCGGTTTTATAATCTAGAGCTGAGAATGAATCATCAAAGATATAAATATCTGGCTTTTTAACCACTGCACGTGCAATAGACAAGCGCTGCTTTTGTCCTCCAGATAGGTTACTACCACCCTCAGCCAAATGTGTCCCATAGCCTTCTTCTCGGCTCTCGATAAATTCTTTAGCTTGAGAGACACTCGTCGCCTCATCAAGCTCAGAAACCGTGGCATCTTGCTTACCATATTTTAAGTTTTCTTCAATGGTTCCAGTAAATAACAGAGCTTTTTGAGGAATGAAACCTACCTTCTGACGAAGAGCTTTAAGGTTATACTCCTTAACATTAACGCCATCTACTAAAATTTTTCCAAGGGTAACATCATAGAATCGAGGAATGAGATTCACCAAACTTGATTTTCCAGAACCAGTTGAACCAATAAAGGCAATGGTTTCACCTGGTTTTGTTTTGAAGGAAATGTTGTGAAGAACAGGACTTTCTGTCTCCCCTGGATAAGCAAAGGTCACATTGTCAAACTCCAAATAACCTTTTGTAGCTGTTTCAGTAACACCATTTGGATTTTCTGAAATTGAAATCGGCATATCCATCACTTCTTGAATACGACTTGCTGACACCGCCATACGAGGATACATGGTAAAGAGATTGGCAAACATCAAGAATGAAAAGAGAGCATGGAAAGCATACTCAATAAAAGCAACCAAGTCACCAATTTGGAGCTCTGCCTTCGCCAAAGGAGCTAAGGCAAACCAAACAATAGCCACAATCATAGCAATGATGATCTGAACAAAGAGGGGCTCAGTCAAACCGGTCAGAGTGAAAAGCTTTTTAGAAATATTCGCATACTCTTCATTTTGACCTGCAAAACGCTCTTCTTGGAAGTCTTCTCGTGAAAAAGCACGAATCACACGCAAACCCATCAAGTTTTCACGAACGTACTGGTTAATCTTATCTAACGTTTGTTGCTGTTGCTTAGAAAGAGGACGGGTTTTAATAGCGACATAGGTCACAACTGCTACTAAAAATGGTAAGAAAATAGCTACTGTCCAAGCTAGGCTAGGACTAGTCAGCAAAATCATGACAACTGAGAAAATCATCATCATGGGAGTTACAACACCCATTCGTAGTGACATCTCAGCAAACTGCATTAAGACGTAGGCATCACTAGTCATACGCGTTACTAAAGACGACACACCAATTTTTTCATATTCACTATGAGAATAACTCTGCAATTTCGCATACATATCCGTACGCAATTCCTTAATCATCGTCGTAGTGAGTTTTCCAGCCGCATAAGCTAAAATCACACGACCAACAATACCAAGTACAATAATCACAAACATGACGATTGCCCAATAAGTCAAACGATCAGGATCATTTTTAGTAATCCCCTCATCAATCATACGAGCAAGAATGGTTGGCATTCCTAAGTTTACCACAACAAAGAGAAATCCACCTAATAAATCAAGAGCAAGCCATTTGTGCTTTGATTTTAAATAAGACCAAATTAACTGCATTCTTATATTACCTGTCAAACATTGAACCGATAAGTGCAAAATCATAAACTGATTTTAACTACTAAGTCCCCTATCAGTTACTCACTTACACTTCCAAAGTTCATATTTTATTCCTTTCCTTAAATTAATCCCCTAAAAAATCGTTTATTGCTAATACCAATCTAAAATCAAAAAATTACTTTTTTGTTTCTTTTTAATAAAATGTGGACGATCCACATTAGTATAAGTGCTAATAACCAATCACTAAATAAAATCTAAATGTCTATATGAGAAAATCTAAAATTCTAATTTTGATTTTCTAATAAGTACCCGTTGTGCTAGTTATTTTCTTTTTTAGCACTTTTCCCTATGTGGTGCGGGGGCGCTTCAAAGGTCTAGGAGACCTTTGAAGGTGGGAAATGAAGCTGGCGAAGTCAGCATCAAAACCTCCTACGGAGTTCCATTCCTTTTTGGCAAGCCTAAGTCTCCTTCGCTCTCTGGTTTCTAAGCTTAGGCTATTTCTAACGTAAAATGTGCCAGTTTGGGTAATGACTAGCCTCAAGATTCGGAGCGAGAATCTTGAGTATCAAAGGCGAAGCGTTACTCTCTGTCAAGTCTGAGAGGGTTACCCAAGCACTACCTACCGAATCATTAACATCTCCACCATCAATGGTTTCAGTAATTGCAATAGCAGAGCTATTATCAAGTTCTACATCATAAACCGCAAAAATATGGTGGGTCACATTTTCTTCTCCCTCAGGCTGTACAAAGGTGTCAAAAATCCGATTATTCACAGCAGATAACACCTGAAAACCAGTCTCTTCTAACATCTCACGTTTTAGAGTATCCAGTAAACTCTCTCCACTATCTTGGCTTCCTCCTGGTAAATCATATCGCCCCGTATAGGGACCTCGATTTTTACGCACACAGAGTAACTTTCCCTCACGAATACAAATGCCATAAACACCAAAATGTTTTAAATGTACCATTTATTTTTCTCCTACAAACTTTTTAACATCCAAATATCCATTGCCGTGTGTCCTGCTTCATTTGGGAGAGGCTTTTCTAAGCGTTCAAATCCAAAATGTTCATAGACTGCAACAGCTGATGATAATTCATTGGCGGTTTCGAGATATAGTTTCTGGTAGCCTTCTTTTTTCGCTTCTGCAAAGATTATTTTGAGAAGTTGACTAGAGATGCCCTTTCCTCTTTGATTTGAAGAGACGTATAATTTTTGAAGCTCTGCGATGTTCTCAGAAATCGGAGCAAAACCTCCTGAACCAACGATTTCTCCAGATTCTTCTGCCACAAAATAAGCTGAACGGTCAAGATGAGCATAGTAGGCACTAAGATTATCCAGCTGTGGATCACAATAAGCCGTTCCAGGTTTATCAAGACCAAATTCTTCAAGAGAGGTACGGATAAGAGTTGCTACCTCGGCATTATCCTTCAATTCAATAGACCGTAATAGCATAATCTATCCCTCCAAGTCGCTTAAATACTCATACCGCTCATATTTTTCAAGCAGTTGATCATTCTTCTCATCCAGTTCCTTTTGCAAATCACTAAGCCTTGTAAAATCACTGCCACAGGTCTGCATCTCCTCTGATATCTCAGCGATACGATTTTCTAAATGCTCAATCTCTGTTTCAATGCCAGCCCACTCCTGCTTCTCAAAGTAGGACATCCTCTTCTTCTCATCTTTTGGTTTCTCTTCTTTTACCGCTTCTTTCTTTTGAGAAATGGCAGAGCTATCATGTTCAAAAGCCTTCTCGTCAAGATAATCTGTGTAATTTCCAAAAAATTCTCTAATAGAACCATCTTCAAAGACCAAAATCTTATTGGCCACCTTATCTAAGAAATAACGGTCATGGCTAACGGTGATAACAGGACCTGCAAAACCAGCCAAAAAACCTTCTAAAACTGTTAAGGTAGCAATGTCAAGGTCATTTGTCGGCTCATCCAAAAGAAGAACATTTGGTTTTTCAATCAAGATTTTCAGCAAATAAAGACGTTTTTTCTCACCACCAGACAGCTTAGCAATCTGTGTCCCATGCGTTGATCGTGGGAACAAAAACTGCTCTAACAATTCCGAAACGCTAGTTGTACCAACCGTAGTCTTAACTTCATCTGCAACTTCTTGCAGATAAGAAATAACACGTTTACTCTCATCCATATCCTTGAGATTCTGAGAAAAATAGCCAACGCGAATCGTTTCACCGATGTCTAATTTTCCAGAGGTTGGCTGCAAATCACCGTTAATCAAATTAAGAAGCGTCGATTTCCCAACCCCATTATCACCAACAATCCCAATACGGTCACGGTTTTGGATGATGAGGTTAAAGTCAGTTAAAATCGGTTTATTCGGATATGAGAAACTCACATTTTCAAAGTTAACCACTTTTTTCCCAATACGACTCGTTTCAAAAGTAATTTCCAAATCTTCAGCAGTCGTTCCTTGATGCACTTCTTTTTTCAAGTCATGAAAACGATTGATGCGAGCCTGTTGTTTAGTCGCACGCGCCTGTGGTTGACGTCTCATCCACTCTAATTCTTGTTTATAGAGTTGCTTTTTCTTGTGAATAGAAGCCGCATCTCGTTCATCTTGCTCTGCCCTCAGACGGACATAGTCTTGGTAATTGCCCTGATATTCCGTCAAATGACTATCAGCCAATTCAAAGATTCGCGTCGCCACATTATCCAAGAAATAACGGTCATGGGTGATAAAGAGAACAGTCTTCTTACTATTTTTCAAAAAATTAGTCAACCAAGCAATGGTGTCAATATCTAGATGGTTAGTCGGTTCGTCCAATAATAATAAATCCGCATTACCTAGAAGCACCTGCGCTAATTGCACACGGCGTCGCAATCCACCAGAAAGGTCCCCTACTTTAGCGGTCAAGTCGGTGAGCCCTAATTTTGACAGAACAGTCTTAACTTCACTTTCAATCGTCCAAGCATCTAGGCTATCCATTTCTGCCATAACCTTTTCTATACGCGCTTGATTTTCCTCCGAATAAGCCAACATCAACTGTTCATATTCACGAATCAGCGCCATTTCACGCAGATCCGATGATAAAACCGTCTCTAGAACCGTTTTGCTATCATCAAAGTCAGGTTCTTGGGTCAAATAAGAAATTTTATAATCATTTGCCTTGATAAAAGGTGACACATCACCATCATAGCCAATACGGTCTGAAATCACATCTAACAAAGTAGTCTTTCCAGTTCCATTGACGCCAATAATCCCAACACGATCTAAGTCATGAAGGATGAAAGAAATCTCTTTAAAAACGGTTTTAGCACCGACAGATTTCGTTAATTTTTCTACAATAAAATCAGACATATTGCCATTCCTATCTTTTTAATGTCATTTTATTACGCTCTATCAAAAACTCAGATAGAACCAAGCTCAACAAGCATTCTAATACCGTTAGATGTTAATTGCGACGAGTATTAGCCGGGATGACTTCTTCTCCTCGTTGATAAAAGGAGCTCACGCCCCTTTTGTTAATCCTTTAATAAATGAAAAAATATCATCTTTTTCATTAGCTAAATCTCCACAAACAATTGCTTTTTCCACAGCGTTCAAAAATCGCCCCATTTCTGGACCAGGCTTTAACCCTAATTCTTTAATAAGTATTCCACCATTGACGACGATTTCATGTTTATCATGGATAACCAATTCCTTATCCAAGTGCTCAATCAATTCAAAATCAACAGGCATTCCTTGTGCCTGACGAAGTTCCTCAGTAAGTAAAATAGCTTCTCTCCCAAAAGCATAGATTTCTTCCTTAGTCAATTCCTTTTCAAGACGATAGTTAAAAATAGTCACAATTCTCTCGACATCTTTTTGGAAATTGACAGAAGTTTTCCATGTTTTTAAAAAAGCTTTGGGGTTCTTAATTTTTAAGGCCAATAGCAGAGCTGCCCAGGCCTGTTCTGAATTAGTAAATCGAAAGTCTTCAGCAATAGAGTCTAAAAAGCTCTGCCATTTTTCAATAGTACCTACTAAATCAGGAAGGTAGTTATAAGCCTCTGTAGCTTGTAGAGCTTTAATTCCTTTCCTCCAAAAGGGAGCCATCAATAGCTTATCAAACTCAATAAAGGAACGTTCCACTGAAATTTTTTCTAACAAGGGAGCATGATCCTTCATTGCTTCAAATGTCACTTCTTCAATATCAAAATCAAGAGTCGCTGCAAAACGTAACCCTCGCATAATCCGCAAGGCATCCTCATTAAAACGCTCTTCCGCCTGACCAACAGCTCTTAACAACTTGTTATCAAGGTCTGTTAAACCATCAAAAAGGTCAATGACTTCACCTGTTTCATCCAAAGCAAACGCATTGACTGTAAAATCACGACGTTTTAGGTCTTCCTCTAAAGACCGAACAAAAGAAACACTTGAAGGACGGCGGTAATCAACATAGACATCTTCAGTACGAAAAGTTGTTATTTCATACTCACCACCATTTTCAAGTACTAAAACGGTTCCATGTTCAATTCCAATATCAACTGTACGCTCAAAAATCCGCTTCGTTTCTTCAGGATACGATGAGGTAGCTATATCAACATCATGAATGTCACGACCTAGTAAGACATCACGTACACTCCCACCCACAAAATAGGCTTCAAATCCCGCTTCTTTAATTTTAGTTAATAAGGGTAAAGCCTTCTGAAAGTCAGAAGGCATTGTTTCTAATTTCATGACAATAAGTTTTCCAATCCGTAAACCAATTCTTTGCGCTTAACAACTTCTTTAATCCCTAGATTAACACCACTCATGAAAGAACTACGATCATAAGAATCATGGCGAAGCGTCAATCCTTCACCTTGTGCTCCAAAAATAACTTCTTGGTGAGCAACAAGTCCTGGCAATCTCACACTGTGAATGCGGAAACCATTAAACTCAGCTCCTCTAGCACCTGTAATTAACTCTTCTTCATCTTCTGCCCCTTGCTTCTTAAAAGCACGAGCCTCACGAATGAGTTCAGCCGTTTTTATAGCTGTTCCAGAAGGTGCATCTTTTTTCTTATCATGATGAAGTTCAATGATTTCAAGGTCTGGAAAATATTTGCTGGCCTTAGTCGCAAATTCCATGAGAAGAATAGCTCCTATCGCAAAATTAGGCGCAATTAACCCACCTAGCTGTTTTTCAGAAGATAAGGCTTTGAGCTCTGCAATTTGATCAGCGGTAAAACCAGTAGTCCCAACAACAGGAGCAAAGCCATTTTCAAGGGCAAAACGAGTGTTCCCATAAGCTACCTTTGGCATGGTAAAATCAACCCAAACGTCTGCTTCAAAGCCAACTAAAGCTTCTTTCGCAGTGAAAACAGGAACCCCATCAATTTCTTTCTCTGTCGCAAAAGGATCAAGAAGGCCTGCTAGTTCAAGCTGGTCATCACTTTTCACCATATCAACAGCTGTTGACCCCATTTTACCCTTAAAACCAGCAATAACAACCTTAATTGTCATAAGAAACTCCTTTTCGTAAAAATTTGTTTACTCTTCTATTACTTTAGTCAAAGCGCAAAGTAACACCTAGAGCAATCGCTCCCTCTCCCAAATGCGTTCCAATCACAGAACCAAATGTGGCAACAGAAAGATTGGTTAATCCATCCAACGTTAGTTGTTCATACAACGCTTCTGCCTTTTCAGCAGCATTACCATGAATAATGATAACGTCGTAATTTCCATCTTCTGATAGTTTCGATAGGATATCAATCAAACGCTTAACTGCCTTCTTTTCTGTCCTAACCTTTTCGTAAACAACGATTTTCCCTGTTTCATCAAAATAGAGAATAGGTTTAATAGACAGAAGGTTACCGAGAATCGCTGAGCTGTTTGATAAACGCCCGCCCTTGACCAAATGATTCAAATCATCCACCATGATATAAGCAGACGTCTTCTCGATTTGTTGGTGCAAACGGTCCATAATGGTTTCAAAACTCAATCCAGCTTCCGCCCAATTAAGCGCGTTCATCACCATCATTCCCAGTGGTGCAGAAGTAATCTGGGTATCTGGAAAAGCAATTGTCAAACCTGAGTGTTCTTCCATAAGGTACTGAATATTAGCCCAAAAACCAGAAATTCCACTAGATAGAAACAATCCTATAACGTGTGTGTAATTTTCACCAGCAAGTTTAAATAATAATTCGTCTAATTGAGCAACTGAAGGTTGACTGGTCATTGGTAAACTGTCAGCAACCGCCATTTTTTCATAGAACTCTGAAGCAGTTAGGTTGACACCTTCTACAAATGATTCCCCGTCAATAGTGACAGGAATATCTAAAACAAAAAGATTATCAGGTCTTTTAAACGCATCAGAAAAAAAGACTGACGAATCTGTAACTACAGCTAATTTCATTTTAAAACTCCAAATTGATACCCGGTCTATCCAATGCGATTTCTGTGACTTCATAAGTCAAACGTTTAAGCATATCCAATAGTGGGGCTGCTAAATATTGTACCTCTTCTTGAGAAAGTTCACTCGGCTCTTGTACAATACGGTTTTGAATACGATTTCCTTGTGAAATGATACCTGAAATAACAAATTCTTCTTTAACAATCATATAGTGTAAACGAGCAATTAAAACTGTTTCGTTAATTTCTGTGTCACGTTTTACCAATTGAAAATTGACTTCAGCTTTTGTTTTTGGAGTACCATTTTCTTTTTCCCACTCCAAATTGCGGGCATCGTAGTGAAATTGATTGACAAATTCTTTTTCGCGAATGATTTCCATTGTTGACTCCTTGACATTATTACTTCTATTATACCATGAATACTTTGAAAATTAAAGCTTAGAATTTTTTCTGGGGTGTTTATCCACAATTTCTGGATGTGCTTCAAGTAATGCTTTGCCTTTTTCAGTCAAAGCATAGCCTCTTACTTCAAATAAGCTAGATAATTCATCTTCTGTGTATTGCTCTGCCATTTTTTCATCTAAATCGCTACGCTTAAATTTAGAGAGTCCCGCTACTCCTTTAGCTTTTAAAAACTCTTTGAGATCACCGGCAGGTAAATGGCCTAGAGATTCAAAAGCAGTCTCAATGCGGACATACCCGGCTTCGGTAAGCATATCCAATTCCTTATCAGCATCAATCCCATAGGTCGTGTAGAAATATTTATGGCGAAATGAAGTCGTTAAAAATGTTCCAAAGGAAATTCTCCATAAGAGAATGATATGCCCTGGTAAGAATCCTTCGACAGTTCTCTCCATTTGGCGCTTAGCAATCGGCTTTTTATACAATTCTTCTTCGTATTGAGGTGCTATATAAGGCATCTCAGCGTGCTCTTTATAAATGTCTTTAAATAATTTTTCCATAAGGAAAATTATAACAAAAAGTTGACAAGTTTTCTCTTGAGAGAGATTAAAAACTTCTTACTCTAATTATTCAGATTGGATCCATTGAGCCGCTCAAAGATACTTAGTAAAAACTCGGTTGACCTCTAAGTATTCTCTTGACTTAGTCCTGCTCTAAGATGTTAAAATGATAGCGTATTCAAGAAAGGAGAAATTCTCATGAAAACTCTTAATGTCAAAGAGGGACCTCAAAATGTTTCTAATATTGTCCTAGGCTGTATGCGCATGCCTGCTTTATCTGTCGAAGATGCTGCAAAAATGATTACAACTGCTGTGGAAAACGGTGTCAACTTTTTCGACCATGCCACTTGCTACGGTGATGATGGGGAAGCAGAGCGTCGTTTTGGCGATGCCTTCCAACTAACTGGTATCAAACGCGAAGATATTATTTTGCAATCTAAGGTTGGTTTACAGTTTGACCGTAATGAATTTGACTGGACTAAGGAAAATATTTTATCAAACGTTGACCGCATTTTAGAACGCTTGCAAACAGATTACCTAGATGGCCTTCTCTTGCACCGTCCTGACTTGATTTTTGAGCCAGAACAAGTCGCTGAAGCTTTTGATGAGCTTTATACTTCTGGAAAAGTTCGTCATTTTGGTGTCAGCAATGTCCCAACGCTTCAAATGGAACTCTTGAAAAAACATGTGAAACAACCACTTGTTTTTAATCAATTACAACTATCCATTGAACAATCTCAACTCATTGATCAATCACTCTATGTTAATAACAAAACAACTGACATGTCCATTGATCGTGATAATGGCACATTAGATTACTGTCGTCTCAACGACATTACCATTCAAGCTTGGTCGCCACTACAAATTGGTATGTTCGGTGGTACCTTTATTGATAACCCTGACTTCCCAGAGCTCAATGATAAATTACAAGAACTCGGTGATAAATACGGTGTTACGAAAGCCGCAATTGCTCTTGCTTGGATTTTACGCCACCCTGCTAAAATGCAGGTTATCGTAGGAACAATGAATCCTCAACATTTAATTGAAGCCTGCGCAGCAAGTGATATCGAACTTACTCACAACGAATGGTACCAACTCTACCTTGCATCCGGAAAATTCTTGCCATAAAATACTTAAACGCCTGACCGACGGTCAAGCGTTTTTTTGATATAATGCATCGTAGTATCGTCTAAAATCCAGCATCCTATTTATTCTTAATAATCCGTTCAAAGCGCTTCTGGTACTGTTCATCGTAATCATTTTTATCCGCATGTTTAGCTGAAGCCGTTTTGGGAATCCCGAGTTTCACAAGACGCTCATCAAATTCTTCCAGCTCCTGATAAGTATCAACAAATCTATTAACGTCATCATTTACATTTGGCTGAGACAAAACCACCCTCTTTCCGTCCAACCAAATGGCATAGTAAAAATTACCATAACGATTATTAGTAGATAATTGCCAATGCGAATCACCGTACCAAACTCCAATCTTTTTGACATCATCGTAACGATAGTGCTTTCCAGATAAGTTTAGAGGGGAATAGAGGATAATGTCCTGCTCCGTAACAACTGTCGTATTCGCCAAGAAAAGAAAGATGGACAAAAGACACGAAATAGCGGTTCCCCAACGCAAATAACGGTTGTCAAATAGGTCATAAACTTTGAATAATTGAAGTAGCCAATAGATAATGCTGGTTACTATTACCCCAATCATGACAAGTCCCCAAAAATGATTGGACTCATAAAAGAGCCATTTGTCTGGAAGAAATTGTGTTAGCAGTATGGAAGCACCAGCAAATACAGCAAGTGTCATAATCAGACCAAGTAGACCTAAAGGAATCACTAGCCATTCTTTTCTATTCTTACGTTTGACAACTACTTTCTTCGTCCGACGATTTTTAAAATAGCTCTGCCATATCCATGCAATCCAAACAGTTGTAAACAAGGAGAACGCTGCTACCCAAGCTAGATGCTCCATATTTTTCGTTGCGATACGGTGAAACAGGGTTAAAATAGGTCCTAGACTCACTAGTGTCCACAAGATGCTCTCCCACAATGAGTTGACACTGCTGTCAACTAGAACTTCTCTTAATTCTTCAAATTCATCTGCTTCTTTGAAATCAATAATCTTATTGAAATCATCAATTTTATCAGAATCTCCATAAGCTTTTGAGAACTTTTGGCAGAGTTGACGTCGCTCTACTAAGTTTTCCTCCTCGGCATAGAGGTCCTGAATACGATTTTCCAAAGCGACTTGAACTTGTGATTCCTCTTGTATGAGAAGCTCTACGATATTACTTACTGAAAAACCAAAATAGCGAAAGATTTTAATTTTTTTCAAGGTTTGAACATTATCTTCAGAGTAATCACGATAGGTATTATTCGCATTTCTTGAAACTTCTAGCAAGCCCTTCTCTTCATAGAAACGAATAGTTTTACTTGACAATCCTGTCAACTTTTCTACTTCTTTAATTTGCATAAGAACTCCTTTCTATCTCAGTTATACACTATCCACTTAGGGAAGAGTCAAGAATTTTTTAGGATTTTCTTAAAACCAAGCTCAATTGAACTTGGTTTTCATATTTTAAATAGATAAGGTTAAAACTCACTCCAATTTCTTAGCCCCTATTAACCAAGAAATGTTCCCCAAAAAGTTGCTAACACTATGGCTGGTAGCATGTTCGCTACCTTTATTTTCATCTCAAATAATAAATTAACACCGACACAAAAAATGAGCATATTTCCAACTAAGCTAAGATAATCTAAGGCTGTTTGCTCCAGCATACCACCTGTCAAAAAAGCCAGTAAAGTAACACTTCCTTGAAAGATAGCAACAGGCAGCGCTGAAAATATTGCTCCCTTTCCCAAAGAGACCGTCATTATGGCAATTATAATCATGTCTAGCATACCTTTAGCTATCAAGGTTGAACTGTCTGCCGAAATTCCATCTTGAATACTACCAACGATAGCCATAGCTCCTATGCAAACCGTACAAGTAGCCATTACAAAGGCATCAACAAATCCCCCATCAGCATCATTACCTGTCTTATATTTTAAATAATCACCGAAGCGATCGATATAACTATCTAACGATAGAAGCTCACCAATAATGGTTCCTAAAGCTAGAGTCACAATCATCATCGTAGATTGACCAGCAACTAATTGCTCCTGTTCTACCGTCACCATCTTAGTTAAAACTCCAGCTATTGATAGGAAAATAACCGCTACTCCCATAGCCTGCATTAAACTTTTTTGTAAAGATTCCTTCAGATGAGCCTTGAAAAACAAACCAAGAAAGCCACCAAAAATAATTAGCAGAACATTGCTTATCGTTCCAAATCCAATCATATCTCTCCTTTTTATAGCAAAGAACAGAACCAATAAGTCCTGCTCTTCCTATTTTCTTACAATTTCTCTGATACAGCATTCAAGAGATTTTGAATACCAGAAGCATCAGAACCACCTGCCATAGCCATGTCTGGTTTACCACCACCACGACCAGCTACAAGCGGAGCAAGTTCCTTAATCACATTACCTGCATGCACATCTTTAGACTTACTTGCTACTAGAACATTTACTTTCTCACCAATGCTTGCTACAAGGACTAGAACATCTGAGTAATCTTTTTGTTTCCAGTTATCTGCAAAAGTACGAAGGGCACCTGCGTCAGCAACTTCTACTTGTGTTGCAATATAGCGAACACCGTTAGCTTCTTTGACATCTTTGAAGACATCACCAGCCTGAGCTGCAGCTGCTTTTTCTTTTAACTCTGCATTTTCTTTTTGTAAATGGCGGAGCTCCTCAGATAGGGCTGTTACTTTCGTTGGGACTTGATCCATTTGTGGGACTTTAAGAGTTTGAGCAGTCTCTTTCAAAGCATCTTCACGATTACGGAAAGCTTCAAAGGCTGCTTGACCTGTTACCGCAAGAATACGACGAGTCCCTGAACCGATACCTTCTTCTTTGACAATCTTGAAGAGTCCGATTTCAGACGTGTTGCGAAGATGGGTACCACCACAAAGCTCGATAGAGTAATCCCCGATTTGAACCACACGAACCACTTTACCGTATTTCTCACCAAAGAGCGCCATCGCTCCCATTTCTTTGGCTGTCTCAACATCTGTCTCAGTCGTTACAACTGGTAGAGCTTCCCAGATTTTTTCATTAACCTGTGTTTCAATAGCACGTAATTCTTCAGCTGTCACCGCTTCAAAGTGCGTGAAGTCAAAACGAAGGAAGCTTTCTTCATTCAATGAACCAGCCTGAGTCGCGTGTTCACCGATGATATGGTGAAGCGCAGCATGAAGCAAGTGAGTCGCTGTGTGGTTTTTCTCAACACTGTTACGACGAGCAATGTCAATAGAAAGCGTGTAGCTTGTACCAACAGAAAGGCTTGCCAAAACTTCTACCGTGTGTAATGGCTGACCATTTGGCGCTTTTTGCACATCTACGACACGCGCAACAGTATCACCTTGATCATTTTTCACCACACCGTGGTCAGCAACTTGACCACCCATTTCAGCGTAGAATGGTGTTTGGTCAAAGACAAGGAGGGCTTGACCTTCAGATACAGCTTCAGTACGCTCGTTATCTGCAATGATAACAGACAAGCCTGCCTCTAGTTCTGTTGATTCATAAACAAATGTTGAAGGCTCAGTGATACCTGCGAGGGTTTCATTTTGCATACCCATTGAGCCACCTTTAACCACGGCCGCACGTGCACGGTCTTGTTGCTCTTTCATGGCTGCTTTGAACCCGTCATGGTCAATTTTGTAGCCAGCATCTTCTGCCAACTCTTCTGTCAATTCAACTGGGAATCCGTAAGTATCGTAAAGTTTAAAGATATCTTTTCCTTCAAGCGTATCTTTGCCAGCTGCTTTCAAATCAGTCAATAACTCTTCAAGGTGACCTGAACCAGCATCAATCGTGCGGGCAAAAGTCTCTTCTTCACGTTTAACGATTTTCTCAATAAATTCACGTTTTTCAAGCACTTCTGGGTAGTAGCTTTCCATGATCTGACCAACGATTTGAACCAATTTGTAAAGGAAAGTCTCGGTAATCCCCAAGCGACGACCGTGCATAACGGCACGACGAAGGAGACGACGAAGGACATAACCACGGCCTTCATTTCCTGGAAGAGCGCCATCACCAATGGCAAAGCTAAGCGCACGAATGTGGTCAGCAATCACTTTAAAGCTCATGTTATCGCCATCTTGGTCGTACGTTTGACCAGACAATTTTTCCACTTCACGAATAATCGGCATAAAGAGGTCTGTTTCAAAGTTTGTCTTAGCCCCTTGGAAAATCGCAGCCAGACGCTCTAGACCTGCGCCCGTATCAATGTTTTTGTTAGGCAATTCTTTGTATTCTGAGCGTGGAACAGCTGGATCAGCGTTAAATTGTGACAAGACAATGTTCCAGATTTCGATGTAACGATCGTTTTCAATATCTTCTTCCAACAAGCGAATACCAATGTTTTTGGGGTCAAAAGCTTCACCACGGTCAAAGAAAATCTCCGTATCTGGACCTGAAGGACCAGCACCGATTTCCCAGAAGTTATCTTCGAGCGGAATCAAGTGACTTGGCTCAACTCCCAAAGCAATCCAACGGTTGTATGAATCCTTATCATATGGATAGTAAGTCATGTAGAGCTTGTCTTTTGGAAAAGCAAACCACTCCTCACTCGTCAACAGTTCAAAGCCCCATTCAATCGCTTCGTCACGAAAATAATCCCCGATAGAGAAGTTTCCAAGCATTTCAAACATGGTGTGGTGACGTGCTGTCTTACCAACATTTTCAATATCGTTGGTACGGATTGATTTTTGCGCATTGGTAATCCGTGGATTCTCAGGAATCACAGACCCATCAAAATATTTTTTTAGTGTCGCAACCCCGGAGTTAATCCAAAGAAGCGTTGGGTCGTTAACTGGGACAAGATTAGCCGAAGGCTCAACAGAGTGACCCTTTGACTTCCAGAAATCCAACCACATTTGACGAATCTGAGCAGAAGATAATTGTTTCATAATTAAGATACCAAGAGCGTTAAGAAAGCGAGAGAAAAATAGGAGACCAACGCCGTGTGCTTGCACACAAGGCGGTCTATCTTTTTTCCGACGCTTTTAGCTCGGGTTCAGTTAATTTCCCTAACTGAACTTTCCTTTCATAATTTTTTTATTTTGAAGAAATAGAAAACCTGACGAAGATGCTGACGTCTAGGAAGTGTTTGTCTTTTTGACACCGTCCGTAGCCTGAGTTCAATCTCTAAAAGTGTTTGAAATTGAAATCAATCGAATGTAGTAAAATGGTGCCACTAAAATAGTGGACAAGCTTCATTCAAGATTAGCAATAACCTAGTTCCGCCGATTTTCCATTTCCTTAACGTAATCAATGGCAATCACTAGTGAAATGACAAGGTCAGCATAGTCATCATCGTAAACCTCAATCTGGTAGGTCGATGTCATGCGGAACCATTCTTGAGAGATACGAGCAATGGATTGACCATTTTGAACCAATTCAAAATCCATATCCCAAAGATTACCTTGAACAGTTATTTCCAAGTTATCAATCTGATACCTTGGTTTGAAGAAGGTAAATTCCTTTCGTAGCGTGAAAAACTGACCACTTGTCAACTGAATATCAAAGCGTGGTAGCTATGTAAAAACTTGCTTTTCAATGTGACTAATCACTCGTCCTTGCATATCTGTAATCGTAAAGTTTTTTGGGATTTGGAGAAAACTTCCTTCAACCTGATAGGCAGTTATTCCCAAGTCATCTGAGATGGTGAACTTTCCTCCTAGTAACCACATTTTTTGTTTGATTTCAAAATGTTTCATAATGACCTCCCAAAAGAAAACAACAAAGTCAGCAAACGGAGGGCGATTTTACCGCGGTACCACCTCCATTCAATGACCTTGTCATCCTCATTTGTATTCGGTTATGGGACTTAGTAGCAAGATAAGATCATTTTAGTGACTCACAGCAACCGCCACCTTTCTGAAAAAATATTACCTTATCCATTCTAAATCTTATTTTTGAGTAGTAGCTTCTGATGTTTCTTGCTCACTAGATGTTGTGGTTTCAGAAACAGTTGTGGTTTCATTTGTCGCCGCATATTGTGACAAAACAGAAGAGAAGTTATTATCTTTGATTTTGACATTTGATTTTTCAAGTGCGGCTGCAATAATTTTATTTTGGAAAGTAACATCAGTTTTCTTTTCAGCCAAATAAGTCTCTTTCAAGCGATCTTTATATGTTTTCCAATCAGCATCTTTCTCAGTTTTAGCCGTTACTTTAACAATATAATAACTTGTCTTAAGAGTATTAGCATTTTCCACTGAAATTACTTCAGAGATTGCACCTTTTTCAAGAGTACCAGCAGCCTTAATAACTTCAGCTGGAATTTCTGTACTTACTGAATCAAACTTGTGTTCAATCGTTTTATCCAATGATTTTTCAGAAGCAATTTTGGCAAAGTCGGCTCCCTCAGCTCTAACTTCTGCTAAAACACCGTTAGCTTCATCTTGATTGTTCAATTGAATTAATTCTGCTGTCACCTCTGGTACATAGTCATTGTAGAGCTTTTGATATAACTCTTCTGTTAACTCTTTTTTAGCAGCTTGCTCTATCGCATAGTTCAATAACATTTGTACGCGAATTTGTTGTTTGTAAGTTTCTTCAGTCATCCCATTCATCAATAGGATTTGTTGGTATGATGAGCCATAAGCCTCAACTTCTTTGTTATAAGCCTCATCACTTTCTTTTTTAGTTACTTTATTACCATACTGTTCTTCCAAAACTTTATCCAAAATGAGAGTCACCATTGATCGTTGAGCTTCTTGGGTTGATTTGATTTGGTTAAAAAAGTCTGTAACAGTAATGTAGTCACCCTTCATTGTCACAAGCTTATCATCCGTGCTTGATTTACCAGCACACGCTGCCAAAGCAGTGATTGACATTAAGGTCACAAGACCTGTAGCGAATTTTTTCTTCATGTTTATAAAATACCATGAGCGTCAAACAGTTCAAATGCTATTTGACATCGGAAAATCAGAATCTTGCTCTGCTTTTTTCCAAAACACTCATTCTTTCTCTATAATTTCATTAACTTTTTTATTATATCATATTTTCTAAAAAATAACTTAATCAAGTCCAATATGCTCTGCATTTTTGCGTAACATCAATAGACCATCACTAAGTGGAATGAGACTAGCTGTTAAATCTGGGTGGTTCAATGTCTGTTCAAATAGACGATGTAAACCACGGTAAATGGTCCTTTGCCCACGACGAACTTCTTGAATCGGCTTTGCAATATCGCCCCCTTGGAAAATATCATCAAAAATGATGACGCCACCAACTTTCAGGCGCTTGAGAACTTCAGGCAGAAAGACAACGTATTTAGACTTTGCTGAATCCATGAATACAAAATCAAAGTCGTCATCAAGCGTTGCGAGCATGTCAACTGCATCTCCTTCAACTAAGGTAATTTGCTGACGCGTGTCATATTTTGCAAAATTTTCCTTTGCAAAGGCAATCATTTCTTCGTTGCGATCAATCGTGGTGATTTTAGCATCTGGGGCATATTCTGCCATCAAAAGAGCGGAAAAACCGATTGCTGTCCCAATTTCAAGGATATTTTTCGGTTGCAAGGTTTGCATAAGTAAACGAAAATAAGCAACAACTTCATGCTGAATAATCGGGATGTTTTCTTGACGAGCAAAGGCTTCTAGCTCAGCTAAATGACCTTCATTTTGTTTTTGCTTTGTCCGCATGTAATGGACAACATCCTCTTTTACAACTGGACGTCGCATATTGTGATTTGCATTTTTACTATAAGATTTAACCATGTGGTCTATTTTATCATAAAAAGGGCTAGTAAGTCACTGAGTTGCTTGATTTTTTGGTTCAAAGCTGACGCTGGTTCTCGTAAATTGATAGACTTGATACCAGCATTTATAGCAACTTCAGCATCTAAACGACGATCCCCAATGTAGTAGGTGTTGGCTTTATCTAACTGATATTTTTCCATCAAGTAGGTTACAGCTTCTGGATCTGGTTTACGCTTGAATCCATTGGCAGATGTGATAACCTCTGTAAAATAGGCATCTATTCCCAAATTTTTGAGCACTGCTCCTGTGGAGGCGCCTTTATGGGTATAGATAAAATGCTGAATTTCCATCTCAGCAGTCTGTTCTAGCACCGCTTTGGCCCCAGGCATGAGTGAAATCATATGGTCACGAGCTTCTTGCTCTTTATTAAAAAAGCTGAGCAATTCGTCAAAGGAAATATTATGCTCTTGAGACAAGTCTCTTAAGAGCTGACCGATTGACGTTTCAATGACATAGGACATCACAAAATCACGATTAAACGGAAAATCGTAAACCTGATACAACAGGGTTAAAACGTCTTCAATAGCTTCATACGATTCTACCAAAGTCCCATCAAAATCCCAAATAAAGGTCGTTTTTCCCATCCTATCTTATTCTCCTGTCTTCACCCAATACCTAGCATAACGATGACCATTATCCTCAACAAAACCATCCAGCCTCGCTTCAAAATGTTCAATCGTTTTTCTACTAGGGATATTGTCCTCACGCGCCGTAATGAGCACCTCTGTGATACCACGTCTGGCATATTCTTTTAGGGCGAAGGTTACTAGTTCTGCCATGATACCACGGCCACGAAAATCCGTCCTTGTCACGTAGCCAATATGACCACCAACGCGAGCTAAGTCACCTTTCAATTCCCAACGGCAACCAATACGTGCCACAATCTCGCCATTCAAAAAGTAATAAAAATTCGTTGAAGTCGCCCAGTCTGGATTACCAGTATCTACTTCATTTTGACGGCATTTTGCAAGAAAGGCTGAAAAATTTTCCACTTTTTTCGTTTCAACAAAATCATTCCCTGCTGCTTTTTCTGCTAATAAAATTTCTTGAAATTGACGAAAACTTTTCTCGTCAGTTTCTTCTAATCTTCTTATTTCAATCATAGCTCTACCTCATATCTAACTGATTTTAGCTGTCTCCCTTGAAAATCAATATCAAAAGTCCCTAATAGTCTTCCACCAGCTTTTTCAGCTATTTTACGACTAGCCACATTTTTCTCATCCATGGCAATATAAATACTAGAAATTCCTTTTTCACGATAGCGTTCAAGTCCATATTGAACTAGCTCAAAAGCCACACCTTGTTTCCTAAAAGCTGGGGCTACCATATAACCTAAATGCCCTAATTTTTGACAATCAGGATGCTCAATTTCCCAAAAACAAATCAGCATCCCAAGAATATCTCCCTTATCAAAGGCAAAATAACGAGTAAAAGTTGACCAAGATTGACCATCTTTTTTTATTCTCAGAGCTGTCACTATCTGCAACATAGTTTTCAAAATTAACAGTCTCCCACCATTCCACAAAAGGATTGATTTGCTTATCCCTCAACATGGCTTCTTCAAATCTCTGAAACGCATTTTTATCCTCTAGGCTAATCTTCCTTACTTCCATGGGAGTACCTCCAGCTTTTTCCACATTATAACAAAAAAATCACCAAATAGGCGATTTTCAATAAAGGAACATTTTAATTTGACTCTAATTGAATGTCTTGTGACACTTCTATGAAATATTCGGGGAGTGAGCAACTATTCTTTAACCACTTTAACCTCTCCCTCTTCTAATAAAAATATCTCATTACACAAGTCTGTGATATTTTCTGAAATATGCGAAGTCAAGATAACTAAACCTTTCTTTTTATCTCTATAAGACAAAATAACTTTCTTAGTTAACAAAACACTCTTCTCATCCAAAGCATTCATCGGTTCGTCTAGAAGAAGAACATCTGGTTTGTGTATAAATGCCTGAATTAGCCCCATTTTCTGCTGTGTCCCCAATGAAAGATGATTATATTTTATATTTTCAAAGTCATACAGATTATAATAATCAATCCAGTAATCAATATCATCATTCGTAATATTAGGTGAAAGAAATTTTAACAACTCCAGATTCTCTTTTAATGTAAGGTAAGATAAAAATTCCACCTTTTCAATAACAATTCCAGCATTTTGAATGTATTTTAAATTTTTACCATAACTAATCCCATTTTGAAATACATCCCCTCTATCAAGGCGGATAATCCCCGCTAAGAGCTTGAGTAAAACAGTCTTTCCAGAACCATTATCACCTTTTAAGCCATAAATATTTTGAGGTTCAAAACGTAAGTTTACGTTATTTAAAATACTCTGTTTATAATAGCACTTATACCCTTTTTTTATTTCTAACATCACATACCATCCTTTTCTAGATATTTTTCTAAGATACCACTCCCCAGTATCACTATGAGAACAGCACCTCCTAAACAACTTATCAGAGCACTAGAGATTATCAACTTTTGAAAAATTAGTAAAACAAAAAATAGTAAAAAAGCTATCGTTGAATTTTTACTGATTAGAGCAATCAAAGTTATAAAAATCAAATAAATCATCATTAACCTTCCTAGGAGAATGAAAAATTCAGTATTTTTAAAATAGAAATATAAAGGAAGCAATCCCACCAGCCAAACTATTAAATCTTGTAGATAAAATAAAGCAACCAACAATATCCGTTTTTGAGTAAAACATATGTAAGATTGTGATTTGTAAAGGATAAGTGCTCGATAAGAGTTTAACAATTCCCAGACAAACATTAAAGATGATAGACAACCAACTAAAAATATAGAGCTTGTGGTCAACATTTTCGAAATATCTAACTGACTTCTTCCAAACTCATCATAGGTAAGCAGAGAAAGTAATTCATTTTCAAAAAAAGTCCGAAAATCAATAATATGACTAAAATTCTCAGAGACTCTTTTTAACAACAGCCACGTTAATATGGAAAGAAGAGTCGCTCTTACCATTAAGACAATTATTTTTCGGAAGCAACTCTTAGTAAATTTAAATCTCATCTTCATATTTTTTTAAAATAGCATAGCCACACATATATAAGCAATAGGGTAAAAGCAGAGTTTGGATATCTAGATTCCCATAACTAGTTATCATAAAAGTCGTCATAGGAACTAAATAAAAAGGCATGAAATGATATAGAATTATGGATCCAAGCCAAATAAACATGAGGTAATCAATCGCAGATTTTATTGGATTTTGTAAAACATCTATTATTTTAAACAGAAATAAACTATTCACAAAAATAGCCACACAAACCAAAATGATTGAAAATATAAACAGAATTAAATCACTATTCAAGAAATAGCGTAAAACACTTGTTTCTGACAGCAAGTGCTCTTTACCAGATAATTGAAAAGTTCCTGCCTGCATGGTAATGATTACAACAATGCCAACAATTATTAGATACAGTAGAACTGGAAGACTTGCTAATTGCCAAGAAAGGTGCTTCCGAAATTTAAAATAACAATCGTTCTTGCCAATTGATAATTTTATAAATTTAGTTTTCAGAGTAACATAATTAAATCCCAGTAAAGAAATAATAATTGGCAGAAGAAAGGACTGATAAAATCCTACATTGAATAGTAAAACATTTATATCTAGATTAGAACGTAATAATTCATTTTTTATAGCTGTTCCGTCAAAATTAGCTAAATCAGGTGCATTGACGTCAAAAAATAAATAAGTAGTAATATAATCACGATAGACTAATAAGATAAAAACTAAACCTAGTAAGAAATATAAAAACTTATGTCTTACTAGGTTCAAAAAATTAATTTTCATAAAAGTACCGAACCTCTCAAGTATTAGTTTGGCGACCAACTTCCTGTTATAGCTGCTGCGCCATCCCACCAGTTCTGTCTTGCCATATCTGCAGCATAAACATATCCCGCTGTTGCCCAATTCCCATGTGTTGATCGAGTTCCACAGGTTGTCAATGATGTACCGCTACGATCTTCTCCATTCGAATTTACTAAACGATGCTTTACAGTCATTGGATAAAGATTAAGACTAGGATTTAAATTCATGATGTACTCAGCCCCTGCATTTTCTTTACTTATATAACCAGTCCTAACATAGGCAGTTGTAATTCTGAAATTGGAAAATTCTCCAATTCCATAGGCACTTGCTACATTTGTCCCTACCATTAACAACAATGCACCTGCACAAATATAAGTTTTCACATTTTTCATATTTAACACACCTTTCTTAAGATACTCTTAGTGATAACGGTAATAGTACTGTTATGAAAATTTTAATTAACATTTAGAATCTTAGCTCATGGGACTCACCTTTCTTTCTACATTATGTGATTAATCAGCTGTATTATGGAAACGGTGGCCACCAAGGAATCCCTATTTCTTCACCTAAAATGGCAAACAAAACTAGCAATAAAACGACAAATTGGAACTTTTTGTTTTTCATATCTGTTTTCCTTTTTGACTTTATGATACAATATGAAATATGATTTGCACAAAATGTAGCCTTTAGTAACATTTTTTAAAAAGGAGTTATTTATGCGCTGGGATTATGGTAAAGTTTATCAATATATTAGAAAATCAAAAGGATTAACCCAGGAAGAAGTCTGCCAAGATGTTTTTGCCCGTTCAACTTTAGCACGAATTGAAAGCGGAAAAGTTATTCCTCAGTTCGATACCATGATGTTTCTACTCCGACAAATCGACATGGGGTTAGATGAATTTGAATACATTTGTAACTACTACCAGCCCAATCAGCGTCAAACAATCATCAACCAACTCTCAAATTTATCTGGTATTTCTTTAACAAGCGACCTAGAAAAACTTGTATCGCTCTGCGATGAGTATCTCCAAAAGGAGCACGACACCCCCATTGAACGTATCTATAAAATACTAAAAGTAAATCTACTACTAGGAAAATCCCAAGATTTTTTTACTAATCCCCAACTGAATCAGATAACCCAAGATATTTGGAATGAGATTGAAAAGCAAGATGTCTGGTATTTTAACGACTTAAAACTGCTATCAACTATTCTTTATCATTTTAGCTTTGAGAATATTGAAATAAATACTCAAAAAATACTTGAAAATCTCAAAAAATATTCTGATTATAGAGAAACTAACTATTACCAATTTAGCATTCTGATGAATCTATCAACTATTTATTTAAGAAATTACCGTATTAAGGAAGCTAAAGCTATTGCTCTTTGGGCATTGGAAATTGCTCAAAAATTGAAACGATTTGATTGTTTAGGCTTCGCTCAGGTTCGTCTTGGCATTTGTCAAAAAGACGAGGAAATGATAAAAAAAGGAGTCGCTCTTTTGAAGTTGACCGAGGAAAATCACTTAGTCGCCAGTCTTGAAAATGAAATAGAGCAATATTATCAACCTTGATATGTTATAGTGTTTTAGCTTTAAAATAGTAAACTCGTTTAAGATAAATTGTCTCAGTCACAATGAATTCCCCTTCAACATATGGTTGTTTTATAATATCTTATTTCTGATATTTTCTGCAATCATTACGAGTAACGAAGTCGCCACAACTAGCACTTTCCGCAGTGGTGATAACACTAAAACTAATAAGTTTTAGTGTGAAGTGTTTGGCAAGACCTAGGCTTGCCAAGAAGGAATGGAACTCTGCAGGAGGTCGCTTCCGCCCCACACAACATTAGGAGAAGTGCTAACAAAAATACTAAATAAAAACTAATTGATTTTAAAAGAACTTCCAATTGAACAGTTCTTTTGTTGGATTTCGAAAGAGTCTGGGATAATAATCCCAGACTCTTTGATTTATCCTCACCCAAAAGTATTCACCAAACGTTCGCAGGCTTCTGCAATCAATGTTGTTGGTGCTGCTGCGTTTAAACGGAAATGATTTTTTCCTTCTCTACCAAAGGTCAGTCCATCGTTGAGTTGGAGTTTCGCCTTTTTGTCTAAGATTTCTGCCACTTCCTCATGAGAAAGTCCTGTTTCGGAGAAATCTAGCCACATCAAGTAGGTCCCTTCTGGTTTCATAACTTTAATTTTCGTTTGAGCTAAGGCATCACAAACCACGTTGACATTAGTCTCCAAGACTGTTTTTAGCTCATTCAACCAAGGCAATCCTTCTCGCAGAGCTACTTCGGTTGCCAATAATCCAAGACTTGACACCTCGTGCTGGTTATTGGCTAACTGACGTTTTTGGAAAAGCTTGCGCAGGTCTTCATTTTCAATGATGGCAAAGGAATTTTTCGTTCCCGCAATATTGAAGGTCTTTGTCGCAGAGCTTAGGATAATCGTAAACTCTTTAAAGTCAGGTGAAACCGTATTGAAAGAATGGTGCTGATGTCCAAAAAGTGTTAAATCTTGATGAATTTCATCAGATACTAAAATAACCCCATGTTTTTGGCAAATTTGCCCAACCCGCAGTAGTTCTCCTGCTGTCCAAACACGGCCTCCTGGATTATGAGGACTGCAAAAGACATATAGCTTGACGTCATTGTCAATAATGTGTTTTTCAAGCTGAACGAAATCCAGCTCAAAGTGCCCATCTTTCTCTACTAAGGAATTGTTGATTAACCGACGATTATTAAGGGTCACCGTGCGTGCAAAAGGAGGATAGACTGGCGTATTGATAAGAACTGCCTCATCTTCTTTGGTGAAAGCCTGAATAGCTACTGAGATAGCAGGAACGACCCCTTCGATGAGAACCACATCTTCTTTTGTAACCTTGTAACCATGCTGCGTTTCTTCCCAGTCTAAAATGGCTTGGTAAAGACTATCCTTTGGTCCATCGTAGCCATAGATTCCTTGCTTTGCAAATGCCTCCAGCGCAGCTGTCATTTCTGGAAAGGTGATAAAGTCCATATCCGCAATCCACAAGGGAATCAAGTCCTTATCAGCGGCAGCTTTTTGCCATTTATAAGCATTGGACAAGGTACGATCTGGAAATTCTGTAAAATGGTAAGTCATACGCGCCTCCTAACGATTCAATGCCTGCTCTAAGTCCGCAATCAAATCTTCGGCATCTTCAATCCCGATAGACAAACGAAGCAAATCATCGGTCAAGCCATAACTTGCTCGCACCTCTGCTGGAATATCGGCGTGCGTTTGGGTCGTTGGATAAGTGATTAAACTTTCAACACCGCCCAAGCTCTCTGCAAAGGTAAAAATCTCAAGGCTATTCAAAATCGTTGGAATCTTGCTGTCATCTACTACCTTGATTGAAATCATGCCACCTTTACCAGTGTAAAGAACTTCCTTAATAGCAGAATTCTGAGACAAGGCTGCCGCTAGTTTCTGAGCATTTTCGGTTGCTTTTTCCATGCGTAACTTCAAGGTCTTCAAACCACGCATGACCATATAACTATCAAACGGTGAAAGAACCGGCCCACCAGTATTAAGGTTATAATAGAGCTTATCATACATTCCCTTATCACTCGTTACCACAACACCAGCTAAAACATCATTGTGGCCTGCAATATATTTGGTCGCTGAATGCACCACAATATCAGCCCCTAATGGAATTGGGTTTTGGTAAATCGGACTGTAAAAGGTATTATCCACAATCACTTTAGCCCCATGTGCATGAGCTACCTTGGCAATTTTTGCAATATCAAATTCTACCATGAGAGGGTTGGTTGGCGTTTCAATATAGACAATGTCAGTCTCATCAGAAATCGCCGTAATCATTTCCTCATCGTTATTGGTGTAGGTGAATTGAAAACGCCCTTGAGCTTCTTGTTGATTGAACCAGCGGAAAGAGCCCCCGTATAAATCACGCGCAGCCACTACCTTGCTTCCTACTGGGAAGATTTCCATCGCCAAAACAACCGCACTCATACCAGAGCTTGTCGCAATCGCGTAATCTGCTTTTTCAATAGCAGCCAACGTTTCTTCCAAAGTCGCCCGTGTTGGATTTTTAGTTCTGGTGTAGTCAAAGCCAGTCGATTTTCCAAATTCAGGGTGCTGGTAAGTGGTTGAAAAATGAATTGGTGCCACTAAAGCTCCCGTTGCCTCATCTGAGTTGATACCCGAATGGGCTAAAATCGTATCAATTTTCAGTTTTTTCACCATAATATTATATCTCCTCATTTTATCTCCTATTCTCCATTTTACCATGAAAACAAGTCTCTAGCGTTAGTTTGTAAACAGATATAGATATAGTTTCAAACTATAGCAAAAAGAAGTTAGGGCACTCCTAACTTCTAGAGGCAATTTTCAATTTACGACGGAAGCTCTCCGCACGACCGTTACCAATCAATTTATCTGCTTGATTGGTTAACAATGCAAGATAACCATAGACGAGCACACCTATTCCTCCACCAACAATAAGATGAATCAGACTACTCACCTTACCAATGACAGGCAATACTCGCACCAAAGCTAATTCAACGCCACCAACAACAAGGGCCATAATAGCTGTCATAATTAAAATAAGAAGCGTATTTTTGACAAATCTTTTCCAATTAAAATGAATCATGTCATAAACCTTCTTAGACATTAGATAAGTCGATACGCATAGACCGATAATGGTTGTAAATAAGGGACCATAGGCACCGAACAGCCAGATAAAAGGCACTTGAAGAACAAGCTTCACAAGAAAACCATAAAGGAAATACAGCATGGCTTTACGCGTTTCAAATAAGGCCTGAATAACCGGTCCAAACAGAGCATAGAATCCCATGGCAAAAATCTGTAAAAGGTTAACAATGAAAAGCTGAATGGCCAACCCCTTAGGAGCTGGATAAAAGACCGTATAGAGAGGACGAGCTAGAATAATTGACCCAAACACGGCTGGCACCAAGAAAATCGTAAGCATCTGTAAATTATTCAAAATAAGACTCGCAGTCGCTTTCTTGTCCTTCTTAACAAAATTTTCCGTAATCAGCGGAATAGACACAGACCCCATCGAAACCGTCACCCCAATAATAATCATAATAATTTTATTAGGATTAGAATACATGTAAGCATACAAGGTTAAAAGGGTTTCTTTTGTCGTAGAGGTAAAAAGAGACATGGTGTTTATAAAGGTCATCTGATCAAGTAATTGATAGGTTTGAAAGGCTGTACCAACGACAATAAATGGAATAGCCTCCTTTGTGGTTTCAATCACTAAAGATAGGGTGTCTGTTTTTTCCTCGCTTTTTTTCGCCGTCAGAATCTTCATCAAAATTCCTTCACGATGAAGGCTGAAAATCAATACAGCAAGACTTCCTAACATTCCGATAAACGCCGCAAAGGTAGATTGAACAACAGCTACTTTATAATCACCTGAACCAAATGTCATGATATAGAAAGTCGTCAACAAAATCCAAATCACACGAAGAATCTGCTCCACCACTTGGCTTGTTGCATAAGGACGCAAATTATTAGTCCCTTGAAATACACCTCTTAGAACACTCATCACTGGGAAAAATAGCACCGCCCAAGACAAACTCCTCATAACGGGAATTAAATCAACCTCAGAGCCCGATAACTTAGCTAAAAGCGGAGCAGCAAAATACATCACTCCAGCAAAGAATGCTCCCATTAACAGCATGAGTTTAAGAAATTCTCTAACCAGATAGTAGCCCGTCTCTATTTTTCCAATCGCATTGTATTTGGCAATTTGTTTAGCAATCGCAACTGGAATCCCAACTGTGGAAATGGACAAAAAAATAGAGTAAATGTTATAGCCCATTCCCCATAAACCATTGGCAGCATCCGCATGAGGTCCTAACCACGCCATCCAAGGAATCACATAAACAACTCCAATCAAGCGACTAATAAAATTACCTGCTGTCAACCATGCCATCCCTCGAACCATTTTCGATTGCTGGTTGTCAACTTTTGATTGATGTGTTTCTGACATATCGTTCTCATTTCTGTACTTGTTTTGCTTCCTATTATAAACTTTTACCTGCTACTTGTAAATTATGAACATTAGGTCTAAAATAGAGGTATGATTACAATTGAACAAACTCTTACCATTCTCAAAGAAGACCATAACTTCCATGAAGTTAGCATTGATGGAACTTTTCATTACCACCTAACAGATTTAACCTTTGCAAAGGTTAGTTATGACAGTCGCGATGTTGATGCCTCAACCCTTTTCTTTGCTAAGGGCGCAGCATTTAAACGCGAATTTTTGGAACAAGCTGTGCTAAAAGGTTTAAAATGCTATATTTCTGAAATTGATTACGAAGTTGGTATTCCTGCTATCATTGTCTCTGATGTCAAAAAGGCTATGAGCCTTATCGGCATGGCATTCTATGATTATCCTCAAAATCAACTAAAACTCCTTGCTTTTACAGGAACAAAAGGAAAGACAACAGCAGCCTATTTTGCCTTTAATATTCTAAAGCAAAGCAACCAAACCGCCCTACTTTCTACTATGAATACCACTTTGGACAATGGTAAATCCTTCTTCAAATCTCAATTCTCAACACCTGAAAACCTTGACTTGTTTCGTATGATGCGACAAGCGGTTGATAACGGCATGACTCATCTTGTTATGGAAGTCTCTAGCCAAGCCTACCTAGTCGACCGTGTTTATGGACTGACATTCGATGTTGGTGTCTTTCTCAACATTAGTCCCGACCATATTGGTCCGATTGAACATCCTAACTTTGCCGATTACTTTTATCACAAGCGTCTCTTGATGGAAAATAGCAGAGCAGTTATCGTCAACAGTGACATGGATCACTTTGAGATTGTCAAAGAGCAAGTTGAAAACACTCCTCATGATTTCTATGGTTCTCACTCTGAAAATACCATTCTAGACAGTCAAGCCTTTAGCTTTAACCTTAATGGTCAATTATCTGGACACTACGATATTCAACTGATTGGTCATTTCAATCAAGAAAATGCTGTCGCTGCTGGACTAGCAAGCTTACGCTTGGGAGCTAGCTTAGAAGATATCCGAAGAGGAATTGCCACTACAACTGTTCCTGGACGTATGGAAGTTTTAACCCAGTCAAATGGGGCTAAGGTATTTGTTGATTACGCACATAATGGCGATAGTCTTGAAAAACTTCTTTCTGTCGTTGAAGAACACCAAAAAGGAACCCTTCACTTGATTCTCGGAGCGCCTGGTAATAAAGGAGAAAGTCGTCGTGCCGATTTTGGTCGGGTGATTAATAAACATCCTCATTTACAAGTGATTTTGACAGCTGACGACCCAAACATTGAAGACCCTATGGCTATTTCTCAAGAAATTGCTGAGCATATCAACCGCCCTGTCACGATTATTATTGACCGTGAAACTGCTATCAAAGAAGCTCTGCAATTGACACAAAACGGCACCGATGCTGTGATTGTCGCTGGAAAAGGAGCCGACGCTTATCAAATCGTAAACGGTGAAAAAACAGCTTACTTAGGTGATTTTGAGATCGCGAAACGCTATTTAGGGTAACTTATTTGAAACCATTCCAATCTACTTAAAAGCCTTTCTAAAGCTTTTTATTATGGTATAATAACTCTATCTCTGTTTTCAAAACCACCAGAAAGGAGTATTATGTCACATATTGAGGCAAAACAGATTTCTGTTTCCTACGACCAGCGCCCTATCATTGATCAACTGAATTTAGCATTGCCTAGTCAAGCGATTACAACAATCATTGGTAGCAATGGGTCTGGAAAATCGACACTCCTTAAGGCACTGACCCGTATTATTTCTACAAATACAGGACACATTTTTTTAGATGGTCAGTCAATCGTAAAACTGCCAACTAAAGAAGTCGCTAAAAAGATATCCCTCCTTCCCCAAGTGTTAGAAGCAACGCAAGGCATTACCGTCTATGAACTGGTCTCTTACGGCCGATTTCCTCATCAAAAATATCTGGGGACCCTCACGCCAGAAGACCGTGAAAAAATCTATTGGGCAATGGAAGTTACTGGAGTGATTAGCTATGCCAATGTAAAGGTGGATAGTTTGTCTGGTGGGCAACGTCAGCGTGTATGGATTGCTATGGCACTTGCTCAAGATACCGATACGATTTTTCTAGATGAGCCAACGACTTACCTAGACATGAATCATCAGTTGGAAGTCTTAGAATTGCTCAAAAAACTGAATCACGATAATCAAAAAACGATTATCATGGTCCTACATGATCTTAATTTGGCCTCTCGTTTCTCTGATCATTTGATTGCTATGAAAGATGGGACAATCAAACACCAGGGACCACCCGAAAAGGTGATGACAGCAGCTATTTTAGAAGAGATTTTTAACATTAAATCTCATATCGTTTCTGACCCAGACAGTCAGCGTCCTATTTTACTTACCTATCATCTATTAGAAAAGGAAATCCTATGAAAAAAACATTATCACTCTTACTTAGCCTCATGGCTATCTTTGTTCTTGTTGCTTGTTCAACATCATCTAAAGAAAAGGCTGAGCAGTCACAATCAAGTAGCTCTGCTATTTCTAAAATGCCTAACATCGAAGGTATCAGCTACCGTGGTGAGGTTCCTGAAAGTCCAAAACGTGTCGCAAGCATGGCGTCATCTTATACTGGTTATTTGCTCAAACTTGGTTTCAATATCGTAGCAGCAACAACCTATGATCAGAAAAACCCTGTCTTCTCTGATGCTATTAAATCTGCCGAAATCATGTTGCCGACGGACCTTGAGGCCCTAGCAGCTACCGAACCCGATGTGATTGTGGTAGGTTCAACCGAACAAAACCTAGATCAGCTTGAAAAAATTGCCCCACTTGTCGTTGTTGAATATGGCAAACATGACTATCTCCAAATGATGACTGATTTCGGTCAAATTTTTGGAAAAGAAGATGAGGCAAAAAAATGGTTAACATCTTGGGAGAAAAAAGTAAACGACGCCAAAAAGATTGTTCACGATGCCACTGGAAAAGATGCCACATTCACCGTTATGGGACTTTTTGAAAAACAATTTTACCTCTTTGGGAATAACTGGGGACGTGGCGGTGAGATTATCTATCAAGCCTTTGGCTATCAAGCTCCTGAATCTGTGGAAAAAGAAGTCTTTCCTACCGGTTACCTTGAAGTCTCACGTGAAGTTCTTCCAAACTACATTGGCGATTATGTGCTTGTAGCCGCTGAAAATGAAGAGACAGGGGCTAGCCTCTACGAAAGTGACCTTTGGAAAAATATCCCTGCAGTACAAAAAAATCATGTCATTAAGGTGGATGCTAATGTTTTCTACTTTACAGATCCTATTAGCCTTGAACATGAGCTAGAGGTGTTAACCGAAGCAATCTCAAAAATACAAAAATAATGCCTTCATTTCACAGAACTTGCCTAACGCTAGAGTTTTCCTGACTAATAACAATAGAAAAGAAAAATGATTTCTCTATACAAAATACTCAATAAGCCAAAACATCTCTTTTGGCTTGTTTTTTTCATCACTAGTCTCTTGCTACTATTAGGAGGCTACGCAAGCTTACGCTTTGGTGCTATCAATTTCTCACACCAAGATCTTCTAATAACCTTTAGGCAGCCTTTTACCAATTCTGACCTTCAAGATGTCATGATTGATATTCGACTACCTAGAATTATCGGCAGTCTTTTGGTCGGAGCTGCTACTGCTCAAGCCGGTGCTATCATACAAGGCGTTACCCGAAACCCAATCGCTGATCCTGGTCTTTTAGGAATCAATGCTGGCGCTGGACTTGCTTTAGTGATAGCCTATGCCGTTTTCGGACAACTTCATTACACTTGGATTGTCCTGATTTGTTTACTAGGGTCTACACTTGCTGCCCTTATGGTTTTCGCACTTTCTTACGATCCCAAAAGAGGCTACAATCAATTACGGTTGATTTTGGCAGGGACAATGATTTCAGCCCTCTTTACAGCACTAGGTCAGATTTTCACCATCACCTTCAACCTTGCTACTACCATTATCGGCTGGCAATCTGGAGGACTTGTTGCTGTCAATTGGAAAATGCTTAGTATTCTCGCTCCTATCATCTTGGTAAGCCTTATCTTAGCGCAGCTCTTCTCCCACCAACTAACCATTCTTAGTCTCAATGAGACCGTCGCAAAAAGTCTTGGACAAAAAACTGTTATCATGACCCTCTTCTGGTTAGGTCTTGTTATCTTATTATCTGCTTCTGCAGTAGCTTTAGCTGGAACTATTGCCTTTGTTGGACTGATTATTCCTCATATTGTCAAATTCTTTTGTCCTCATAATTACCGGCAAATTCTGCCAATGACTGCTTTTTTAGGGGCAACCTTTATGCTTTGGATTGACCTTCTCTGTCGCACCATCAATCCACCCTATGAAACTCCGCTAAGTGCTATGGTTTCACTGGTTGGTCTGCCCTGCTTCTTATGGCTGATGAAACGGAGGTCACTATGAGTCAAACATCCACTCACTTTAAACGCATTTTCATTCTCTTAATCCTAGTAACACTCTTTTTTGCCCTCCTCTCCCTATCTCTAGGGAGTAGTCATCTATCTTTAGTAACAGTTATCAAAACATTGCTAGGGCAAACAGACGCCAAAACAAGACTGATTATCTTAAATATCCGTCTTCCTCGCATACTTGCTGCTCTAATAGCAGGGGCTTCATTGGCTATCTCCGGTCTATTATTGCAGACACTGACTAGAAATCCTCTTGCCGATTCTGGGATTTTAGGCATAAATGCTGGCGCTGGGCTCATCATTGCCCTTGCCATTTCTATTTTTAAGACGATAGCTCCCCAGTTTATTGCGCTCTTACCATTGATGGCTATGCTGGGAGCATTGGCAACTGTTATGATTGTCTATTTTATTAGCCGAAAACCAAATCATGATATTGATCCTATCCGTCTCATTATCACTGGTGTAGGTCTTTCCATCATGTTATCTGGACTTATGGTGTCCATTATCGGAAATATTGACCGTTTCAAAGTTGATTACATCATCAATTGGCTCAGTGGGCAGATTTCTGGCGATAACTGGAAAACCTTAGCACTTCTTAGTCCTTTCCTAATCTTACTTTTGGGGCTCTCTTATAGCCGTAGCCGTTCTCTCAATATCATGACCCTTAACGAACAAACCGCTACCACACTTGGGCTCAATCTTCAAAAAGAACGGTTGATAACACTCCTTCTCTCAACAGCACTTGCCTCCCTTAGCGTGATTATTGTTGGCAATATAACCTTCATTGGATTGATTTCAGGTCATATCAGTAGACGATTTGTTGGAGGAAATCACCTTATCCTTTTCCCCATAACTTTCTTAATGGGCATGATTATCCTCTTGATTGCAGATACTATTGGCCGTGTCTTCCTTGTCGGAACAGGTATTCCAACTGGGCTCGTTGTCTCACTCATCGGCGCTCCCTATTTTCTTTATCTTATGAAAACCTCAAAAGAATGAAGATGAGCTTCTCTAAAAATTTTAACACTATAAAATGGCTTAGAATCAACGTTTCTCGATAACGTCACTCTAAGCCATTTTCTGTTTTTAAAACTCTTTTTTATTCTTTAAGCATCTGCTTGGTCAAAAACAACCTGACCATTTTCAAATTTAGCAATACGAGCTAATGAAGTCACACGTACACCTTGTTCTTCCAAAAGGCTACGACCATCTTGAAATGATTTCTCAATGACAATCCCAACACCAACAACTTCTGCACCTGCTTGCTGGATAATATCAATAAGCCCTTTAGCAGCTTGGCCATTTGCCAAAAAGTCATCGACGATAAGTACCTTATCATCAGCTGAGAGAAACTTACCAGCAATTGAAACTGTGCTTGTAACCTGTTTAGTAAAGGAATAAACTTCTGCTGTCAAAATACCTTCTGTCATGGTAATGTTTTTATGCTTTTTCGCAAAAATCATCGGCACATCAAGAACTTCTGCAACATAAACCGCTGGAGCAATGCCAGAAGCTTCAATGGTTACAACCTTGGTAATACCAGAATCCTTGTAAGCATCTGCAAATACCTTCCCCATTTCCTTCATCAATTTGTAATCAACTTGATGGGTTAAAAAAGAGTCTACTTTTAGAATATTTTCACCTAGGACATTTCCATCTTTTAAAATACGGTCTTCTAATAATTGCATCATAACTCCTTTTAATATCATTAGCCGTAAAATACAAAGAGGTGCTTACACATGGTAAACACCTCCGTAATCTGAATAAAACAGTAAATCTCTCCCTTTATAGGATAGCAAAGCAGACTTATTGTTAGACATTACGGTGCCATGTAGAAACGTTGTGCCAATTCACAACATAAATAAGTTTATTATTGTTCCTTATTATATCATTTTAAAAGGTAATTTCAAGAGATTTAAATAGAGTCGCCATTCCAGATAGAGTTTTTCACGATAACATAATTGACACGTGTCAAACTTTCCACATCACGACCACCGGCATACGAAATTGAGCTTTGAAGGTCTTGTTCCATCTCAATTAAAGTATCTTTCAAATGGCCTTTTGTTGGCAAGAGGATTTTCTTACCTTCAACATTTTTGTGCTCACCTTTTTGGTACTCTGAAGCAGAACCAAAGTATTCTTTGAAGGTTTCGCCATCGACTTCAATCAATTTACCTGGGCTTTCAATGTGACCCGCAAAGAGAGAACCAATCATGACCATGCTAGCACCAAAACGGATTGACTTAGCAATGTCGCCATGTGTACGGATACCACCGTCTGCAATAATTGGCTTACGCGCAGCTTTTGCACACCAGCGAAGTGCCGCTAATTGCCAGCCACCTGTACCAAAGCCAGTCTTAACCTTAGTGATACATACCTTACCAGGGCCAATACCTACTTTCGTCGCATCTGCACCAGCATTTTCCAACTCACGAACAGCTTCAGGCGTTCCAACGTTACCTGCAATAACAAAGGTTTCTGGAAGCTCTGCCTTGATGTGTTTAATCATTTTAATAACACTCTCAGCGTGACCATGCGCAATATCAATCGTGATAAACTCTGGCACATCATCTTTCAAACTCGTTACAAAATCATACTCATAGTCTTTCACACCTACTGAGATTGAGGCGATCAGCCCTTGCTCATGCATGCGTTTGATAAATGGCTTGCGCGACGCTTCATCAAAACGGTGCATAATGTAGAAATAACCATCCTTAGCTAGCATTTCCGCCACATCCTCATCAATGATGGTTTGCATATTAGCAGGGACAACAGGAAGTTTAAACGTATGCTTTCCTAAAGTGACTGATGTGTCTGCCTCAGAGCGGCTATTGATGATACATTTGTTAGGAATCAACTGAATATCTTCGTAGTCAAAAACGGGCATATCATTAAACATAAAAATCCTCTTTCTGCCACTGGGACTGAAAAAAGATTTTTTGTGTATCACAAAAGTCATCTCCAGCCGAGTAGCCTTTACTATGATGACCTTCCTATAACTCTGTTTTTGCAAGCAACAAACAGAGCATCGCTAAGTGGATTTCCCACCCTTCCATAGATATTCTATCCTTTCGTTTTTGTTTTGTCAAATTTTACCTCAAATTTTTTTTAAAGGTTCGTTATTTCCGAACAAATCAAAAATAGGAGAAAAATCCTCTCCCTTAACACTACAAACTATCACGTTTGGCGATAAGCTTATCACGCTCAGCTTTTAATTTCTCCAACCTCTCTGATAACTCACTTATAGCCAAATCTAGACTGTTGATGGCTAAATCAATGGCCTCATCAGCTGACTGTTTTCCGCCAAGTTCTCCATTATCATCATCAGTATCTTGAGCCTCAGCCTGGTTAACATGAACCACACCTGACGTTTTATCAAACTGTTTACTAATGAATTTCTTAATCCAACCCTCAAAACCTGTATCTTTCAGCTCACCATCAAGCTCATCCTTGACTTGATTTTTCAACACTTCTTTTTTGTCTTCAGTCAATTTGCGGCCAGTTTCATCATACCAACCATTGTCATTATGTTTAATGTTCATAAAAATCTCCTCATTATTCACTATTTTAAGTTAAAGTCGTCTTTTAATTTATCAACAACCGCCTGAATTAACTCAGTGTTTGGGTCGTATTTAGTGTGTTTTTCACTGCTATTAAACAGTAAAAGCTGGGCATTTTGCAATTTTTGTCTATGGAAAGAAACAGCTGCGCTGGTAATTCCTAACTCCTCAGCAATATCCTTACTCTTAGCATGAGGCTGCGTTAGTGCAACTAAAACCTTGTAACGTGTTAAATCACTCAATGTTTTTAAGGCTGATGAGAAATTATCTTCATCTAATTCATTGTGGCTATTGAGAACCTCATCAATCTTACAAGATAGAATAAGAAAACTATTGTACTTCTCAAATAAAGGCTCCAATGTAATCACTGATAATCGAATAATCCAAGGGCTCACAATATAGAGTTCAAACGATTCCTTCTGCAAGGTTCCCTGAATCATTTTTAAAGCTTGCGTATCTTTAAAAACAGCTTCAAGATTCAAGTTTTTAGCGTAAGTTTCTCGTTCTATCCTAGCTTTTTCAAAATAAGGGGCGTATAGATTGACCAATTCACGCGACAGTCCTACCATTTTGGTAGCATTCTCTTTTAAATGCTGACTAAAGGTTAAAATGTGCCATTTTTCTTCAGGTTTAAAGGATTTCTCCTCTAAGATTTCCCAATAATCTTTATTTTTAGTCTGGCTAGTGGAGTCATCCACTAAAAAAAGTCGTAAGCAATAATGTAACTCTTCTTCTGAAAGGTCTAAAACCAAGTCATGTAATTCTTCGATAGAAGAAGGCTCCTTACCTTCGTTGAGTAGGTAGAAATAGCACGTTGTTAGGAATGACCAGCCAGCACCCATGAGATAATAGCTACGCAGTTTTTCTTGATAGGGTAAAAAGAGTTGATAAATTTCTTCTAGAGTATCAAGGTCTTTTGCTAAAATGCTGAGCTCCTTTTGCGTAAAATCCCACTCACTCTCATCCCTACTGTATGACAAGACAGGTAGCATTGTCATTTCAAAAATTTCAGAACGTTGTTGATTATAATTATAAGCCATTGATTTCTTCTTTCTAAGAAACAGGTTCAACACTTGCTTCACTTTGTTTAAAGGTCTTTTTAATAGTATAAACCATAAGGGCAAGAGCAATCAAGAGGTAAATGCTTGAAATGAGCTGTGCTGGTAAAATCAAAACCATACCAGACAAAGCCAAGCGACTAATAATCATGCCTAGTGTTAAGAGCGTATCAATACCAGAACCAATTGTGGCTAGCTTTTCCTCTGGAATTTCACGGTAGATCATGGCACTAAATTTCGGATTAACACCACCTGAAACAACTGCTGCTACAAAAATGATTACTAATGCTACATAGCTATTATGAAAGACCAATGCAGCAAAAAATCCTGCTAATAGCGCCAAGGTCAATTTAATCATTCCTAACAAATCCACTTTTTTGAAAAGTGTTGTACAAAGGACAGAGCCAACAATATTCCCAACAAAGAAAACGATTGAAACCATTGCAATTGTTGTGGCAGGATTGATAATGATAAATTCCTTAAAATCTTTTATAGTTGCCATTATGATAGGATCCAATGTTGATCCAATAGCATTAATTCCCATAATGGTAATCAAACTGGCTTTCAAAATAGGAATAGTATTAATGACTTCCATTGCTCCCTTAAAGGAAGTTTTTAGTTCTGTCACTAAGCTTTGTGAGGTCTCCACATCTTCCATTTTAATCGGATTTTCTTTTAGGAGTTTCGATAAAGCAGGGCGTAAAGCTAGCATTATTAACATACTTACAAGAAAGGTACCAGCATTAAAGAAAGCGAGATTTTGATAGGTCATAAAACCAATGAGCACTGCTCCGCTGGCTTGGAAACCAATCTGTAAAATGGAGCTCGCCGCTTGACGAAAGGCCATTGCCCCTTCACGATCATCATTCGAAATGACCCTTAAACTAATGGGAGAAAAGAGATAAGATTCATACTGGCCAGAAATATCAGAGAAAAGATTGGCTACAACAGCAACTAAAACTACCCAAAGGGCAGGTTCAAATCCCATTGCTACACCTACAATAATATAGAGTAGGACACGGAAAATCTGAGTTACCATGATGGTATCCAATTTGTTTTTCGTCTTATCCGCCCAAATTCCCATCATAAACCGTGTTAGAATTGGGAGACTTTCAGATAAAGTTACCAAACTAATCGCAAACTTAGCATTTGGTAAGAGTAAGACATAGTTCATCAAAGCCAAATAGTAAAGACTGTCACCAAAATTTGATAACATGTCAGAAACAAAGGTTGCCAAGAAAAGTTTATTTTTAAGTGCCTTTTTCATACCAATAACTCCATTTATGTTTTTTTAAGTATCCATTTAACTTTTTATATAGTATAATACTTTATTTTTGTTAAGTCAATACTTAAATAAATATTTTTTGAAGTTTTTTTAAACAATTACTTAAAAATACTTTTTGGCTATTTCTGATAAAAAAGTTATCATTTAAACCATGAATTACCTTGATTATTTTCCATATAAAACAGTCCACCTTCTTGACTTAACACTATAAACCATTTATTATTACTAACCCTTTTATCATAAAATTTTACTACGATGTAGGATAAACCAATACTCATATGTAATTTTTTCGAAAATATTAAAAAACTGCATGTAGCTAGAAAATCGTTACATGCAGTTTCTTTGTGCGTATGCCATGCCCTTTATGGTTTTCTATTGATTTTTTGTATTTTCTATCACTTTATTATTCTCCCGTCTCTCTTCAATATTAATATCTTTAAAATCTGAGAGATTCCTGAGAATTTATTGTCAAGGAATCAACGATAAATTCTCTTGTACAGACTGAATCTCTAAGCCTCTTATCATGTGTAACTAAAATAAATGTCCCATCATATGCCTTCAAAAAATTTTCCAATGCCTGCATAGCAATAATATCTAAGTAATTATTGGGCTCATCCAAAAATAAAACATTATAATTTCCCAATAGAATTTTAGCCAGATTCGCTTTAACTTTCTGTCCACCACTTAATTGTTCATATCTTCGTTTCATCTCTTCATTTCTGAAACCTAAACTTGCTAATGTATCAAATACAACTTGATTGGGTTGTTCTGATTCCATTAGTAATACTTTTAATAACACATCATTTTTATTGAATAAGTTTAATGATTGTTTAAAATAACCTATAGATATATTATTACTTATGTAGTCTTCCTTAGAAATAAGGTCTTTAAGTGAATAAATTAATTCAAGAAATTGAGTTTTACCTGATCCATTTTTACCTACTAAAGAAATTTTGTCACCTGCTTTAATATTGAAATTTTTTATCTTTAAATTAATATTATTCGAATTCTCATAAATATTATCATTTATTCTAAGTAATGACTTTCCTTTTTTGATTAATAACATATCAGGTACTTTAATTGTTAATTGCTTAAGGCGATGAGGCTGAGTAGTAACCGTCTCTCTTAACAAACGAGTTTCTATACTTTTTGCACTTTTAGCTAGCGATTTAGCTTTACTCTCATAATCACCAACATAGGAACGCATCTTCCATTCCGATTGAGATACTCCTTTCTTTTTTTTCAATAATCTAGCGGATTTTTCTTTCTTTTCTCTCAAAGCTCTTTCAAGTTGTTTTTTCTTTTTAATATCTTGTTTATATTGAATTGTTTGTTTTTCTTTTTTATGCACTGTCCAAGATTGAAACTCTGAATAATCTCCATAAAAACTCTGCAATTGACCGTTTTCCACAAAAATTATTTTATCAATCGTTCGATCAAGAAAATCTCTGTCATGTGAAATGATTAAAAATGTTTTATTAGATGCATTAATAACATTTATTAGCCACTCAATATTTTCATCATCAAGATTTGTTGTAGGTTCATCAAGAAGTATTAACTCATTATCTGAAAACATAAACTTTTCTAACTGTTTTCTTTCCTGTTGTCCACCACTCAAATAGTTAAGAGGCAGTATTTGTTCTAGATAACCAATTGAAGTAGCTCTTTTTATATTAGAACTCTCTTGATTAAATAATTGACAAAAAAGTGTAGTCTTCCCTATTCCATTTTCACCAACAAAACCAATTTTTTCTCCTGATGCGATTTTAAAAGCTGGAACTTCAAACAAAACTCCTTTTTCATTTTGGACAGTTAAATTTCTGACTTGTAAAATAGTTTTCATTTGATTCTCCCTATATACTCTTTTTTCTAAAAATAATATGTTGCATCGTTACTACAAAACTTGCAACCATATTCGAACAATTTGTTGAGATACAACATTCCTCAATATACCTATACCTGAATTATCAGAATAAGTTCTATAACCATATTCAATTTTCTTAATAATGCTCTGTAACAATCTCTGAACTCAGTTATTTGATTGAGTGAGTATATGAAGAAATATTTTTTTGATATAAAACATAATACCTCCTCTAATAATTTAAAAAGTTCTCCGTCAAAATAATCAAAACTCAACAACATAACAATCTCATTCTTTTTCATCAAACGATTTAAATATTGGATACCTGTAAAATATTCAAAAAAACTATATAGGCAGCTACACTGAGATACGTTTTTAGATATCACTTCTCTTTTTTCTTACCAATATCTGTTATTTCAAAAAGTTGATGATATAAATTTCTTCCTTCAACTTCCTCTCTATAGCATAAATTCCTCCATTCCTATCGTAATAAATAATAGATTAAGGAGCTTCCAACCATCCCAAGTCCAATAATTACTACAATTTTTTCATTACTTGATATTTAATTAACTTTATGCACACAGTCTAATACTTTATTTTTATTAAGTCAACATTTAAATAAAAAATTTTGAAGTTTCTTTAAACAATTACTTAAGAAACTCATTTTTTGCTATTTCTGATGAAAAAAGTTATCATTTAAACCATGAATTATCTTGATTATTTTCCATATAAAACAGCCTTTTATGATAAAGATTTAAAACTCACTTACAGTAACCATAAGCCTGATGGGACTTTTTTTCCAGAATCTTGCGATAAACTGCCCGATTGGATTTGGCAGGAGCTCCGCCATTCTACAGAAAAAAGCCTACATCTAGATATTCCAAATGAGTATTTTGCGAAAATTTATATGCAGTCCTACACCATGTTGTATGATGATTCAGGTGATTTCCAAGGGGTCATGGAAATGGTACAAGATTTCAAACCACTTCTCTCCTCCTACTTAGAAAATTCTGGTCAGGCCCTGGTCGGCTGGTCAGACGTCACGTCAGGTGCTTCCATTTCAAACGATAATTAAAAAGAGAGCAACAAAAATCCATGTTTAAATGAATTTCTGTTGCTCTCTAAATTGTTCTCATTATCAAAAATAACTTGACCCATTTCAATAACTCATCATTTTCGCTTAAATTACTCGACTTCGACAAAACCAAAGTCCTTTAAAGGTAGGAGTCTAAATGAAACAACCCCTCTGAGTTGAGATTTTTTAATGAGCCCAAACGTCCGACTATCCTGAGTATTTTGACGGTCATCATTCAAAATTAAAAATTGGTTTTTTGGAATCTTCTCCTCAGCACCGTTAGTTAAACTCGCCAAGGTAAAATCTGCTGTAAAAGGAATATCCACAGAATGTAAATCAAAATGAGATTTCCTTAAATCATCTAAGTATGACTGACTTTCAACCTGATTATTGAGGTAAAAAATATCATCCATATAGATTGGAACATCACCTTCTTTAGCTACAATACGACCTATATATTCTTTTCCATCAACTTCATAAAGAACAAACTTCTTGTACTCAGGAGTAGATAACTGACTAGCTACCACATAATCATTTGACTTTAGATAACTATTTGACTGCTCTTTCGTCACGGTGTAAGGTTCAAACACAAATATCCTCAGACCAACAGCCAATAAGAAGGCTATCATTGTCAGAAAAATCATCGTTATCAGATCTCGTTTTACCATCAGTGCCTCCTCTTGGTTATGATATTATTATTATACCATTTTTTCTGTTAAATTATCATGAGAATCTCTGAAAATAAGACATTTCTATCTTTCTTTGACTTCGATAGTTTTTTCATTAATACTTAATTCAAAAATTACTTTTTTGTTTCTTTCTAAAAAGTGCGGACGCTCAAAAGGTTTGGGAAACCTTTTGAGGTGGGAAATAGAGTTGACATAGTCAACATCAAAACCTCCTTTGGAGTTTCATTGCTACTTTTTGAGTCCCTCTATTGCAGTAGATGATTGGCTGTACTTGTCGACTACTAGCTAATCATCCTTGCTGGGGAACTACTACGAAATTGATTCTCAATTTCTGTAGTTCTCCCAAAAAGCCCGTTCTTAGCAAGAGTTTACTCTGAGCTCTTGTATTTCTAAGCTCAGACTGAAACTATCCACTGGACAGTTTGAATACCACTATAGCGAAAGAAATATTTTTTCTCGCTACGCTCGTCACTATCTCAATGATATTAGGGGTTCTAAAATTCTAATTTTGATTTTGAATGAGTATAAATTGTTACTAACATAGAAAAGAGAGTGGGATAGAAGTCAAGACTTCGAAATCATGACTTCTTATACGAAAACTTCAAAAAAAGTACAAAACTTCCTCCCCTATGTTACAATATAGGCGAAAAATTTTTAGTTTTAGATTGTTAGCTCGTCTCTAACAATCTTTTTTGTTGGCAAAATTCAGAATAAGTTAATTGATAGTACTGCCTTTTTGTCGTCTAGCCGCAAAGACAGCTTGACAAAGGCTCTTTTTCAGGTAAGCATTACCATGTCTTATTCGGCTACTTCGTTTTTTACCAGCACTCTCATGATTTCCTGGACATAACCCAGCCCAATAACTTAATTGACCAACTGTTGGAAGTTGGCTCATATCAACACTAACTTCAGCGAGAACAACAGAGGCTGTAATCTGATCGATACCCGGAATACTATCCAATATCTCTAGTTCTCGCTCATAGTCTTTGAGATAACTGTCTATTCGATTTTCTAACTGTTGGATTTTAGCATTATAACAATCATAAATTTCTAATGCTTGCTCTAACATAAACCGATGATGAGCTGAAAAATAACCATCCAAGGCTTTTTCTAGTTGAGGAATTTCTGTTTCAGAGTCGTATAAACATTAGCACGAATAACTTCTGGTGTGATGGTTTTTCCATTGACTAAAACAGTCATCAAGTTACGCCCAGAACTGCCCATAATATCTTCAATGTAGGTTGTTAATTTGATTCCTCCTGATTGAAGAATGGTATGAATTCTGTTCACGTCACGATTACGAGTTTCAACTTGATGTTTCCGTTAACGTGTTAGTTCTCGTAGTTCTTGAATCCTCTCATTTTTGATCAGGGATGGCTTTCATATGTGCTGGCTTCGCTAAAATGAGCTCAAAGTCTTGACAGAGCGCATGCCAAACGGGTTTCCAATAGACTCCTGTACTTTCCATGCCAACAGCTTGTCCTTGAAAAGATGTGAGAAAATCATGACATTGTTGTAAACCTTCTGTCGTTGTATCAAAGCGAGCCTCTTCACGTTTGGGATGAGGACTTGTCTCTCTAATAGTAGTCGTATTTTCTTAGGCGATATTTTGGGGTTCTCGTAGATAAAGTGGATTAGTTTGTCCCTTGATAGATTTTATCATTAAGTTATCAACCACAAAGCCCTCACTAAGAGTATAGCACTTAGCGAGGGCTTTGCCTATTGGTTGTCATTGTTTTGTGGGTGTGGGGCTCCGCCATCGTGCTGGTTTGTCCCAACCTCTTTTCATGTATTAATTAGTCAAAACTAGTATTTTTGAACAGAATGAACTGATTATTTTACAGTGCGGATACGCATTGTGTTAGTTGAACCTGATACACCAACTGGCACACCAGCAACGATAACAATGTTATCACCTGATTCAACAAGGCCTTGCTCAAGCGCAACTTTTTCAGCCAATTCAAACATATCATCAGTTGATTCTGGTCTTTCAGTTACGACTGGAATAACACCCCAGTTGATCATCAATGATTTTTGAACTTTTTCTGTAAATGTTACAGCCAAGATATCTGCATCTGGACGGTATTTAGAAATTTGGCGTGCTGAGAAACCAGTTTCAGTAACTGTAACAACCAATTTAATATCCATTGATTTTGTTGCGTCTTTAACTGCAGAAGCTACAACCTCAGTTTTTGAAGTACGTGGGAAGCTATCTGAGTTCAAACGACCATATTCATTAAGAAGAGTTTGAGCGTTTTTACTTGTAGTAGCCATTGTACGAACTGATTCAACTGGGTATTTACCGTTAGCTGACTCACCTGAAAGCATTGTTGCGTCAGTTCCGTCGATAACAGCGTTGAACACGTCAGAGATTTCTGAACGAGTTGCACGTGGTTTATCAGTCATTGTCTCAAGCATGTTAGTTGCTGTGATAACTGCTTTACCAGCTGCGTTCACTTTAGTGATGATCATTTTTTGGTAAACTGGAACCATTTCAAATGGCACTTCGATACCCATGTCACCACGAGCGATCATGATACCATCAGATGCTTCAATGATTTCGTCAACGTTGTCAATACCTTGTTGGTTTTCGATTTTTGAGAATAATTGAACATGTTCATTACCAGTTTCACGCAAGATGTTACGTACTGACTCAACGTCTTGTGCTGTACGTACAAATGAGATTGCGATAAAGTTAAGTCCTTGTTCAAGACCAAAACGAATATCTGCATCATCACGTTCTGCAAGAGCAGGGAAAGGAATTTTAGTGTAAGGAATGTTTACACCTTTTTGTTTACCAATAACACCATCATTTTCAACTTCAACGATGAATTCACGTTTTTCAACATCTTTTTCAATGACTTTAAGACCAAGTTTACCATCGTCAACCAGAACTTGTTTACCAACTTCAACATCATCAAAGACATCAAGTGCACCAGCAACGTTCAAGGCAATCACTTCTGGAGTTGATTTGATACCTTGTTTTGTAGCAACACGAATTTTATCGCCAGTTTTGTAAGTGTGGAAGTCAACTCCATCTTCAAACACTTCTGTCCGAATTTCAGGACCTTTTGTATCCAAAAGGAAACCAACTTTTTGACCAGCAATTTCTTCCGCGCGACGTACAGTTGCCATACGAGCTCCTTGCTCTGCGTGGTCACCGTGTGAAAAGTTAAAGCGGAAAACATTTGCACCTTCTTTAATCAATTGTGCAATTTTTTGAGCTGATGCTTCAACATCAAGTTCTTCACCCCAATATCCTGGTTCTCCGAACTTTTTACCACCGCGGAATTCTACCGCAGGACCAAGGGTTGCAACGATTTTGACACGTTTATTCATTATATGAAACTCCTATTTTTTAAATTGCCGATTACCGGCAGAAATAACGAAATTAATATAGCTTAGTGAGCCAAGTCACGGTTCAAAGCAGCAAAATCAAGACGCGCTTTATGTGGATTATTCACGATAATCTTACCATTTTCTCCCAAACTAAAGAGGGCTCCTTCTTCAGCAGTTCCAAGAATTGGACTTTCAACAAGGTGCTCATTATGAATACCAACAGCAAGACCTCCGCGTCCTTCTTTAAGAAGCTCAACCGCACGTGATCCCATCCATGACGCAATCACACGATCACGAGGTGAAGGGGCACCACCGCGAAGAATATGACCAAGGTTTGTCGCACGAAGATCACTTGTATCCCCTGCTTCTTTCATCAATTCAACAAACTCATCTGCATGCATAACACCTTCCGCTAAAACAATCAAATGACGGAATTTGCCTTTTTCTTCATAACCTTCACGAACGTTAGCGACAACTTCATTGATATCATAATCTTCTTCTGGGATAATAATTTGATCTGCACCGGCAGCGATACCTGACCAAAGGGCAATATCCCCAGCATTACGTCCCATCACTTCAACAACAAAGGTACGCCCATGAGAGAATGACGTATCACGAATTTTATCCAATGCTGATGTTGCAGTGTTAACAGCAGTATCAAATCCAATAGTGTAATCTGTTCCAGCAATGTCATTATCAATCGTTCCTGGAACACCAACAGCTGGGAAGCCATGTTCTGTTAAGCGCATAGCACCATGGTAAGAACCGTCTCCACCGATAACAACTACACCTTCAATACCATGTTTTTTCAATTGTTCAATTCCTGCTAATTGCCCTTCAAGAGTTGCAAACTCTGGGTAACGAGCCGATTGTAGGAAAGTTCCTCCATGAGAAAGAGTATTAGACACTGAATGAGCGTCCATTGGGAAAATATCTCCCTCAACCATACCAGCATAGCCACGGTTAATACCGAAAACTTCCATGCCTTCTGTGATTGCTTTACGAACAACTGCACGAACAGCAGCGTTCATACCAGGGGCGTCTCCACCGCTAGTCAAAACAGCAATACGTTTCATTTTTGGTTTTCTCCTTTTTTATTTCTAACCCCACTATTATATCACAGTTGTTTTTAAATTGCTCTTTTTTCTAACAAGATTTTATCGAAAAATCGTTTTCATAACAAATGGACTGAGTTCTTCAATCAATTTATGGGATTTTTGAACGTAATAGACATCACTCTGTAAGGTTTTTTTACTGTCCACATAATGTAGAACTACTGGTAATTCTCCTCTGTACTTACTTAAAATTTCAGAGATTATTTTATCATGATCATGATTTGCCATCTGGAGCCAACACTTTTCAACTGTCGCTGCTGTCAAATTTTGTAAAATCATTTGTATTCTTTCATCTCGCAACTGTAAGCGCCCTTTAAAGAGGTAGATGGCACCTTCCTGTAGTTTGCTCTGCCATTTCCCATAAACCTCAGGAAAAAGGGTGACATCCAGCTTATGACGAGCATCGCTAACAGTAAGAAAGGCCATCTGCTCACCTTTTGTTTTAGTACGAATAATACGAATCGTATCAATTTGAGCGAGAACCGTTCCCTCACTGTCTGCTATTAATTGCTCAATGGGGGTGAAATTCCCCTGTAACTCTCTGCGTAAAGCATCAAGAGGGTGTGGGCTAATCCCAACCCCTAAAAGTTCTTGCTCCATACGGTATTTTTCCGTTCCAGAATAATCTTCGGCTGTTAACCATGAATAAGAAGAGTCTGCAAAGAGACTTCCTAACTCATTTACAAAGGTAAATAGATGCTCCAGATTAACTTCAACTTTGCGACGATTGGGTTCAAATTCATCAAAAAGACCAATGTGAACTAAGGGCAATAGCACTTCTACCTTCTGATATTTGCTCGGTAATTTTTCTAAAAAGTTTTCAATACTCTGATAAGGACGATTCTCAACAATCCAAAGCGCTAAGTCTCTCGGCAGTCCTTTAACTGTTTTTAGTCCTAAAACAATTTTTCCATCATCAATCTTATCATGATAAGGGACTGAATTTAGAGTAAGTTTCCCAAGTTTAAAATCAGCTTGTAAAGCATCCGTAATATAATCACTACTTGAAAAATTTAGCATGACATCATAGAAAACCTCTGGATAATGCACCTTGAAATAAGCTAATTGAAAAGCAAGCGCTGAATAAGCATAAGCATGACTACGATTAAAACCATAGCCAGCAAATTTTGCCATCCGTTCAAATAAATCACGCGCCACCTGCTCAGGTCTACCCAGTTCTCTCGCACCTGCTAAGAAATCAGCTTCCATTAGCTGCATCTCTTTTTTATCTTTTTTAGACATCGCTCGGCGAAGCAAATCGGCTTTTCCTAATGTAAATCCAGCATAAACCTGAGCAATTTGCATGACCTGCTCCTGATACAACATGATACCATAAGTAGGCTCTAAAATAGGAGCCACAATCGGATCAATCAGATTTACCTGTTCACGACCAAACTTTCGCTTGATAAAATTATCAATATAGTCACTAGCTCCCGGACGGTTAAGACTTGTCGTCGCTACAACTTCTTCAAATTTTTCTGGTTTAACTCTTTTTAGCAGGGAGATAGCCCCCGGTTGTTCAAATTGAAATATTCCCTTCGTCAAACCTGATGCAAACAGTTGTAACGTTTCCTTATCCTCAAGGTCTATGGCTTTGATATCAATGTCTCGACCATAATCTTTTAGCACCTTTTCCTGCATTTTCTGTACAAAAGTTAAATTTCGTAGGCCCAAAAAATCCATTTTGAGAAGCCCATTAGCCTCAACAGATGGTGCATCGTATTGAGTAATCATCATATCTTCACCAGCTTTAAGCGGTATATGATTAGTCAAATCATCGTCACTCATCACAATCCCAGCCGCATGGATAGAGGTTTGTCGTGGTTGTCCTTCGATTTTTTTGGCAATAGCAAAGCCTTTAACATATTCTGCCTTGCTATTAATCAGTTGCCTGAAAGCCATATTTTTTTCATAGACACTGGTCAAGGTATCCCTGAAACCAATTTTTTTAGTCAGATTTGACAGTTCATACTCTGGCACTCCAAAACGTTTAAGGACGTCACGAATAGCTTGTTTCGCACCAAATGTCGAAAACGTGACAATCTGAGCCGAGTGCTGACTGCCATAACGGTCACGAACATAATGTAAAAATTCAGAACGGTAAATATCAGGCAAGTCAATATCAATATCCGGCATTGAGTATCGTTCTTCATTGAGGAAACGTTCAAAAAGGAGATTATTTTTAACCGGGTCAATACCTGTAATATCTAGGGCATAAGAAACCAAGCTTCCAGCTGCAGAACCCCGTCCCATTCCCATGTAATAGCCTTTGCTCCGCCCAAATCGTAACAAATCCCAGACAATCAAAAAATAATCATCAAAGCCCATTTTATGAATGACTGATAATTCTTGATTTAAACGTTCTTGATAAATGGATTCTGTTTTCTTTTTAGCAACCAATCCAGCTTCTGCTCGTTCACGTAATTCATCTACTGCTTCTCTGTTGCGATTAAACCGCGGAAGTTTTAAGTTTCTATCAAATTCGTAAGAAATATTTTCAACCAATGTTGTCAAATTATCTATAGCAGTTGGGAAACGCTCTGAAAATATTTGTTCCATCGTTTCCGGTGAATAAAGAAATTGATTAGCACTCGGCGCTTCGATATCTTTTAGAAAAACATTCTCTCTGATGGCATGAAGCACTTGAAGAGTTTCCCGATCATCATTAGAAAAATAGCGAATGGTGTGAAGGGGAATCATTGGTTTCTCATACGCTATCTGCGGACTGTCAGGATAAACCCCAATCATATACTCACAATATAACAGATCCCCCACTGCTACAAATTCGGCTGGTAAGATGACCACAATACCTTTTAATAGCTCAGAAAAGGCTGTCCAATCAGTTTCTCCCATCATACGTTGACTAGAGATTTTCAAGAGACTCTGATAACCAACCGTATTTTTCGCAATTAATTTTAATCTAATCTTTTGCTCTGCTATGATAACCGACAACTCTAAACCTAAAATCGGTTTCAAACCGGCCAATGTTGCCTGTTGAATAAAAGAATAAGCACCATAAAGCGTGTCGCTATCCATTATACCAACATGTTTATAGCCCAATTCCTTTGCTTTACTAATATAGGTTGGCAAATCAACCAAACTATCCAAAAATGTATAAACAGTTCTAGTGTCTAACGGAACAAACATACCAACCTCCTATGTTTTTACTTTCATTATACTATAAAGAATTAGGCACATAAAGCACTAACATCTATTCACTAAAATATCTCTTATGATACTGTCAATACTCCAAGCCTTATTATATAGATATTCAAGAAATAAATAGTACCTATGTTGTTCTTTTCCTCATATAAACTATCGCCAAAAAGGCTCATCAACAACCAATATGATGGGAAATTGAAAAGTTCAAGAGGAGTAGAATAAATCTGTATACCTAAGATAATATCAAATTCAACATTACATACAAATAAGTTTTTTTCAACACTTGTCCACTCCCCTCCCTCTTATTTTAAAATTCCGTCATCTTCAGTATAAATCGCTTAACAAATAGATTCTATTTGACAAAAACTCCACTAATACGTATTATAGATATAGTACAAAATAGTTTCAATATCCCAATTAGTTTATAAAATCTACATAGAAAGGAAAGAGAATTTAGTTATTCCAAAAATCAACTTTTGGACATCTACACCATCTCTTTATATCTTTGGTTATGGCTTGGAAATTTGATGAAAAGTCACCCATTTATGCTCAGATTGCTCAACATGTAAAAATGCAAATTATCAGCAATCAAGTCAAAAGCGGTGACCAACTCCCTACTGTCCGTGAATATGCCGAGGAAGCTGGAGTTAATCCGAACACTATGCAACGAGCATTTACAGAATTAGAACGTGAAGGAATGGTTTATTCTCAACGAACGTCTGGACGTTTTGTAACAGAAGACATTGATCTCATTGCTGAAAAACGTTTGGAAGTTGCTCAGCTAGAATTAAAAAACTTTGTCAGCAACATGCAAAAAATTGGTTTCTCACAAGAAGATATCATCCCTGAATTAACCCGCTTTTTGGAGGAAAATACACATGACTGATTTACTTAAATTACACCACGTCACAAAAACATATGGTCATCAAATTGCCTTAGACGAGGTCACCTTTAACTTACCAGCAGGAAAAATTATTGGACTTCTTGGCCCAAACGGTAGCGGTAAAACAACTCTCATCAAACTGATTAATGGTCTGCTACAACCTGATAGTGGCGAGGTTGTCATAGACGGGTATCACCCTTCTATCGAGAGCAAAAAAATAATCTCTTACCTTCCTGATACCACTTATCTCAATGAAAATATGACCACTAATGCCACTCTAAGCTTTTTCCAAGATTTTTATGCCGACTTTGATCGCGAACGAGCTGAAAAATTACTGGCTGATTTAGACATTGATCCTAATAAACGTATCAAAACGCTATCAAAAGGAAACAAAGAGAAAGTACAATTGATTTTGGTTATGAGTCGTCGTGCAAAACTTTATATTCTTGATGAACCTATCGCAGGAGTTGACCCAGCGGCGAGAGATTATATTCTTCGTACCATTATCAATAATTACTCAGAAGACGCTTCCGTTATTCTCTCTACTCACCTCATTCAAGATGTAGAACCTATTCTAGATGAAGTTGTTTTTCTCCACAATGGTCAAATCGCTTTGCAGGGAAATGCAGATGATCTTCGTTTTGAACACGGTCAATCCATTGATGCTCTCTTTAGAGAACATTTTAAATCTTAGGAGGTTACTATGTTTGGAAAACTATTAAAATATGAAATAAAGTCTATCGGAAAATGGTACCTGGGACTTCTCTTTATTACTTCATTAGTGGCCATTGCTACTGGAAATTCTGTAAAACGTTTCATTACAACTATCGAAACATCATCTTATAACTATGTCGGTTATCAAGTTGGAAGTTATTTGAGAGATAATGTAATGTTTCTCTTCCTATTAGCTGCCTTATTCGGACTTTTAATTGCAGTTACTATAGCTTCCTATGTTATTATTATCCGTCGTTTTTATGCCAGCCTTTTTAGTCGCCAAGGTTACTTAACCATGACACTCCCAGTATCTACTCATTCTATTCTTTTGAGTAAATTGCTAGTCTCCACCCTACTTTTCATTACAACCTATCTTTTATTTGCAATCATTATTTTAGCTTTTGTGCTACCTCATGTTGAATGGTCAGAGGTAGTTAAAGTATTTTCAGAAGTCATGTCTAAAGTCCCTCCTTCTGAAAGTACGTTTTGGTTTATAGTTTGGAATCTCGACGCCTTCCTTTCTACTATTTTAGCTGTACTTTGGATTTATCTCGCTATCTCTATCGGCCAACTGTTTAATACTTACCGTGTTTTGATGGGATTTGTCAGCTACGGTATCATCTGGTTGATTCTAACACTAATTTCATTCCTTCTTGCCTTTACGTTTACAGATGGTAGTTTGATTTTAGTTGATTTAGTGATGACCATTGTAGGATTGATTGCCTCATACATTGCAACCCACGCCATTATTAAACACAAACTCAATCTTGAGTAAAGAAAATAGATCGGACAGAAATTATAATTTCAACCTGAGCTTCTCCATCTCATTTCGAAGCTTAGGTTGAAACGATCCTATTGCATGCTTCCAATCAATCATTGACTTAATTTATTTCTACACTAAAATTAAGGAGTCTGAAACGACTCTCTGAACACTAGAACCAAAAACGAACAAAGGTTATCTCTTATATATAAAATGAGATAACCTTTGTTCGTTTTATATAATTAGATTTAATGATCTAGACTTTCTAAACTAAAAATCTTTTTGTCTCAGACTCTTTTTTAATATTCTTCTTCTGTAATCGCAAGCTGAGTTAAAATAAGTTTCAACTTGGTAACACGACCATCTTTGACCTTATCATTAATCAAAACCAAATGCTTATTATTATTATCTAATTCATAAATCTCTTTATCTTCTTGGCTTGGAATCGTCCCAACACCAGTCAGATAAAAACCAGCAATGGTATCGACATCATCACTTTCAAGTTCTGTCTCAAAATATTCGTTAAAATCATTCAGAGTCATATTTCCTTGAACAATATAAGTATGTTCAGCGATTTCTCTGACAAAAATCTCAGATTTATCACTCTCATCATCAATCTCACCAACAATTTCTTCTAAAAGATCTTCCAGAGTCACTAAACCCGCTACACCCCCATACTCATCCAATAAAATAGCTAACTGCCTTTGGCTATTTCTAAAAGCAGTTAAAAGATCATCTATAAAAATGGTTTCTGGAACAAAGAGAGGCTCCTGCATGATTCGACGAAAATTTATATTTTCAAAACCTTGATTAAAAGCTGCACTAAGCAAATTTTTTGTATGAATGAGGCCAATAACTTTATCTTTATCCCCATCATAAACTGGAATACGTGAAAAACTTTGCTTAAGAATTTCCTGAATAGTTTCCTGAGTATCAGCATTGATGTCAACCATAAAAGCATCTGTCCTAGGAACCATAACTTCTCGCGCCAGCATTTCATCCAAAGAAAAGACCCCTTGAAGCATTTCAATCTCATCAGCATCTAGACTTGCTTCACTTCTAGTCAACATGTACTCAATCTCATCTCGAGTCATCTGTTCATCTGCATCATCAAAATCCATAGGAGTCATTCGACTAAGAAGATTTGTAGAAGCTGATAATAACCATACAAAAGGGCTAACAATTTTACCCACAAAGATAATTACAGGTGCTGAGACAACTGCCAAATTCTCCTTCAAATTCATCGCAATCCGCTTCGGATAAAGCTCGCCGAGAACGATGGAAATATACGTTAAAAAAATCAAAGATGCCACTGAACCAATTGTAGTAGCATATTGAACATCACCAAGCCAACCTGCAATCACTCGTCCAAGCGAAGCGGATAAACTAGCCCCCTGTAAAAGAGAAATGAAAGTAATTCCAACCTGGATAGTAGATAAAAAATTGTTAGGATTTTCTAAAACCTTTAACAGACGAATATATTTTTTTTCACCTTCCTCAGCCTTTTGTTCAACACGAGATCGATTAAGTGAAACTAACGCCATTTCAGAAGCTGAGAAAAAAGCATTCAGAAAAGTTAAAACAATAAGTACAATAAATTGAATCAATAAGGACTGACTACTAGGGTCTTCCATGAAAAATAACTCCTAAAAATAATATAGTATTGTTATTATAGCATATATTTTGTAATTTAGATAATAAATATTAACAACAACAAAATTGGGAATTCTTTAAAATGATTTTCATCTCACCTCCGAGGTGCTTGGCCATTTTGTACTGTACTGATTTATATTACACCATTATGGATTTTTTATTTGTAACCCCGTGTTGATGCTAAATCTTGACACTGAAAAACGTGAATACATTATCTTAAACTTGTTTTATCAATCTTACTAAGTTCATGTTTCATAATCTTAGATTCATCAACAAAAAGCTCAGAATTTTCTAAGCTTTTTGTTGATGATTCATTAATTCTAGTAATATTAACATCTCACAATCCACGTTCCCCTTGCTCAACTTCAAATATTACTTTTTCACTATTTTCTAGGAATTTAAAGCCATCAGTTTGAATTTGTAACAAGTATGTAAAACATCTAATCCTTCTTCTTGTTGGATAAAACCAAAACCATTTTCTTTATCAAACCATTTTACTGTACCATTTACCATTTTGAGTTACCTCTTTAAAAAAATTATTTGCAAAAATTTTTAAAAGGAAAATAGCTAAATAATAAAACATATTTTTGAAAAAGCCGAAGATTGAAATGCCAAAAGCTTTGCTTTCTTGCTAAAAATCTTTCATGCAATCGTCCGTCGTGTAACCCCCTCCTCCAGCATTCCTTGATGGGATTTTATTTTGCCCCTAGGGCTACTTATCACGGATATTTAACCAGTATCAATAACAACACCGCTTGATACAGCGACAAGAAATGATGTTGAAACCTCCATATATCATTCACCTCCTTTCCTAGTTTGAGGGAGTTATAACAAAATTTAAACTATTAATACTCATTTAAAATCAAAATCTGATAGCTTGTATTCACAAATTTTTGCACAGTTAGCCTTATGTAGTAGGGACACTCCAAAAGTCTGGTAAACCTTTGGAGGTAGGAAATAAAGCCGGTGTCAAAACCTTCTAACGAAGTTCCATTGCTTATTTTCAAGTCTAAAGTCTCCATTATCTTTTTCGTTTTAAAGCTCAATCTGAAAGTATCTACTAGACAGTTTCACTCCCACATCCGCAAAGGACGGCCGCTAACGATAGCGTGATATAAAAATAGTCTGATGGCTGTTTTAGGTGCCACTTGAAAATGAAGGAGCGCTAGGTTTAGAACTTCCAATCAACCACTGCGTCAATTTGACATACGAAAACTCCCCTTTTAGTTTCTAGTGAATTTTTGTTTTTTCACTGTCCACTATAAGGGAAGTATATCATTTGTTCCAACCTCTAGTCTCGATATAAATTCTAAATCTAGTTGAATTTCTACAACAAGAAACATCTAATCTACTCCATTTGTTTTCATATAAGATCCACAATTTTAGATTTTAAAATGAATTCAGTATAAAAATACAGCATCAGGGTTGCCCCATTTTGGGTTACCCTCTTACTATACCTCATTTTCACTAGGGGTAGTACAAAGGGTGGTAAATTCAAAAGGCTCTATAATTTCTGTAGTGGGTAAATTCCCCGCAGAGATTATGGAGCCTTTTTGAGTATAGAAAAAGTCCCATATGACCTATAATGAAAAGCGACAAAACAACTCATTAGAAAGACTCATATGGAACAATTCGATTTTATCACAAACCTACTCGGAATAAAAGACCCTAATATTACGATTTTGGATGTCATCGATGCTGGAACCCACAAGGATGTCCTCGCCAAGCTGGAGTACCAAGCTCCCAAATGCCACAACTGCCAAGCTCAGATGGCTAAATATGACTTCCAGAAAGCCTCCAAAATACCTTATTTGGAGTGCGCTGGCTATAAAACCCTGATTCGTCTAAGTAAGCGCCGTTTCCGCTGTCCTAATTGCGGGAAAATGGCTGTCGCTGAAACTTCACTGATCAAGAAAAAACACCAAATTCCCGTCATTCTCAATCAGAAAGTCTCCATGACAACCATTGCAGAGAATCTAGCGGTGTCAACCTCAACCGTCATCCGAAAACTCAAGGAGTTCCAATTCAAGACTGACTTGACTTGGATGCCTGAGAATATGTCATGGGACGAATACTCCTTCAAGAAAGGCAAAATGAGCTTCATCGCGCAGGATTTTGACTCACTCAAGGTCGTCGCTATTCTGGATGGACGGACACAAGCAACCATCCGCAACCTCTTTCTGCGCTATCCGAGAAGCGTCAGAAACCGTGTTAAAATCATCACCATGGACATGTTCAGCCCATACTACGACATCGCTAAGAAACCATTTCCATCTGCTAAAATCGTCCTTGATCGTTTCCATATCGTTCAGCACATGAGCCGGGCCATGAACCGACTGCGTGTCCAAATCATGAACCAGTTTGACCGAAAATCGAACCAGTATCGGACCCTAAAACGTTACTGGAAACTGATTCTTCAAGACAGTCTAAAGCTCAGCGATAAACACTTCTATCGCCCGACTTTTCGCATGCACTTGACTAATCAGGAAATTGTCACAAAGCTGCTCAGCTATTCTCAAAAGTTAAGGCAACATTACGAGCTCTACCAGCTTCTGCTTTTCCATTTCCAGGAGAAACAGGCTGACCAGTTTTTTAGACTGATCGAGGAGACCATTCCAAACGCCAATCCTGTCTTTCAGACGGTATTGAAAACCTTTTTGAAGGATAGGGACAAGGTTATCAATGCCTTGGAATTGCCCTACTCTAACGCCATGCTTGAAGCAACCAACAACATCATCAAGGTCATTAAGCGTAATGCTTTTGGCTTCAGAAATTTTGAAAACTTTAAAACTCGTATTTTCATTGCCATAAACATAAAACGAGAGAAGACAAATCGTGTCCTCTCTCGGTGTTAAATTGGTCAACCCACTACAGTTGACAAAGAGCCAAATATATAAGAGTATCTTTGTTCGTTTATATATTTTATTAGAAAATTAGATTTAATTGGGATAGATTTTCTAAACTAAAACTCTTTTTGTCCTAGCCTTAAGTAGGAAATAGACAGACAAACGAGGGTATTATTACTTGATAACGATATTAACGAGCTTGCTTGGAACCGCAATTACTTTAACAACTTCCTTACCTGCAATTTCAGCTTGGACTTTGTCGTTAGCAAGGGCAACTTTTTCCAGCTCTTCTTTCGAAAGGTCTTTGGCAACCACAAGTTTCGCCTTCACTTTTCCTTTGATTTGGATAACGATTTCCACTTCGTTTTCAACGAGTTTGCTTTCGTCATAGGTCGGCCAAGCCACATGTGAGATGGACTCACCTGTTGCGGTCAAGACTTGCCACAATTCTTCACCCAAGTGCGGCGCAAATGGGGCAATCAACTGCACAAAACCTTTGGCATACTCTGCGTAAAGCTTGTCTTCTTTGTTGGCTGCGTTGACAAAAATCATGAGCTGAGCAATGGCTGTATTGAATTTCATACCTTCAATTTGCTCAGTGACTGCTTTAACCGTCTCATGGTAAACCTTGTCAAGCGCTCCGCTATTTTCCGCCACAATCTCTTTAGTCGTGATCAAACGGTAAACGCGGTCAAGGAACTTACGTGAGCCTTCAAGCCCTTCTTCACTCCAAGCGATCGATGCATCAAGTGGCCCCATGAACATTTCGTACACACGAAGGGTATCTGCACCGAATTGTTCCACAACATCATCTGGGTTAACGACGTTTTTAAGGGATTTAGACATCTTTGCTGGCGCTTGCTCAAGCTCTTCACCAGTTTCCATGTGGAAGAAGCTACCATCACGTTTTTCAACCTTATCAGTCGCCACAAGCGCACCACGGTGATCACGGTAGCTGGTTCCCAGAATCATACCCTGGTTAAAGAGTTTTTGGAATGGCTCTTTGGTTGGCACCACTCCGAGGTCATAAAGCACCTTGTGCCAGAAGCGTGCGTAAAGCAAGTGAAGTACGGCATGTTCTGCACCACCGACGTAAATATCGACTGGTAACCATTGTTTCAACAGCTCTTCATCAGCTAATTTTTCATCATTATGCGGGTCAATATAGCGTAGGTAGTACCAGCTTGAACCAGCCCATTGTGGCATGGTGTTGGTCTCACGACGACCTTTGACACCATCCTCACGAACAACTTCCAACCAGTCTGTCAAGTTAGCCAGTGGGCTCTCACCCGTACCTGAAGGACGGATGTCTTTTGTTACTGGAAGAACAAGCGGCAATTCATTTTCTGGCACAGCCGTTGACGTCCCATCTTCCCAATGGATAATTGGGATTGGTTCCCCCCAATAACGTTGACGGCTAAAGAGCCAGTCACGAAGACGGTAAGTGACTTTTTCGTTACCCACTTCTTTTTCTTCCAACCAAGCGACCATCTTAGCGATAGCTTCTTCCTTGTTCAAGCCGTCAAGAAAGTCTGAATTGATGTGAGCACCATCTTCTGTATAAGCTACTTCTTCAACATTACCACCTTCAAGAACTGGAATAATCTCAAGGTCAAATTGCTTCGCAAATTCCCAGTCACGGTCATCATGAGCAGGTACCGCCATGATAGCACCCGTTCCGTAGCTAGCAAGCACATAGTCTGCAATCCAGATTGGCATTTCTTTACCGTTAACAGGGTTAACCGCATAAGCACCCGTCCACACGCCTGTTTTTTCTTTGGCAAGGTCTGTACGAGCAAGGTCTGATTTGAGACTTGCTTGGCGTTTGTATTCCGCAACTGCTTCTGCCTGTCCTGCCGTTGTAATGCTATCTACCAAAGCATGTTCTGGCGCTAAAACAGCGTAAGTCGCACCGAAAAGCGTGTCAGGACGTGTTGTAAATACCGTAAAGTCTTTGTCAGTATCTTTGATGTTAAACGTTACGTTCGCACCTGTTGATTTGCCAATCCAGTTGCGTTGCATGTCTTTAATAGACTCTGGCCAATCGACTTCTTCCAAATCTTCAAGTAAACGCTCTGCATAGGCTGTGATTTTCAGCATCCATTGACGCATCGGTTTGCGGACAACAGGATAGCCACCACGCTCAGAAGTTCCGTCAGGCAGTACTTCTTCATTGGCAATGGCTGTTCCAAGCTCCTCAACCCAATTTACTGGTACTTCTGCTTCATAGGCCAAACCTTTTTCATACAATTTCGTGAAAATCCACTGCGTCCATTTATAATAATTTGGATCCGTCGTATTAATTTCACGTTCCCAATCGTATGAGAAGCCTAGCGCATTGATTTGACGTTTAAAATTAGCAATGTTTTCCGCTGTAAATTCAGCTGGGTCATTACCAGTATCCATCGCATATTGCTCAGCTGGAAGACCAAACGCATCCCAACCCATTGGGTGAAGAACATTGTAGCCCTGCGCACGCTTGAAACGACTCAAAATATCAGTCGCAGTGTAACCTTCTGGATGACCAACGTGAAGCCCTGCACCAGATGGGTAAGGGAACATGTCAAGCGCATAAAACTTAGGCTTTGACGCATCCGTCCCTGTCTTAAAAGTATGATTGTCTGCCCAGTGCTTTTGCCACCTAGGCTCAATGTCTTTGTGGTTATAAAATGTCATCAGACCCACTCCCTAAATATCAATTATAGTATCTTTCATTATACCACGAAAAAGAGAAAGAAAAAAGGCTGAAATCACAAGGATTTCACGCCCTTCATATTACCTACAATTAACGCATGTGGCAATTCTTATATTTTTTACCTGAACCACATGGGCACTTATCATTGCGGTCAACATCAGAAAAATCAATAGTTTCTTCTTCAACAGCACCTGGTGTTTGAGCTGCAATATTAGCTGTCGCAGATGTGTGAGATGATGACGGGACCTCTTCACGTCTTTGCTCATGAATCTGTGCTTTCATCATTGTACGAGTGATATCAAACTCAATTGAACCAATCATATCTTGGAACATCTTGAAGCCTTCAGATTGGTACTCAACAACAGGATTATTCTGAGCATACCCACGTAAACCAACTGCACTACGCAATTGATCCAAAGCATTCATATGCTCTGTCCAGTGATTATCAACCACCATCAAAATCAACACTTTTTGGAATTCTTTGAGAGATTCTTCATCACGAAGTTTACTGATTTGATTATCATAATGCGCCATTGCCTTGCCAAATAGCAGAGCCTTAATTTCAGCATCTTTTTTACCCTCTAAATCAGATAAAGTAATCTCTTCTTCTGGTAAAAGACTCATTTGTGCAAAATTAAGGATTGCCTCAAAAACTTCTTGACGATTATTAACACGTGCGTGAGCATCCACCGTACGATCAATCGTGCGTTTTACCATCGCCTTGATTTCTGGACCAAGGTCACGCTCTGCAGTGATAACATCGTAACGTTCTGCATAGATAATTTCACGTTGCTCTCTCATCACATCATCATATTGAAGGACCTGTTTACGGGTATCATAGTTATTCCCTTCAACACGTTTTTGAGCTGATTCAACCTGACGCGTTAACATTTTTGATTCAATAACCGTATCATCTTCATCAAGACGCATTTTCTCAAAGAGAGCTTTAATACGATCAGAACCAAAACGGCGCATCAAATCATCTTCAAATGATAGGTAAAATTGTGATTCACCTGGATCCCCTTGACGTCCAGAACGTCCACGAAGCTGATTGTCAATACGACGACTTTCATGGCGCTCTGTACCAATCACACAAAGACCACCTAGTTCGCGAACACCCTCACCTAACTTGATATCCGTACCACGGCCGGCCATGTTGGTCGCAATAGTAACCGCACCACGCTGGCCTGCATTCATAATAATTTGAGCCTCTTTAGCATGGTTTTTCGCATTCAAGACTTCATGCGGTACACCAGCTTCAACTAATAATTTAGAAATCAAATCTGACGTTTCAACCGCAACCGTACCAACAAGGACTGGTTGCCCCTTTTCATAACGACGTTTCACATCCTCTACAACGGCTCTAAATTTCGCACGAAGAGTTGGATAAAGGAGATCTGAATTATCAATACGCTGAATTGGTCGGTTCGTTGGAATTGGAATCACGCGCATATTATAAACTTCACGGAATTCCTCTTCCTCAGTCTTAGCAGTACCAGTCATCCCTGACAATTTCTTGTACATACGGAAGAAGTTTTGGTAAGTAATACTTGCACTTGTCTTAGACTCATCTTGAATTGGCACATGCTCTTTAGCCTCAATCGCCTGATGAAGACCATCAGAGAAACGACGTCCTTCCATGGTACGACCTGTAAATTGATCTACAATTAAGATTTCCTTATTTGGACTAACCACATAATCAATATCTAAAGTCATGATATAGTTAGCACGCAAAGCATTGTCAATAAAGTGTGTCAAAGCAACATTCTCTAAATCATAAAGATTATCGAGTTTGAAATAGCTCTCAACCTTATCTATACCTGAATCCGATAAACCAATAGTCTTCGTTGGAATATCAATAATATAATCTTCCTCTGACAAGCCTTTAACACAATGATCTGCTAAATCGTATAACTTACTAATGTCTGTACTCTGAGCACCTGAGATAATCAATGGTGTACGCGCTTCATCAATAAGAACTGAGTCAACCTCATCAACCAAAGCATAGTTAAGCGGACGCTGTACCATAGCTTCTTTACGAGTAACCATGTTATCACGTAAATAATCAAAACCTACTTCAGAGTTGGTTGTGTAGGTTATATCACAATTATAAGCTTCACGTTTTTCTGCTGATGATTTTGCTGCTAAGTTAATCCCAACAGAAAGTCCTAACCAGCTATAAAGTTCTCCCATCTCCGTCGCATCACGTTCAGAAAGATATTCATTAACGGTAACAACGTGAACTCCCTCACCCGATAAAGCATTCAAATAAACAGGCATCGTCGCTGTCAAAGTCTTTCCTTCACCTGTACGCATTTCTGGAACGTCACCATGGTGAAGAACAATTCCCCCCATGACCTGTACATGGTATGGAAAAAGCCCAAGGACACGTTTGGCTGCCTCACGAACAACCGCATAAGCTTCTGGTAACAAATCATCTAGTGTTTCACCAGCTTGGTAACGCGCTTTAAATTCAGAAGTCTTAGCCTGAAGCTCCTCATCTGGGAGAGCCGCCATTGCTGATTCATAGCTTTCAACTTTTTTTGCTAATTTATCTAATTTTCGTAATTCACCCTTATCGTTTTCGATAAGTGTACGTAACATATTTGCCATTCTTTTTCCTTTCGAAAAACTTATCATATCATTCTAACATGATTTACCAATTTATTCAAGAATCCAAGAATATGATAATACAAAATTTATACTGAATTAAGCCCAAGACTTGCAATATTTAAGTCAAATAGAATCGTTTTATTAGCCCCTATTCTAATGATTTTGGCAGTTCCTCTGTTATAATCCTAGTGAACAAACAAATACACAAATTTTCAACTGGAGATTTTACATATTGTCTATATCAAAATATATTCACCTCACAAGCGGACAGTTTCTGCCTTCTCCCATACCTAATCCCAAACTTCTTCCTGCAACTACCGATAAATAGATTGTACTAACTCAATTTTTCAATAAAACTATCGGTTACCCCATTCCCACAACTAACAGGAAACAAAAAAAGACCAAATGGTCAAAGATATTTTCAATAAAATTTGAAATCGGTGAGCAAATGGTGGGCAAACACCCTCAAAACCTCGATATATCAAGGGGATAAAAGGAGAGGAGGGGATTCGAACCCCCGAGCCCCGTTAAGGACTACACGCTTTCCAAGCGTGCGCACTCGGCCACTATGCGACCTCTCCATATGGGTAAAGACTACCCAATAATTATAACATAAATATTCACGGTGTGGTTTACTATTTTTCAAATAAGCAACGATTTTAAAAGTCTGCTAAAACTTAAAATCTAGCTTCCACACGATATATAACCTGACCTTTATCAGAGAATTTTTTCTCATATTCAGTCATAACATTGTTCGTGAACGTTTCATCAGCATGTAAATCAAGCCAAACTTTTTTCAACGTCATTCCATACTGCGAAAAACTTGCCAAGCTGTATTCAAATAAGCCTCTATTATCCGTTTTAAAGTGAATCTCACCATGTTTCGGTAAAATTTGCTTATAAATATCTAAAAACGTTTTATAAGTTAAACGACGTTTTTCATGCTTAGTCTTTGGCCAAGGATCAGAAAAATTCAAATACATCATATCAACTTCGCCGTCTTCGAAATAGTTTGTCAAACTCGAACCATCTACTCGAAGCAATTTCACATTTTTAGCCCCGCTTTCTAGAACCTTATCCAAAGCATAGCTCAATACGGATAGCTGAATATCAATACCAATGTAATTAATCTCTGGGTTTTGAAGAGCCATCCCTGTAATAAAGCCACCTTTACCAGAACCAACTTCGATGTGAATGGGGTTATCATTTCCAAAAACCTCATGCCAATGTCCTTTTGACGCCTCAGGACTTAGGATGACATACTGAGGGTGATTTTCAAGATGCTCTTCCGCACCCTTTCGTTTTCTAACTCTCATATTTTCTTTCTAAAATAAACTTCTAAATTGGCGGAGCTCATAAATTTCACGATTAACATGTTCCATATCATAAACATCATAAAATTTTAGAATCTGTGACAAATAAGATAACTGCCCATACCAATAGATTTTCTTCTTAACCAGATCATTATTCTTATAACCATAATAACTGAGCCATTCTGCCCAACGATTATGAGGAATATAATGGCTTAAAATATGTGCTACGTCATACATCCGATCCGTTAAACGCACTGAATCCCAATCAACTAAGTAAACAAGCCCACTTGTTGTAATAACCCAATTACTATGACGAACATCACCATGGACAATGGTCGCTAATTCAGGATTAAAATCCGGAAGGTTTTTCTTTAATTCTGTTACGATTGATTGTAAGTAGATATTTTGACGCAACTGCATCGGAGCATTTTTATCCCAATCCTGTAAAAGTTCAAAAGGGTTTTCAATAATATAATTCAACTGCAAAAGTTGATTAACCAGGGGTTTTGAACGGTGCAACTGCAAAAGAATCTGAGCAATCTGCTTACTGTTCATGTCTGCTTTATTTAATAAACGCCCATCTAGCCATTCCTGTGCACTCATCATATCACCACCTGCTGTACGCTTAGCCCACAACAATTGCGGCGTGATGTGTTCCTTAGCCAAGGCAGCTAAAATCGGAGTTGTATTTAATTTGACAAAAACACGCTCACCATTAGGATATTCTCCCATAAAAGCCTGTCCACTTTTTCCCAACAAGGGTTTTAAGGTTAAGTCTTTATCCGTCGTAGTCACCTTAACTCTCCTTCAATTCTAGTCATTCCCTATTATTTTACTTGTTTTCAAGACTCTAGTCAATCATCTTCTTCACTTTATAACGTAAATATCCTTCTATAAGGACAAAATTTAAGACCAATAGCAGAGCTGCACTTTTTAAACTTCCAGAAAAAGGGAGTGACACTAAGGTCAGACCATAAATTAACACCTTCAAAAAAACCAATAAGTTTGTCTTTTTAAGACTTCTCCTAAGAGGAAAGAGCTCTGTCATATACTGATAATCATAGTGTCCGTATAGCGCTAGAAGCTGAAAAGCTAAAAGATAGGTGAACAAAAAAGCTAAACCAACTGCCAACCAATCAATTTTTACAAAAAAGAGGCAAACAAGAGACAGCAACATCAATCTTAATGCTAATCCTAGATAATCCCCAGAACGTAAAAAGGCACGCAAATAAAGATTACACCATGTCTTTGAAGAAGTTTTCTCAACATACTTTGTCACGACATCTAGATATGTTCGACGCTTAACTGAACTTGAAATTCCCTTAACAGTTGTAAAAAGGGCAAAAAATTTCAAAAGAGATTGTCGACGTTTTTGTTCCGCTGCAATAGCTTCACGCCAATCAAGTTCTCCAGTATTTGTTATAAATCGTCTAAGCTTATACTGAATACAAACATATTTCAGCCCTAAAATAAGCAATGCTAAGAAAACAAAGCCCCAAAATGAAATCCCTAGCAATACTAAAATAGGATACAGCAACAAAAGAAAAACAACTTCTAATGTTCCCCAAAGAACAAACGTTCTATTAGCCGCTCCTCTTATCCATTCTATAACTTCTTTTTCTTTAGTTAATATAAAAAATTGATCCGCTGGCTCTATAAATGTGGCAATTGAGCCTAAAGGTACCCCTCCCAAAATTAAGAGAGATAATACCAAGATAAGCCCCGATGGTTCCGTTGGAAAATGATCTAATAATTGGCGATATTGATAAAGTAAAAAACCAAGCAAAAAAATTAATACAAGCACAAAGTGATCATTAAAGACATATTTTAGATATTTAAGACAGCGATTATGAAAAGCTTGTCTACGTTCAATAAACCTCTCTCTCATCTTAAACCTCTTTAGTCAAAGCCATGTAAATATCATTCAGCGATGCTTCTTGATTACCAAAAGAATCTCGCAAATCAGCCAATGTCCCATGAGCCCTCACTTCACCTTTATGAAGAATGACAAATCGATCGCACATCTTCTCAGCCGAATCTAAAACATGGGTTGACATCAAAATAGATGTTCCTTTTTTCTTTTCCATTTCCAAAAGAGCAATTAAATCATTTATTGCCAATGGATCTAAACCTAAAAAAGGCTCATCTACAATCAACAATCTTGGCTCAACAATAAAAGCACAAATAATCATAACTTTTTGCTTCATGCCTTTTGAAAACTGAGTAGGAAACCAATCCAGCTTATCTGTTAAACGAAACATTTCAAGTAAGGGCTCCGCACGCTCCAAAGCAACATCTACAACGATATCATAAGCCATGGCAACAGTCTCTAGATGCTCACGTAAAGTCAATTCCTCATAAAGGCTTGGCGTCTCAGGAATAAAACCAATTTTTTTACGGTACTCTTCTAAATGTTCAGATAAAGTCACCCCATCAATGGAAATACGACCTTCATAAGGTGTCAATAAACCAATTATCTCATTAATAGTCGTTGACTTACCAGCACCGTTAAGACCAATTAAGCCAACTAATTCACCGTCTTTAACTTCAAAGTTAACCTTTTTCAATACAGGAAGATTAACGTAGCCTCCTGTCACGTTTTCAAGTTTTAACATTTATTTCTCTCATCTTTTTTGATATAATGATTATATCAAAAAGACAGGAATAAGGTAATAGCAAATGGCAGATTGTATTTTTTGTAACATTATTTCAGGAGACATACCCTCTTGTAAAGTATACGAAGACCAAGAAGTTCTAGCATTTCTAGATATTTCTCAAACCACCCCAGGCCACACTCTCGTCATTCCCAAAGAACATGTTAGAAATGTCCTTGAAATGTCAGAATCAACAGCAAGCAGCCTCTTCAAACGTATCCCTAAAATTGCTCGAGCAATCCAAAAATCAACAAATGCACCAGCAATGAATATCATCAATAATAACGAATCAATTGCTGGCCAAACAGTCTTCCATGCTCATATTCACCTTGTCCCTCGCTACAGTGGAAACGACGGCATAAACATCACGTATACCACAAACGAACCCAATTTTGAAGTTTTAGGAAAAATGGCAGAGCAAATCGCTCAAGAGGTCAATCTATGAAATTTAACACATTTTTGATTGCCGGTCTCCTAACCGCAAGCGCAGTCCTACTCTATGAAAAAAAAGATCGTGTCATTGCACAACTCTCCGAGACCAAAAATAGCATTGACGGCATACAAACTAGCCTAGCAAATATAAAAAAGAACATTGATATTATCCAAAGTCAACAGCACATATTGAAAAACTTAAACCAAGAGTTAAGCTATAAAGGCCACGTTTTTAATAACGAGATTCAAGCCCATATCAATGAAATCAAAAACATCTCAGCAAAATATCAAACAACAGATAAATAATCTAGGAAAAAATTATGGCTCTATAATTTCTGTAGTAGGTAAATCCACCTCGGAGATTATGGAGCCTTTTTGAGTATGAAAAAAGCCCCATATGACCTGTAATGAAAAGCAATCAAACCACTCATTAGAAAGAATCATATGGAACAATTAGATTTATCACAAACCTACTCGGAATTAAAGACCCTAATATCACTATTTTGGAGGTTGTGGATACTGGGAGCCGCAAGGAAGTCATCGCCAAGCTGGCCTACCTTGCTCCAAAATGCCAACATTGCCAGGGTCAAATGGCGAAATACGACTTCCAGAAACCATCCAAAATTCCTTATCTTGAGTGCGCAGGGTACAAGACACTCATTCGCTTGCGAAAGCGACGCTTTTGCTGTCAGGAGTGCGGAAAAATGGCGGTCACGGAGACGTCATTGATCAAGAAAAATCACCAGATTCCCCTCATTCTTAATCAAAAAATTACCCAGAAACTGATTGAGAAAGTCGCGATGACGGCTACCGCTGAAAGCCTTGCGATATCAACCTCAACGGTTAGCCGAAAGCTAAAGGAATTCCAGCTAAAGGAATTCCAGTTCAAGACAGACCTGACCTGGATGCAAACTAACATGAGCTGGGACGAGTACAGCTTCAAAAAAGGCAAAATGAGCTTCATCGCGCAGGATTTTGACTCACTCAAGGTCGTCGCAATTCTGGATGGCGGACGCAGGCAACTATTCGCAACCCTTTCCTGCGCTACTCGAGAATCGTTAGGAACCGCGTCAAAGTCATTACTATGGACATGTTTAGCCCTTATTACGCTATCGCTAAGAAACTCTTCCATTCGGCTAAAATTGTCCTTGATCGTTTCCACATGGCCCAACACATGAGCCGTGCTATGAATAAATCTACGCATACAGGTAATGAACCAGTTTGACCGAAAATCGCACGAATATCGAGCACTTAAACGCTACTGGAAACTAATTTTGCAAGATAGTCGCAAACTCAGCGATAAATGCTTTTATCGTCCCACGTTTCGTATGCACTTGACCAAGCAGGAGATTGTCGCTCAGCTACTCCGCTATTCTCAAGAACTGAGAGAACATTATGGGCTTTATCAGCTATTGCTTTTTCACTTCCAAGAAAAGCAGGCTGAACAGTTTTTGGGTCTTATTGAAGAAGACTTATCCACTGTAAATCCTATATTTCAGACGGTTTTTAAGACTTTCTTGAAGAATAAAGACAAGATTGTCAACGCCTTGGAACTACCTTACTCAAACGCTAAACTTGAGGCCACTAACAACCTTATCAAGGTCATTAAACGGAATGGCTTTGGCTTTCGGAACTTTGAAAACCTCAAAACTCGCATTTTCATTGCACTAAATATAAAACGAGAGAAGACAAACGTAACCGCCCAATAACAGAGTATATTGAAAACGTTCCAAAATCTTAACTGACTTTGGAACGTTTTTGCTTGCAGTGGTCTTGAATGGTTTTATTCCATGGTAAATAACCTTCTAGAACCTCTTCTTTTGCGAGTGTCTTCTCATTTGGAAGATGTTCTAGAAGATGGGTGATGTATTTTTCAGTATTCAAGTCCGTGGCGCTTGGCCGTCTCCAGTAAACTCATGATGATAGCTGTTGACTTGGCGCCCTCAAAACTTTGAGAGAATAACCAATTTTTCCGACCGATGACAAGGGGCTTTGCCAAGTTGTTCGATAAAACGAGATTCCCGTCCGCTAAAACCCTTCGGAAGGTGCTTTCGTATGTCAGGCTATACTCCAAGGCAGTACCTAATTTTGACCCAGGTAATACAACTTGCTTACGACACCACTCAAAGAACTCTGTCATTAAGCGAGCTAACTCTGTCTGGCGTTTATAATATCTCTCCTCAGCTGATAATACCTCCCACTCTCTTTCTAAGCTAAACATCTGGTCACAATAAGCC
>NZ_CACVCC010000004.1 GCF_902729355.1 Streptococcus sp. S784/96/1 | reverse complement strand
TCCATATGAGGCTTTCTAATGAGTTGTTTTGTCGCTTTTCATTATAGGTCATATGGGACTTTTTCTATACTCAAAAAGGCTCCATAATCTCTGCGGGGAATTTACCCACTACAGAAATTATAGAGCCATAAAAAAGGGGGCATCGTCCCTCTTTTTTTGATGCGTGGCTAAATATGGGTCGTTAATAGCAGAATTTTCTAGAATGTGCTATAATTAATAAGATTACCATGAAAGTGAAAGGCTTAATATGCAACACGTTTTTATTATAGGGAGCCGTGGCTTACCGGCTCAATACGGTGGTTTTGAAACGTTTGTTGAAGAACTGGTAAAACATCAGAAGAGTGCTAAAATTAAGTACCATGTTGCTTGCCTAAGTGATCAAAAGCAAGGGATTCACTTTGATGTGTTTGGTGCAGATTGCTTTACTATAAATCCTCCGAAGCTTGGTCCAGCAAGAGTTATTGCTTATGATATTCAAGCTATAAGGTATGCTTTGAGAATGATTCAAAAAGAAAATATTGAGAATCCTATCTTTTATGTGCTTGGTAACACTATTGGTGCCTTTATGCCACCTTTGGCTCGAAAAATTAAACGTCTAGGCGGGAAATTTTTGATTAATCCAGATGGTTTAGAGTGGAAACGTAGTAAGTGGTCTCATCCAGTTCAATCCTATCTAAAATTTGCGGAAAAGATGATGACAAAGAGTGCGGACCTTGTCATTTCTGATAATGAAGGGATTGAGGATTATATTAAAGCCTCTTATCCTTGGTCAAAAACACGTTTTATTGCATATGGAACAGAGTTAACAGCTTCTGGATTGACCGAAAAAAGTCCTTCAGTTCGTGGTTTTTTTGGAAAATGGCAGAGCAAAGAAAAAGAGTACTATCTTATTGTTGGCCGTTTTGTTCCTGAAAATAATTATGAAACAGCTATTCGAGAATTCATGAAATCTGATACCAATCGAGATCTTTTGATTATTTGCAATCATGAAGGAAATGCTTATTTTGAAACTTTGCGCAAAGTAACTGGTTTTGCTAACGATTCTCGTATTAAATTTGTAGGCACTGTCTATGATAGGGACCTTTTGACTTACGTACGTACTCATGCTCATGCTTATATTCACGGACATGAGGTTGGAGGGACAAATCCAGGTCTCCTCGAAGCATTGGCACATACGGATCTTAATTTGATATTAGATGTTGATTTTAACCGCTCAGTTGCTGAAAACACAGCATATTACTGGTCGAAAAATATTGGAAATCTATCAGAGCTAATTAATCAAGTTGATCAAGAAAGAGATTTTGCAGAATTGGGAAATATTGCTAAAAAACGAATGGCAAACCATTACAGTTGGGACAAAATTGTAGGAGAGTACGAGGAGTTGTTTTTGAATGAAAGTTAATATTCTGATGGCTACTTACAATGGTGAGCGTTTTTTGGCAGAACAAATTGAAAGTATTCAGGCGCAGACGTTTACGGAGTGGAATCTTTTTATCCGTGATGACGGTTCAACTGATGGGACACGTCAAATCATTAAGCAGTATGCGGATACGGATTCACGGATTACTTTTATCAATTCAGCTGAGACGGAAAACGTCGGTGTTATTAAATCTTTTTTTATGTTGGTCAAACATAGAGAAGCAGATTATTATTTTTTCAGTGATCAGGATGATATTTGGCTACCTGAAAAAATTGAATTAACACTTGCAGAAGCGCAAAATCACGTACAAACGGATCCTCTGATGGTCTATACTGACTTAAAAGTGGTCAACCAACAGTTGGAAGTCATAAATGACAGTATGATTCGTAGCCAATCTCACCATGCCAATACAGAGTTGCTTCAAGAGTTAACGGAAAATACGGTGACTGGTGGGACTGCTATGATTAATCATGCCCTCGCAGAACGTTGGACTGCTACAGATAATTTACTCATGCATGATTGGTATTTGGCTTTATTAGCGACAGCTCTTGGCAAGTTGGTTTATATCGACCAGCCGACAGAGCTTTACCGTCAACATGACAATAATGTTCTTGGTGCAAGGACATGGTCTAAGCGATTGTATAAATGGATGCGTCCGCACTTATTATTCAGCAAGTACTGGGAACTTATTACAGCTAGCCAATTACAGGCTAAGCATCTACTTGATTTAGATATAGCAACCGAAAAAAAGGATATCATTGAAAAATTTATCAATCTACAGAGGTATGATTTTCTTGAGCGGATTTCTGTATTAAAAAATTATGGATTTAGAAAAAATCGTATGTTCCATACAATCGTCTTTAGAACATTACTGATTACAAAATTTGCTTATAAGGAGTAACAAATGAATATATTTGCCAAGGAGAATCGTATTCTTCTTCGAGAAATGATTAAAACAGATTTTAAACTTCGTTATCAAGGAAGTGTTATTGGACATGTGTGGTCTATTTTAAAACCAATGATGCTTTTCACTATTATGTATCTGGTATTTGTTCGATTTTTGCGATTTGATGATGGAACTCCTCATTATGCAATTGGTTTATTAATAGGTATGGTAACCTGGAACTTTTTTTCTGAGGCGACCAATATGGGGATGATGTCAATTGTTTCAAGAGGGGATTTACTTCGGAAGTTAAATTTTTCTAAAGAAATTATTGTCATCTCATCGGTAGTAGGTGCAACCATTAACTATGCCATTAATCTTCTAGTTGTTTTTATCTTTGCTGTCATAAACGGAGTAAATGTGTCTTTAGGGTGGTTGGTGATTTTTCCACTATTTATTGAACTCTTCTTAATGACAACTGGCATTGCGTTTATTTTAGCAACACTTTTTGTGAAATATAGGGATATTGGTCCAATTTGGGAAGTTGTTATGCAGGCTGGAATGTACGGGACACCTATCATTTACTCTCTGACGTTTATTTTACAAAAAGGCCAAGTGGCCATTGCGAAAGTAATGATGTTGAACCCTTTAGCGCAGATTATTCAAGATTTACGTCACTTTATTGTTTTTTCAGGAAGTTTACGAGGCTGGGATTTGATTGAGAATAAGGCAATTGCTATAGTACCCTACATCTTACCAATTTTAATTTTTGGAATAGGCTACGCTATTTTCCAGAAAAGTGCTAAGAAATTTGCGGAGATTCTTTAATGACAAAAAATATTGCAGTAAAAGTTGAACACGTTTCAAAATATTTTAAATTACCGACAGAAAGCACTCAGAGTTTAAGAACTGCTCTTGTGAATCGCTTCAAAGGTATCAAAGGATATAAAGAACAACATGTTCTCAAAGATATTAATTTTGAAGTAGAAGAAGGAGACTTTTTTGGTATTGTTGGGCGAAATGGTTCAGGAAAATCAACTCTTCTTAAAATTATTTCACAAATCTATGTTCCAGAACAAGGAAAAGTAACGGTCAATGGCAAACTAGTTTCCTTTATTGAACTTGGTGTTGGTTTTAATCCAGAATTGACAGGTAAAGAAAATGTTTATATGAATGGAGCAATGCTTGGTTTTACGACTGAGGAAATTGATGCCATGTATGATGATATTGTTGACTTTGCTGAACTTGGCGAGTTCATGAATCAAAAACTTAAAAACTATTCATCAGGTATGCAAGTAAGACTAGCATTTTCAGTCGCAATTAAAGCTCAAGGAGATATTCTTATCCTTGATGAAGTTCTTGCTGTAGGGGATGAAGCATTTCAGCGAAAATGTAATGATTACTTTATGGAGCGTAAAAACAGTGGTAAGACTACTATCCTAGTAACTCATGATATGGGAGCTGTCAAAAAGTACTGTAATAAAGCGGTGTTGATTGAACATGGTTTAGTGAAAGCATATGGGAACCCTGATGAAGTTGCCAACCAGTACAGTTTTGATAATGTTATTAATGCTGAAAAAATTTCGGAAAAAAATGAAGAAAAAGTGAGTCAAGTCATCCAAGATTTTGATGTTAAATTGCTAACACCCGCTCAGATTCGACCAGATGAAGATATTATCCTTGAATTTACATATAATGTTTTACAAGATATTGATACTCATATCGCTCTATCGTTTTTAGATATAGACACTAGTTTTGGATTATATAATGATAATTCTATTGATTTAAAAACGACAGGTACTGGTAGAAAAGTTGTAACATTTACTTGTAAATTAGATTATCTAAATCATGCAAAATTAAAATTAGCAGCGACTGTTCGTGATTCTGAAAAACATCCACTAGCCTTTTCGCCAGCTACAACAGCTCCGATTATTGTAATTGATAGAATAGTAGACTCTGTTTTTGAAAGTGAGTGGGATGCTAATACTGGAATGATGAGACGTAGTGGCTCTTGGAAATAGTCGATTGGTGGCTCTATGAAAAATATCCTTTTTATCTCACCTACAGGTACATTAGATAATGGTGCAGAAATTTCTATTACTAATTTAATGGGGTTTCTGATAGAGGAGAAAAGATATAATATTTTTAATATTTACCCAGTAAGTCCTCATCCTTCGCAAGTTAATTATGTTGAAAAATTAAAAGATTTTGGGGTTCAAAACATTCCATTAGCCACTCCAGAGTGGTGGTGGATGGAGGCGCCAGAACCTTCTGATTTTGAAGAATCTACTAAGCTTGCTTTTTATCGTGAAAACCTTTATCAAATCAGAAAAGTCATAAGAGAATCTGATATTGATTTAGTTATTACTAATACTGTTAATACTTTTTATGGAGCGATTGCAGCTGCGTGTGAAGGTGTGGCACATTATTGGTTAATTCATGAATTTCCTAATGCAGAATTTGAGTACTATAAAGATAAATTACCATTTATTATTGAAAATTCTGACAAAGTTTTTGCGGTTAGGGGAAATTTAGCAAATGAATTGAATAGATTGACTAGCACATTTTCATCATGTAAAATGGGGACTTTTATTCCCTATTCAGAGATAAAAAACCACCAAGATTTTCTAGATGAACAAGGAGATGAGATTCGTTTAATTTCAGTTGGGAAAATTAATGAAAATAAAAATCAGCTTGAAATTATAAAAGCATATAGCCAATTAGGTATTTCAAATCCTTTAATTTTTATAGGTGGCTGGGATGATGAATATAAGAAGCAGTGCGATCGTTTCATTAAAGAACATCGTTTAAAATCTGTTGTTTTTATGGGGCACAAAGATAATCCGTGGGAACATATTTCAGAAAAAGATATAGCGATTTTTTCATCAAAAATGGAAACCTTTGGGCTTGTCTATGTTGAGGCAATTTTAAATGGAATCCCAACTATAGTTTCAGATAATCCTGGATTTTTAACAGTACATGACTTTTTTAATGTAGGAAGATTATATCCATTGGGGAATTTGGATCGATTAGTTTCTACGATTCAGCAAATGATAGCCAATTTTGATATTGAGAAATATGAACTTATTAAGAGAAAATCGGAACTCGCTAATCAATTTACGCTAAGGACATGTTTTAAAGAGGTTATTGAAAGCATTGATCAAATGGCAATGCCGTCTCCAAAATCAATAAGGGCATTAGAGAGCCTATTTGGCCGATTCAAAGAAGACCTAGATATTCTTCAATTAATGAATCAAGAGGTAAGAATTTTTTACCAATATGAAAATGAAGGATTTTCTATAAATAATAGCATGGCATTTTGCTTAAAAAATAAAGACATCCTTGAATTTCAAATCCCTCAAGGAGTGAAAGTTTTAAGAATTGATTTAGGAGAAGTACCCATGATTTTTCAAAATGTTTGTCTAAGTTCTTTCAATTTTAAAACTGAGATTTTACCTCATTCCTCAAATGGGTTGAGATATACTAATGGTGTCATTTTTGGTAATTCAGATCCTCAACTCATATATAATATCGCTCATTTTGGGGAAAAGTTTGTTTTATCATATGAAAAGTTGAACATGATTGAAGATACAGGAATATCTTTTCATCAGGAGTTGACTCAAAAATTTGTAGATTTAGAAGCTAAGAATAAAGATTTATCTGATGAAATAAAAGTAGTTAGCAATCAATATCGTGCAGTGATTGGTTCAAAACGATGGACCATACCTACAAAAATTATTAATATCATTAGGAGAAAATAATGCGACGTTTACTATTGTATGTCCATTTTAATAAAAATAATAAGATTAGCGATCATGTTTATTACCAATTAGAGAAAATGCGACCTCTGTTTTCAACGGTTGTGTTCATTTCAAATAGTCAGTTGACTCACGAAATTGAGGAAAAGTTAAAAGAGAAACAATTAATTGAGTTTTTTATTCAAAGACAAAACTTAGGATATGATTTTGCGGCTTGGCATGATGGGATGCAATTAATTGGTTTTGATAGCTTAAAAAATTATGATTCAATTACTTGTATGAATGATACTTGTTTTGGTCCGCTTTGGGATATGCAATCTTATTATGATTCCTTTGAATCAACTGATGACATTGACTTTTGGGGAATGACAAATCATGCTAAGGTTGATGTGCGTCATATATTTATTAATGAGCATCTTCAATCCTATTTTATGTCTTTTAAAAAATCAATTATTCAATCGGATGTATTCCAAAATTTTTGGGAACATGTTGAATCCTATTCAGATGTTCAAAAAGTTATTGACAATTACGAAACTCAATATACAAAATTATTTACAGATGCGGGATTTAAGTATAAGCCTGTATTAGACACAGTACCATTAGCAGATGATTTTTTCCATTCCAACTTTACGATTCATTATCCACATGTTTTATTGGATCATAAGGTACCGTTTATTAAAATAAAAACATTTGATTTGTCACAACATTTATCGCCGTATTTGTTACAAGCTATTGAGGAGAAGACAAAGTACCCGATTAAGCATATTCTAGATCATATGTCAGATGTTAGTCTGCCAACGCCACCGTATTTGTTAGATCGAAAAGTATTGGAAAAGGCACCTAAAGTTTATTCAAATACTAAAAAAGTTGCTGTTCATTTGCATACATTTTATGTTGATTTACTCGAGGAGTTTTTAACACAGTTTGAACATTTCCATTTTGACTATGATTTGTTTTTGACGACGGATACAGAGGAGAAAAAAGAACAAATCCAAGTTATTCTAGATAAAAATGGTAAAAGAGCTCAGGTATTCTTAACTGGGAATAAAGGGCGTGATATTATACCGATGTTAAAGCTGAAAAAAGAATTGGAAAGTTATGATTACATTGGTCATTTTCATACTAAAAAATCACCGGAATATCCATATTGGGTAGGTGATTCATGGCGAAGAGAATTATATCAGATGCTTCTTGAACCTGCTGATAATATTTTAGCCAATTTAGAGACAAATGAAAATCTCGGCCTAGTTATTGCTGACATTCCTTCATTCTTTCGATATACCAAAATTGTTGACCCTTGGAATGAAAACAGATTTGCGGATGATATGAATGTCTTATGGAAACGAATGAATATGCCACGCCAGATTGATTTTTCACAATTGGATACTTTTATAATGAGCTACGGCACTTTTATCTGGTTTAAAAATAAAACATTACAACCATTATTTGAACTTGAACTAGCTGATAACGAAATCCCATCAGAACCAATTCCACAGCATACAATTTTACATTCAATTGAGCGTATTTTGGTTTATTTAGCTTGGGCAAATGATTATGACTATGCCATTTCAAAAAATAATATTTATATTACACCGTTTGTGGATAATAAAGTTTTAAATATTAGACCTGAGTCACTTCCAAATACTTTTATAAATTTTGATAACATTGGAGGAATAAAAGGAGCTCTGCATTATATTTATCGTGGACCAGGTAGTGCGATTAAATATATTATTAAGCGACTCTTACGAAAAGGAAAATGAATTTAAAAAAAATAGTATCACCGAAAGCATTGACAGTTATTAAATATGCTTTTTCAATTGCAATTACTTTTTGGGCTTTTAAGCTAACAGAAAATTGGGAAGATTTATTAATAAGTTTTACGGAATTAAGTATTATTGTCTTTATCAGTAATTTTTTAGTAGTACGCAATAGATGGTTAGGTTTTTTATTCAACAGTCTCTTTATGTTTCTGTACTATGTTGAAAAAATGGTTCAAATTTTTGGTGGTACATACTTGACATTGGTTATGCTAACCAATATAGATTCACTCTCCACTCTTTCTGGAAATGCAGGACTCTATATATCGGCAACACTATTTGTTATTATTTTGGCAATATTGCCTATTTCTGAGATAACATTTCCTAGATTTGTAAATGCCTCATTGTTGTTAGTTTTTCTGATGATCGAAATGAGTGTTTTAGCAACTCACCTTGTTTCAATAACACCATTTGTAAATTATTATCAAGTTTTTAAAGAATATCAATATCAGCAAAAATTAATAGCTGAAGTATCAACAGCTACTGATGTAACAGGTGAGTTTTACAGAGATGGAATAGATGACTATTATTCGAAGGACGATTCCCTGGTAAAGCAGCCTAATGTCGTTATCGTTTTTGTTGAAGGATTATCACAATCAGTGATTGATAGTCAAGAAAATCTGATGCCTAATGTGAAAAGGCTTCAAGAAGAGTCTATAGATTTTGTTAATTATTATAATCATACTTTTGCTACTTATCGTGGTTTAAGTGGGCAACTGTATTCAGGTTATCAATTACAAAATTATGATAGTAATTCTTTAATTGGGTTGCAAGATATTTTTAGAAACCAAGGTTATCGAACTACTTTTATTAATACAGAACCACATAATAGTGATTTTAAAAATTATTTAGAAAACTTTAATTTTGACAATGTCATAAGTTCAAAAATAAATAAGGGAATGGATGGTTCAACAACCGATAGAGAAGCTTACCGTTTTTTATATGATGAGATGGTTAGACAGGATAAGTTTACTAAGCCCTTCTTTATTTCGATGTATACCTTTGGAACTCACTTATCGTTAGATTCTACAGATAAAGTTTATAAAGATGGTAAAAATAGTCTTTTTAATAAATTTTTTGATTCTGATTATCAAATTGGGAAATTTTTAGAAAAATTTAATTCATCTGAGCTAGCTAAAAATACTATTTTGATTTTTACAACAGATCATGCAACTTATACTGATGCAGCATATATTGAAGCTTGGAAATCAAGAGCGTACCCTAGTTTTGATAAAGTTCCTTTCATCCTTTATCACAAAGGAGTTCAGTCTAAAAAAGTGGATGCTAGAGGAAGAAATTCTTTAGATTTTGCTCCGACGATATTAGATTTTCTGGATATCACTGCTCCGAATTATTTCTTAGGAAATAGCTTGTTTAGTGATGAACCATATAGTAAATTAAGCTATTTATATGTTTCCGAGGGAAACTATATGACCAGTCAAGATAATGTTATTAATTTTTTAACAGAAGATGAGACGGCTGATTATGAGAAAATTGTTAAGGATTATTATACTGCTAAATTGCAACAACCTAATTTACCAAAACCATAAAGGAGTTATTTTGTGAAGACTAATGAAGAGAAGTATCAAAAGTTAATTTTTCTAATTTCTATGGTGACGGTACTCTTGTTTGTTTTGTGTTTTATCTTTTTAAGAAAACATGAAGTAGCGGTGGCTAGTTATAAATTTGATAAGTCTAAGGTAGTGAATGATGGGTATCAGTTTTGGATTGATGATGTTACTGCTAATGACGGCTATGCGATAAGTGGTTGGTTAATTAAAGAAGGTGTTGATATAGGAGTTATTGAGCGTACAGTAGTTCTGAAAGACAAAACTTCAAAAAAGTATATTGAAATTGCTACCGAGATTGTTAATCGGCCAGATTTAGAAACATATCTTGGAGATGGTGTCAATTATTCAGATAGTGGTTTTTATGCTGTCATATCAGCAAGTGATATGATTAAAAAACATGACTATGAAGTATTTATAGTTGACAACTCTGATGGAGAGAAGAATATTATAAAAATAAGTAATAGTATAAAAGAGGAATTGACGAAGTGAAGGCATTAATAAACAATAGATTACGAAAAGAAAATATACCATTTTTATTGCTTTTTATTGCATACCTCGTGATTTTCTTTTCAGTAAAAATCGCTAATGATGATGCAGCTTTAATGGGAGAATATCAAAATTTGACTTGGGCGGATCATTGGGAACTCATCTTAAAAGATTATTATTTGTGGTCATCTAGGGTTTTGGTAAATTTTGTCATTCACTATCTATTAGGGAAACCGACTATAGTATTTACAATGATAAATGCCTTTGTTGGATTGGCCTTAGCGAAAGCTTTTTCAAAATTATTTGGATATGATAATGTTTTTATAAATATTTTTATTATTGGAATGATTTTGATTTATCCTATTGAGTATTTAGGATCGGCTGGATGGTTGGTGACGTTTATGACTTACTTTTGGCCAATGGCAGCAGGTTTTATTGCACTTGTTCCAATTCGTAAAATCCAAGATGTTGAAAGGTTTAAATGGTGGCAATTCTTCATCTATGGTATCACTCTTATTTATGCAGCTAATGAAGAATTAGAATTAGTCGTACTGCTTTTTGTTTATTTAGTTTTTCTCATTTATTTCCTACTATCTAAAAAAAATCACTTTTTTATGTGGGTACAGTTAGCCTTATTAGTTTTGAGTCTTATTTTTACAGTAACTGCTCCGGGGAATGGTAATCGAAGCGGTTCGGAGACATTTCATTGGTTTCCCACTTATAATATGCTAGATACGGTGGATAAGCTTGATATTGGCTTTTTCTCAACGATGCAAAATGTTATTTTTGAAAATCATTTGTTTATACTAGTGATAACTAGCATGATGTTCTATATCGTTTATAAAAAATACACGAGTATTTTTTTAAAGGGATTTGCTACTATTCCATTCGTTATGATTTTATTTTTTGGCTTATTGAAAAATGTGATTTTAATATTTTTTAGTAACCTAAACTTGCTGACAGTAGAAATTGCCCCAAATGGTTTGTTTAGTATTACTACCAATAGTTTATTTTCACTTGCCAAATATAGTTTAGTTGCTCTTTTTGCTTTTTGTTTTATGGTAACAGTGTTTCTTTGTTTAGAAAAGCTATATCCTAATTTACTTGCATTTTCTCTTTTAATTTCTGGAGTAGCCTCTAGGGTAGCTATGGGATTTTCTCCAACGATATATGCTTCGGGTTTTAGAACGGCGACACCGTTATATTTTTCTTTAATTGGAATTGGTATTTTAATTTACAGCTATGCTCTTAAGGAAAAGGTTATTACTAACAAAGAGGCAAAATTAATCACAATTACAATGTTAGTGATTTCGACACTAGCAGGTATCTCTTCACTTTTATTAACACATACGTAAGGATATGAATCATATAATGAATTATTTAGTACTAGGAGCGTCAGGTTTTATAGGAAAACATCTGACACGTACTTTGCTGGAGTCGGGGCAAAGAGTGACAGCTTTTGACATCAAACATGCAGACGAATTTGAAAGCGGTAGGATAAAATTTGTTGAAGGAAAGTTTTCGCCAGATTATCCATTTGATAATTTAGTAAGGGGGCACGATGTTATTTTTCATCTAATAAGTACTACTTTGCCAAGTACAAATCAATCCTTAACTCAAGAAATAACGGATAATGTTTTTAGTACCTTATCACTCCTAGAGGCTTGCGTAAAAGAAAATGTTAAGCGTATTGTCTTTATCTCTTCAGGAGGCACAGTATATGGAAAATCTAATAGGAGGCCATTTAAAGAAAGTGCTGTTACAAATCCAATCGCCTCATATGGTATCCAAAAATTAATGATTGAAAAGTATCTGAATCTTTATAAGCATAAATTTAATTTAGATTTTCGAGTTGTTCGTTTGGCAAATCCTTATGGACCTGGTCAAAATCCAAATGGTGCGGTAGGTGCAGTAACAGTCTTCATGGATCGTGCTCTTTCAGGAAAAGAAATTTCTATTTTTGGCGATGGATCATCTGTTAGAGATTATATATATATTTCTGATGCTATCCAAGGTATTATTAACATTGCTCATTCTGAGAACAATGAAGAAGTTTATAATTTGGGTTCAGGCATTGGAACTTCTTTAAATGATATTTTAGAACAAATTTATCTTCTTAATGGGAAAAAAGTTGATGTGAATTATTTTCCACAAAGAGATTCTGACTTAGACTATAGTGTTTTAGATATAAAACGTTATCAGAATGAATTTCCAAGTCATCAAATGCTTTCACTAAGTGAAGGAATGAAAAAACTTTATACAGTAATGAAAGAGGAAAATAAATAATACCATGAAACCAAAAAAACATACATTTGCTATCTGTGCCTACAAAGAGTCGCCACATTTAGAAACTTGTATACAGTCTGTTGTTAAGCAAAATGCCTATAGTAATATTATTATGTGTACTTCTACACCAAGCGATTTTTTATCTAATCTCGCCAACGCTTATGATATCCCTCTTTTTATACGAGAAGGGAAAAGTGATATACAGGATGATTGGAATTTTTGTTGTGAGAAAGCCCAGACTGAGTGGGTTACTGTCACTCATCAGGATGACATTTATGATGAGAATTATGCTAAAGAGCTTCTTTTAGAAATTTCTAAAGAACCTAACGCTATAATGGCATTTACAGATTATTTACCGATAAAAAATGGGAGAATTGGAACTGACTTAAATTCTCGAATGAAGCGCCTTTTTAGAACCCCAATGCGCTTTAAAGTGTTACGTCATAATAAGTTCTTTAAGAAATATTTTCAAGGCTTTGGAAATGCTATTTCTTGTCCATCTGTTGCATATAATAAATCTTTAATTAATGGTAAAGTTTTTACTTCTCCGTTGAAATTTGCGTTGGATTGGGACACTTTTGTGAAGTTTGCAGGATATAATGAACCTTTTATTTATATTCATAAAAAATTATTTTATTATCGTATCCATGAAGAAGCAACAAGTAAATCCTTCACTGAAAATAATATCCGTGTTAATGATGAAATGTATATGTTCCGTCAGTTTTGGCCGAATTGGTTGATAAAAATTGGGTTTAAACTTTATCAAAGAAGTTATAAGACGTATGATTGAGGTGGTCTATGGACAAAAAAAAATTATCTTTCGTGATTCCATGCTATTTTTCAGAGCAAACTCTAGCAGATGTTGTTGAAACTGTTATAGCTGAATTTCACACAAAATATGATATTGAATTAGTTTTAGTAAATGATGGTTCAACTGATAATACTTTTAGAGTTATTCAAGACTTGTGTCAGAAGTATTCATTCATCAAAGGGATTAACTTGGCAAAGAATTTTGGACAAGATGGAGCGAGAATGGCAGGTTATCGTTATTGTACAGGAGATTATATTATCTCACTAGATGATGATGGGCAGAATCCTCCAGCTGAGGCGCATAAATTGATTGCAAAATTAGAAGAAGGTTACGATGTTGTCTTTGGTGAATATCTAGTTAAGAAACACAGTTGGTTTAAGAACTTTGGTAGCAAAGTCAATGATAAAATGGCTAATGTTGTAATCGGTAAACCACAAGATCTTCGTTTGTGTAGCTATTTTATCATGACCTCTTTTGTTGCTAAAGAGATTGTCAAATATGATGGAGCTTTTCCATATGTTTGGGGATTAATTTTGCGCTCTACGAATCGTATTGCTAACCAAATTATCGAGCACAGAGAACGAGAGGTTGGAGAAACGACCTATACTTTTGCTAAATTGTTAGGACTTTGGCTCAATGGTTTCACAGCATTTTCTGTTATTCCATTACGGTTTGCCTCCTTGTTAGGTGCTGTATTTGCTTTGCTTGGATTCTTATTTGTAACTTACATCTTGATTTCGATGCTTTTCTTTGGAATCAGTACCCAAGGATGGGCTTCACTGATGTCTGTCTTACTGATTACTGGTGGTGTGCTAATGATGATGATTGGTCTACTGGGAGAATATGTTGGACGGATTTATCTAAATGGTAACAAGGCACCGCAATTTGTTATCAGAGAGTATATCTCAAACGAGGAGTAGGATGATAGTTATTGAAAAGTTGTTAAAATCTTTTATTCGTAAGGGATTAGAAATTTTAACAAAATTGACTAAACGAAAAATAAGTGACCATTGGGTTGAAACAATCTATGAATTTTTTAAATTTGGAATTGTAGGTCTTAGCAATACATTATTATCGTATATGATTTACTTAGTTTCATGGTCCGGCATAAAATGGTTAGGAATATCAGGCGAGTTTCGTTATTTGAGCGCTCAAACAATAGCTTTTATTGTAGGAGTATTATGGTCTTTTTATTGGAACAACAAATTGGTTTTTACTGAGTCAAGAGAGGAGCGTCATATCTGGAAGGCTCTATTGAAAACTTTTGCTTCGTATTCTATAACAGGACTTTTTTTGAATAGTCTATTATTAATTATATGGATTAAATTTTTTAATCTTTCTGAACTGATTGCACCTATTCTTAATTTAATTATTAGTGTTCCGATTAATTTTTTATTAAATAAATTTTGGGCCTTCAAGTAGAGGTATGTTACATTTTAGAAGTAAATATCAATTATTTAAGAGAGTTATAATTTCTTTAGTAGCTAATACTATTTAGATAGTACAGGCTTTTTGAGTTAATAAAAAGTAAGTGTCCAATAACAGACTATATTGAAACTTCCAAAGTCTTTGTTGACTCTGGAAGTTTTTTTCTTTCTACAATTTTTTGAATCGTTTCATTCCATGGTAAATAAGCCTCTAGCACCTCCTTTTTTGCGAGTGTCTTCTCATTTGGAAGATGTTCTAGAAGATAGGTGATGTATTTTTCAGTATTCAAGTCGTGTCTCTTGGCCTCTCAAGTAAACTCATGATGATGGGTATTGACTAACTTCTTGAGAGATTTGCGAAAATATCTAATTTTTCGTACTGATTTGCTACCTGTTAGAAAAGACTAGGTTATTATTTGAGAGAATAATTTTGAAATCTATTTTTTCTTCTCAATCTTCCCAGCAAAATATTATTTTTTAAATCCTTAATTTTTTCTTCTTCTTGCGAATAATTAGGTACAGGCCTGAAAGATTAAGTTTACAAGGAGTTAATGAATGCAAAAAGGTATGCAAACTGTTCAACGTTTTTCAATTCGTAAGTGTGGTGTTGGAGCTGCGTCGGTTCTGTTGGGAACATTTCTAATGACAGGTAGTGTTCTGGCGGAAGAGGTTTCAACCACCTCTGAGATTACCTCTCAGTTAGTAACGCAAGTTACTTCTTCAGAGATGACAAATGCTACTAGTACCACGACTCAAGAAAACAGAGATGCTATTCCTTCAGAAATGACTGAACAGAAAGTTGAGGAGCCAGTGGTTACAGTTCCAAAAGTAACTATACCTGAAGCTAAAAAGGAAACTCCTAAAGTTACTATTCCTAATAAAGAAGTAGCACCTAAGAAGACGATTCCCCCAATAGTGGAAGTGCCCAAAGTAAAAAAGGCTCAAGAGATGCCTAAGTTGAATTTTTTACATCTGGGAGATGACTACCCTGCTTATCTCAAAAATGCAGCAGCAGATAGCCTTATTGACCCTTGGCGTCTGTTTAATCGAGAGTGTGTATCATTTGTGGCTTATAGACTATCCTCAGTTAATGGCTTTACCATTCCAGGAGCTTATGGTAATGCTAATGAATGGGGGCCGCGTGCAAGACGTGAGGGTTACCTAGTTAATAAACAGCCAGCTGTTGGAGCTGTGGCTTGGTGGAATAGTTGTCATGTGGCCTGGGTCTCAGAAGTATCGGGTGATTACGTGACTATTGAAGAATACAATTATGACTATACTCATCGATATCATAAGCGAACCATTCATAGAAGCAAAGTTGACGGCTTTATTCATTTTAAAGATTTGTCCGCTTCATCTAGTATTCAAACGTCATCACCAGTATCGGTCAATCAGTCAGGTCTGTCTTCAAGTGGTACCTATACATTTTCTAAGAAGTCTGTGATTAGAGCAGAAGCAAAAACGTCTAGTCCTGAATTAGATTATTATGAAGCAGGGCAGTCTGTTCATTATGATAAAGTTGTTGAAGCTGAAGGCTATAAATGGTTGTCTTATCTTTCTTATAGTGGAAACAGACGCTATATTGCAATTGAGGCACTTTCGGTACCAACTAAAGGAAAACTTACGATTAAAAATCAGAATGATGCCAAAGGAACTTTTGATGTTGTTATTTCAAATGTGAGTCATAACCAATTGAAAGAGGTACAAGTTCCAATTTGGTCAGATAAAGGAGGGCAAGATGATATCGCTTGGTATGTTGCCACGAAGCAATCAGATGGCACCTATAAAGTGACTGTGGATATTTCCAACCACAAAAATGATCGTGGAATCTATCATGTTCACCTATATTATCAATCTAACGATGGCAAACAAACTTTTGTAGCACAGACAACAACTGTTCCAGTTGTAACAACTCGTGTTCAACAACCAACGACAGGAAATATCAAGATTGTGAATAAAAACAATCATAAAGGTACCTTCGATATTGTTGTATCTGATGTTAGTCACGCAGAATTAAAAGAAGTGTATGTTCCTGTTTGGTCAGAAAACGCTGGACAAGATGACATTGCTTGGTATATTGCAAGTAAGCAGCCAGATGGCACTTATAAAGTGACTGTTGATAGTTCGAATCATAAAAACGATCGTGGAACGTATCACGCACACCTGTATTATCAAGATAACGGTGGTAATCAAACCTATATTTCTCAAATAACGACTCAGCTACCAGTACAAATAAAAGCACAGATTACACTGCCATCAAAAGGGATATATGTTTTTAAAAAATCATCACCAATTAAAGCAGAAGCAAAATCAGTAAGCCCAACTCTTGCAACTTACGATAAGGGAGAAAAGGTCAACTATGATAGGGTACTTATCGCTGAAGGAAAACAGTGGATTTCTTACTTATCTTATTCAGGAGCGCGTCGATATATTCAAGTAGACTGATACCTTCTAGAGTTCTCAATTCATTGTTTATGGCTACGATGGATTGAAAACGGAGTAAGACAACATATCTGATAGAACTTAATTTGGAGTGAAACTGTCTAGTGGATAGTTTCAGCTTAAGCTTAGAAATGAGAGAGCTTGGATGCTACTCTTGAGAAGAACGAACTTTCTAAGAAAGAAGCAAAAAGTAATTTTTGAATTTTAGCAAGTATCAATTGTTGCTATAATAAAAAAACGCCTAGGCCCGAAATATGATGATACGGGTCTAGGTGTTTTTTTATTTTTTCTTACCAAGTGGGAGTTTGACTTTTTTGAGGGAATCAAGTTGTTGATTAACATTTTTTTGAAGCATTGCCAGATAATTTGCAGTTTGTTTTTTGAGCATCTGACTTTGTTCAATGATTTCGTCGTTGACAAAGTAGAGTTTGACGAGGGTGTTTGGCTGATGTTTACCGGGACGTGGTTGCATTGCAACGACTTCTAAAGCTCGTTTGTTGGCGTACTTTGTATGGGCCTTGGCTAAGATGGGTAAAACAGTAAACCCGCGACTTTCCAAGAGTGTTTGGGCATAATCTAGTGGCACATTATGAACATCATCGAGTTGAATGAGTGATTGTTTATGCTCGTATCTGCGGTCTAATTCTTTTTCAATGATGGGTGTTGTTTTATCGGTTACATGCTTGATGGCATCAATAGTGTCTGGGATAGCTAAGAGATTACCAACAGCACCGAATAATTTTCCAAGTTTTTTTGCCATAATAAGTCCTCGTGCTAATTTTCTAGAGTTTTTTTCCATTATATCAAAGCCTTACAAATTTGTAAGGTTTAAGCACTTTATTGTAAGATTCGCTCTGCTATTTTCTAGTAAAATAGGAGTATCAAAAGAAAGGAAGAAAACGATGTCACTAGAAGCAATTAAAAGGAACCTCTGACTGTTACCGTGGGAGTTAGGTGTTTTGGCAGGAACTATTTTGTTAGGAAATGTGACCATCAAGAAATGGAAGTGAGTGAAATGAATAAATTAGGTTATACTATCATGATATTGGGTTTGATCGTCGTATCGGTCTGCACCGCTTGTTTTAGGAAAAAATGCAGGGCTGAAAGATGTAGGAAGTGAGAACTTTCTGATATAGTAGTAGAGAAAGTATAGCTATCAGTTAGAAAGTATGGACAGTAAGGAAGGAATCGTATTATGTTTTTACAAATCAATCATTTAGAAAAAGTTTATCGTACACGTTTTTCAAAGGAAGAAACACGCGCTTTGCAAGATGTGGATTTTAAGGTTGAAAAAGGTGAATTTATTGCTATTATGGGTGAGTCTGGTTCTGGTAAGACAACCTTGCTTAACATTCTAGCGACTCTTGATAAACCTAGTAAGGGTCAGGTTATTTTAAATGGTGAGGATATTACTAAAATTAAAGAAAGCAAACTTGCTAGTTATCGTCTGAAAAACTTAGGATTTGTCTTCCAAGATTTTAACCTTTTAGATACCCTGTCTATTAAGGATAATATTTTCTTGCCACTTGTACTTGATAAAAAATCGTATAAGGAAATGGAGATGCGATTGCAGGGATTAGCTAGTAACCTGAGAATTGACACGCTTTTGAATAAACGTCCCTTTGAACTTTCTGGTGGTCAAAAACAACGGGTGGCTATTGCACGTGCCTTAATTACGAGACCTCAGCTGTTGTTGGCAGATGAACCAACAGCTGCTTTGGATTATAAAAACTCAGAAGATTTATTGAAGCTTTTTGAAGGAATCAACGAAACAGGTCAAACCATTTTGATGGTAACTCACTCTGCCAATGCAGCCAGTCATGCCAAACGAGTTCTCTTTATTAAAGATGGACGTATTTTCCACCAGCTTTATCGTGGTGATAAGACCTCAACAGATTTTAACCGTGAGATTTCACTTGCTATGTCAGCTCTTTTAGGAGGTGAATAATATGTTTTACTTAAAACTGGCTTGGAATAACATCAAGTCATCGAAAAAAGCCTATGCACCGTTTCTCTTAGCAAGTTTTGTTCTTTATAGTTTAACGTGTTCCATTTTGCTTATCATGACCAGTCCGATGAGAGAAGGAATGGATACGGCTGCCATTATCTTGCCTCTTGGTGTGGTTGTGTTAACCATTTTATCCATTGCCATGGAGATTTATAGCTATAATATCCTCCTTAAACAGCGAAGCAAGGAATTTGGACTTTATAATATTCTAGGGATGAACAAGCGTCAAGTGGGCTGGGTATCAACCTTAGAATTGGGAATCATTTTCATCTTTTTAGTGATTTTAGGATCAATATTCTCTGGAATTTTTGCCAATTTTCTTTATCTGATTTTTGTTAATATCATCAATTATGACAAGCTGATTTTGACCTTGTCACCGTTAGCGTTTATCTTGAATGCATCGCTTTTTGTGGGGATTTTCTTTATTCTTATGCTAGTTGGGTTGCGTCGTATTGGTAAAACCTCTCCGCTCAGCTTGTTCAAAAGTAGTGAGCAGGGTGAAAAAGAACCACGTGGTAATATGCTTCTAGCTTTTCTCAGCGTTCTCTTTATTGGTGCAGGCTACGGGATTTCGATTTATTCTAAGGATTTGTCAGCTCTCTTGGTTATTCTCTACTTCTTTGTAGCGGTGGTGCTAGTTATCTTAGGAACCTATCTCTTCTATATTAGCTTTATGGCTTGGTATTTGAAGAAAAAGCGGAGCAACAAAGCTTATTTCTATCAACCGAAGCACTTTATCACAACCAGTCAGATGATTTTCCGTATGAAGGCTAACGCAGCTGGTCTGGCAAGTATCACACTTTTATCTGTTATGGCTTTTGTTTCAATTGGGACAACAGCTGCGCTTTATGCCAATACGCAAACACAGGTCAACAAACAGTTTATTAACAATGCCAAGGTTTCCTTAACTGTAGATGGCTTTTCAGATGAAGGTCAGGCATTACTGGATAAATATGTCTTGAGTAAACTGGATGATGAGAAAAAGGTCGTTGGTTATACATCATCCTTGATTAGTTTTCCACTTGCTAATCGTGAGCATCTTTCTTATGCAAATGCTGAAGAATTTATGAGTGCGGCCGCTGAGACAGGATTTGTCTTTGTTGTTACCCAAGATGATTTTAAGAAGCTGGGTAATGATGTGCCAAAACTATCCGCAAATCAAGTTGCCTTCTTAAAACAACAAGGAAACAGTCATTACAAGACCATGAACTTGTTAGGCAACAAATTTGATGTTGTCAAGAATTATCAAACAGCTATTATCCCTGAAGTTTATTATATCTATAATGGTGCAGTGATGGTCGTTGCCAATGAAGAAGTTGCGACTAAACTAAAAATATCTTTTAAAGAGATTATGGATTATGCAGTGACTTTTCCACCAAATACCTACACGGCTCATCTCAATTTAACGAAAGAGGAGGCTGAGAAACTAAACTTGGCTAATGATGTTGGTATTGTCGATGATGCTGGAAATGGCATTGGTGACATTCAATTTAAACAAGATGTTCTGGATGAAGGCTACACATTATTTGGTGGTATGCTCTTTACAGGTGTGGTTCTAGGTCTTTCATTCCTACTTGGTGCAGCTTTGATTATTTACTATAAACAATATTCAGAAGGTCAAGAAGATAAGAAATCGTATAAGATTCTCCAAGAAGTTGGGATGTCAAAAGAAGAGGTTAAGAAAACGATTTCGTCTCAAACCATTTTAGTCTTCTTTATGCCACTGGGAATTGCGGCGCTGCATTATGTAGTGGCTATTCCGATGTTAAAACAAATGCTTCTTTTCTTTGGGGTTGCTAGCAGTAATTTAGTTTACCTAGTGGCTGGGATTACCATGCTTGTGGTTGGTATTCTCTATTTCATCAGTTACAAAGTTACCAGCAGAACCTACTACAAATTGGTAGAAAGATAATGATTGGAAGTACTTGTTTTTAAATGAGCAGGTGCTTTCTTGATTTTTAATATCAAAAGTAATACAATAGTGTTACTAATCTAAAGGAGTTTGATATGCCAACAATAACCTTAAAAGTCTCTGAAGCTGATAAAAATTTTATGAAGGCAATGGCGAAATTTGAAGGAGTTTCTCTTTCTGAGTTGATTCGTACCAAAACCTTAGAAGCTTTGGAAGATGAATATGATGCTAGGGTAGGTGAGCTAGCCTATGAGGAATATTTAGATGATTTAGCTAATGGACTTGAGCCAATGACATTGGAGGAGATGGCAGAGGAGCTTGGAATTGAGTTATAAAGTTATTTTATCACCACGAGCTCAAAAGCAACTTCGAAAATTAGACAAGGGAATTTCGAGTTTAATTATAAAATATCTATATAAGAATATTGATGGAATAGAAAATCCCAGGTCAAAAGGTAAAGGATTGACGGTAAATCGTTCTGGGCAATGGCGCTATCGTGTTGGTGATTATCGTGTGATTTGTGACATTATAGATAATGAGTTAGTAGTTCTTGCAGTTACGATTGGTTACCGCAGAGATAATTATTGAGAAAGCAATGATGACTAAAGATAAAATTTTTATTGTTGAAGATGATGAGACCATTGTATCGTTGTTGAAAGGGCATTTGGGACAGCAGTATCAGGTGTTTAGTGCGTCTAATTTTCGTGCAGTTAAGCAGGAGATTGAGGAAGTTAAGCCAGACTTGATTTTACTTGATATTACCCTTCCTTATTTTAATGGATTTTATTGGACGGCAGAGATTCGAAAAACGTTAATGGTACCTATTATTTTTATTTCGTCTAGCAATGATGAGATGAATATGGTTATGGCATTAAATATGGGAGGCGATGATTACATTGCTAAACCATTTTCGATTGGTCTTCTGGATGCTAAGATTGGAGCTTTTTTACGTCGTTCGCATCAGTTTACCAGTGAAGAATTAACATTTAAGGATTTTTCGCTCAGCCGTGACGGTGCTCTTTCTATTGGTTCTGAACACATCCAGCTGTCACCCACGGAAAATAAAATACTAGCTTTGCTATTTTCTCATAAGGAAGAAGTGGTGAGTAAGGAGACGATTTTAGAGAAATTGTGGGAGAGTGATGAGTTCATTGATCAGAATACCCTCAATGTTAATATAGCACGACTGCGCAAGAAGGTAGCTGGGCTTGGGTTTGACCATATTCATACAGTAAGAGGAGTCGGATATTTACTAAGATGATGATGAAATATATAAAGCAACATGGGATTTGGTATCTTGTGATAAGCTTTTTGTCAGTAGGATTTTTAGTATCCTTTGCTCTCTACCATCTACCAATGATTTATTTTGGCATGACGCTTCTTTTTAATTTAATAGTGTTAATTCCCTTTAGTATCTGGCATTTTCTGAGCTTTCGGCATCAGTTGAGACTCTTAGCGAATTTTAGGGATTTGTGGGAAATAGCAGAGCTGTCAAGTCCATTGGATGAGAGTTATCAAAAAGCCTTATCTGCACATAATGATAAGGCTCAACAGGAAGTTTTTCGAGCTCAAAGCCAGGCTTCTCGTCAACAAGATTTAATCAAAATGTGGGTTCATCAGATGAAGGTTCCCTTATCAGCCGTTTCACTAATGGCACAAACTAATCAACTTCAATCGGATGATGTTAATCAACAGGTCATACGATTAGAACATTATTTGGAGAATCTCTTGACTTATTTGAAGTTCAGTGAAAGACAAGATGACTTTCGTTTTGAACAGATTTCAGTTAATGAACTAATCAAGGAAGTAATTAAAAAAAATCGAATTCTCTTCTTCCACAAACAATTATCTGTAGAGGTGACAGGTGATTGGCAGTTAAAAACAGATAAAAAGTGGTTGAGCTTTGCTTTGTCTCAAATTTTGGATAATGCGATTAAGTATAGTACCGCAGGTGGAAAAATTACGATTACCTTAACAGAAAATAGCATCACAATCGCTGATCAGGGGATCGGTATCTTGCCAGAAGATCTCCCGCGTCTTTTTGAGGAAGGCTTCACAGGTTATAATGGACACGAACACCAAAAGGCTTCAGGATTTGGACTATACATGACCAAACAGGTTTTAAATCAGCTAAATCTAGCAATTGAAGTGACCAGTCAGATTGATATCGGAACAGAAGTGGTTGTTTCAAAGAGAAAAAATGAGGCGTTCTAAAAGAGTAATTGCAAAGTAGATTTTAAAACTGAGCAGATAATGTCACTCTTTGGAAGAAACAGTCATAGTTCTGTTTATGTCAATCAAAAATTAATGTTTTTGTTAATGTCTAATTTTGATTCTTAATGAGTATTAATTGTAAAAAAACGAATGAAGGATATCTAGCTTTTTACTAGGTATCAACATTCGTTTTTTATCTTTGTAAACTTTTCTTTCAGTAGTATTAATGTGGAAGAAGATCATCATTTAACAAAAATTAACTTAGCAATTGTCAAGGGAATCGTTAAATTCTTGTTACCAAAATGGATCTGATAAGTTTGAGCGTAAGAATCGATTTCAGTTAAAGTAAACTCAGTCCCCAGATGAAAATTATGACGTTGTAAATAGTCTAATAGTTCAATTTCGTCATGCACACGAACCAGTTGATAGTTCCCTTCTTGAGCAATTTGAGCAAGAGTCTGGTGATTTTTCTCTTTTAAAGGAGCATTTTTTTTAGGAATCGTACCACCATGTGGACAAAATTCTGGAAAATTTAGGCTTTCTTCCAAGCGATCAATAAACATCGTAGAGACAGCATGCTCTAAAATTTCAGCTTCTTGGTGTGTCTCCTCGGTTGTATAGTGAAGGTGATTTTGTAAGAAAACTTCTAGCAATCGATGTTTACGATAGAGTTCGGTGACAATAAGTTCCGCTTTTTCGGTTAAGGCATATCCAAAAAACTTATCCTTAACCACCCAGTCTTCAGCCTGCATTTTTTTTAGCATTTCTGAGACAGAAGGAGTGGAAACTTGGATATAGTCTGCAATCATTTTATTGGAAATTTTATCACCACGTTCCCTTAGGTCGTGGATACATTTTAAATAATCTTCTTTGTTAGGTGTCATATTAAACCTCATCTATTTTTCACTCCTTAATTATAACAAAATTGTAGGTAAATGGTTGACAAAAACTCTCATATCGGTTATCCTTTTTATAAAGTTAGGATTACCTAACTATGTGAATAATAAAACCTAGGAGTCTTTAAAGATGAAAAAATTAAATACTATTATATTAACTTCTGTTGCCTTATTAGCTTTGGCAGCTTGTCAAAATCAATCTACAGATGCTAAAAACGAAAAAGAAAAGCCCGTTGTTACTGTGACCACTTCTTTCTTAGATGACATGGTTAGTGAATTAGCCGGAGATTTAGTTGAACGTCAGCTCATTATTCCAGCTGGAGAAGACCCACACCTTTATACTGCCAAATCAAGTGATTTAAAGAAATTACAAGAAGCGGATTTAGTCCTTTATCATGGTCTGCATTTTGAAGGTAAGATGATTGAAGCTTTGGAAAAAACAGGTTCTGCTGTTACTCGTGATTTTACTAAAACTGAAATTGGAACCATGGAAGAAGACGGGGAAGATGTCGTTGATCCACATTTTTGGTTTGATATAGATCTTTACCAAAAAGCAGTAGAAGCAGCTTCAGACGATTTGCAAGAACTTTTGCCTGATAAAAAAGAAACAATTGAAAAAAATGAGAAGGCTTATTTAAATGAATTAGATGAGCTAGATAAATGGAACAAGGAGCAATTGTCACTTATTCCAGAACAAAGCCGTTACCTTGTGACACCACACGATGCATTTAACTATTTTGCAAATCGCTACGGATTTACACTTTATGCACCACAAGGCGTTAGCACAGAGTCAGAAGTTGCTAATAGTGATATGATTAAAACCGTTGATTTGATCATTGATCACAATATTAAAGCTATTTTCACTGAGTCAACAACAAATCCAGATCGTATGAAGAAACTGCAAGAAGCGGTCAAAGCTAAGGGTGGTTCAGTTAGCGTTGTTACTGGAGAGCATAAAGAACTCTTCTCAGACTCACTAGCCCCAGCAGGTGAAGAGGGAGATAATTATGTCGACATGTATAAACATAATATTAAATTAATTGTTGACTATCTTAAATAAAAGGAGGAAATCATGAATCCAGCTATCCAAGTCTCTGAACTAACGGTAGCCTATCAACAAGTCTCAGCATTAGAGAATGTGAATCTTATCATTCCACAAGGGAGTCGCTGTGCTATTGTAGGCCCTAATGGAGCCGGAAAGTCAACTTTATTCAAGAGTCTTTTAGGCTTTGAAAAAGCTAGAAGTGGTCAAATTAAACTTCTAGGACAATCAGATCATTTGTCGCAAATGATAGCGACTAGGGTAGCTTATATTCCACAAGCAAGTCAAGTGAACTGGCAGTATCCTGCAACTGTTTATGACATCGTCCTTATGGGACGCTACCCCCACATTAAAAATTGGTTAAAACGACCTACAGCAAAAGATAAAGAAATTGTTTTTGCGTCTTTAGAAAAAATGAATTTGTTAGATTTAAAAAATCGGCAAATTAGTGAGTTATCAGGCGGACAAAGACAACGTGTGTTTATTGCACGTGCCCTTGCTCAAGAAGCGGAGCTTTATTTAATGGACGAGCCCTTAGCTGGTATTGATATCAAGACTGAAGAAATCATTATGTCCATTTTGAGAGAGTTTCAAGAAGAAGGAAAAACATCGGTGGTTATCCATCATGATTTAAACACAATAGAAAACTACTTTGATTATTTGGTTTGGCTGAATAAAACCGTAGTAGCTAGTGGGGAGCTAGCAGAAGTTTTAACTTTTGAAAATTATCAAAAAGCTTATCAAAGTTCAGCTCAGTTACTTTTCAAGGAAAAGGAACAAGGAGGTTGGCGCCATGCTTAAGGTTTTAACCGATTATTCCTTTTTAACAGTAGCGGTAGGAATTACGCTATTTGCCTTAGCGACTGGCTTAATTGGTACAATTAGTGTTTTAACAAAGCAAAGCTTGGTTGGAGATACCTTGGGACATGCTTCTTACCCTGGTGTTATTTTAGCTTTCATTGTGTTTCACTCTCGAAATCCATTACTCCTTATGATTGGTGCGGTGTTTTCAGGGTATTTTTCTTATACGTTAGTTTACTGGATAAAAAAGCAGAGCGGGCAGCCGTTATTAAATGTGTTATCCCTTGTTTCGGTTTCCTTTTTTGGAGTTGGGATGGTACTAAAACAATTGTTACAAGGTAATGAGTATTTTTCTAAAAGTTCGCAGGCAGGTTTACAAAATTATCTTTTTGGGCAAGCAGCTTTTATTCAGTTTGAAGATATCTTGTTGATCGCAGGCGTATCTGGCATTGCTCTTTTGCTATTTGGAATAATTTATCCAGCACTGAAGCTTTATCTTTTTGATCAAGGTTTTGCTAAAAGTATCGGGATTTCAAGTATTTTTTTAGAGCAACTTATTGTTTTGTTGATGATTAGTCTTATTTCGGTTGGTTTAAAAGTTGTAGGTGCTGTTCTTATTTCTGCCTTCTTAATTGCTCCAGCAACCATTGGTCTTTTTTGGGCAAGGCATTATAAAACAACCTTGATTTTAGCAGGAGCCTCAGCTATTTTTTCAACCTTAATAGGAACCTACTTGAGTTCTATTATTTCAGGTTTATCAACTGGTCCAACCATTATTTTAGTTATGAGTGTATTGGCATTGATATCCTATGTAGTGACTAAGGCACGGAGGTTGGGTTACCATGTTTGAAGTTTTAATTATTTTGCTTTTAACAGGGCTTTCTTGCGGTCTTCTTGGAAGTCTTCTAGTGCTACGTAACCAATCAATGTTAGCAGATGCTTTAGCTCATTCGGTACTTTTAGGAATTGTTCTAGGCTTTTTCCTTGTGAGAAGTTTAGATAGCCCTATTTTGATATTAGGAGCTACTTTATTTGGCGTTTTAGCTGTTTTGGCTATTGAAGGACTTAGCTCTGTTAAATTGACTCATGATGCAGCAACTGGTTTAGTTTTTACAACTTTTTTTGCTACGGCAGTCATTTTGATTTCAATTTTTGCTAGAAATGTACATTTGGACCTAGATATGGTGTTAATGGGTGAGGTCTTGTTTACACCCTTGAATAGAGTTGAATTGTTAGGGATATCTTTACCGGTTGCTTTGGTAAAGTCAGGTGGGTTACTTTTAGCGATTGTACTTTTTTTGGGACTGACTTATCAACATCTAAAAATCTTCTTATTTGATAAGAATCATGCACAGCTGTCGGGATTATCAGTCAGAAGGTTGCAGATAATAATTGTCTTTTTAGTATCGCTGACAGTGGTCCTTGCATTTGATATCGCAGGCTCTATAGCTGTTATCGGATTTCTAGTTGCTCCAGCAATGGCTGCACAGCTTTGGGCAAGGCATTTTCATAGTTTTCTGGGAATGGTTGCTTTTTTTAGCTGTTTGATGGTTGTTATTGGATATGCTTTAGGCATGCACTTTGATCTTAGTTTATCAGGAATTTGTGCGGTAACTGGTTTAGGACTGTATGTCACATCTTTACTTATTAAAAAAATAAAGGTATAGTTTGAAACTATACCTTTTTTCATGGAATAAGTATTGGTCAGCTCTGCTTTTTTTCGTTAAAATAAGAAAAAACGAAAGCGAGAATTGATATGATAAGAGAATTTTCATTTGAAACTTTACAATTGCATGCTGGGCAAAAAACTGATGCTGAGACAAAATCACGTGCAGTGCCTATTTATCAAACGACTTCTTATGTTTTTGATGATGTACAAGAAGGTGAAGATCTTTTTGCCTTGAGAAAGCCTGGAAATATTTATACGCGTATTGGTAATCCTACGGTGGCAGTTTTTGAAGACCGGGTGGCTGCGCTTGAAAAGGGTGTAGGAGCTTTAGCGACAGCATCAGGAATGGCTGCTCTGACTTACACCATACTAGGATTAGCACATGCAGGAGACCATGTGGTGGCGGCTACAACGATTTACGGTGGCACTTTTAATCTTCTGAAAGAAACCTTGCCACGTTACGGGATTACGACAACCTTTGTCAATATTGAAAATCTAGAAGAAGTGGAAGCTGCTATTCAAGACAATACAAAATTGGTGTTGATTGAAACCTTAGGTAATCCATTGATTAACATTCCAGATATTGAAAAAGTGGCAGAGTTAACACATGCTCACAAGATTCCGCTGGTTGCTGATAATACCTTCGGTACCCCTTATCTTATCAATGTATTTGAACATGGAGTTGATATCTCAGTTCATTCAGCAACGAAATTTATTGGTGGACATGGTACGACGATTGGTGGCATTATTGTTGATAGTGGTAGATTCGACTGGGAAGATTCTGGTAAATTCCCACAATTTGTAGAAGAAGATGCCTCTTATCACAATATTTCTTATACTCGTGATATTGGGGCTGCCGCTTTTATTACAGCTTTGCGCGTGCAACTCTTACGTGATACGGGAGCAGCTATTTCACCATTTAATGCTTTTCTTCTGTTACAAGGTTTGGAAACCTTGTCGTTGCGTGTTGAACGTCATGTTGAGAATGCGAAAAAAATTGCAGCCTTTCTCGAAAACCATCCCAAAATTGAAAAGGTTAATTACCCAAGTTTGCCATCTAGTCCCTACTTTGACTTGGCGCAAAAATACTTACCGAAAGGTGCTGGTTCTATTTTTACCTTCCATGTTAAGGGAGATGATAAGGCTGCTGCGACGGTTATCGATAACCTTGAAATATTCTCCAACCTTGCCAATGTTGCTGATGCCAAATCATTAGTCGTGCACCCTTATACAACAACGCATGCACAGCTTTCTTCAGAAGATTTAGCGGCATGTGGTGTGACACCAAATCAAATCCGTATTTCTGTTGGTCTTGAAAATGTTGATGATTTGATTGAAGATTTGAATTTAGCCTTGGAAAAGATTTGAGTGATTATTAAAGAGAAAGAATTGGAGTGCTTATGACAAAGTTATTAGACGCCTTTCAGGTTTTTAAATCAGCAAGATTAGTGAATTTAACTCACAAAATTGATGAAAATAGTCCACATTTTCCAGCTCTGCCTAGTCTTGAGAAAAAGGATATTTTCACCTTAAAAGATGGTTTTCATGTGCAACAATTTACAGTAGTTGGGCAATATGGAACGCATATTGATGCCCCAATTCACTTCGTAGAAGGCGGAAAATGGCTAGACCAAATCGCTTTGGAAGACCTTCTGTTACCTCTTTATGTGATTGATAAGTCACAAGCGGTGGCAGAAAACCCTAATTATGAATTAACAAAACAGGATATCTTGGATTTTGAAACAGAGTATGGCAAAATTGAATCAGGTGCTTTTGTTGCTTTTCGTAGCGACTGGCATAAACGTTGGCCTGACCAGGGTGCTATCCGTAATTTAGATGAAAATGGTGCCCAACAAACACCAGGCTGGACTCACGAAGCTTTAGAATTTTTAATTCATGAACGAGGCGTTAAGGCGGTCGGCCATGAAACCCTAGATACAGACAGCGGTAAGTCTGCATTTGATAATGGTGGAGCTTTGAAACAAGAATACTATCTTCTCGAACAAGGGATCTATCAAGTCGAAGTGCTAGCAAACTTAGATCAAGTACCAGCGACTGGAAGTATCATTTCAATTGCCTATCCTAATTGGAAAGAGGCAACAGGTTCACCAGTTCGTGCAGTTGCTTATGTGAATAAATGATAACCTATCGAAAACTCGTTCTTATAGCGAGTTTTTTTGGTATAATAAAAAGGATTAAACAAGTAGAAAGAATAATTATGGATACGATTTTATCAAGTCGCCTAACTGAGGTAGCAACATTTGTTCCCAAAGGTAGCAAACTGTTAGATGTGGGAAGTGACCACGCTTATTTACCAATTGCTCTAATCCAATCTGGTCACATTTCTTCGGCAATTGCAGGGGAGGTTGCTCAAGGTCCCTATGACTCTGCGGTGAAAAATGTTGCTGAATATGGTTTATCGGATAAGATTGAGGTACGCTTAGCTAATGGGCTAGCTGCTTTTCAGCAGAATGACGGTGTCACAACAATTACTATCTGTGGTATGGGAGGACGCCTTATTGCTGATATCTTAGAAGCAGGAAAAGAAAAGCTGGCGCAAGTAGAACGTTTGATTTTACAACCGAATAACCGTGAGGATGATTTACGGACTTGGGTCGTTCAAAATCATTTTACAATCGTCACAGAAAAAATCATGACTGAAAATCGCAAGTTTTACGAAATTTTAGTTGCTGAGCACGGTGAAGAAAAGTTGACGACAACTGAACTGCGTTTTGGCAAACATTTGTTAGCTGAAAAATCAGAAGTTTTCCTAGCAAAATGGGCGCGTGAAATTGGTAAACTAGAAGTAGCTTTGTCACAAATTCCTGAAAGTAATGACGGTGACCGCTCTGCTATTTCCCAAAAAATCAAAACAATTCAGGAGGTACTCGATGGTTCTGGCAAGTGATGTGATTGCAAGATATGAAGCTTTTTGCCCTAAGGAATTGACGATGGAGGGTGATGTTGTAGGGCTTCAAATAGGAACCTTAGATAAAGACATCAAGCGTGTCATGGTTACTTTAGATGTCCGTGAAAATGTCGTGGCAGAAGCTGTTGCAAATAAGGTAGACCTCATTATCACTAAACATGCTCCGATTTTTAAAGGGATTAAAGATCTAGTGTCCAGTCCACAGCGTGATATTTTACTGGATTTGGTTAAGCATGATATAGCAGTTTATGTTAGTCACACTAATATTGATGTCGTTCCTGGTGGTTTAAACGATTGGTTTTGTGAGCTGTTAGAAATCCATGAAGCAGAAGTTTTATCGCCAATAGCTACTGGTTATGGACTTGGCCGTATCGGAACAATAGCAGAGCAAAGATTTGAAAACTTTGCCCTAAAAGTTAAAGCAGTATTTGGACTTGACAGTGTTCGCTTAATTTCTTATGACAAAGAAAATCCTGTCATTTCTCGAGTAGCTATTTGTGGTGGTTCAGGCGATGAATTTTACCAACAGGCACTTGCTAAAGGTGCAGATGTTTATGTGACGGGAGATATTTATTATCACACTGCGCAGGAGATGCTTACAGAAGGACTATTAGGAATTGATCCTGGTCATCATATCGAAGTGCTTTTTATTGAAAAAATAGCAGAGCTGTTAAGGCATTGGACCCTAGAAAATCATTGGGGCATTGAAGTTTTGGGAGCTTCTAGCAATACCAATCCTTTTTATCATCTTTGAGATTAGAAAGTGTTTGACTAACGATGATTAATTTATTGTCTTTAAATCCGATTTTATTGGCTTTTTTAGCTGGACTCTTTACATGGGGGTGTACTATTTTAGGAGCTGCCATTGTTATCTTTTTTAAAATGATTAATCGAAAATTACTGGACACCATGAATGGCTTTGCAGCAGGTGTGATGATTGCAGCTTCTTTCTGGTCACTTTTAGCACCAGCCTTAGAATACGCAGAACCTGCTTATGGTAAGTGGGCATGGGGACCAGTAGCAATAGGATTTTTAGCAGGTGGTTTTAGTCTGCGGTTGATTGATGCTGTTGTCCCACATTTACATCTTGGGAAAAATAAATCCGAGGCTGAAGGAATTGAACCAGAAAAATTATCAAAGACAGCTTTACTTTTTTTGGCGATTACAATTCATAATTTTCCAGAGGGCTTAGCAATTGGGGTGACTTTTGGATCACTTGCTAATGGTAGTATGTCTCAAGCGGCTATTGCAGGGGCAATGGGCTTGGCTTTGGGAATTGGACTTCAAAATATTCCAGAAGGAGCAGCTTTATCTATTCCTATTCGTGCAGAAGGAAAATCACGTAAGCATGCGTTTTATTGGGGAGCTATGTCAGCAATTGTTGAACCGTTCGGAGCAGTATTAGGGGCAGCGCTTGTGATGTGGATGTTAGCGATTATTCCTTATGCGTTAGCATTTGCAGCAGGAGCTATGATTTTTGTTGTTGTTGAAGAATTAATTCCTGAATCTCAAACGAACGGGAATACTGATTTGGCAACACTTGGACTGATGCTTGGCTTTGTGATTATGATGGTGATGGATGTAGCGTTGGGGTAAATCATGAAAAAAATTGCAATTATTGGGGCAGGAATTGTAGGCTCAACAGTAGCTTATTATCTCTCAAAGAGTGACATGACTGTAATAATTTTTGACGAAGGTCACGGACAAGCTACAAAAGCTGCGGCAGGTATTATTTGTCCTTGGTTTTCTCGTCGCCGTCATAAAGCTTGGTATCGTCTGGCATGTTCAGGAGCAGATTTTTATCAGGAACTCTTGTCGGATTTAAAAAATGATGGCATCGCTACAGATTTTTATGATCAATCGGGAGCTCTTCTCTTGAAATCTCGTCCAGAATATTTGGAAGAACTACGTGAGCTGGCTGAGTCACGATTGGTGGAATCCCCACTAATTGGTTCCCTCTCTGTCCAAACGTTAGCAGAAGCTCAAAAAAGTTTTCCAGATTTAGCTGGCTTTGACAAAGGGATTTTAGCGAGTGGTGCAGCACGAGTTGAAGGTTCACAACTGACTGAAACGTTAATTGAGGCATCTGGCTTTTCTCTTTTAAAGGAAAAAGCGGAGCTAAAACGTTTGTCAGATGGTACTTATGACGTTAATGGTCAGGTATTTGATTCAGTTCTTTTAGCCTGCGGTGCTTGGTTGCCAGATATTTTAGAACCGTTAGGGTATCAAGTTGATGTTAGTCCACAAAAAGGACAATTAAGAGATTATTATTTTGATGACTTGGAAACAGGACACAATCCTGTGATTATTCCAGAGGGGGAGATTGATGTTATCCCGTTTGCTGGTGGAAAAGTTTCTGTAGGTGCTAGTCATGAAAAAAATATGGGATTTGACTTAACTGTTAATGAAAGGATTTTGGCAGATTTTGAAGTAAGAGCGCAAGACTTTTTCCCTAAAATAACAGAAGCGATAAAAACGCGTGATCGTGTGGGAATTAGGGCTTATACGGAAGATTTTTGTCCCTTTATAGGTGAAGTTCCAGGCCTCAAAGGTGTTTATGCTGTTAGTGGACTTGGGTCATCAGGACTCACGACGGGGCCACTCTTAGGAAAAATGCTTAGTCAATTAGTGATGGGGCAACAAACAGCTCTTTCTGCTAGTGATTATCTAATTAGTCGCTATATTAAGAAATGACACACTATACAAAATATGATAAAATAAAGTGATTATATATTTAAGGAGAGAACCATGAAAGGTATTATTCTAGCTGGTGGATCAGGAACACGTTTATACCCATTGACTCGTGCTGCATCAAAACAATTGATGCCGATTTATGATAAACCAATGATTTACTATCCATTATCAGTTTTGATGTTGGCTGGTATTAAGGAAATTTTGATTATCTCAACGCCACAAGATTTGCCACGTTTTGAGGAACTACTTGGGAACGGTGCGGAATTTGGTGTTTCGCTCTCTTATGCGGAACAACCAAGTCCAGATGGTTTGGCGCAAGCCTTTATCATTGGTGAAGAATTTATTGGTGATGATAATGTTGCTCTTATTTTAGGGGATAACATTTATCATGGTCCAGGCTTATCAGCAATGTTGCAGCGTGCTGCGGCTAAAGAGTTAGGTGCGACTGTTTTTGGCTACCAAGTTAAAGATCCAGAGCGTTTTGGTGTCGTTGAATTTGACGCGGATATGAATGCTATTTCTATCGAAGAAAAACCAGAACAACCGAAATCAAATTACGCAGTTACAGGTCTTTATTTCTATGATAATGATGTTGTAGAGATTGCCAAAAACATCAAACCATCTCCTCGTGGTGAATTGGAAATCACAGATGTTAATAAGGTTTACCTTGAGCGTGGTGACTTGTCAGTTGAAGTCATGGGACGTGGTTTTGCGTGGCTCGATACAGGTACCCATGAAAGTCTGCTTGAAGCAGCGCAATATATTGAAACTGTTCAACGTATGCAAAATGTTCAAGTGGCAAATCTTGAAGAAATTGCCTATCGCATGGGCTATATTACTAAAGAGCAGGTACTCGAATTGGCACAGCCATTGAAGAAAAATGAGTACGGGCAATACTTGCTACGTTTGATTGGAGAGGCCTAATGACAGAACAGTTTTTTGACAAAGAACTAGCTTGTCGCGAAGTTCCAGGTATTCCAGGGATGTTAGAATTTGATATTCCAGTTCGTGGTGATAACCGTGGGTGGTTTAAAGAAAACTTCCAAAAAGAAAAAATGGTACCCCTTGGTTTTCCAGAAAGTTTCTTTGCAGAAGGCAAGTTACAAAACAACATTTCATTCAATAAGAAACATACTCTTCGTGGTCTCCATGCTGAGCCTTGGGATAAATACGTTTCTATAGCGGATGAAGGGCGAGTGATCGGTTCTTGGGTTGACCTTCGTGAAGGAGATACTTTTGGAAATACCTACCAAACGGTCATTGATGCGTCAAAAGGTATTTTCGTACCACGTGGTGTTGCCAATGGGTTCCAAGTGTTGTCAGATACAGCAGCTTATACTTACTTGGTCAATGATTATTGGGCATTGGAACTTAAACCGAAATATGCCTTTGTCAATTACGCAGATCCAAGTCTTGGCATTGAGTGGGAGAATCTCGCAGAAGCTGAAGTCTCAGAAGCTGATAAAAACCATCCGCTACTCAAGAACGTCAAACCTTTGAGAGTTGAGGATTTGTAAGATGTATCAAGAATTTTTAACGATTGCCAGAGAATTAAACCAGATTGGCATCGTTCCGCTCTTGATGGGATCTGTCGGATTAGAAGTGCGAACAGGTCAATCTTGGCAGGCAAGAGATTTGGACATCCATGTTCCTAGCGACCCTCGTGGCTGGGCAGCGCCTGATGAAGGGCGGATTTACCGATTTGATGAACTTAATGCTATCATGGAAAAGCTAGGTTATCATTTGGTCAATCGCCATGAACACGAGTTTCAAAAGGAGGGACATTCCGTTGAATTTGGCGGACTGCATTCTCTGCCGAGTTTTGCTGGTGTAGAACTGGAAGACCTAGAAGAGGTAGAAGATGAAGATGTTCATTACTACCTGCCAAATTTGGGACAATACCTCAAAATTTACCAGGCTTCATCAAAGGATAGCTATCGTGCTGAGAATAATAACCGCAAAGATTTCGCAAAAATTGATTACTTAAAACAAGCATTAAGAAAATAAGCAAGAAAGGATTGTTCAGTTTTCTTCGTAAAATTGAACACGGGACTAAATTCCTAGGAAAAGATGAATCTTCCTAGACGCAAAACGTCTTTGTCAGATTTCCTTTTCGCTTTTGAAGCGTCAGGCTCAAAGCTAAAATAATTCAGTAGATTATTTGACTTCTACGGAATGTTTCGCAAGCGAATCGTCCCTTTGTATCTTAAAATATGTCAGAATTTAAAAATATTATCGTCACAGGTGGAGCAGGTTTTATTGGTTCTAACTTTGTGCACTACGTTTACAACAATCATCCAGACGTTCACGTAACCGTCTTGGATAAATTGACTTACGCTGGTAACCGTGCGAACTTGGAAGCTATCTTAGGCGATCGTGTGGAGTTGGTTGTCGGTGACATCGCTGACGCTGAGTTAGTAAACCAATTAGCAGCGAAAGCAGATGCTATCGTTCACTATGCAGCTGAAAGTCACAATGATAACTCATTGAACGACCCAAGTCCGTTCATCCACACGAACTTTATTGGCACTTACACACTTTTGGAAGCAGCTCGTAAATACGATATTCGTTTCCACCATGTGTCAACTGATGAAGTTTACGGCGATCTTCCCCTTCGTGAAGATTTACCAGGTCACGGAGAGGGACCAGGTGAGAAATTTACCGCTGAAACCAATTACAATCCATCATCACCTTACTCATCAACTAAGGCAGCTTCTGATTTGATTGTTAAAGCATGGGTTCGTTCATTTGGTGTCAAGGCAACCATTTCAAACTGTTCAAATAACTACGGACCATACCAACACATTGAGAAATTTATTCCGCGTCAAATTACAAATATCTTGGCAGGGATTAAACCAAAACTCTATGGTGAAGGTAAAAACGTTCGTGACTGGATTCACACCAATGACCACTCAACAGGTGTCTGGGCTATCTTGACGAAGGGTCGTATCGGTGAGACTTATCTTATCGGAGCCGATGGTGAGAAAAATAATAAAGAAGTGCTTGAGTTGATTCTTGAGAAAATGGGACAACCAAAAGATGCTTATGATCATGTCACTGACCGTGCCGGTCATGACCTTCGTTATGCGATTGATTCTACAAAACTCCGTGAAGAACTTGGTTGGGAACCACAATTCACCAACTTCTCAGAAGGTTTGGAAGAAACCATCGCTTGGTACACAGAAAACCAAGATTGGTGGAAAGCCGAAAAAGAAGCCGTCGAGGCTAATTACGCTAAGACACAAGAAGTTATCAAATAGAAATCAAAAAACCTTGTCATATCAACCTTTGTTGAGGATGGCAAGGTTTTTTGATAAAAATAACATTTTTTCTTGACAGAGATAGTTTAGCATGGTACAATAATTGAGGTTTTGAATAAAACTGACCTAAGACAGTAGGGGAGCTGGACTCATAAACATCCTACCGAGGACAAAAACCATATTTTTTATGTGTATTTTGTACTTTCGTGTCTAGGTTTAGGTGCGATTTTTTTGTGCCTAGCCCAAAATAAAAACGGAGGTAAACTTAAATGTCAGAAGCTATTATTGCTAAAAAAGCGGAACTTGTGGACGCTGTTGCTGAGCAAATGAAAGCAGCTACTTCAATCGTTGTAGTTGACGCACGTGGTTTGACTGTAGAACAAGATACTGTTCTTCGTCGTAATCTTCGTGGTGAAGGCGTTGAGTATAAAGTTATCAAAAACTCTATCTTACGTCGTGCTGCTGAAAAAGCTGGTCTTGAAGGAATGGCTGAATTGTTCGTAGGACCATCAGCTGTTGCATTTTCAGATGATGCTGTTGCTCCAGCTAAAATCGTTTACGATTTTGCAAAAACTGCTGACGCTCTTGAAATCAAGGGTGGTGCTGTAGAAGGTAAAGTTTCAACTAAAGCTGAAATCGAAGCACTTGCTACATTGCCAAACCGTGAAGGTATGCTTTCTATGCTCCTTTCTGTACTTCAAGCGCCAGTTCGCAACGTTGCATATGCTGTCAAAGCAGTTGCAGAAAAAGAAGACGCAGCTTAATCAAATGGCGTCAGCAAGTAGCGGCTTAAAGCTACAATTAATATTATAAAATACCTATTTGGAGGAAATTCACAATGGCATTGAACATTGAAAACATTATTGCTGAAATTAAAGAAGCTACAATCCTTGAACTTAACGACCTTGTTAAAGCAATCGAAGAAGAGTTTGGCGTAACTGCTGCTGCTCCAGTTGCTGTTGCTGCTGCTGGTGGTGCTGCTGAAGAAGCTAAAGATTCATTCGATGTTGAATTGACAGCTGCTGGCGACAAAAAAGTTGGCGTTATCAAAGTTGTTCGCGAAATCACAGGTCTTGGTCTTAAAGAAGCTAAAGAACTTGTTGATGGTGCGCCAGCTATGGTTAAAGAAGGCGTTGCAACTGCAGAAGCTGAAGAAATCAAAGCTAAACTTGAAGAAGCTGGAGCTTCAGTTACTCTTAAATAATAGAGCGACTACTCAAGTAGCCTAAAAACATGATTAAACCGCTATTCTTTGGAGTAGCGGTTTTTTTTTGCCTAAAAATAAAGATGTTCTGAACAAATTCTGAATTTTTCTTGATACCCTTATCTTAAAATGAGATAACCATCCCAAAAAACACTTTTTAGTTCATCGATATAGTTATGGAAATAGTGTAAAATAATAATATAACAATGGGGGATAGTATGTATAAACTATTAGTTGTAGATGATGATTTTGAGATTTTAAAATTGATGAGAAATATTTTAGAAATGAAAAATTATGATGTGACGGTTTTCCAGAAGGTTAGGACGCCAATCGTTATTGATGAGTTTAAAGGTTTTGATCTGATATTACTTGATGTGATGATGCCCAATATTGATGGGTTACAATTGTGTCGTCAGATTAGAGATAAGGTGCTAACTCCGATTATTTTTGTCAGTGCTAAGGATACTGAAGAAGATATTATTGATGCCTTAAACTTAGGTGGAGATGATTACATTACAAAGCCGTTTAGCGTTAAGCAGCTTGTTGCCAAAGTAGCTGCGCATTTGAAGCGTGAAGAACGTCGCAACCATTTTGAGCACACAGAACAGGTTGTTCGAGAATTATTACCAATCACATTTTATTTACAGGAAAGACGTGTCTGTATCAATGGAGAAACAATTGCTTTAACTAGTCGTGAATACAATATCCTAGAATTGCTATCTAGGAAAACCAATAAGGTATTTACAAGAGAGGACATCTATGAACAGGTTTATGATGAGGATTCCGATACCCTATTTCGCTCTATTTCTGAATATATTTATCAGATTAGAAATAAGTTTTCACCCTATGATATTAATCCAATCAAAACCGTAAGAGGTGTGGGGTACCAATGGCATGATTAAACACTATTCCATTAAAAAACGAGTTTTTAGGACAGTGTGGGAAATTGTTTTAGGAACCCTAGCTATTTTACTTATATTTTTTGCAGTCAGTTATGCATTGGTGGTCTCAGGACAGTTGAATACCTATGATTTGACTGTTAAGATACCTATTGAGTCACTTTCTAAGTCTGATACCATATCATTGATGGAAACATCCACATTTGATTATCTTTTGATTGATCGTGAAAAAAATAAAGAGATTGCGGGAAATTACCAAAAATCAGATTGGGCTTATTATGAACGGGTCATTAAACAGAACAACTCTGTCCAAATAGGTTCTGTTAGATATACTGAGTATAAAAATTCAGAAGCATTGCTTATTGTGAGACAGCCTATCCTTCCTGAGTTTGTTAATCCTAAATTACGTCAGATTCCCTATAATACATTTTCATATTTCCTAATCTCAGGATTAGAACTGATATTACTGATTTGGTCAGTTGCTAAATTGTTGAGAGAATTTACAAGAAATTTCCGATTGATTGAAGTCATATCCTTAAATATGGGAAGTAAAGATGTGAGTATTGATCGAAGAGAAACTGAGATGATTGAGTTCAATACCATTTTAAACATGCTTTACCAGAAAGATGATGAATTGGTAGCACTTTTAGAAGCTGAAAGGCAAGATAGAAAAGACTTATCCTTTCAAGTTGCAGCGCTAGCGCATGATGTCAAAACGCCTTTAACGGTGCTAAAAGGAAATCTTGAACTTCTTGAAATGACTGATTTGGATGAAAAACAAGTAGATTTTGTGAGCTCAATGACTAATAGTGTCATAACTTTTGAAAAATATTTTAATTCAATGGTGAACTATTCAAGATTGTTGATTGAAGATAAGGATTATCAAGAAAAAATTGAGTTGACAAAGTTTCTTAGTGAATTGACAGGTGAAGCAAAGGAGATGATGGCAGCAGAACAAGTGACTCTAGTTGTAGATAACTTAACTGAAAGACAGTTTTTAAGAGGGAATAAATTAAATCTTAATCGTGCTCTCATTAATATATTAGCTAACGCAGTCAGATATAGTTCCGGAGAAAGAATGGTTACCCTATCCGTGAAAGATGATAACGATTTTTTAGTATTTGAAGTATGGAATAATGGGCAACCTTTTACAGAAGAAGCCTTAACTCATGCTAGTGGGCTATTTTATACGGATAATAAAGGCAGAGATAAGAACCATTATGGTATTGGGTTATCTTTTGCTCACAAAGTTGCACAGAGATACCAAGGACAGTTGGTGTTATCAAATCCTTCCAAAGGAGGTGCACTGGTGACCCTTTTAATCAAAAATGATATTTAATACTTATTAAAAATTGATAGGGAAGTTGAGAATTTTGTCTTAGCTTCTTTTTTCTGAATAAATTCTGACAAATCCTTAGTATAGTGTTCTATATAGAAAGGAAGGTACTGATAATGGAAGCACAGATTAATCATTTACGAAAAGCTTATAAGGATAGAGAGATTTTAAAAGGTGTCACTTTTAGGATTGAAGAAGGAACGATTTGTGGTCTTTTAGGTGTGAATGGTGCAGGGAAATCTACTATTATGAAAATTATCTTTGGCTTAGAGGCTATAGATAGTGGAACAATTAGTTATTCTGGTAAAAAGAAGGCACCCCATGGTGATTATGAAATGGGAGCTTTAATTGAAGCACCTGCTATTTACATGAACCTCTCTGCTTTTGATAATTTGAAAACGAGAGCTCTGTTATATGATATTTCTAATGAACGTATTCATCAAGTGTTAGAACTTATAGGATTATCACATACCGGTAAAAAGAAGGCAGGTCATTTTTCTTTAGGGATGAAACAACGCCTTGGTCTGGGAATGGCCATTATTACAAATCCAGATTTGCTCATTTTAGATGAACCGACGAACGGTCTTGACCCAGATGGCATTAAAGAATTACTTGACTTGATGATAACCTTAAAAGAATCAGGAATGACGATTCTCTTATCAAGTCATCAATTACATGAGGTGAGCAAGGTTGCAGACCGTATTATCATATTGCATGATGGAGAGATTTTTTATAATCAGATTAATTCACATGACGACGATTTAGAGCAATTGTTCTTTAACATTGTACACGGTGGTATTTAGTATGATTAAAATTTTACAATCAGAGTGGCTCAAACAAAAAGCTAGTGCCGATAAAAAACAATTAGTTTTTGTACCGTTTTTAGCTATTTTTGTGGCCTTTTTATTGGTGGGACCAACATTAATCGAAAGTTTTTCCATTTATTGGTGGGAAGCTATCTTTTTAGTCACACTTATTGGTTTACTCTTTTTACATGATTACAAAGTAGAAGAAAAAGCAGGGCATTTTCAAAACATTTCTCTAGGAAAAGATACCATTAAGGTTTATATCGCTAAAATGTTATTAAAAATTAAAGATATGGTTATTGCTAGTCTATGTTTTTTAGGAATTTTTTACTTAGAAATCCACTTATTTGAAGGTATGATAGATGTCAATCTGTTCAATGATTTGGTATGTCTTTTGCTTATGTTATTAGCGTCTATTTGGGTATTACCATTTTTGTATGTATTATCTACCTGGTTGAATCCTTATCTTCTTTTAGTCGTGAATTCACTAGTTTGTTTATTGGTAGCGCCTTTTATTGCTCAAACTAATGTTTGGTATCTCTTTCCTTATACCTATCATTACAAAGTAGCTCAAGGCCTACTTCATTTAAAACCTTCCGGTGATTTAGAGTCAGTGATTCGTGGAGTTGATATGGCAACACCAATACTAGCTGTGGTACTATCAGTCATTGTATTTATAGTTTTTTTAGCTTTATTGAAATGGAGATTGTCTCATGAGCAAGTATTTAAAAAGTGAACTCTTGAAATGGAAAGGGTCTTATAGTTTTTATCTCATTATTACCATATCTCTGTTACAGCTAATAACCATAGTCCCATATATCTTGGTTATTAGCCATAATCCTATTATATTGGAAAATATGATCTTTTTATCAATGCTTGGTTATTGTGTATTTGTGGCTATTATTTCCATTCTTGTTCAGGAACAAGAAGAACAAGCCAATCATTTTCAACATATCAAGAGTGATAAAAATCGAGTTGCCATCTGGGGAATGAAAATCATTTCAGCTGATTTGTTGTTAGCCTTACCAAGTTTGATTGTTTGGCTAATCATTGGGCTAGAATTACATAAGGTGCCCTATTATATGTTTGTAGGCGTTGTCACATGGTTATTGGCCATATTCTTGAACCATTTCCACATGTTTTTGATCCTTTTTATAGGTAAAGGAGGAAATCTTCTCCTATCATTTGTTGAGTGTTTATTCATTATTTTTGCGACCAATAAAACCTTTTTAGATGTCATTTGGATGCCAATTGCTTTGCCGGTAAATGCTATTTTATTATATGGAAATGAAAAGTATATTATAGCATTGGTTTGTTTTATTATTTTATCACTAATTGGTCAGTTGATAGTGATTAGCAAATCAAACATCAAGCGCTATTGAAATTACTGTCAGAGAATTGTCCATATATCAGAGTAAAATAATAACTATAGTGATAATTTTTACTTGAATAGTAAATAAAGTCGTGTTAGAATCTCTACTATGAAAAGATATTTGGAAGGTGACAAATGACATTATTACCAACTCGTTTAAGAGCTAGAAGGTTAGAATTAAATTTATCTTAGGCTGAATTAGCAGAAGGAATTTGTGAGCAAGGCCAAATTAGTAGAATTGAAAAAGGGAAATATAATCCAGGGGCAGAATTATTGTATAAATTGTCACTGAAATTGAATGTTCCTATGAATTATTTTTTTGATGAGAGTGTTATAAAAGAAGATAGTACAATTCAGAATTTCAAGATACTCTCCAATAAATTATTAGCTGATAGGGACTACGAATCGTTCAAGCATCTATATGAATTAGAAATTGAGAAAAAACAAAAACTCCCTCTTTCTGATCAATTGTACTTGTCATGGATTGTTATTATACAACTATTTATAATTCAAAGTCAGAATATGATAATGCATCTTTTATTGGTTGTTCCAAGTGGAGTACCTAATCCGCATATTGGTAGCCCTAAACAACCCGATAGTATAGTGATTGGCTAGGGAGAGGATGCTGATTTACATCCATTTTTTATAAATTAGTTATTAAAAAATAATATAATCATTAATAATTAGTTAGAAAAATATCATAAAAATCGAATAATAATATGAAGCTGGGAAAGAGAATCTCAGCTTTATACTTATATCATTATTAAATGGCAGAGTAGTGTTTGATTACTTAAAAAACGATCCAGTTTGTGTTTAATTAATTATCTATTCTAGAGTATTTTAGTTTCTTTATAGTTACCAATGTTACAAATAAATGACAAAAATTACAATTATGTGTTGATGATGGAAATATAAAGGATTATAATGAAGGTGAAAAAAAGAATAGTGAGGAAGTAGTCATGAAACAAGAACTTTTTGGACATCAAAAACAACGTTTTTCTATTCGAAAATATTTCTTTGGAGCTGCTTCGGTATTACTTGGTAGTATGTTAATATTTGGTCATAAGGTTGCTATGGCAGATGAGGTGTCTCATTGTTGCTGTGGGTGTCAACCGAAAAATCAAGTGGTTGCAGAAACAAGTCCAACAACTCCAGTAGATCAATCGCTAGAGAAAACTGGCAGTGGGGGAGAAATTTCTATATCAGAAGAAGCTACACAAGCGAATGAAGGTAATGAAGTTAATTCAGAACTGCTGGTAGATAATGCTTTGACATCTTCTGAAAATATTACAACAGGACAACTTACACCTGAAAAAGAACCAGCGCCAGTAGTCAATAATGCTACTGTAATGGCAGATGTTAAAATAGTTGAAGCACAGGCTTCAGAAGATAAAATTGAAGTTCAACCAGTTGTTCCAACACTAGCTCCTCAAGGTAGTTACACCTTCACAGAAAACACGGATGTCAAAAACGAAGCCAAAGTTTCAGCACCAGTAGAATTCTATTATCCAAAAGGTGACAAGGTTAATTATGATAAAGTCTTGGTAAACGATGGTCACCAATGGCTATCTTACATCAGCTACAACGGCATCCGTCGCTACGCAGATTTGGGGAAGGTTGAAACAAAACCAGAAACAAAAACGACAGCTCAGGATACTTCAAAGACAGAAATCAAATCAGTTGTAAAAGAGACTGTCAAATTAAATATTCCTGAAAAAGGAACATATCATTTTGACAAGGCAGCAGATGTTAGAAATGAAGCTAGTATGGGGGCGCCTGTTCAGTTTAATTTCGATAAGGGGGAGAGTGTCAACTACGATAAGGTTTTAACCAATGATAATCATAACTGGATTTCTTATATCAGTTATAGTGGTATTCGACGCTATGTAGATTTAGGTCAGGTTGTGACAAAGGAAGTTGTCAAGAATGATTCGTCAACTCAGGTAAAAGAAACTGACAAACCTGTATCTGAGACAAAAGAGATTACAGTTTCTGGGCACATGCAAATTGAAAATAAATCTGACAAGGGATTTGATGTTATCATTAATGATGTTAAGAGTTCTGAAAAAATTTCAGCAGTTAGGCTTCCTATCTGGTCAGATAAGGGAGGACAGGATGATCTTATCTGGTATAGTGCTGAAAAACAACTAGATGGTAGTTATAAGACGAGAGTAGATATTAAACAGCACAAAAATGATTTTGATGATTATCATATTCATCTTTATTACACCTTATTAGATGGAACTCAGAAGTTTGTCGCTAAAGAAAAAGTGACAGTAGAAATGCCACAGGAAGATGTTGTCACAGGAAATCTTACCGTTGAACATATGACTACAGAAGGATTCGATGTGGTTATTTCTAATGTAGGGATTTCGCAATGCATCAAGGAAGTGTTAGTTCCTATATGGTCTACTTCAGCTGGTCAAGATGATATTCAGTGGTATCAAGCTGTTAAACAAACTCAGGGCAATTACAAGGTTTCTGTGAAGGTTAGCAACCATAAAAATAATAGTGGTGAATACAATATTCATTTATACTATCGTCAAAATGATGGTCAGTTAAAATTTGTTAGCCAAACGACAGCAGATGTGAAAGCTACAGATTCTATAGCTACTAGGGAAGTGACCTACAACGGTTCATATTATAGCATTCAAGGGAAATATGATGAGATTATCATTGCCAATAAAAAGTATCCTTTGGCATCAACTTATAACCCTGGCGAGTAACCAGAAGCTAGGGAAGCATTTATCCGCTTGCGCAACGATATGATTAATCAAGGATTCAATGTTGGGAAAACCTATAGCGGATTTAGAAGTTATGAGACGCAACGCTCACTCTATCAAACGTATGCCAATAGTGATGGTCACGCAGCTGCGGATCGTTATTCTGCACGTGCTGGGCATAGTGAACATCAGACAGGTTTAGCTTATGATTTTACAGATAAATCTGGACGTTTACTTGAGGATAAAGCAGCGGCAGATTGGTTGTCTCACAATGCTCATAAATATGGTTTTGTGATTAGATATTTACCAGGAAAAGAAGCTGTGACAGGTTATATGGATGAACCTTGGCATGTGAGGTATATTGGTAAAGAAGCTGAGGAAATCTATGCTTCTAGAAAGACCTTAGAAGAGTATTATGGATTTGATGGCGGAGATTATGAGAAATCAGCAACCACATTACAGCCAAGTCCCACTTCAATCGCTCCAAAGGGTGTTTATACCTTTACCAAACGTTCTTCAATCAAAGCAGAGCCAAAGATGTCCAGTTTAGAATTAGCTTACTATGATGCTGGAGAAACCGTTAATTATGATAGCGTGTTAACCTCTGAAGGGCGTCGATGGATTTCTTACATCAGTTACAGCGGCAATAGAAGATACATCGCAATTAGTTAGCAAGCTTGAGTTAGAGAGTGAACGAGAAGCTATTTCTATGAAATATTGACTTCTTTGTTCACTCTTTTTATATTTGGGTGTTCTTAATGCTTCTATAAACCGCTTTCTTATCTTTTGATAAAATGTTATAATGGTCGCAAAGGAGGACCAAGAATGGATAAAAGACACGTAGAGAGACAACGAAAAAAAGATCGTCGTTTGGGCTTGCTAGTTAGTCTGCTGGTATTAGTGCTTTTTTTAGCATTTTTACTCGAAAGACGTCTAAGCACGGGTGACTTTGTTTTAAACAATACGATTAAAACAAGTTTAGAACAGGAAAAAACTAAGGAACATAAGGTTCAAACTGCACGTGTAGTCGCTAATGGTGATATTTTGATTCACGACATTCTTTACACCTCAGCTGCTCAAGAGGATGGTTCTTACCATTTTGATCCTTATTTTACTTATGTTAAGGAGTGGATTCAGTCTGCTGACTTAGCAATTGGTGACTACGAGGGGACGATAAGCCCAGATTTTCCATTAGCTGGTTATCCTTTGTTCAATGCGCCGTCAGAAATTGCACAAACCATTAAAAAGACAGGATATGACGTTGTTGATTTGGCACACAATCATATTTTAGATTCACATTTATCTGGAGCTTTAAATACGGTTGAAACTTTCAATGCCCTTGGGATTGATACCATTGGTATTTATACCAAAAATCGGGAAAAACAAGATTTTCTTATCAAAGAAGTCAATGGGATTAAAATTGCTATTTTAGGATATTCTTATGGTTACAATGGCATGGAGACTACCCTTACCGATGAAGAGTACCAGAAGCATATGTCTGATTTGGATGAAGCTAAGATTAAAAAGGAGCTTAAAAAAGCTGAGAAATTGGCGGATGTGACGCTTGTCATGCCTCAGATGGGGGTTGAGTATGCCTTGGAGCCAACAGCAGAGCAGGTAGACTTATATCATAAGATGATTGATTGGGGGGCAGACGTTGTGTTTGGGGGACATCCTCATGTGGCAGAGCCGTCAGAAATTGTTGAACATAAAGGTGACAAAAAGTTGATTATCTACTCAATGGGAAACTTTATTTCTAATCAGACCTATGAAATGCTGGGAAATTATTGGACAGAGAGAGGTCTTCTCATGGATGTTACTTTTGAGAAAAAAGGAGATAAGACGGTTATTAAAACAGCTGAGGCACATCCAACAATGGTCTGGGCTTGGAATAAAGGAACTTATAATCTTGACTATAATTACCCTAATTTTGATTACCGAGTGATGATTTTGGAAGATTTTCTTGAAGGTGGTAAATACCGCTCTGAGATACCAGTTAATATTCAAGAGAAAGTTGATATTGCTTACACTGAAATGAATGAGTTGGTCGGATTGCATTGGAAATGATTTAGAGAGTGATACAGAAGTTACTGTTTTAAGTTCAATACTTTCTTTGGCAATTTAATTGTAAGCTCTGGATGAAATAATCCACTAAATACCTCTGCACTACTCAAAGAGTCTTGGAGAAAATTCTTGGCACTGAAACCGAACAAAGGTTGTATCTTATATATTTAAAGAGCATCTTTGTTCGGTTTTATATACATTTTATAAGAAAATTATATTTAATGATATAGATTTTTCTAAACTAAAAATTTTTTGTCTCAGTTTTTTTTTTTTTTGAAGTGATAAAGCCAGCATCAATGAGACTTGAGTTCATGGCACTAGGATAAGCAAACCATTAATTACACGTGGTACTAAAATCGTGTGCGGACTGTTTTAGGTTCGGGTTTGAAAACTAAAGAGGGAGGATAGTTAAGAGGATTATTTAATATGGATGTTTAAAAATGAAGAAGTGTTCAGTGATAGGCTTCTGGCTATTCGTTGGAGAGAATTGTTGTTACTTTATATTTTAAGGAGTGGGACATATTTTGCAGCCTATTTTATTTATCAATATGCTATAATTATTCATTTCTCAATTGATTATTGGTATTTATTCTTATTGTGTATGGGACACTATAAGGAGTCAAAGAACTTTTTAAGTGTGTGATGAGGTTAAAAAGTAGTACTATCCTTTCTACAGATTTTGGAAAGCTGCTGTTTTACTAAGCTCTAAAAGCTATAACCATAGGAAATTATGATTTTTTTACCTTTTTAAATTTCGTATTAATTGACAATAAAATATAAAATTATTATAATAGTCAGATAATTATTTAGAAATATAAGGAAATGTTGGTTATGATAACGATTTGGAAAAAAATAGATTTGATTAAAAAGATATTTTTAGGCATTGTTTTGGGGGGGATTTTAGGTATTGTTATGCCTAATGTAAAGGTAATTGGTCTTTTGGGAACATTATTTGTGGGTGCTTTAAAAGCAGTTGCTCCGCTTCTAGTTTTTGCCTTAGTAGCGCATGCTTTATCTCAAACCCAAAAAGGTCAAAAAACTAATATGAAAATGATTGTTTTTTTATACCTGTTAGGAACCTTTGCGGCAGCACTTGTAGCGGTTATGGCAAGCTACCTTTTCCCAATCAATTTGATATTATCAGACGTTACAGCAAAGACAGACATTACACCTCCTCAGGGTGTGGGGCAAGTCTTTCAAACCCTTCTTTTGAATGTCGTGGATAATCCGATTAACGCTCTTGCAACGGCTAACTATATTGGTGTTTTATCTTGGGCTGTTATTTTTGGATTAGCTCTTCGACATGTTAGTGATTCAACAAAAGATTTGCTGAAATCAGCGGCAGAAGTTACCTCGAAGGTGGTGACTTGGGTTATTGGCATGGCTCCGTTTGGAATTATGGGACTTGTTTTTTCAACAGTGTCAGACAATGGCCTTTCTGCGTTAAAAAATTACGGCTTGCTTTTATTTGTTTTGGTAGGAAGTATGGCTTTTGTTGCCCTAGTTATTAATCCTATTATCGCTTTGCTGGTGATGAGAACAAATCCTTACCCATTAGTTTTTCAATGTTTGCGTGAAAGTGGAGTAACTGCCTTCTTCACTCGAAGTTCGGCTGCAAATATTCCAGTTAATATGAAATTGTGTGAAAAGCTAGGGCTGGATTCAGATACTTATTCAGTATCTATTCCACTTGGAGCTACTATTAATATGGCAGGTGCAGCAATTACGATAAATGTGCTGACAATGGCAGCAGTTCATACTTTAGGAGTTCAGGTTGATTTTGGGTCAGCTTTTCTTCTATCAATTGTAGCAGCTCTGTCAGCAGCAGGAGCTTCAGGTGTAGCTGGTGGGTCACTTCTTTTGATTCCTGTAGCATGTAGCCTCTTTGGAATTCCGAATGATATTGCAATGCAGGTTGTAGGAGTAGGATTTGTTGTTGGTGTTGTTCAAGATTCTTGTGAGACAGCCCTTAACTCTTCAACCGATGTTTTATTTACAGCAGTCGCAGAAAAATCGGCTTGGAAGAAATAAAAGAAACTCACCTCAGGTTCGAGGTGAGTTTATGTTTCCTCATTTGTCAAATTAAGTTAGACATTTTCAAGTTAGTCAGAAAAACTTGATATGGTGTTTGATAATTTAAAGATTTCCTAGGAATGTTATTTCGTCTAACAGCTATAGCTGATAGACATTTTTGAGAAATACCCTTGAAGTCCATCTGCTTAGGAAGTCCGTGCCGTCTTAATAGACCATTAGAATGTTCATTAAGACCTCGTTGACCCGGACAGCCTGGATCCGCAAAGAAAATGTCAATGTCATGTTTATTGGAAATGGATTTCCAATTGGAGAACTCTTTCCCGCAATCAAAGGTAATGGACTTGAAGAGATGTCTTGGAAACTGTGACATCCACTTGCTGACAGATTCCTCAATGTCACTCGCTTTTCGTCCATTAGTTTGAAGTGTGATAATGGCTTTTGACTGCTTCTCAACCAGCGTAATGACAGCACTTTTATGATTCTTGCCAACAATGGTGTCCCCTTCAAGATGACCGAATTCACTTTCGAACGCTGGATACCTTTTAGCACGCTCACGAATATCTCTGCGAAAAGCTTGTTTTCCACGCGTTTCTTTCTTCCCATTGGGGTTTCGTTTCCCTTGCCAGGGTAAATCATTTTTATGGAAGATGCCACGGTCAGCTAAGCGATAGAGGGTTCTCATAGAACAAGGGATGTTATCAGGATAGGTACCTTTTATCACATCGAAACTCCAATCTAATTCTAAATATGATTGGATAAAGTCTTGTACTGGTTTTGTGAGTTGAGTGTTTTTCCGGCCACAACGCTTCTTGTTGGTTTGGTAACGCTCATAATAGTCATAAGCCGAATGACCAGTTTTCAGAAAAGAAAGAACATTGTAAATCGTTTGTCGTGATCTGCCAAGTGACTTTGAAATGTCGCAAACTTTCTTACCTGCTTGGTAATAGGCCTCTATCATTACGAGTTCGTTTGTGGTAAGATGAGTGTAGGTCATTTATGTTAGTCCCTTTCAGACAAATGTGGTAGGTTATCTGAGACTAACATAGATGGCTTTTTCTGTCTAGCTTAATTTTACAATTTGGGTTTATAAAAAAAAACGAACATCTCACTTAGAAATTCGTTTCTATGGTTGAGATAGTTCTGTTTTTAATTTTTTTGAATCAACGTTTTTTAATGTCAATTACTTCGTTGTAAGGAGTGAGAGTGAGACAGAAGTTATGATTTCGAAGTCTTGACTTCCCCTCGCTCTCTGGTCTCTAAGCTCAGGCTGAAAGTGTCCACTGGACACTTTCACTCCCACCTCCGCACAGCTCCAAAGGTCTGAGAGACCTTTGGAGGTTGGAAATAAGATGAACGATGTTCATCACATTCGTATAGGATGACCGCTAACGATTGCGTAGTACTAAAATAGTCCAGTGGATGTTTTAGGTGGACACTTGAAAACGAAGAGGTGTCCAGTTGCAGACCTCCAATCAACCACTGCGTCAATCTGTTATTGTTATCAAAAAAAAGGTTGAGATATTTTTGTCCCAACCTCAGCCACTCGCTTGAAAACACAAGAGTGAGTGGAGCACACTGTGAAGTAGATACGAGCAAGTCAGTCCAACTTATTTTATCGTATGGAGTGAAACAGTACAGTGCACTGTTTCAGCCTATGGCTTGAAAACAAGAGAGCCATGGTTTATACGTGAATCCTTCAGCAAGATGTTAGCTCATTCTTACTTCATAGTAGGGAAAAGCAGCACATCACGAATAGTTGTAGTATCAGTTAGGAGCATGCAGAGGCGGTCGATACCGATACCAAGTCCACCTGTTGGTGGCATACCGTATTCGAGGGCTTCAACGTAGTCGTAGTCAATACCTGTGGCTTCATCGTCACCGAGTTCTTTAGCTGCTGCTTGTGCTTCAAAGCGTGACAATTGGTCTATTGGATCATTCAACTCAGAATATGCATTACCGTATTCTTTAGTCATGATAAAGAGTTCAAAGCGATCTGTGAAGCGTGGGTCTTTATCATTTTTCTTAGCGAGTGGTGAGACTTCAACAGGATGCCCGTAGACGAAAGTTGGTTGGATTAGAGTTTCTTCAACGAATTCTTCAAAGAAAGCGTTGATAATATGGCCAACAGAAGTGAAGTGTTTTTCAACTGGAACATGTTTTTCTTTGGCAATAGCGATAGCTTCTTCAACAGTCATTTCTTGCCAGAAATCAACACCTGCGATTTCTTTAACTGCATCGACCATGTGAACGCGTTTGAATGGTTCGTGGATGTTGATTTTAGTTCCTTGATAGATAACTGGTTCATCTCCCTTAACTGCTTTAGCAACATGTTGAATGACACCTTCAGTTAAGTTCATAATATCTTGGAAATCAGCATAGGCTTGATAAAGTTCAATCATGGTAAACTCAGGATTATGAGTTGCATCCATTCCTTCGTTACGGAAGATACGTCCGATTTCATAGACGCGTTCCATACCACCAACGATTAGGCGTTTCAAGTGCAATTCAAGTGCAATACGAAGCACCATGTCAATATTTTGAGCATTGTGGTGAGTGATAAATGGACGAGCAGCAGCACCACCAGCTTCATTGTGAAGGACAGGTGTTTCCACTTCTAGGAAACCAAGTCCGTCAAGGTAACGACGCATTTCAGAAATCACTTTTGAACGAGTTACAAAACGTTCAAAGCTTTCACGATTTGAAATTAAGTCAAGATGACGTTTACGGTAAATGGTTTCAACGTCAGTTAAACCGTGGAATTTTTCAGGAAGTGGGCGAAGAGCTTTAGACAAGTGGGTGAGTTTTGTCGCTTTGATAGAAAGCTCACCCATATCGGTACGCATCACTTCACCTTCAACACCAAGGAAGTCCCCAAGATCTGCTTTTTTGAAGATTTCGTAATTTTCTTCACCAACAGCGTCTTTACGCACGTAAATTTGAATTTGGCCTTCGCGGTCTTGGATGTGGGCAAAACCAACTTTCCCCTTACCACGCTTGGTCATTATACGACCAGCAATCGTAGCCGTTTCACCAAGGTCATGCAATTGATCCTTATCTTTATCTGCGTAGAGTTCTTTTAATTTCGCGGAATTGTGGCTACGTTCGAAACGTTTTCCAAAAGGATCAATACCTTGTTCAGCAAGGGCCGCCATTTTTTCACGGCGAACAATCTGTTGATCATTTAATTCTTCAATATGTTCGTTTGACATGTTATCCTCCAATAGATATTCTTATCTATTCTACCATAAAAATCAAGAGAATACACGTATTTTTAACAGTTCTAGTTTTGAAAATGGAGGAAAGATTGAAAAAAGTTCTGAAACAATGTATAATTAAGCTGTATTGAAAAATCTTGAAGAAAAGAGACTGTAATGATAACTTCAATTGTTTTTGACGTTGATGATACAATTTACGATCAGCAGGCACCTTATCGTATTGCGATGAAAAAATGTTTTCCTGAGTTTGACATGAGTTATATCAAACAAGCCTACATTCGTTTTCGTCATTATTCTGATGTTGGTTTCCCACGTGTAATGGCTGGAGAGTGGACGACTGAGTATTTCCGTTTTTGGCGTTGTAAAGAGACCCTTTTAGAATTTGGACATCATGACATTACGGAAGAAGAAGGAAATCATTTCCAAGAGGTTTATGAGCGTGAGCTTGAAAATATTACCATGCTTGATGAAATGCGCATGACTTTAGATTTCCTTAAGTCAAAAGGTGTTCCGATGGGAATTATTACTAACGGACCAACTGAGCATCAACTAAAAAAAGTTAAGAAGTTGGGTCTCTATGATTATGTAGATCCTAAACGTGTTATTGTTAGTCAAGCAACGGGTTTCCAAAAACCAGAAAAAGAGATTTTTAACCTTGCAGCAGAGCAGTTTGATATGAATCCACAGACAACCCTTTATGTTGGTGATTCTTACGATAATGACATTATGGGAGCGCATAATGGTGGTTGGCACTCAATGTGGTTTAACCATCGTGGACGTACTTTAAAGCCTGGGACAAAACCGGTTTATGATGTGGCGATTGATAACTTTGAACAACTCTTTGGTGCAGTCAAGGTCCTTTTCGACTTACCAGATAATAAATTTATCTTTGATGTTAATGATAAGAAGAATCCTGTTCTTGAAATGGGAATCAATAACGGTCTCATGATGGCAGCAGAACGTCTTTTGGAAAGTAATATGTCTATTGACAAGGTTGTTATCTTATTACGCTTGACAAAAAGTCAAGAGAAAATTTTGCGATTGAAATATGTGAAATAAGGTCTAGCAATGCTAGGCTTTTTCCATATTTTTAAAGCAATCGATTGTTTTATTTTGAATTGATTTTTCTAAATAAATAGTTTAAAAAGTGAAAATAAAATTATAAAAACAACAGAAAGCGATTGCATAATTTGAAATGAATGCTATAATGTATGTACTATCATAACATTTACTTTAAGGAGAGTTAATATGTTTTTCAATCCTAAAAAACAAGGACGTTCCTACTCAGAAAAACGAGTTGTTTTCAGCATTCGTCGTTTAAAAGTAGGCGTCGCTTCTGTCACGATTGCCTCAGCTCTTTTTCTAGGAACAACAGTCGGAAATAGAACTGTATCGGCAGATGTTTTAGTCGAAGACACTGAGACTGTTATTGTACCGAAGAAGGAAATACCAGTAACAACTGATACGAAGACTTCAAATCAGACAGGTAATGAGACATTACAACCCATTACATCTGAAACAGTTGATGAGCAAGTATCTCCTGTGGAAGCTAGTACAACCTCTATAGAGGAACCGGTTGCAGTGACAACTCCTGAAGAGTTAGAAGCGATACCTGCTAAAACTTCTGAGACAGTTTCAGCCACTCCATTAAACACGGCTAGTGAGACAGATCAAGAAAAGGCAACTCCAATTGAAAAGCAGCGTATCCGTTTGCACTTTGAAGGCTTGGAAGAGGATAATATTTCCTCTTACGGACTTTGGATGTGGGGAGCAGTTGCAGAGCCATCAGATGGTAACAAATGGCCAACGGATGTTAAACCATTTGTCGAATCTCAAAAAGATGATTTTGGTTACTACATTGATGTTAAACAAAGTGAATCGCTGGGGAAAATTGGTTATCTTCTTCTAAAAAATGGTGAAAAAGTAGGTGAAGATGATCGTGAGCTTATACCGTTAACCCCAGAAATGAATGAGGTTTGGATTCGTTCAGATTTTACGACCTACAGCTATAAACCGCTAATGGATGAAAACATACTTCGCTTGCACTACAAACGAGAGGATGGAAAATATGATGGTTGGGGTGTTTGGGCTTGGGGTGATACATCAGCTTCATTTGAAAAATGGCCGAGCGATGCTTTAGATTTCACTGGACGTGATGATAAAGGTGTTTATCTAGATATTCCTCTTTCAAAAGGCAAAGCTTCAAATATTGGCTTTTTACTCGTTAATCAAAAGGATGATCAAGCACCGGGAAATAAAACAAAAGACCTAGCATTTGCTGACCGTGAAAATCACAGTCATGTCTTTATTACAGCAGGTGATGATGCTGTCTATACAAATCCGTATGGTGTTGCAACACAGACTACACAAGATTTCAGCAAGGCAACACCTGGTCAAGGTGGCATCACAGTCTCAGCTAGTAGTTACCGACCATTCCACTACAATGAAACAGGTCTCATTGACCTTTCCGTTATCAATCCTAATCAGGTAAAAGTAACACGCATGGAGGTTGATACAAAAGCTATTGGTGGTGGTGTGATTGAAATATCAAGTGAACTTAATCGCGTTACGATTACGGCCTCTTCAACTACCGCAGCAGGTAATTATGAGTTACCAGTTCGAGTCTATGACGAAAATAATGGTCACTACGATACCAAGGTAACTGTGACTGTGAAAGAGCGTAACAAAGTAAAAGGTGAGCGTGACTGGGACGAGCAAGTGATCTATTTTATGGTGACGGATCGTTTTAACAATGGGGATTCTTCTAATGATGATGCTAAAGTGCTGTCATCCGTAAAAAATAAAGCGGGTGCTTATCAAGGCGGCGATTTTAAAGGTGTTACGAATAAGTTAGATTATTTGAAGCAACTAGGGGTATCGTCAATTTGGATTACGCCAATTGTTGAAAATGTTTCTGATAATTTTGGAACAGAAAAAGATGGTGAATACTATGCTTATCATGGTTACTGGGCTAAAAATTTTGAAAAATTGAACCCACATCTAGGGACTTTAAAAGACTTTCATACCTTGATTGATGAAGCTGCAGCGCGTGGTATAAATATTATCGTTGATGTGGTATTGAATCATTCTGGTTACGGAACAACCGATCAGTTCTCAGGGTTAGTTAGAAAACCAGAAGAAGAAATTTCAGGAGATGACCAAAAAAGCTCCTTATCAAATCTTCCTGATTTTAAAACAGAGGAAATGACTGTGCGTCAACAGTTGGTCAACTGGCAAACCGCATGGTTAAAAACAGCAACGACACCAAAAGGAAATAGTATCTATGGTTTTCGTGTTGACACGGTGAAGCATGTTGATGATGTGACCTGGCAACATTTTAAAAATGAGTTGGCTCTGAAAGATCCAGACTTCCATTTAGTTGGGGAATCTTGGGGAGCAAACTATAAAGATACCAAGGGGGATCTAGGAACAGGAACCATGGATAGTCTTCTTGACTTTGGTTTTAAAGAGATCGCTAAATTAGCTGTTGGTGGACGTCTAAAAGCTGCTAATGAAGAGTTAGTAGCTAGAAATGATGTTCTTTCTAGCAATTATACTCTAGCACAATTTCTAGGAAGTCATGATGAAGACGGGTTCTTGTACAGTATTGGCGGAGATGAAGGAAAGCTAAAACTAGCTGCAAGCCTTTTATTGACAGCTAAAGGTCAACCTGTGATTTATTATGGGGAAGAGTTGGGACAAAGCGGAGCTAATAACTGGCCAGTTTATGATAATCGTTATCTTTTTGATTGGGATAAGGTCGCAACAAGCTCAGTGCTCAGCCATTACCAAAAACTTCTTGCCTTTCGAAATGCGCATAGTGAGTTGATGGCGAGAGGTAATCGTTCCACGGTTGCTGCCAATGATAGCCAGCAATGGCTTTTAGCAAAACGTGAGATAGATAAAGACTCTGCCTACATGCTCTACCAATTAAAAGACCAAGTACAAACCTTGCAGTTAGAAGTCAGTGAACAAGCAATAGTCACAGATGCCTATAGTCAGAAATCTTATCAAGCGACTCAAGATAGCTCAGGAAAATGGTTTGTTACGGTAGAAGTTCCAAGCCTTTCAGATGGTGGTACGATGCTTTTGACCACAAGCGCTGGAAACATTGTCGGTGTGACTAGTCCGACGACCGATGAGGCTCCAATTGCTGAGAATACCCTTCGTATGCACTTTAAGAAATTAGCAAGTGAAGACGTGAAATCACTTGGCTTATGGACTTGGGGTGATGTGGAAACACCTTCTGAAAAGGTAGCAGGTTGGCCAACAGGTGCGACAAGTTTCGCAGATGCTAAAGAAGATGATTACGGTTACTATCTAGATGTCAAACTGATTGATACCAACCGATCAAAGATTTCTTATTTAATCAATAATGTGGGTGGCACTAATCTGACTGGTGATAAATCTATCGATATTATTAGTCAAGAGATGAATGAAGTTTGGTTGGATGAGGAGTTCAAAGCCCACTATTATCGTCCACAAGCTAAGGGAACCATCCGTATCAATTATTTCCGTACAGATGGTAATTATGATAAGAAAGCTCTATGGTTATGGGGAAGCGCTGAGTCATCCATAACAAATAAATTAGGCACTTGGCCGAATGGTGTTGACTTTGAAAACAAAGGAAAATATGGTGTCTATATCGATGTGCCATTGGCTAATTTTGATGAACTTGGTTTCTTACTTCTTGATGAAAGTAAGGATGGTGATGCTGCAAAAATCAATCCTAATAATTACAGTTTTAAGGATTTACAAAACCACACACAAATTTTCTTAAGAAATGAGGATCCAACCATTTATACTAATCCATATTTTACAAACCTAGTTCGTGTAACTGGTGCCATTCAATTAAGCCAAAGTAAAATTGAAGCAAACTTTAGCACTCTAGCTGAGATTGATAGCGCAAGCTTGTTGCAAGAGATTAAAGTAACAGATCAAGCTGGTAAAACAATTGCTGTTACAGATGTTGAACTGGATACAGCAGGTAAAAAAGTTATTTTGACTGGTGATTTCAAGGAAACATTGGCACCGTTTAAAGTGTCCTACCATTCTGATAGCGTGATGACACGCCAAAGTTGGCAGTACAAAGACTCTCTTTATGCCTATGATGGTGAGTTGGGTTCACGAGTTAAAAATGGTGGTAAAACAGTTGAGATGACCTTGTGGTCACCGAGTGCAGATAGCATCTCTGTGGTTATTTATGACAAAGGTGACCAAACTAAGATGCTGGGTGAAGTAGCCATGGTTGCTTCTGAAAAGGGGATTTGGCAATTATCATTGACTGACCAAAATGATTTGGGAATTTCAGATTATCGTGGCTATTATTACCATTACAAGATTAACCGAGATGGCAAAGAGGTTCTCGTGTTAGATCCATATGCCAAATCTTTAGCGGCTTGGAACAGTGATTTAGTTAGTGATGATAATCCTGCTTCTAAAGTTGCTAAAGCAGCATTTGTAGATCCAAGTTCAATTGGGCCAAAAGTTAGCGAAGCTAAGATAAAAGGATATACTAGTCGTGAAGATGCTATTATTTATGAAGCACATGTGCGTGACTTTACATCAGATCAAGCTCTTGAAGGAAAATTATCACATCCATTTGGCACCTTCTCAGCCTTTATCGAAAAATTGGATTACCTTAAAGACCTTGGTGTTACCCACATTCAACTTCTACCAGTGATGAGTTATTATTTTATCAATGAACTGTCAACACGTGAACGTATGACAGGTTATGATTCTAGTGATACCAACTATAACTGGGGATATGACCCACAAAGTTATTTTGCCTTGACAGGAGCCTATTCAACAGAACCTCAAGATCCTGAGAAGCGCATTTCTGAATTTAAAGAATTAGTGAATGCCATTCACGAGCGGGGGATGGGGGTTATCTTAGATGTCGTTTACAATCACACGGCAAAAGTCGATCTCTTTGAAGATTTAGAACCAAATTATTACCACTTTATGGATGGTGAAGGTAAGGCAAAATCAAGTTTTGGCGGTGGTCGACTTGGAACAACGCATCACATGAGTCGCAGAGTTCTGATTGATTCGATTAAGTATTTAGTATCTGAGTATAAAGTAGATGGTTTCCGTTTTGATATGATGGGGGATCATGATGCTGAAAGCATTGAACTAGCCTTTAAAGCTGCGCAAGCCATCAATCCAAATATCTTGATGCTGGGTGAGGGTTGGGTAACTTACACAGGTGATGCTAATGATGAGCGTCAACCAGCAGATCAAACATGGATGAAATTAACAGATACTGTAGCATCTTTCTCTGATGATATTCGTAACCAGCTAAAATCAGGTTATCCAAATGAAGGAACGCCTGCCTTTCTGACAGGAGGTGCGCGTGATATTAGAACAATCTTCAAAAATATTAAGGCACAACCAACGAATTTCACCGCAGATGATCCAGGTGATGTGATTCAATATATTGCAGCACATGACAATTTGACCTTGTTTGACATTATTGCACAATCTATTAAGAAAGATCCATCAATTCCTGAGAATAATGCTGAAATTCACCGTCGTTTGCGTTTAGGAAACCTTTTAATTTTGACATCTCAGGGAACACCATTTATCCACTCTGGTCAAGAGTACGGAAGAACCAAGCAATTTAAAGATGAGGCTTATAAAACGCCTGTCTCAGCAGAACTGGTACCAAATAAATCACATCTATTGACTGATAAGGATGGCAAACCATTTGTATATCCTTACTTTATCCATGACTCTTATGATTCAACGGACGCTATTAACCATTTTGACTGGGCAAAAGCAACCGATGCTCAGCTTTTCCCTGAAAATACAAAAAGCCAAGCATATACAAAAGGGGTGATTGCCTTAAGGAAATCAACAGATGCTTTCCGTCTCAAAGATTTGGCAAGTGTTAATAAACAGGTTACTTTGTTAACAATTCCTGGGGAAAATGGCGTAGCAGAAAATGATTTGGTTATTGGCTATCAAGTAAAAGCAAGTAATGGTGATACCTATGCTGTTTTGATAAATGCTGATGATAAAGAACGAGTGATTACCTTGGCGGATGATTTCAAGGCTTTGAGAGGAGCAGAGGTACTTGCCGATGCTGAACAAGCAGGTGTTATTGCTATTGAAAATCCTATTGGTATTGCATGGACAGAAAAAGGAATTCGCTTGAATGCTCTAACAGCAACCATTTTACGCCTGAAAGCTAAAAATGATGAAAAAACCTCTCTTGAATTAACAGATGCTGCTACGGGAGTACGTGTTTTGGTGGATAAGAAGGAAAGTGTTCCTGTTGCGGGTCTTAAGATTACTCACTTAGAGCCAACATCAGATCAGATTCCCCAAATCTTAGAAGGCATAGATTTTGATCTTTATGATATTGAAGTGGTAGATGCCGCTGGTCGTGTTTTAGAGTTAACGGCCCCTGCTCAAGTTTTCTTACCAACTGACTCTGGTAAAAAAGTCAAGGCAGTTGTTTATTTGCCAAATGGGCAAACGGCTGAAAAACTTAAGTTTACAGAGACTGTCTATGATAATCAAATTGGTGTGTTCTTTACTGCGGAGCATTTTAGCCACTATGGTATCATTTATCAGATGATGAGTAACACGTCTGTAACTCAGAAAGAAAACCCATTGAAGCAGGATTTAGAGAAAGAGCTGTCATATAATAGTTCACAGCTTGTTCTAAATCAAGTTTCTAATAATGTTTTTCATAAAGTTGCTAATCAAACGTCACATTCAGATTCACAAACTTTGCCAGACACGGGAGATGATGATAGTGTTTATCTTGCTTTGGCTGGTTTGGTACAGTTGCTAGCACTTGGTGGTGTACTAACCCAAAAATATCACCAAGGCTAAAAATGAAATGTCTCAGTGACTATAAACAAAAATGAAGCTGGATTATTCCAACTTCATTTTTGTTTATTTTGAAAACGCCATTCAAAACGTTTTTGATCATAAATAGGATAGAGAAGATTTAAAAGCCCATATCCTAGAGTGAAGCCAGCTATCACATCAGTTGGGTAATGAACACCTAGGTAAATCCGAGAAAGTCCAACGAGTAAGATAGTCAATTCTAAAATGATTTGAAGGACTAGTTTTAACTGTTGCTGTTTAATTCTTTGACTTAGGATAACAATTAAACTACCGATAATAAGCATAGTCCCTAAGGAATGACCACTTGGAAATGAAAATCCTCCTGCATGAACAAGGTGTTCGAGACTAGGCCTAGGACGTTGGTAGATGTTTTTGAACCCTGCAATGACGATAGCAGCTAAAATCCCGCTGATAGCTACAAATCCACTTTCTGCATACCATTTTTGGTTCAGTAACAATGCAAAAGTGATGATCACAAGGGCAATCTGTGTTGATGCATTGCCAATAAGCGTAATTGCTGAAAAAAAGTGAGTCGCTAGTTGTGGTAACTGTCCTCGAATAGTAGATTGAATAGAGTTGTCAAATCCAGTAAGAACTTCAGGATAGAATTTAACAACATAGCCCAACATGACGAAAACTAGAATAGCAAAACTAGCTTTCACAAAATAAGTTTGTTTTTGTTTCATGTATTGATTATAACATAATCATTTATAATTTTGTAATTAATGGTTTCATTGTAAGGTGAACAAGATAGAAAGAAATTGCGAAGATAGTTCCTTCAGCAATGTTAAATGGAATAACCATGGCAAAAATATATTTTGATAGACCTATAAATTTGTTGATGTCAAAGTTTGCAAAGGCTGCATAGGCTGGTACTGCATAGAAGATATTTAGTACAACCATTACGAGTGTTAGAAGTAAGGTTCCAATAATTGAAGCGATGACATAATTTTTAAGGCTCTGCTCTTTTTTCCAAAGAAAGGCCAAGGTAGTGATAAATACACCAAGGGCCATAATGTTCATAGGAATACCGATGAGTGTAGTAGGACCACTATTGTTGAGAATCAATGTTAAAACACTTCGTAGAATAAGAGCTAGCCAAGCACTTTTAAGATCAAAGGCTAGCATAACAACTAGAAGTGGTAAAATTGAAAAATCAATTTTTAAAAAATCTGCTCCTGGAATAAGTGGAAACTGTACATACAGAAGTAAGAATGACAGTGCAGATAAAATGGCGATATACACCAAACGACGCGTTTGCTTTGCCTGTGTAGACATAAAAAATTCCTCCAAATTTTACAATTTGAAAGAAGTTCCAAGTATTTTTGCACCCAAAAAGTAGCACAAAAAGCATTGGTCTTCTCCCATCCAGACTTTACTGTCGGTTGTGGAATCGCACCACATCAGCTTGCGCTCACGGACTTCAAACAATCTCTTTTTCTCTCATAGGTTATTAGCTTATCTCGATATACTCATCGCTAACTAGTTTCAAAGAAAATAGTTGTGCTTGTCACCGCCGGTCGGGAATCACACCCTGCCCTGAAGACAATTTCATCATAACAAAAAAGTCTTAACATTGCAAGACTTTTCACGTAAAACAACTAATTAGTGTTTTTGAAAGTTGGTATCACTATTTTGCCAGCCACAAGGAAGGGAATTACCTTGAAATATGGTTACAAATGCTAATTATTTGAGTTTATCTTTCGCATAGGTATGGGTCAATTCAAGTCCTGAAAATTGTTGTTGGCGAAGAGCTTCGTAGACAATCATACAAACAGTATTAGAAACGTTGAGGCTTCTGACGTGTTCATCATTCATAGGAATACGGATAGCTTTTTCAGGATTTTTTCTCATGAATTCTTCTGGAAGTCCTGTATCTTCACGACCAAACATGAAATAATGCGTTAGTCCATCGTTATAACTCTCATCTGAGTAGGTTTTATTTGCAAATTTGGTGACTAAATGAAGTTTAGAAGCGTTAGCCATTTTTTCTAAAAACTCCTCTAATGAATCGTAGTAATGGACGTCAAGCTTATCCCAGTAATCAAGTCCAGCTCGCTTCATCTTTTTATCGTCGATAGGAAATCCCATTGGACGGATAATATGTAAAGGAGCATTAGTTGCAGCACAGGTACGGGCAATGTTACCAGTATTTTGTGGAATTTGTGGTTGAAAAAGAACGATGTGATTAGTCATAATTTTCTCCAAGTACAAAAAATACCAGGTTACCCGGAGTTTAGTCTCGGCAGATAACCTGGTTATGGCGACTCATTAACTTAACTCATAACAGGTTTGAGTTAAACCAACGAATTCTTGTTTTCTAGTATAGCACTTTAGCAAGAGATGTCAACGGTTTTAGCTTATTTTAAGAAAAAAGTTGTTGAAGTTATTGAAAATAGTTGAATTTTTTTTTGAAAAATTTGAAAATATATTGATAATCCAGTTTTGAATGTTGAAAGACAAGGTTTTATGATAAAATAATCTTATTACATATTTAGGAGGAATGACATGTCAGAAAATCGTAGTCATTTAGACGAAAAGTATACTTGGGATTTATCCACTATTTTCCCAACAGATAGTGCTTGGGAAGAGGAACTAACTTCCTTAACTGGCGAAGTAGAAGCTGCTAAAGGATTGGCTGGTCATCTTTTGGACAGCAGTGCTAGTCTTTTTAATACAACAGAAACTTATATGGGGCTTTTGCGTCGTTTAGAGAAGCTCTATGTTTATGCCTCTATGAAAAATGACGAGGATACTACTGTAGCCTATTACCAAGAGCTTCAGGCTAAAGCAGGCGCTCTCTATGCGAAACTCAGTGAAACCTTTGCTTTCTACGAACCTGAATTTATGGCTTTATCTGAAGAAGCCTATGCTGAATTTTTAAAAGAAACGCCAGAACTCGAACTTTACAACCATCACTTTGAGCGCCTTTTCAAAACAAGAGAGCATGTGTTGTCACAAGAAGCGGAAGAATTATTAGCTGGAGCTCAAGAAATTTTCTCAGGTGCTAGCGAAACTTTCTCTGTTCTTGATAATGCGGATATTGCCTTTCCTTGGGTAACAAATGATAAGGGTGAGGTTGAAGAATTGACGCACGGTAATTACATCAGTTTGATGGAATCAAAAAATCGTGACGTTCGCCAAGGTGCTTATGAAGCAATGTATGGAACTTACGAGCAATTCCAGCACACTTATGCGAAAACACTTCAAACAAATGTTAAAGTTCATAACTTTAAAGCCAAAGTGCGCCGTTTCAAATCTGCGCGTGAAGCAGCGATGTCTAACAATTTTATTCCAGAAGCAGTTTATGATACTCTTCTTGAGGCAGTAAATGCTCATTTGCCACTCTTACATCGTTACGTTAAATTACGTCAAAAAGTTCTTGGTTTAGACGATTTGAAAATGTATGACATGTACACAGCGCTTTCAGAAGTGGATATGGCTATTACTTATGATGAGGCTTTGGTAAAAGCAGAGCAGGTTCTATCAGTTTTGGGAGAAGATTATGCTGCGCGTGTGAAACGTGCCTTTACAGAGCGTTGGATTGATGTTCATGTTAATAAAGGAAAACGTTCAGGTGCTTATTCAGGTGGTTCATATGATACCAATGCCTTTATGCTATTGAACTGGCAAGATACACTTGATAATCTCTATACACTTGTCCATGAAACAGGACACAGTATGCATTCGGCTTATACTCGTGAAAACCAACCATACGTTTACGGTGATTACAGTATTTTCTTAGCGGAGATTGCTTCAACAACTAACGAAAACATCATGACAGAAGCTTTATTGGCAGAAGTTGAGGATGATAAACAACGCTTTGCCATTTTAAATCACTACCTTGATGGTTTCAGAGGAACAATCTTCCGTCAAACACAATTTGCTGAATTTGAACACGCTATTCATGTGGCTGATCAAAACGGTGACGTATTAACAAGTGATTACCTCAATAATCTTTATGCGACTCTTAATGAGAAATATTATGGCATATCAGCGGAAGATAATCCAGAAATTCAATATGAGTGGGCTCGTATTCCACACTTCTACTATAATTATTATGTTTATCAGTATGCAACAGGATTTGCGGCTGCCAACTTCTTAGCAGATAAAATTGTTCACGGTACGCAAGAAGATAAGGATAAATACCTTGACTACCTCAAAGCAGGTAATTCAGACTATGCCCTTAATGTGATTGCAAAAGCAGGTGTTGATATGACACAAGTTGACTACCTCAACGCAGCTTTCAAAGTCTTTGAAGAACGCTTGACTGAACTTGAAGCCTTAGTTGAAAAAGGGGTTCATTTATAATATAAAGATTTGTACACCCCTCTAAATAAGGGAGCATAGATCGAAAAATGTATGTAGCTTTTTTTGGTACTCAAAAAGCCCCATAATCTCCATAGTGGAGTTATCCATTACAGAAATTATAGAGCCATAAAAACGAACAAAGATGCTCTTTCAATGTATAGGAGATAATCTTTGTTCGTTTTCGGTTTTATTTATACGAAAACTTCAAAAAGCCCTCACTAAGAGTATAGCACTTAGCGAGGGCTTTGCCTATTGGTTTTCATTGTTTTGTGGGTATGGGCTCTGCCATCGTGATGGTTTGTCTCGGTCTTTTTTACATTATTTTTGTGATTTGGTGATAGATTAAGAACCATTTTTCATGCCGTCTCCAGAGGCTAGTGTGTTGATGATTTTCTAATTGATAAGTGATTAGCTTTGTTTTTTGACTAATAGAAGTTACTTTGAAATATTGGAAGTTGTTGAGATAATGTTTATCTTGTTTGATGACGTCTTCTTTTGTTAAATGGTTTCCATCGCTGTCAATCATGCTAAAATTGTCGGAGAGGTATTCTTCATAATCTGGGATTTTTGATAGGATAATTTTTTCGTTTTTGTAGAGTTTATGATAAACATTTTCAAAAATTTCATCCTCTGGAATTGGTGCGGGTTCAACGTGAATATCAATGTCGTAGACTTCAAAACGTTCACGTAAAAGATTTTCTACTTGTTCGGTGATTTCATGACTTTCATAAACGGAGAGATCTGGGTTCATTTCAAGGATGATATCTAGGTAAATATTACTACCATAGGTTCGACCTCGTTGTGATTTGACCGCATAAATTTTAGGAATTTCTAAGATAGCTTTCTCGTAAGCTTTTAGATGTTTGTCATCAAAACCGTCAGATAGGCTAAAGGTGGCCTCAATAAAGATATCGTAGGCTGTTTTCAAGATAAAATAAGCAATGAGTAAGGCGAAGAGATTGTCAAGCCAAACGAGATGAAAAGAACTTGCTACGATAGCAAAAGAGGTACCGATGGACGTTACGGCATCTGAAAGGTTATCTTTAGCAGAAGCTGCTAGTGCAGATGATTGGACTTTTTTTGATAATCTTTTATTGTAAAGGTACACACCGTACATGACTATCCCCGATAAGATTCCAATAATAGCACCTTCTAAGTTAATAGCAGAGCTTTGTCCAGAAAGAATTTTTCTAATCGTTTGAAGCAATACTTGAAATCCAACAGTGAACATGATGAATGAAGTCATTAGACTAGAGAGATCTTCAATTTTCCAGTGTCCAAATTTATGATCGTTATCTGCCGGACGGCTTGCTAAGTGAAGTCCGATAAGTAAAGCAAGGTTTCCAACAATATCAGAAAGATTGTTAAAACCATCCGCGATAAGAGAACTTGAATTGAGCAAATAACCTGATACGAGCTTCGTAGTGGTTAATATCAGATAGGCTGTAATAGAAACAATGGGGCCACGCTTAGCCAGTTGAAGTTTTTCAAGTGCAGTTGTCATAATCCCTCCCAAATCATAATGTCTAAGTATTATAGCACATGATTTGTTAGGTGTAAAAGAGTGTGTCGTAGAAAATCATGGTTACTTAGTTGAGTCTGGATATCTCGTATTTGATAGATTTACTCTGTTTCTAGTCTAAACCGTTTTCTTCTTGAGAGAAGATTTATTTAACACAAAAACTGAGCTATTTTATCTCAAACGTTTTGAAAAAGTCACTAGTATTAGACATTTAAAGAGATAATATCTTTTCTTTTTTATATTTTGTTGTTCAAACTGTTTTAAGTATCTATTTGATATTCTTTTAAAATCAAAATTAGATGTTTAGATCCAATTTTTTTAGAAGGAAGCACTAAAAGAAATTTTTGAATTTGACTGAGTTTAGTTTATAGTTTATCAAAATAGGCTCTGCTTTCTTTGATAATGACCGGTGACAGGGCTAAGAGTGCGATCAAGTTAGGAATAGCCATTAGCCCATTTACGATATCAGCAATCGTCCAAACGATGTGAAGGCTGAGAAAACCACCCAGTGCAACCATAAGAACGAAAATAATACGGTAAATACGGATATGTTTTGTTCCAAATAAAAACTCAAAACATCGCTCACCATAATAAGACCAGCCAAGAATAGTAGTGAAAGCGAAGAGAACAAGTGAAATAGTTAATACAAAACTTCCGATAGAGCCGAATGTTCCATTAAAAGCAGCTTGTGTGACATCAGCTCCCTTAAGGTTATCGCTTGTCCAAACCCCTGTAATAAGAATTATTAAACCTGTCAAGGTACAGATAATAATCGTATCAATAAATGTTCCGGTCATAGAAATAAGCCCTTGTTCTACAGGTTCATTCGTTTTAGCAGCGGCCGCTGCAATCGGTGCAGAACCAAGACCAGATTCATTTGAGAAAACTCCACGGGCAATCCCCATTTGCATAGCTTTTTGAACACTAGCACCTAAAAAACCGCCAATTGCAGCAGATTCGGTAAAGGCCGATTCAAGAACCAATCCGATAGTAGGTAAAATGAGATTTAGATTTAAGAGGATGACAGTAATGGCTGCAAGAATATATAAAACTGCCATAAATGGAACAACTTTTTCAGCCACTTTTGAAATGGATTTAATGCCTCCGAAGATAATGAAAGCAACGATGATTGCAATAAAGACGCTGACCATCTGTGGAGCAAGACCAAAACTAGATTTTAGGGAGCCTGTAATTGAATTTACTTGTGAGAAGGTCCCTATTCCAAGCCACGCGACTAAAATACCTGCTAAGGCGAAAAATACAGCGAGCGGTCGCCATTTTTTTCCCATACCATTCAAGATATAGTACATAGGTCCACCAGAGATTTCATCGTTATCATCCTTTGTACGGTATTTGATAGCTAAAAGACCTTCGGCATATTTAGTAGCCATTCCAAAGAAGGCTGCAACCCACATCCAGAAGAGGGAACCTGGTCCGCCTGATTGGATGGCTGTGGCCACTCCAACGATATTTCCTGTACCGACAGTTGCAGCAAGGGCTGTTGCAAGAGCCGCAAAACTTGAAATATCACCGTGGTGTTCTTCATCGTGAACAAAAATTAGACGAAAGGCTTTTGGTAATTTTAAAATTTGTAAAAGACCAAGACGTATTGTAAGGTAGATTCCAGTTCCTACTAAGAGAATAAGAAGTGGTGCTCCCCAAACCAAATTATTAACAGTTGAAAGAATGTTTTCAAGACGTGTGAAAAAAGTAGACATATCAAACTCCTTAAAATATGATGTGATACTCTTTGAAAAATCAAAATGATATCTGATAGACTGTTTTTTATTTATTTTCGGTGTTAATATTAGTTAAAACACCTATTGAATAGATTACGTTTTTCATGATTCTTTTGAATTTCTTTTGAGTAGGGGCATTTATTTGATAACAATAATAAATGCCAAACACCCACACGGAACACAAAAAGGACTGAGAAAAATCACAGTCCTGGAGGTGGAGAATGTCGCAAAAAATCCTGTTAAAATGGCAATATTCCCTTTTTAACAAGTGCATCATTTTCCTTCTGTCCTTTTACCTGAGAGATTGAGCGAAAAATCGCCTTGCCCCTTCGGTGTTCTGTCTTGCAGAATCTCTCCAGAAGTCCGTCAGTCATCCTGTCCTTGCCCTAAGGCACCTGAGAGTATAATTCCTTCGGTAGATCAAATCTTCTCCAGAATGACGTCAATCGGTAGGTGTTTTATTTAATTGTGCTTATTTTAAGGTATAATGAAGCAAATGTCAAGTGATTTATTGGTAAAAACTATAAATTTCTCTAAAAATGACCATAACGTTCGGAAATAGCTTAGTGGTTTTTCCGTAGCAAATTTGTGACAGTACGGTTAAAGTTTGTTAAACTAAAGAAAAAAGATATGGAGAATCGTTTATGAAATCATATGATATTATCGTGATTGGTTTTGGTAAGGCGGGAAAAACGCTTGCTGGGAAAATGGCTGCAATAGGTAAAAAAGTAGCATTGGTTGAGCAAAATGCGGCTAATTACGGTGGAACTTGTATCAATATTGGATGTATTCCAACTAAAACTTTGATACAGGCAGCAGAAAACAATTTAACTTTTGAACAGGCAATGACGCTCAAAGAGACTGTGACGACTCGTCTTCGCAATAAAAATCAGATGGTTTTGGAAAATAGCGGAACTGATCTCATCAATGCTCATGCTAAATTTATTTCTAACAAAGTGATTGAAGTTTCAGCTGGTGATGAGACAGAGCATTTAACAGCTGAAACCATTATTATCAATACTGGTGCTGTATCAAATGTCTTTCCAATTCCAGGTCTCTTGGAGAGTAAAAATGTGGTTGATAGTACAGGGATTCAAAACTTGCCCGAGCAACCAAAACGGCTTGGTATCATTGGTGGCGGTAATATTGGTCTTGAGTTTGCGTCACTTTATGCTCGTCTAGGTAGCCAAGTTACTGTCTTTGAAAATTCGCCAGTCATTTTGGGGCGTTATGAAGAAGTTGCTGCAAAACTAGCTCAACAGTACCTTGAAGAAGATGGCGTCAGCTTTGTTCTTGGAAGTCAAGTTGAAGCAGTTGCCAACCGTGGTGAAGAAGTGGTTGTTACTGAAAGTGGTAAAGAGTATGTTTTTGATACTGTCATGTATGCTATGGGACGTAAACCAGCTACTGAAGGGTTAGGTCTTGAAAATACTGATATCGTGGTGACTGACCGTGGTGCAGTACAGGTTGATGACTACTGTGAGACAACTGTTCCAGGGGTCTATGCTGTTGGTGATGTTAATGGTGGACTTCAGTTCACTTACACTTCTCTTGATGACTTCCGAATCGTTTTTGGGAAATTGACTGACTATGGTCATTATAATCTTCAAAGTCGTCAAAATGTGCCAAATTCCCTCTTTATTGAACCAGCTCTATCTCAAGTTGGTTTGACGGAAAAAGCTGCGCAAGAAGCAGGACTACCATACAAAGCCAATGAATTGTTGGTAGCCAATATGCCAAGAGCCCATGTCAATAATGACCTTCGAGGTGTTTATAAAGTGATTGTCAATACTGAAACAAATGAAATTCTAGGAGCAACCCTCTTTGGATCAGGAAGTCATGAAATCATTAACCTCATCAAAATGGCTATGGATAACAAAATTCCATATACTTATCTCAAAAATCAAATCTTCACTCATCCAACAATGGCAGAGAATTTGAATGATGTTTTTAATTTTTAGTTTCTCATTTTGCAGGTGGTAGAAACCAAGGTGTTTCTGCCGCTTTTAAGTCTATGACTAAAAAATGCTATAATGGGTATGACTTTAAGATGAAAAATGGGTTTGGAGGTAGTTAATGTCTAAGCAAAATATCTATGATAATGATACTTTTTTTGAAGGATATCAAGCCATTAGAAAAAATGAACGCAATGCCAACAATCTTTTTGAAATTCCTGCATTGTTTTCCCTGTTACCTGATTTGAAAGGTAAAACTATTCTTGATTTAGGTTGTGGATTCGGTGTCCATTGTCGAAAATTTGCTGAGGCAGGGGCCAATCATGTATTGGGGATTGATATTTCAGAGAAAATGTTAGCAGTAGCTGAAACTGAAAATAGCCATACAAATATCACTTATCTCAACCTACCAATGGAGGATATTGATCAACTGGAGGGGAACTTTGACTTAGTTATCAGTTCTCTGGCTTTTCACTATGTGAAAGATTTTTCGGATTTGATTACTAAAATCTATGATAGACTAAATGATAATGGCTCCCTAGTATTTTCACAGGAACATCCAATCAATACCTGCCATGCAGGTGGTGATCGGTGGACTAGAGATGCTGATGGAAATCGTCTGCATTTGAATTTGGCTCATTACAGCGTCTCAGGAGAACGTGAGTCAGTTTGGTTTGTGGACAATGTTAAAAAGTATCATCGAACATTTTCAGAGATTATAAATATCTTAATATCTGCTGGATTTACTATTGAGAAAATGATTGAACCTCTCCCAGAGAATAAGATACTAGAAGAATATCCTGAGTATAGGGATTTACTACATAAGCCCGATTTCTTGGTTGTGAAAGCTCAAAAACTAAAAAAGAAAGATTAAGGTTTAGCTCTGCTATTTTCCCTAAAAAATGGTAAAATAGTAGGGCTTATTTTTGTGAATGGAGAGATTAAAATGGGAAATCCCCTTTTAAATGGAATGAATGATCGTCAGGCGGAGGCGATAGAGACGACAGAAGGCCCCTTGCTGATTATGGCAGGAGCGGGGTCTGGTAAGACGCGTGTGTTGACGCACCGAATTGCCTACCTCATTGATGAGAAGATGGTTAATCCTTGGAATATTTTGGCCATTACCTTTACCAATAAGGCTGCGCGTGAAATGCGTGAGCGTGCTATGGCTTTAAATCCAGCTACTGCGGACACTTTAATTGCGACTTTCCACAGCATGTGTGTCCGTATTTTGCGCCGTGAAGCTGACCACATCGGTTATAATCGTAATTTCACTATTGTTGATCCTGGAGAACAGCGCACGCTGATGAAACGGATTTTGAAAAATATGAATTTGGATCCGAAAAAATGGAGTGAACGGTCAATTTTGGGGACCATTTCCAATGCCAAAAATGATTTGCTGGATGAAGTGGCCTATGAGCATATGGCTGGGGAGATGTACACTCAGATTGTAGCCAAGTGTTACAAGGCTTATCAAGAAGAATTGCGTCGTAGTGAGGCTATGGACTTTGATGATTTAATCATGATGACGCTTCGCCTTTTCGATAAAAATCCAGATGTTTTGGCTTACTACCAACAACGTTACCAGTATATTCATGTGGATGAATACCAGGATACCAACCATGCCCAGTACCAGTTGGTGAAATTATTAGCTTCTCGTTTCAAAAATATCTGTGTCGTGGGTGATGCGGACCAATCTATCTACGGCTGGCGCGGGGCTGATATGCAAAACATCCTTGATTTTGAAAAGGACTATCCAGAGGCTAAAGTGGTTCTCTTGGAGGAAAACTATCGCTCAACGAAAAAAATCTTGCAAGCGGCAAATGAGGTGATTAGCAATAATAAAAATCGCCGTCCTAAAAAATTATGGACCCAAAATGACGACGGTGAACAATTGGTTTACTATCGTGCTAATGATGAGCGCGATGAGGCAGTATTTGTAGCCTCAACCATCAGCAATATGGTGAGCGAAACAGCTAAAAATTTCAAAGATTTTGCGGTTCTTTATCGTACCAACGCACAATCTCGTACCATTGAGGAAGCTCTCTTGAAATCCAACATTCCATATACCATGGTTGGGGGAACTAAGTTCTATAGCCGTAAGGAAATTCGTGATGTCATTTCTTACCTCAATATCATTGCCAACACGGCAGACAACATTAGTTTTGAACGGATTGTCAATGAACCAAAACGTGGTGTGGGACCAGGAACTCTTGAAAAAATCCGTACCTTTGCCTATGAGCGTGAGCTGAGCCTACTAGATGCGTCGGCTAATATCATGTTGTCTTCAATTAAGGGAAAAGCTGCACAGGCGGTCTGGGATTTGGCAAACCTTATTCTCAATTTGCGAGCAGACTTGGATAAATTTTCAGTGACAGAACTAGTTGAAACGGTTCTGGCTAAATCAGGTTACCTAGAAGCCTTACGTCTACAAAACACATTAGAAAGTCAAGCGCGTGTGGAAAATATTGAAGAGTTTCTTTCGGTAACGAAAAACTTTGATGAGAATAATGACGACGGTATTCCTGATGAAACAGGCTTAGACCGTCTTAGCCGTTTCTTGAATGATTTGGCACTGATTGCAGACACAGACGATGGCAATGTGGAGTCGGCAGAGGTGACCCTAATGACTCTCCATGCTGCTAAAGGGTTGGAGTTCCCGGTTGTTTTCTTAATCGGTATGGAAGAAGGGGTCTTTCCCTTATCGCGTACTGCCGAGGAACCAGATGAATTGGAAGAGGAGCGCCGTCTAGCCTATGTTGGTATTACCCGTGCCGAAGAAATTCTCTTTATGACTAACGCCAATACCCGTACCCTCTTTGGTAAGACTAGCTATAACCGTCCAACTCGCTTCCTTCGTGAAATTTCAGATGACTTATTAGCTTATCAAGGTTTGGCACGACCAGCCAATACGTCATTTATGGCGATGTCGTCAAATAGCAGTGCAACTCAATTTGGTCAAGGAATGAGCCTCTCACAAGCCATTCAAGCCCGTAAAGCGCAAGCGCAACCACGACAAACAAGTACCGCACAGCCTTTTATTAAAGGAGGCACGCCGTTTGGTAAAACCAATGATAACGCAAGTGCAGACTGGCAAGTTGGTGACATCGCTGTCCACCGTAAGTGGGGAGAAGGCATTGTTCTAGAAGTATCTGGTAGCGGAACAACACAAGAATTGAAAATAAAATTCTCAGAAGTCGGTCTAAAAAAACTGCTAGCTAGTGTGGCGCCTATCACAAAGAAAGGCTAATGATAGCTGTGAAGTGCTACTTTGATACCAGTAAGAAGTAGAGAAATATTGACTTATTTTTAGCGACGTATTGTAAAGTCAAGTGCAACAAGTTTGATACTAAATTTTTATCTGGTAATAGTCTTTATGATTGATTGGTGATGCTTAAGATTAATTGACTATGCTGGAGATGGATAGATATCTGTTATAAATAGTCTTAGAATCAACAATTTAGTAATTTGATGATTCTAGGGCTTTTTGTATTCACCAAATCTTTAGAGAAAATAAATGTAGAATCAGTAAATTGTATCTATGATTTTTAAATCATCAGACTAATTTTGAAAAAATAGTTCAAAATAGAAAAATATGTTGACAATTCATCTGATGTATTGTAGAATAAAACACGTAAATAAAACGCTTACACAAAAAGCGTTCAGATACTAATTTTTATGGAGGTTTCCAAAATGGAAAAATCATTGGAAAAACGTACCGAAGATGTAACGTATAACCGTGCTAAAGTATGGCAAATTATTCTTTTTGCTATGAACAATACTTCAACAAATATTTATTTAGTTGCTTTTACGTTTGTAACGTATCTATCAACAGGTGTTCTTGGTTTGGCAGCGATATTTGTTAGTCAATTAATGGGCTATATTCGTATTTTTGATGGTTTTATTGATCCAACAATTGGTGTTATCATTGATAAAACAGAAACTGCATTTGGTAAATATCGTCCAATTTTGGTCATTGGTAATCTCATAACTGCTAGTTCACTCTTAATGATGCTTGGGTTGAGTCAAGTTAGTGAGGGATTACGTTTTTCATTGTTTATCCTTGTTTTAATTATTCATAAAATTGGTTACTCACTGCAACAGACGATTACTAAAGCAGGACAAGTTGCGTTGACTAACGATCCGAAACAACGTCCGATTTTTAACATTGTTGATGGTATTGCAACGACAGTGATGTTCTCTGGTAGCCAAATGTATGTATCTGGTACCTTGGTTCCTAAACACGGCGGCTTTACACCAAGTTTCTTCCAAGAGCTTTTCTTAACGGTGATTACTATATCTGCTGTCCTTGGTGTTCTTGCTATTATTGGTATTTGGGAAAAAGATAATAAAAAATATTTTGGTCTTGGAGAAAAAACACAAGAAACAAAATTGCGTGATTACTGGAAAGTTATTAAGGGAAACAAACCACTTCAAGTTCTTTCAATCTCAGCAGCTCTTGTTAAGTTCGTCGCACAATTATTTGGTGACTCAGTTGTAGGTGTAATGCTTTATGGTATTATTTTTGGTAACTATGCTCTATCAGGACAGATGTCATTTCTTGTTATCATTCCAGGAATTATTGTAACAGTAGGTGCTGCACAAATAGCTCGTCGTAAAGGCCTTCGTTTTGCCTATGTAACGGCTCTACAAATTGGGATTATTGGTTTAATTGCTTTTTCTGGTCTTTTAACAATTGCAAAACCTGGTATGCTTGACTTGAAAGCATGGAATCTTTATACAATAGCTTTCTTTATCACCTTCATCATTGCACGTTATGCTTCAACAGCACCATCTAGTCTTGTATTGACCATGGGAGCTGATATTACAGACTACGAAACTTCTGTGTCAGGTCGTTACCTTTCTGGTATGATTGGAACAATCTTCTCTTTGACTGACTCGATTGCTTCATCATTGGCTCCTATGGTAGTTGGTTTCGTACTCGCAGCTATTGGTTTTGGAAAAGAATTTCCAACAGTTGAGACACCTTTTTCAAATGATTTGAAGATGGCATTGATTACTTTATTTGCTATTATTCCAATTGTTGTTCTTTTAGTGTCACTATTCTTGATGAAATTCTATAAACTTGACCGTGAAGAAATGGCACGTATTCAAGAAAAAATTCATGTCATGAAAGCGGCAGATGATGAAGAACGTGTTCGTGCGATTGCGAAAAATGTTCCTCTAACTGATATGGATTACGTTGACGTTACAAAATATAAAGTTGATCAATACGACGAAAAATAAGATAGACAGAAAAACATGGCGAATTGTCCATGTTTTTTTGTGTCTGTTAGGGAAGATGGTGATTGGTTTTACGATATTGACTTGGTGTCATTTGCTTAAGTTCTTTAAAGACTTTTGAGAAATAATCGCTGGATTGGAAGCCACAACGTTCAGAAATTTCCAATATAGATAAGGCCTTGTTAGAGAGCAATTCACAGGCCTTTTCGATTCGGAAGTGCTGGAGATAGTCAGACAGTGACATGTTGACTTCTTTATGAAAGAGACTGCTGAGATAATTTTTAGAAATGTGGCAATGCTCCGCTAATTGATTAAGCTTTATATTGCTTTGGTAATGTTGGTCAATATATAGAGTAGGGCATTTTGAATGATTAGTGAATAGTTAGAGGTATTGCGATAGCTTTTGATTAAATCACAGGAAAAAAGATAATTAGTTCTATTTTAGATAAGCAAATTTGGGTAGCTTTTGCTTATCTTTTCTATGATTTGTCTTATACAGGTACTTCTATGCCTTATGGTGCGATGGCTTCAGTTATCACTGATAAACTAGAGGAACGCGTGAAGTTATCATGTGCCCGTAGCTTGGGTGGTATCGTAGTTGGTGTCCTTTTCATGCCAATTATCAATATGATGGTTTGGGATGTAGATTGTAACCAAATGTTAAGAACTATTTTCTTGTGATTGTAGGTGCAGCTGTAGGAATACTTATTTTCTACAGTCATGTGGTATTAAGTACCGTAATTTGAAAGGTCTAGTGACTTATGATCGTCAGAACAAGAAAGATGCATTTTATTACTACAAGGCCAAATGGGTTAAGCAGCCATTTGTACATCTAGCAGGAAAAGATTTTTCAAAACGTATAGGAGATGTTCTGGTACTGAAAGCATACTCAAATCAGAAGCAAATTATTTTTGAAGTCATGGGACAACATTATTCTGTCGCTTCCAAGACTGGAGTCTTTACAATTGAAATTCCATTTACTGAACAAGAACTTACAGTGAGGGTAACGGCTGGTACAGTATCTGACTGGTCAGTATTTACAAAAGTGACAGAATTACCTGAAGAATACACGTATAAAGATGCTCATCCAGGTGTTAATGTTCAAAATTGGTTTGAAACAGATGAGGAGAAGGAGAAGCTTTTCCCAGAAGATGTTTATTCCATTATGGACTCTACAGCAGTCTTATTATCCAATGCAGAAACGCTGTCAGTATTAGAAAAATTAATGCCTAAACATATTGCTAGTATGATTGAACGAGGTGGAAATATGCCTTTGCACCGTGTCATCTTTTATATGAGAGAAGCTTATTCAGAAGAAGATGTTCAGAAAATTAATGAAGGTCTGAAAAAGATAAAAAAATAACTTAGTTTCATTCTAACAGAATAACTACACCTTTTGACGATAAACGTTTGAAGGTGTTTTTTGGTATAATTTATGAGCAAATAATTGACAAATCATCCGATGAATTGTAGAATGTACTTGTAAAACGTTTTCACAAAAAGGAAGTGAGTTCATGAAAATTAAGGCATTTGGGGAAATCATGCTTCGTTTATCCCCTCCACAACATCAGACGATGACGCAGGCAACGACTTTTGACTGTCAATTTGGAGGGTCAGAATTAAATGTGTTATCTACTCTTGGACAACTAGGTCATCAGGTGTCAATGATATCAGCAATTCCAGATAATGACATTGGCCATATGGCAGAATCTTTTCTTTTTGCCCATCAGATTGGACAAGAACATCTGGTCAAATCCGGTGAGAGGTTGGGGATATATTACTATCAAAAAGGTTTCTCACTGCGTTCTAGTCGTGTTCTTTACGATAGAAAATACTCTTCATTTTATGAATCAACATTATCAGATTATGACTTAGATGCTATCTGTGATGATATGGAGTGGCTCCATGTCAGTGGGATAACGGTTGCTCTTAATCCTGAAATCTATAAAATTTCATTAGCTTTGATGGAACGTGCGAAGGCAAAGGGGATTCCAATTTCTTTTGATTTAAACTATCGCGAAAGTCTTTGGGAGTCTTTTGAACAGGCTAGGGTTGAGCTATCTAAGTTAGTATCACTTGCAGATGTCTGTATTGGACTTGAGCCGATTTCTCTCTTGACTGACAAAGGGACAGACTTAAAGGATGAGACAGGGTTTACAAGACCTTATCGTGATCGAGAAGCTTTGCTATTAATCCTAAAAGAAATGGCGAAGCGCTATGAATTAAAAACAATTGCCTTTACTGAGCGTGAAATTGGTGCGACGAATGAATATGTGCTAAAAGCCTATCTTTACGATGGCGAGATGGAAACGTTGTATGAAACAGATCGTGAATCCATTCAAGTTCTGGATCGTGTTGGGACGGGAGATGCTTATACCGCAGGCATTATCTACGGCTTGATTGAAAAGGTACCAATGCAGGATGTTTTGGATATTGCGATGGCAAGCTTTAAGTTTAAACACACTATTGAAGGTGATATTAATATTGTAACCAAGAAGGATATTGAGCAACTGATGAAAAAAGGGGCTCAGGATATTAAACGTTAGGAGAAATATATGCTATACCCACAATTAACAAAAACACGCAACCTTTATGATTTGAACGGCGTTTGGAACTTTAAATTGGGTGACCACAATCCTCAAGAAAAGCTCAGTTCTGAAACTGTTATGGTTGTTCCGACTTCATTTAATGATGTTTCAGTTGATAAGGACATTCGTAACTACATCGGAGACTTTTGGTATGAGCGTGAAGTTGAGATTCCAAAAGTTAGTCGTGACGAAGAATTAGTGATACGCTTTGGTTCTGTAACTCACCGTGCCAAAGTGTATGTCAATGGAGAATTTCTTGGAGAGCATGAAGGTGGTTTTACACCGTTTGAAATCATTGTTCCAGAAAATTATTATCAAGAGCAGACGCTAAAAATCTCAGTATGTGCCAATAATGAGCTCAACTATACCACCTTGCCAGTAGGAAATTATTTTGAAGAAGTACAAGAAGATGGTTCAGTCAAAAAAGTTGTGAAAGAGAATTTTGACTTCTTCAACTATGCTGGGATTCATCGACCAGTGAAATTAGTGGTACGTCCTAAAACACATATCTCAGACATCGTGATTGTGTCGACTTTGTCAAACGATTTGCAAACAGCTGACGTAGCTGTAACTGTGGCAACATCCGAAGCAGTTGATGAGGTTCGTGTGACGATTTTGGATGAAGAGAGAAATGTTGTTGCGACTGCTGAAAATGGCAGAGCGGTGATTCCAAATGTCCGCCTTTGGGAAGTTCTAGATGCCTATCTTTATACGGCGCAGGTAGAAGTTTATAAAGGTGGCGAGCTTGTTGATACCTATTCAGAACCGTTTGGGGTTAGAAGTGTCCGTGTCGCTGAAGGACAATTTTTGGTCAACGAAAAACCAGTTTATTTCAAAGGCTTTGGCAAACATGAAGATACTTTTATCAATGGCCGTGGGTTGAACGAAGCAGCTAACCTTATGGACTTGAACCTTCTCAAAGAAATGGGAGCCAATTCTTTCCGTACCTCTCATTATCCATACTCTGAAGAAATGATGCGTTTGGCAGACCGAATGGGTGTCTTGGTGATTGATGAAGTGCCTGCAGTTGGACTGTTCCAAAACTTTAGCGCAGCATTGGATCTCTTAGGAGATGGCGAAAAACCAAAAAATACTTGGGAAGTGATGAAGACTAAAGCAGCTCACGAACGAGTGATTGATGAACTGGTGGCACGTGATAAAAACCACGCTTGTGTTGTCATGTGGGTTGTGGCAAATGAACCTGCAAGCCATGAGGATGGTGCGCGTGACTATTTCAAACCATTAATTGAACGCTATCGTGACAATGACCCTCAAAAACGTCCTGTTACCTTGGTCAACATTATGAATGCTACACCTGATAAAGACCAAGTGCTAGATTTGGTTGATGTGGTTTGTTTAAATCGCTATTATGGTTGGTATGTAGCTCATGGCGATTTGAAAAAAGCAGAGCTAGGACTTCGTAAAGAGTTGGAAACGTGGCAAAATCTTTACCCAGACAAACCGATTCTCATCACAGAATACGGTGCTGACACACTTCCTGGATTGCACAGTATGTGGGATATTCCTTACACAGAGGAATATCAACGAGACTACTACGAAATGAATCATAAGGTCTTTGATACAATTCCTAATCTTATTGGTGAGCAAGTATGGAATTTTGCAGATTTTGAGACTAATGTGATGTTAATCCGTGTCAAAGGGAATCACAAAGGGCTTTTCTCACGTAATCGTGAACCTAAGATGATTGTCTATGACATTAAGAAACGCTGGACTAGCATTCCACATTACCATGATAAAAAGAAAAAATGATATACTAATATTAAGAAATTAATAGAGGAGTAAAGGCCATGGCGAAACCACGTGTGGAACAAGCAGCAGAACGACTTTGGAAATATATTGTGGACAATGAATTGGAAGTTGGGACAAAGCTTCCAAATGAATACGAGCTAGCAACAGTTTTAGAAGTAGGACGCTCAACCGTTCGTGAAGCAGTTAGAGCGCTTGCTGGGCGTAATATCTTAGAAGTTCGTCAAGGTTCTGGGACATATATTAGTAGCAAAAAAGGGATTGCTGAAGATCCACTAGGATTTTCGCTAGTCAAAGACCGTGTCAAATTAACGACAGATTTATTTGAATTGCGCTATTTGTTAGAGCCAAGAATTGCAGAGCGAGCAGCGCAATTTGCCACTGATGAAGATATTGAAAACCTTGAAAAAGTGGTTATTTCCATTGAAGAAGCTGTTGAAAAGGGTGACCCAGTTCATTTAGACTTAGATGTCAAATTCCACACTATGTTAGCTGAAATGAGTGGGAATATTGCGATGACTAGTTTATCGCCTGTCATTAATGAGTCCATTCATTTAATCAATGAAGATTATACAAGTCGTCAGATGAAGGACTCTAGTTTAAAAGCACATCGTAATATTCTTTACGCTATTAAAACGAGACATCCTATCGCTGCATATGATAGTATGCTGGGACATATTTTAGAAGTGCGACAGACAGTCTTAGCTGAGTGGTTTAATAAGGATATTCCATTGCATGGCATGCGTCGATAATAAATTGAAAAGGTTGGGACAATATAAATATCTCAACCTTCTTTTTTTTATAGTAATAACAGATTGACGCAGTGCTTTATTATTGACAAATCATCTGATGAATTGTATAATATAACTATGATAACGATTACAAATGGAGGTTGTTATGTTAGAAACGTTGAAACAAAATTACTTTTTTGCAGTAGTGCGCGGAAAGACAGAGGAAGACGCTAAAGAAATTTCTCGTTATGCCATAAAAGGTGGTATTCGAAACATTGAAATTACATTCTCCACTCCAAATGCTGCCAAAGTCATCCGTGAATTATCAGATGAATTTTCAGATAGGGATGATGTTGTTGTGGGGGCTGGTACAGTTATGACGACAGAGTTAGCTCAAGAAGCGATAGCAGCAGGGGCGAAATTTTTAGTCAGTCCTCATTTTTCATCAGCGATTCAAGAGGTTGCAAAGAAAGCTGATAACCTTTATTTCCCTGGCTGTGCGACAGTAACTGAAATTGTTTCAGCAATGGAAGCTGGATGTCAGATTATCAAACTATTCCCTGGTGGGGTACTTGGTCCTGGTTTTATCAAGGATGTTCATGGTCCAATTCCACAAGTGGATTTGATGCCTTCTGGCGGTGTATCTATTGATAATATTGCTGCTTGGAAAAAAGCTGGTGCTTGTGCAGTTGGTATCGGATCTGCTCTTGCAAGCAAAGTCGCTACTGATGGTTATGAAAGTGTCACAGAGATAGCAAAAGCATTTATTGAAGCAGCAGGAGAATAATCGTATGACTTTTAATGATCGTAATTTTATGCTCAAAAATGAGCCAGCACAAAAAATTTATGAACAAATTAAGGATCAACCAATTTTTGACTACCACTGTCACCTTGATCCAAAAGAGATTTTTGAAGACAAGCTTTATGACAATATCGTTGACCTTTGGTTGGGGGGGGATCATTATAAATGGCGCTTGATGCGTGCTAATGGTGTTTCAGAAGAGGAAATTACTGGTTCTGCATCAAAGCTAGATAAATTCAAAGCCTTTGCCCGTACTCTTGAAAAAGCCTATGGGAACCCTGTTTATCACTGGTCAGCGATGGAGCTAAAAAATGTTTTTGGCGTTGAAGAGACTTTGACAGAAAGCAATGCTGAAAGACTTTATCATCAGTTGAATGCATATCTGGTGGAGCATCACATTAGCCCACGTAAGCTTATCGCTGATAGTAAAGTTACATTTATCGGTACGACAGATCATCCCTTAGATGATTTGGAGTGGCACCAAAAATTGGCAGCAGATAGTAGTTTTGAAACTGTGGTTGCTCCGACCTTCCGACCTGATGAAGCGTTTATTGAACATCGTAATTTCGTCAATTTTGTTAACCGTCTCAGTGATAAGACAGCTCTTGAAATTACTGATTTTAGCTCCTTTGTCAGAGCGCTTGAAAAACGAATCGCTTATTTTGCAGAACATGGTTGTAAGGCAAGTGATATCAGCTTTACAGAAATTGTTTTTGAGCTAGCGACGAAAGCTGAATTGGATCAACTTTTTGGAAAAGTTAAAGCGGGTGACAGACCTAATCTTTTCGAAATCAAACAGTGGCAAACAGCTGTTTTTGCAGAATTATGCCGTCTTTATAAGAAATACGGTTTTGTGACTCAGGTTCATTTTGGGGCGCTACGCAATAACCACTCAGGTATTTTCAATAAGCTTGGAGCAGATGTTGGTGTAGATTCTCTTGGTGATCAGACGGCACTTGCTAGCAGCATGAACCGCCTTTTGGATGACTTGGTACAGAAAGATGCTTTACCAAGAATGATTTGGTATAACCTGAATCCAGCCTATAATATTGCGGTTGCCAACACCCTTCAAAATTTCCAAGCTAATGAAGATGGTGTACCTGGCTACCTACAATTTGGTGCTGGTTGGTGGTTTGCTGATACCAAACTTGGTATGATCAGTCAGATGAATGCATTAGCTGAGCAAGGTATGCTTGCTAATTTTGTAGGTATGTTGACGGATTCGCGTAGCTTCTTATCTTATCAACGTCATGATTATTTCAGACGCATTTTATCTAATTGTCTAGGTGAATGGATTGTTGATGGGGAAGTACCAGAAGACTATGAAGCGCTTGGTCAAGTAGCTAAGAACATTTCATATCACAATGCAGTAGCTTATTTTGCATAATGTTCATGATAGAACATCAATGAGAAAAAAGAATTGGAGATTAAAAAATGAAAATGTCATTTCGTTGGTACGGGAAAAAAGATCCTGTTACCCTAGAGGAAATCAAAGCAATCCCTGGCATGCAAGGAATTGTAACAGCTGTTTATGATGTGCCAGTTGGTCAAGCTTGGCCATTGGAAAATATTCTCGAACTTAAAAAGATGGTAGAAGATGCCGGTCTTGAAATTACAGTGATTGAATCTATCCCTGTTCATGAGGATATAAAACAAGGTAAACCTAACCGTGACGAATTAATTGAAAACTACAAGACCTCCATTAAAAATGTTGGAGCAGCTGGGATTCCAGTGGTTTGTTATAACTTTATGCCAGTTTTTGACTGGACACGTTCTGACCTAAATCATCCCCTACCAGATGGATCGACGTCACTTGCTTTCTTAAAATCTGATTTAGAAGGTGTTGATCCTGTTGCGGATGATTTGAATTTACCAGGTTGGGATTCTTCTTATTCAAAAGAAGAAATGAAAGCTATCATTGAAAACTATCGCGAAAATATTTCTGAGGAAGATCTTTGGTCAAACTTAGACTATTTCATTAAAGCGATTATGCCAACTGCAGAGGCGGCAGGTGTTAAAATGGCGATTCACCCAGATGATCCACCGTATGGTATCTTTGGATTGCCACGCATTATCACTGGTCAAGAGGCAGTTGAACGCTTCCTTGATATCTATGATTCTGAAAATAACGGAATTACCATGTGTGTTGGTTCTTATGCTTCTGATCCTAAAAATGATGTGATTGCGATGACAGAATACGCATTGAAGCGTAACCGCATTAACTTCATGCACACACGTAATGTGACTGCAGGAGATTGGGGATTCCAAGAAACAGCGCACTTGTCTGAAGCAGGTGACATTGACATGAATGCCATTGTGAAGTTACTTGTGGATTATGATTGGCAAGGTAGCTTGAGACCTGACCATGGTCGTCGTATCTGGGGGGACCAAACGAAGACACCAGGTTATGGTCTATTTGACCGGGCCTTAGGAGCGACGTATTTCAACGGTCTTTATGAAGCAAATATGCGTGCAGCTGGAAAGACACCAGATTTTGGTACCCGTGTCAAAACTGTAGGTGATAAGTAATAAGAAAGGGAATGTTATGTCTAAAGTGATTGAATTTAAAGATAAGGTCGTTGTTGTAACAGGAGCTGGTGGTGTACTTTGTGGCTTCTTTGCTAAAGAATTTGCCAAAGCTGGCGCTAAAGTTGCTCTGCTTGACCTTAATCAAGAAGCAGCTCAAAAATTTGCAGATGAGATTAATGCTGAAGGAGGTATAGCTAAAGCCTATAAAGCTAACGTTCTTGAGAAAGAAAACTTGGAAGAAGTGCGTAAAGCTGTGCTTGCAGACCTCGGACCTACAGATATTCTGATCAACGGTGCTGGCGGAAATAATCCAAAAGCAACAACGGATAATGAATTTCATGCTACAGACTTGCCAGAAGGAACCAAAACTTTCTTTGATTTAGATAAGTCTGGAATTGAATTTGTTTTCAATCTCAATTACCTTGGAACGCTTTTACCAACACAAGTATTTGCGCAAGATATGGTTGGCCGCCCTGGCGCAAACATCATCAATATTTCAAGTATGAATGCTTACACACCATTGACAAAAATTCCAGCTTATTCAGGAGCGAAAGCTGCAATTTCTAACTTTACCCAATGGTTAGCGGTTCACTTCTCGCAAGTTGGTATTCGTTGCAATGCCATTGCACCAGGTTTCTTAGTAAGTAATCAAAATCGCGCTCTGCTATTTAATGAAGATGGCACACCATCAGCCCGTGCGGAGAAAATTTTGCGCAATACACCAATGGGACGTTTCGGAGAAGCAGAAGAATTGGTTGGGGGAATCTTCTTCTTAGCTGATGAAAATCTTGCTAGTTTCGTGAATGGAGTTGTTCTGCCAATTGATGGAGGCTTCTCAGCTTATTCAGGGGTGTAATTTAGGGTAACTCATCCGCTGTTAGAGCGGGAGATAACAATGAACAGGTTCAGTCGTTTTTCTCGCTCTTTTTACAATATAGTCATTTAGTTTAAAAATAGTCAGCAACCCTAAGATTAGTTACATTTTATTTCTCATTTACATATGATTGCTTCATCATGTATCATATACTATATTTTCTGCAATCCTTACGAGCGATGAAGTCGCAACAACTAGCACTTTCCGTAATGGTGAAAACACTAAAATGGTTAAGTTTTAATTGTTCGAGAGAGTGAAAATGTCCAGTGGACAGTTTTCAGTCGGAGCTTAAAATGAGAGCGCGAGGAGAATTAGGATTGCCAAGAAGAAATGGAACTCGGTAGGAGGCCTTGACACTGACTTTGTTAACTTAATTTCCCGCCTCCAAAGGGCTCCCACACCACATTAGGAAAAAAATCACTAAATAAAATCGAAATGATCACACAGAATAAAAGGGGTTACATAATGGAAATAATTGCACTTAAGCCAGACAGTTTAAAAAAACTTCGAGATATCAACCCACTCTTGGTCTCTTATAATGTTGAGTTTGCAGAGGTAACAGGTGGAACATTTTGGAAAGCTTATTCTGATAAACAGATTTCTGGCGAAGAAGAATTTTACGTAGAGCCATCAGAAGATGGTATTGCAGCTATGTACAAGGATTTGATGCAGGTTTATTCACCAATTAATCTGTATGATGAAAAGCTTCGCTATTTGTCTAAGGAGTTGGGACAAGCTTGGGTTCGTGTTTCTGGTACCTGGTCTACTAAAACCTATTATGATTTTGAAGGGCAGTATCAGGGGGAAGTTCCGAAAGGCTATCTCAATGTTTTAACCAAAGAGCAGTGGATTGGCGTTCTTGATTTTGTGAAATCCATCAACGGCAAACTTATGATTTCAATGGCAAATTGTCCAGGATTACATTCAGCCGAAGAACCTTGGCATCCTGGAGAGGCTGAGAAAATCTTTTCACTCAGTCAATCTTATGGTGTACCTATCGAAGCTGTTGAATTTACTAATGAACCTAATATGTTAGAAGATACAGGTTTTCCAGAAGGCTACACTGCGCAGCATTATCGTCGTGATCAAGATATTTTCTTTAGTTGGTTGGAGGTTAATTACCCAGATTGTTTAAAGGTCGGTCCAAGCACTACTGGTGGAGACAATGTTGTTTTTGGTAAAAAAGATGAACAAGGAGCAGGTGGTATTGAACAAGTTGCGCGACAAATCGTTAATTGCTCTGATTTGATGGAAGGGACTCAAGTACCACTCGATATCTTTTCATACCACTATTACAATGGTGTTTCTGAACGTTTGGCTTCTGTTATACCTAGTGGGCATTGGTCACCTGAGGAGGCACTCACTGAAGATTATTTAGAAGTTGCTTCTGATTTTTGTAGGACCTACCTTCCTTTAAGAGATAGATATGTCCCTAATGCAGAAATGTGGGTCACTGAATCTGGAGATGCTGGTGGTGGTGGCAATACTTGGGCTTCGACTTTCTTAGATGTTTTCCGTACTCTTAATGAATTAGGTAGCTTTGCTACTCTTGCAAATGGCGTTATTTTCCACAATACTTTAGCTTCGTCTGATTATGGTTACCTTGCTCGTGAGGTGTTTGACCCTCGTCCAAACTATTTTGCTGTTCTTCTTTGGAACCGATTGATGGGGACAGAAGTTTTTGATAGTGGTTTTGAGATTCAAGAAGGGGCACATATTTTTGTGCATTCTAGAAAAGATGGTAGACAAGGTAAAGCTTACCTTATTATCAATAATTCAGAAGTCAATGATACGGTTATTAAGCTGGACAAAGAAGCAGAGCTTTATTTACTAGAAGGTGAGAACAAGGACAAACGTGCAAGGCAAATGACTTTAAATGGTAAGGTTTTAGAATTAACATCAGAAAATCAATTACCAGAAATTGTAGCTAATAAAGTGGAAGCTGGAGAAATTGTTATCCCCAAAACCTCTTGTGCATTTATCATACTTTAATACTCATCCAAAATCAAAATTAGCAGTTTAAGTAAAATAAAGCATCAATAAATGGCTTGATTTTCCTGAGCTTCTTTCGCCATGGTGGTATTCTTATCAAGAGTTTACTCTTGATAAGAACGGACTTTTTGAGACCTAGGCTCAAAAAGTAGCAATGAAACTCCGTAGGAGGTTGCTTGCGTCCGCACCTTTTTATAAAGAATCAAAAAAGTAATTTTTGATTTTTGTTAAGTATAAATATCGGGTTAAAGGTCATACGACTTTTAACCTTTTTTATCTAATGTTTTATATTGACAGCTTTTTCTTGTTTTGATATAATTAAATCATCAGATGATTTAGAGTTTAGGAGGGATTTGATGTCAAGCAAATTAGAGACTGTTGTTTTTTGTGTAGATTCTGATGGTTGTGCAATGGATACCATGACTTATAAGCACCAGCTTTTCTTTGGTCCGATTGCAGCGGATGTTTTTGAGGTGAAAGACAGAGATGCCTTTTTGGCAGAGTGGGACCGTGTTAACCTTTTTTCTAAAACGAGAGGTGTCAACCGTTTTGTTGGACTTGTTATGGGACTTGAATTTGCAGGTGTTGGCAATATTGAACACTTGAAACAATGGGTAGAGACGACGAGTTCGCTCTCAAATGCTAGCTTAGAAGCAGCGCTTTCTCAGAATCCATCAGATGATTTAAAAAAAGCTTTAGAATGGTCTAATGAAGTCAATCGTCAAATCAAATCCTATGATGGTGATGCTTTGGCATTTGAAGGAACTCTTGCAGGCTTACAAAAATTACACGCATTAGGTCGTGTTTTTGTGGTTAGCTCAGCTAATAAGGAAGCAGTTGAAGAAGAGTGGGTTGAACAGGGCCTAATGCCCCATATAGATGATTTGTATTGTCAGGATCGAGGTAAGAAAGAGGATGTGATTGCTGAACTCATCAATCAAGGGTATGATCCGAATCGCATGATGATGATTGGTGATTCTCCGGGAGATTTGGCGGCTGCTGAACAAAATGGCGTTGCGTTTTATCCGATTCTTGTTGGAAAAGAAGCTGAGTCTTGGAAACTTTTAGCTGATGAAGTAGCAGATGCTTTTGCTGAAGGGAAATTGACATCTGTAGACCAAGAAATGTATCATTCTAATTTTTGGAATAATTTAGCATAGGAGAATATTATGACACATTTAGTAGATTTAACAAAAAAACCTTATAACTTAGATGAAAAAGCTATTGCATGGGTGGAAGAAACCATTGCTAATATGACCTTGGATGAAAAAATTGGTCAGCTCTTTGTCAATATGGGGGGATTACGTACCGAAGAATATTTGACAGGTGTGCTTAATGACTATAAGATTGGCGCAGTACGTTATGCACCTGGACCTGCAGCAGACATTTGGGACCAAAACTACATTTTACAAACCAAGTCAAAAATTCCATTGCTTATTGCAGCGAACACGGAGTCTGGTGGTAATGGTGCTATAACAGATGGTACAAAAATTGGTGATGAAGTGAAAATTGCTGCTACTAACGATCCAAAGTACGCTTACGAACTTGGTCGTATTGCAGGGCTTGAAGCCTCAGCGGTTGGCTGCAATGCGTCGTTTGCACCGATTATGGATTTAAGTCGAAACTGGCGTAATCCTATTATTGCTAACCGTACTTGGGGGGCAGATGTTGAACAAGTGTTGACACTTTCTAAGGAATACATGCGTGGTATCATGGAACATGGTATTATGCCGTTTGCCAAACATTTCCCAGGTGACGGTATTGATGAGCGTGATCATCACCTTTCTTATGCGGCAAATCCGATGACCAAAGCAGAATGGATGGAAACCTTTGGTCGTATTTATGGTGAAATGGCAGAAGCGGGACTTCCAGGAATCATGGCTGGGCATATTCACTTGCCTAATGTTGAAAAGGAAATGCACCCAGAACGTGACTTGGATGATATGCTTCCTGCTTCGCTTAATAAAACGCTTCTTGATGAACTTTTGCGTGGAGAGTTAGGCTACAATGGAGCAATCGTTACGGATGCCTCGCACATGGTTGGGATGACGGCGTCCTTACCACGTCGCGAACTATTACCTACAGCTATTGAAGCAGGTTGTGACCTCTTCTTATTCTTTAATGATCCAGATGAAGATTTGCAGTGGATGAAAGAAGGCTATGAAAATGGTTTGTTGACAGATGAACGCCTTCATGATGCTCTTCGTCGTACACTAGGTCTCAAGGCAAAATTGGGGCTTCATACCTTTGAAGGTCGTCGTGAAGATATCATGCTTCCAAGGGAAGAAGCGTTGGCATTGATTGGTACTGATGAAGCTAAGACGATTGCTTCAGAGGTTTCTGATAAAGCAATTACGCTTGTTAAAGCAAAACAAGAAGGTATTTTCCCAGTGACCCCAGAACGCTACAAACGTATCTTGTTAGTAGAAGTGGACGGTTATAAAGGTGGCTTTGGAGCCCTAATTAACTCAGGTAAAAAACGGGCATCAGATACGCTTAAAGAGCTTCTTGAAGCGCGTGGACATGAGGTTTCTATCTGGGAAAATACTGAAGAACGCATCAAAAAATTGCCAGAAGAAGAACATCCAGCAGCCATTCAAAATGTTTATGCATCTAAACGTCCTATTTCACAAATCACCGATAATTATGATTTGATTATCAACCTTGTGGATGTCAATTCTGGTGGAACAACACAACGTATCATTTGGCCAGCTGCTAAAGGAACGCCAGATCAGCCATTCTATGTTCACGAAGTCCCAACCATTGTTGTTTCAGTGCAACATCCATTTGCCCTTGCAGATATGCCACAAGTTGGAACTTATATCAATGCTTACGATGGTATGCCAAGTACAATGGAAGCCTTAGTTAAGAAATTATCGGGAGAATCCGACTTTACAGGTGTATCACCAGTTGATGCTTATTGTGGCTTGATTGACACGCATATTTGGAGAAAATAATATTCTAACAAGCTTTTTTTGGAAAAGTTATTTAGAAGGTATGAATGATAAAAATAATAGTAAAAAAACGAGTGATGATACCTAGATATTGAAAACTTTTAATCATTTATTCGTTTTTTAGTTGATTGTCGGAGCAAAGGAAAATATTATCTGAGATTGGACAGAAGTTGAAATTTAGAAGTATTGATTTCCCATAACTCTCCTTTTTCTAAGCTTAGGCTGGAACTTTTATAGCGATATTTGCTATAATTAATGATGAAAACGGGGAATTATTCATCTTGAAATGTCGAAAGTGTAAAAATATTTTAAAAAGGTATGTAGTCAGAAAATGAGTACATGCCTTTTCTTCATGTGTTGTGTATCCTAGATGTTAGAGCAAGCTACCTTTGTTGTTTCTAGCTCTTATGGTATAATTGACTCGTAACCATTTTAAGAAACTGCTACGCCAAACGGTTATGACTACAAAATAGAAGCTGTACAGTAGTAGAATCAACATGTTTGGAAACGGTATTTGACTAAGATGACAAAACGCATTAAAAAGAACAAGCGAAAAATAGCCAGAGCAACCATTATTGGTTGGGCGGATGGTTCTACAGAAATCTATGTAATTGATAAAAAGGATCAAGAATGTCCAGAGAGGAACGTGTGATTCTGGCTAATATGTGTATGGTTAGCGATGATGATAAGATATTGGTAATGGCTAGAAAATCGGATGATTGGCCAGGGATTTGTTTTCCTGGAGGCCATATTGAACCAAATGAGTCTTTTGTTGCTTCAACAGTCCGTGAAGTTTATGAAGAGACGGGTTTAGTCGTTTCTGATCTTAAACTGTGTGGACATCAGCAGTTCACCATGCCGGAAGGTTATCGTTATATTGTTTTCTTGTACAAAACGGATACTTTTTCTGGACAACTTAAGTCCTCTGAGGAAGGTGACGTTTTCTGGGTAAAACGTTCTGAATTGGAGCAGTATCAGTTGGCAGATGGTTTCGATGTGATGCTGTCAATTTTTGAAGATGAGGCGCTTTCTGAGAATTACTATTATTTAGAAGATGACAACTGGGAATGGAAAAATTTATAAAGGAGCTAAGATGACATACAAAGGATATTTAATTGATTTAGACGGAACGATTTATAAAGGGAGCGACCGCATTCCTGCTGGGGAGCAGTTTCTCCGAGACTTGCAGGCGCGTGAGATTCCCTATATGCTGGTGACCAATAACACTACGCGCACGCCAGAGCAGGTACAAGCCATGCTCCGTGACAAGTTTGAGATTGAGACACCACTTGAAACGGTTTATACGGCGACGCTGGCGACGGTTGATTACATGAAAGATGCTAATCTTGGCAATACCGTTTATATTATCGGGGAAGAAGGGCTCAAATCAGCCATTTATGAAGCTGGTTTTGTAGAAGATACTGAAAATCCAGCCTTTGTTGTGGTTGGCTTGGATTGGGCAGTTGATTATGAAAAATTTGTAACGGCGACCCTCGCTATACAAAAAGGGGCGCATTTTATTGGTACCAATCCTGACCTCAATATTCCAACAGAGCGTGGTCTTTTACCGGGAGCAGGCTCCTTGATTGCCCTTCTCGAAGCAGCGACCCGTGTCAAACCAGCTATTATTGGAAAACCAGACGCCATCATTATGGACAAAGCATTAGCTCGTCTTGGTGTTGAAAAAGCAGAAGCCGTTATGGTTGGTGACAATTACCTAACAGACATCATGGCTGGCATCCAAAACGGCATTGATACCCTCCTTGTCTTGACAGGGTTTACGGCAAAAGAAGACGTGCCGACCTTACCGACTGCACCGACCCATGTCTTAGAAAGCCTAGCGGAGTGGTCATTTGATGAAAACTAGATTCTACGCTTATCTTACTGTTATTTGGCTTTTGGCAATGGCAGTGCTGGGGACGATTTACGGAGCCTGGCTCCTTTATCCCTTGGAAGTTGATTGGATGAAACTGACGAATCAAGTCATCATCACCAAAGCAGAGCTGTTGCATAATTTTAATGTCCTTATGGTTTATCTGACTAGTCCCTTTTCACAGGTGCTAGCTATGCCAGATTTTCCGTCATCAGCGAGTGGGCTCAAGCACTTTGCAGATGTGAAACTGCTTTTTCATCTGGCTCAAATCATTGCGGTATTGACAATCGTCCCTGCTCTACTATTTTTCAAAGGTAAAGACAAAGTTTTCCATCAAAAAGTCTTTTTAGGAGCAGCACTTGTGCCAGTAGTTGTTGGTCTGATGGGAGTGATGATTGGGTTTGAGAATTTCTTTACACTGTTTCATCAGGTTCTGTTCCCAGGAGATAGCTCATGGCTTTTCAATCCAGCAACTGACCCTATCATTTGGGTTCTACCAGAAACGTTCTTTTTGCATTGCTTCATCCTCTTTTTTGCGCTGTATGAAGGCATCATGTTAGGAACCTATTTTTGGTGTCGGAAAATCACTAATTTTTGACCCTTTATATTTGAGTTGTCTTGATTTAGTCAACATTTGTCTCTAATTTGTAACATTAAGTGTCTTGTTTGTTTGAGAAAGGTGTTTTATAATACCAATATGGACGATAAGGAGAAAAAAATGTATTTAAAAAATAAAGCCCGTAAGGCGAGTAAGAAAGACCCTGTACCAGTAATCATGGCGTTGACATTAGGTATTTTAGCCGTGTGTCTTTTCGCTTTTGGTAAGAGTCTTACTCAAAACTCAGAGGCAAATGAATATGGTGTCGTTGACTATAGACAACAATTTATTGATTCTATCGCAGGTTCAGCTCAAGTACTAGCAAATGCTAATGATTTATACCCATCTGTTATGATTGCGCAAGCGATTCATGAAAGTAACTATGGGTTATCAGGGTTAGGTGCTTCTCCGCATCACAATCTTTTTGGAATAAAAGGAAGTTACCAAGGTCAAGCTGTCCAAATGGAGACTTGGGAAGATGATGGTGCAGGAAATGCTTATACGATTTTATCTCATTTCCGTAGCTATCCAAGCTATCATGAATCCTTGCAGGATTATGTTGGTGTTGTCAAACAAGATTACTTTAGTGGAGCGTGGCGTTCAAATACATTGAGCTATGCTGACGCAACGCAAGCCCTAACAGGAACTTATGCGACTGATACAAGTTATGCAAACAAGTTGAATGCTATTATTGAACTGCACAATCTGACACAATATGATACTATGCAAGCGTCAAATGGTGAAAGTAGTGTGGTTGCTGGTGGCTTAGTATGGAACAACTACCGTCGTCAATACACCACTCAAGAAATCCTTGATATTGATCACGCTTGGGCGATTCACATTGGTCAAGCGCAATAAAACATAACATAAATCCAAAAGAGAGTGGGAAGTCACTCTCTTTTTGAATTAGAAATTCAGCTAGCTCACTTTTGGAAGTCACTAAAACTTATTAATATCCGTTGTTCTAGTTAATAAGGGAATAGTTAGACTGATCCCAAAATCAGCATGACTGCTTTTGAGCAAAAGAGAATAGATAAGTAATATTGCCTCTGTCTTAAATTTGAGCGCTTGAATGTTTCGGCAACGTAAAGATTCAATTCCAAACTGCTCTAAACTAGAAAATACGGTCTCTGATGGTTTCCTCAATCTACTGATTTTATAATTTTCTAGCCATGAATAACCCATCATGTTTTTTCTGAGTTGAGAAATTAACTGGATACCGCAGTCTGCTAACTCTGCCTTTATCTCCATAAATGATTGGAAAGAGGCTATTTTCAAGTAGCTCCAAAGCAACATCGCCATCATAAATAGATGCGGGTGTGACAACATAATCAATAGGAAACCTACTATCGCTGACAAGAATTGAAAATTTCAAGCTGTAATAATGGATTTTAGTCGCATGATAGCCAAAAGTTTTCTGTATCTGTAAAAGATAAATCAATTAGTTTAACTCCTGAAATTCAAAAGCCAACAACAATACAGGAGTTATTTGCAGATTGGGAAGATGATGGTGTTCGTCACAATGAATTTGATTGGGGTCGGGCAGAATGGAATGATAAAAAATGGTAATTATTCGATTTAGTCTAGTTGCCTAGTCTTATTTTGTCAAAAAAATAAAAACCATCTTTACAAAAATATAAATTCATGCTAAACTGATAACATATTTATGAAAGGAGAACTTAACAATGAACAACGTATTCACACAAAAAGTTAATAAATCTCTCCTTTCTAGTCAGTCTCGTTAGTTTATTTTTTGTTGTAAAAAAGACTAAAGGCCTATGGAAGGAGTATGTCCATAGGTTTTTTTGTGTGTCCTGAAACCAATACCAAGAAAGAAAAATGATGTAGGTGGAGAAAATGTAGTATATAGAATTGTTGGGTTAGAAAAATAGTTAGTCTATAAAAAGAAAAATGTTTTTGGAGATAGGATGTTTAAATTAGTTGGAAAATATATTAAAGACCACAAATGGCTATATGTCTTAGTAGGTCTTGTCTTGATTATTTACGATGCCAGTTTGGTGGTTCCGACTCAGATTATTCAACGATTGATTGATTTGATGACGACAGGGAGTCTGACAAAAAGTAATCTTTGGTTGAATATCGGGATTTTGGTTGGAGCCACAGTGGTAAGTTATGTGACAGCCTTCTTTTGGAGTTTGAAAATCTTTCAGCAGGCCAGTCGATTTAAGTTTGATTTGCAGCAAAATGCCTTTAAAAAATTGGTTTCCATGCGGACGCCATTTTATGAAAAATTTCGCTCAGGTGATATGATGACACGCTTCTCGTCTGATGTGGAGATGTTGCAGGATTTGGTGGGCTATGGTTTGATGACGGTCTTGTATGCTGGAGGGATGTTGCTTTTTATCATTCCAGTCATGTTTGCCATGTCTTGGCAAATTACTTTAGCTGCCCTCTTACCAGTCATTGTCTTATCATCAGTCATTTATTTTATCAGTCGGAAAACAGATAGCCTTTTTGATGATAATCGTGAGGCTGTGGCCAATCTCAGTAATGAGGTGGTGGAGGCAATCGAAGGAGTGCGTGTCATGCGTGCTTACAGTCGTAAGGACTTGCAGGCTGCCCGTTTTCGTCAGAAAACTCAGGATTTGGTTGACAGAGAAAATCGCTTGGTGCGAGTGACGGCACTTTACAATCCTATCTATACCCTCATGTTTGGGGCAACGACTTTGATTACCTTGCTTTTGGGAACACAATTTGTCGCAGACGGCAGTATGACGGTTGGTCAAGTATTGGCGATGCAGCTTTATACGGTCTCATTGACAGAACCGATTTCTATGCTTTCAGAGCTTGTTCTGGTTTACCAGACGGGACGGACCTCTTTTGAGAAATTACAGGGCTTGATTGAGACCAGTGACGATATGGAAGTGGATGGTGAGTTAGAAGCGCAAGCCTTTGAAGTGGCTCACTTTAAAGATTACAGTTTTACCTATCCTCAGGCAGCACATGCTAGCCTTAACAGCGTCAGCTTTTCTCTAAAAAAAGGACAAACGCTTGGTATTGTCGGCAAGACTGGGTCAGGTAAGACGACTCTGGTGCGCCAGTTTCTCCGTCAATACCCTGTTGGTTCTGGTGGTTTTGGGTTAAATGGCAGAGCAATCACAGAGTATGCTCGTAAAAGTGTAGAGGGGCTGATTGGCTATGTGCCACAGGAACACATCCTCTTTTCGCGTTCTGTTGGTGAAAACATTGCTATGGGAAAAACAAATGCAGGCAAAATGACTATTCATCAGGCTATTGAAACCGCAGCCTTTACAGAGGATTTGGAGCGTATGTCAAATGGTCTAGCCACAACTATTGGTGAACGTGGGGTGTCTATATCAGGTGGTCAGAAACAACGGATTTCCCTAGCGCGTGCTTTTATCAAGGACCCAGAACTCTTGATATTAGACGATTCGTTATCAGCGGTTGATGCCAGAACGGAGAAGAAAATTATTCAAAATATCCAGAAAGAGCGTGCTGGTAAGACAAATATTATCGTTACCCACCGACTATCTGCGATACAACATGCTGATTGGGTTCTAGTTTTGGATGATGGACGTATTGTCGAAGAAGGGCCCCCTGATGACCTTATTCAATTAGGTGGCTGGTACTTTGAACAATACCAACGTCAGCAAGCACAAGGAACAGAATAGGAGGTGTAAAATGAAGACAATATTAAACTTAATGAAGCAATTAACTGTTGTGAAAGGTCTTTTTACACTTGGTGTTGTTATGCTTTTGCTAGCAACCGCAGTCAGTCAATTATCACCCCTAGTTTTGCAACAAGTCATTGATAGTAGTTTAACAGTTCTTGACCAAGGTAAGGTTATCAACCAAGCGCTTTTTATGAAGTATATGAGTCTCTATACTGGTCTGACAGTGCTGTCGTTATTTCTTTACTATTTTGATCGATACATTTTTAGTCGCTGTGCCTTTTTAGTGACGGCTTACTTGCGTAATCAAGCTTTTGATAAAATGCAGCGGCTACCGATTTCTTATTTTGATGACAAGCCTGCTGGGAAAATCGCGACACGGATTGTCAATGATACCGAGACGCTACGCAATCAATTCTATAGCAATCTGTTGACCATGATTTTTCTTAATATCATTCGGATTATTGCCATTTACGTGATTTTAATTCGATTGGATGTGACAATCGGTCTTTACATGCTTATTTTAATTCCTCTTTTTTATGGGTTACAGGTGTTGTACGGGCGAGCAACTAATAAACCGATGAAGGACTTTTATGATGCCAGAAGTGAGGTCAATACTCAAGTCAACGAAACGATGAACGGAGCGAGTCTCATTCAACTTTACCACCAAGAAGAAAAGGTTTTGGAAGATTTTAACAAGACTTCTGGGAAATTGTTGGCGGCAGATAATCGCATGCATTTAATCAATTCAACCGCTTCTTGGACTTTGACAGAATTTGCCAAGTACATGGTGATTTCAGGTGTTCTAACAGTGGTTGGCTATCAATTTTTAGGTGGAAATCTAGGAGTCACCCCAGGTCGTCTCTTTGTCTATATCAACTATATCACGACCTTATTTGATTTGTTGGGAATGTTGGTAAGACAGCTACCAAACATCCATCGTTCACTTGAGACAGGACGCCGTGTCCTTGATTTATTGGAAGAACAAGAAGAAGCAGATGGTGACGCTCAGCTATTTGTTGAAGATGGTGATGTCGTCTTTGACCATGTAACCTTTGCTTATGAGGAAGGAAAAGCGGTGCTTCGTGATATTACCATTCATGCTAAGGCGGGTGAGACAGTTGCCTTGGTTGGACACACAGGCTCAGGAAAATCGTCTATCATGAATCTCCTCTATCGTTTTTATGACCCACAAGAGGGAAAGGTTCTGATTGACGGACAGGATATTCGTCATTTTTCACGTGAAAGTCTCAGGAGCTATATGGGGATTGTGTTGCAGGACCCGTACCTTTTCACAGGAACCATTGCTAGTAATGTGTCTATGGAAAATAAAGGGTTATCTGATGAAGCGATTTTAACCAGTCTTGAAAAGGTTGGAGCCAAAGACATGGTGGAGCGATTAGATAAAGGTATCCATGAACCAGTAGTTGAAAAAGGCTCCGCCTTCTCATCAGGAGAGCGTCAGTTGATTGCTTTTGCTAGAACTTTGATTACAGATCCTAAAATTTTAATCTTAGATGAAGCGACCTCGCACATTGATACCGAGACAGAAGAAATCATTCAGCGTGCCATGGATGTGGTGAAAGAAGGGCGGACAACCTTTATTATCGCCCACCGGCTTTCGACCATTCAAAATGCAGACCAAATTCTTGTCTTGGATGCAGGTCAGATTATTGAACGTGGAACACATGCAGAACTCTTGGCATTAGGTGGACGTTATGCCGAAATGCATCAAATCCAACAAAGAGTATCAGTTTAATCCATTTATTATTTATTATAGAAGCAGATTCTATCGTTGGAATCTGCTTTTTTGGATTATGAAGTGATAACCATACTATGATAATACTGAATTCATTTCAAAATCTGAAAATAGGTACCTTGCCTCATGTGATGTAAAACGATAAGAGTAGGCCTAGGGAATGTGTTACAAACAGTGCTGCTTTGGTAAAAAGACGATTGGCCTATATAGCAGTCGTTGAGGGGATTTTCAAGATTTTAGGCTTGAAAATGAGCAATGGAACTCCGTTAGGAGGCCACTTGTGTCCCTGCCACATAAGTCTAATTGTCCCCAAAAATTGTAAATTAAGTTATCAAATTTTGATTTTTAATGAGTATCATTTGATTCCTTGTTTTGATTCAAAGCGGAAAGTTTCTATTTATGGACAAATTTGCTATAATAGTCGCAGATATGAGAACAAACCTAAAAGAAAGGTCAATGTAACCAATGAAAAAAATTCTTATTGTTGATGATGAAAAACCAATTTCAGACATCATTAAATTTAATTTATCGAAGGAGGGGTATGAAGTTGTCACGGCTTTTGATGGACGAGAGGCCCTTACACAATTTGCAACGGAAGATCCTGATTTAATTATTTTGGACTTAATGTTGCCAGAGCTGGATGGACTTGAAGTGGCCAAAGAAGTGCGTAAAACAAGTCATATTCCTATTATCATGCTTTCTGCGAAGGATAGTGAGTTTGATAAAGTCATTGGTCTTGAAATTGGGGCGGATGATTATGTGACAAAGCCATTTTCAAATCGAGAACTTTTGGCACGTGTAAAAGCTCACCTACGTCGAACAGAAAATATTGAATTGGCAATTGCTGATGAAAATGCTTCGGAAAAATCGAGTCTCTTGAAAATTGGTGAGCTAGAAATTTTACCAGATGCCTATGTGGCACATAAGCGTGGTCAAGAACTGGAGTTAACTCACCGTGAGTTCGAATTATTATTTCACTTGGCAACTCATATTGGACAAGTTATGACACGAGAGCATCTTCTGGAGACCGTTTGGGGCTACGATTATTTTGGAGATGTGCGTACTGTTGACGTAACCGTACGACGTCTTCGTGAAAAAATAGAGGATATTCCTAGCCGTCCAGAGTACATTCTAACCCGTCGAGGTGTCGGCTATTATATGAAAGCATATGACTAATTTAACAGATAATTTTGGCATTTTTGAACGTTTCCTTTTATTACTTTTAGCAGTTGCTGCCATCTACCTTCTCTATGGAGCCTACCGTGATTATAGGCAATCCAAAGTTATTCGGAAGTTGACTGAGAACGTTTATGCACTGATTGACGGAGACTACTCAGATCTTTTAGAGGTTGAGGCTGATTCAGATTTAGAGGATTTAGCTAATAGTCTTAGTGATTTGTCAGAGGTGGTACGCCTAACACATGGTAATTTATCGCAAGAAAAAGATCGATTGACCAGTCTTTTAGCTTATATGACAGATGGGGTTATAGCGACAGATCGTGGTGGGAACGTTATTACAATCAATGAGACTGCCCAAAAGCAATTGAATTTGACCAAGGACCAAGCATTAAAAATGACTATTTTGGATATCCTTGGCAGTGATAATCCTTATTCTTACCATGATTTAGTTGCAAAAACACCTAATATTTTAGTGAATCGACGTGATGAGTTTGGTGAATTCATCACTTTACGTTTTCGATTTGCCCTTAATCGTCGTGAGTCCGGTTTTATTTCAGGATTGGTTGTGGTATTGCATGACGTTACAGAACAAGAAAAAGAAGAGCGTGAACGTCGTCTTTTTGTATCAAATGTTAGTCACGAGTTGCGAACGCCATTAACTTCGGTAAAATCGTATTTAGAGGCTCTTGATGAAGGGGCTCTAAAAGATGATGTTGCTCCGCAATTTATCAAAGTATCCTTAGACGAGACTAATCGCATGATGCGTATGATTACCGACCTTCTTAACCTCTCTCGTATTGATAATGGAGCGGTGCAGTTAGAAGTAGAAATGACAAATTTTACAGCTTTTATGACGTCTATTTTGAATCGCTTTGATAAAGTTAAAAGTCAACACACAACATCTGATAAGAATTTTGAGATTGTTCGTGACTATCCCTTGACATCTGTTTGGATGGAAATTGATAATGATAAAATGACACAGGTCATTGAAAATATTTTAAATAATGCAATCAAGTATTCACCTGATGGTGGGCAGATTAAGGTGAGTATGAAAACCACGGATAGTCAGTTAATCGTTTCTATTACAGACCAAGGATTAGGAATTCCTAAAAAGGATTTGCCGATGATTTTTGACCGCTTTTATCGAGTTGATAAAGCCAGAAGTCGTGCACAAGGTGGAACAGGCTTAGGCCTATCAATTGCTAAAGAGATTGTGAAACAGCACCAAGGTTTCATTTGGGCTAAAAGTGAGGAAGGTAAGGGTTCAACCTTTACAATTGTTTTGCCTTATGACAAAGAAGTTCTAGAATTAGATGATTGGGAGGATTACGAAGACAATGCTGACGGAAAAGGGGTTTAAGTATAGTATCCTTGCTTCAGGCTCTAGCGGGAATTCCTTTTACTTAGAAACCCCAAAGAAACGTATTTTAGTTGATGCGGGTCTATCTGGTAAGAAAATTGTGAGTTTACTTGATGAAATTGATCGAAAACCAGAGGATTTAGATGCTATTTTGGTTACTCATGAGCACAAAGATCATATCCACGGTGTCGGTGTTTTAGCCCGTAAATACAATTTAGACGTTTATGCTAATAGTAAGACTTGGCAAGCTATGGACAAGATGCTAGGTAAACTTGATGTGAGTCAAAAACATATTTTTGAGACAGGAAAGGTGCTCACTTTTGACGATATAGATATCGAGAGTTTTGCGGTTAGTCATGATGCTGTAGCTCCGCAATTTTACCGTTTCATGAAAGATGATAAGAGTTTTGTCATGTTGACAGATACTGGCTATGTTTCTGATCGGATGTCAGGGATTATTGAAAATGCTGACGCCTATCTTATTGAAGCCAATCATGATATTGAAATTTTGAGAGCAGGCTCTTATCCTTGGTCAACAAAACAGCGCATCTTATCAGATTATGGGCATTTATCAAATGAAGCTGGAGCACAGGCTATGATTGATAGTTTGGGTAACAGAACGCAAAAAATTTATCTGGGACATTTATCTAAAGAAAATAATATCAAAGAATTAGCTCACCTGACTGTTAAAAACAATCTTGCACAGGCAGATATTGATGTTGAACGTACGGTTAAAATTTTAGAGACCTCTCCAGATACAGCAACTCCGTTGACTCAGATTTAGATTTTTTTACACGATATAACTAATTGAGGATTGGGCAGTTAAGATTCCATCCTCTTTTTCTTAGAAAAAACGTAAAAACAAAACAACTTCTAGATAACTATTTTAGACTATTTTTGGTATAATTGTTAAGATATTAAATTAGTTGCCCTAGTTAGTTTGCTTTACCTAGTCTTTTAGCGACCTCTTTTTAAATCCTAGTTGAGGTCCAATGATTTAAAAAGTAATTCTAGAACATAACTGATCAACATGACTTCCTACCATAATTAGAGGGGAGACGTTCAGAAAAGAATAGGCGTAACAAGTTAACTATAGCATGATGGATGACTCCAGTATTATCAAAAAAAGATGTATTAGAAAGGGAGAAAGTTGTCGGATTATTTATCGGTTACAAGTTTGACTAAGTATCTTAAAATGAAAATTGACCGTGACCCTTATTTAGAGCGTGTCTATCTGACAGGAGAGGTCTCAAACTTTCGCCGTCGTCCTAACCATCAGTATTTTTCACTCAAGGATGAGGGAGCAGTTATTCAAGCGACTATGTGGGGTGGCATTTACAAAAAACTTGGCTTTGACCTTGAAGAAGGCATGAAAGTCAATGTTATTGGTCGCATTGAGCTTTATCCGCCAAGCGGCTCTTACTCCATTATTATTGAAAAGGCAGAGCCTGATGGTGTTGGTGCTTTAGCTGTTCAATTTGAGCAACTCAAGAAAAAATTATCTGAAGCTGGCTATTTTGATGATCGCCATAAACAAGCTCTGCCACAATTTGTCAAAAAAATTGGTGTCATTACCAGTCCAAGTGGTGCTGTAATCCGAGATATCATTACGACAGTAAGCAGACGGTTCCCAGGTGTTGAGATTTTACTTTTTCCAACCAAGGTTCAAGGGGAGGGAAGTGCCCATGAAGTGGCAACAAATATTGCTAAGGCAAATGAACGAAGTGACCTTGACTTGCTGATTGTTGGTCGTGGTGGTGGCTCCATTGAAGATCTCTGGTCTTTCAATGAAGAGATAGTCGTTCAAGCGATTTTTGAGTCCAGATTGCCAGTGATATCTTCTGTGGGTCACGAGACTGATACGACTTTGGCAGACTTCGTCGCCGATCGCAGAGCAGCTACTCCAACAGCAGCAGCCGAGCTAGCAACCCCTGTAACAAAATCGGATATTGTATCATGGCTTGCAGAACGACAAAATAGGGCTTATCAAGCGACACTACGGCGTATTCAATTTAATCAAGAGCGTGTGTTTAAACTTTCAAATTCTGTTATTTTTAGACAGCCAGAACGTCTTTACGATGGCTATGTGCAGAAATTGGATAAATTAACGACGAGATTAGTCACAAAAACTGAAAATCAATTGAGCCAAGCTCAGCAGAAATCAGCTTTGATAAACCAGCGTTTATTGGCGGTGGACTTGAAAGGTAGACTCACCACTTATTATGAGCGCTTGGCTGTTCAGGAACGACTTCTTAAGTCTCACATGACCAACCAGTACGATAGCAAGTTATCTCGATTTGAAAAGGCACAAGATGCGCTTTTGTCACTGGATACCAATAGAATTATTGCGCGTGGCTATGCAATGGTTCAAAAAAATCATCAGATAGTTGCGAGTAGTAAGGAAGTCAGTAAAGGTGATACCCTTAATGTTCTCATGAAAGATGGGCAGCTGGAAGTTGAGGTTGTTAATATTGTCTAAGATTCATTTAGAAAGATATGATATCAATAGTCATGGAGACTTATCGGATTATCAGCTTTGTGATACGACCTTTACAGCTCATCCAAGAGAGGCAATTGAGGATTGTTTCATGGAGTCGTCACGTCAACCTGTTATCGTGCTTAATGAAAATCAGATTGTGGGTTATTTTACCTTGCATTTTGAGGGTGGTCCGGAAACTTACGGATATGACAGCGCTAAGCGAGTGCTTTTAAGAGCCTTGTCCATTGATGATAGATACCGTCGTAAGGGTTACAGCAGTCAAGCCATGTTACTGATTTTTGATTTTATTGAAGACGTTTTAGGTAAGGTGTGTGATAGTCTTATTTTAGCTGTCAATGTGGCTAATATACCAGCTCAAGCGATGTATGAGAAGTTAGGATTTAAACGATTGCGGGAAGATTTTCCAGGTCGTTTTGGAAACTTAATCATTATGGAAAAAGATAATGATTAAGGATTTCGATAGAATTATTAGAAAGGAAATGTCAGTTTAGTCATCTAAACTGAACATGGGTAAATTTCTCAATGATGAAATACCATATGTGCTTAATGCGATGTGTTATGGATTTCATTTTTGTTGACAATACCTGAGATTGTAAATAATGCCAAGCAAGAAAAAAACATTTGAAGAAAATTTACAAGAATTAGAAGCTATTGTGGCCAAGCTAGAAAATGGTGATGTCGCCTTGGAAGAGGCTATCGCCGAGTTTCAAAAAGGAATGGTCTTGTCAAAGGATTTACAACAGACGCTTGCTCAGGCTGAAAAAACCTTGGTCAAGGTCATGCAGGCTGATGGCTCAGAAAAGGAATTTGATGCCTAATGGATAAGTTGCATGAGATCGATCAAGCTATTCGTCGTTACTATTACAGTCAAAAGACAATTTCGGCTGATTTAATAGAGAGTATTCTTTATTCGGTGACTGCTGGGGGTAAACGTATTCGTCCAATGATTCTACTAGATATTTTAGAGGGATTTGGACTTGAGTTAACCAATAGTCATTTCGATGTGGCAGCGGCACTAGAGATGATTCACACAGGCTCGTTGATTCATGATGACTTACCGGCGATGGATAATGACGATTACCGTCGAGGTAGACTAACTAATCATAAAAAGTTTAATGAAGCCACAGCTATCTTGGCAGGTGATTCTCTCTTTTTGGATCCTTTTGGTCTCGTTGCAAAGACCGATCTATCATCTGATATCAAAATAAAGGTCATTTCAGAGCTATCTTTTAGCGCAGGAACATATGGCATGGTTGGTGGACAGATGCTAGACATTAATGGGGAAGAAGCGGAGCTAACGTTGAAAGAGATCCAAAAGGTTCATGCTAATAAGACTGGTAAACTGCTTACCTTTCCTTTCGTGGCTGCAGGAATTATAGCAGAGCAATCAGAGGCTACTGTTTCTGACTTACGAGTTGCTGGTGAGCTTATTGGTTTGGCTTTTCAAGTACGTGATGATATTTTAGATGTGACTGCAACTTTTGAAGAACTTGGTAAAACGCCTCAAAAAGATTTGATTGCAGAAAAATCAACTTATCCATCACTTTTAGGTTTGAAACAATCTCATCAGGTGTTGAATGATTCTCTGGATAAAGCGACAGCTATTTTTCAAAAACTTCAAGAAGAACAGGGATTCAAGTCACATAAAATCGTGGAAGTTATAGAAAGGTTGCGTTTAAATGGCTAAAGAACGTGTGGATGTACTGGCGTATAAACAAGGTCTTTTTGAAACGAGAGAACAGGCTAAAAGAGGTGTTATGGCAGGCCTTGTCATTAATGTCATTAATGGCGAACGTTACGATAAGCCAGGTGAAAAAATTGATGATGGTATAGAGCTAAAACTCAAAGGAGAAAAACTAAAATACGTTAGTAGAGGTGGTTTAAAACTCGAAAAAGCTTTAGAAGTTTTTGACATTTCAGTTGAAAATTTAACGACTATTGATATCGGCGCGTCAACTGGAGGATTTACAGATGTCATGCTTCAAAGTGGTGCTAAGCTGGTTTATGCAGTTGATGTTGGAACCAACCAACTTGCTTGGAAGTTGCGTAATGATGATAGAGTACGTTCAATGGAGCAGTACAATTTTCGTTACGCTGAGCTAGCGGACTTTACAGAAGGTCAACCAAGTTTTGCTTCAATAGATGTTAGTTTTATTTCACTGAATTTGATTTTGCCAGCTCTTCATAAGGTATTGGCAGATGGTGGTCAAGTTGTTGCTCTTATCAAACCTCAGTTTGAAGCAGGGCGTGATCAAATTGGAAAAAATGGTATCGTCAAAGATCAAGCGATACATAAAAAAGTGTTAGAAACCGTGATACAGTTTGCTGTGAATTATGGATTTACAGCTAAGAAGCTAGATTTTTCACCGATTCAGGGTGGCCATGGTAATATTGAATTTTTAATACATTTAGAAAAAGCGGCGGTTGCTGATAATTTAGTTAGCTCTGCCATTACTCAAATCATTGAAAAAGCACATAAGGAATTTGAAAAAAATGAAGAAAAATGAACGTTTAGAATTAATTAAAAAAATTATCTTGTCTCATGAAGTTGAAACTCAAAATGAATTGTTAGATTATTTGAAAAAAGAAGGATTGACGCCAACCCAGGCAACTATTTCTCGTGACATGAATGAAATTGGTATAGTTAAGGTTCCTTCAAAATCAGGTCGCTATATCTACGGATTATCTAAAAATAAATCGGCAATTATCGTACCACAACCGTTGAATATTTCTTCGATTATTGTAGGAATCTCACGCTTAAAAAATATGTTACATATCGATGTTATTCCAGGGAACAGTCGCTTTTTGAAGCGTCATATCGTGAGTGAGTTTTCAGATCAAATTTTTAGTTTAATTGCAGATGATGACAGCTTGCTTCTCGTAGCTCCGACAGAGGCTACTGCAGAAGCTTTATTATCACGGATTAATCGTTGGACATAACAAACAGGAGTGGCTATGCTATTAGAAATTGCCATTAAAAATTTTGCCATTATTGAAGAGATTTCTCTTAATTTTGACACAGGAATGACGGTCTTGACGGGGGAAACTGGAGCAGGGAAGTCTATCATTATTGATGCGATGAATCTGATGTTGGGTGCGCGTGCTAATACTGATATTATTCGCTACGGAGCTCCTAAGGCTGAGATTGAAGGATTATTTTCTGTTGAAAAAAATGCTGTGCTGACACAAATTTTGGAAGATAATGGCATTGAAGTGACTGATGAACTTATTATTCGTCGTGAGATTTTGCAAAATGGTCGGAGCGTTAGTCGTATCAATGGTTCACTGGTTAATTTAACAACGCTGAAAGCGGTTGGGCAACATTTGGTGGATATTCATGGTCAACACGATCAAGAAGAATTGATGAGACCTGCCCTTCATGGTCGGCTCTTAGATGCTTTTGGAGAAGATGAGTTTGTTGCTTTGAAAAAATCGTATCAGGAAACCTTTGACCATTATCGAATACTTCGTAAAGCTGTTGTTACCAAACAAAAAAATGAACAAGAACACAAGGCTCGAATTGAAATGTTAGAATTTCAATTAGCTGAGCTAGAGGCTGCAAATCTCGTTTCAGGTGAAGAGGTATCCCTTAATCAAGAACGTGATAAATTACTTAACCATAAAAATATTGCAGATACTTTGACAAATGCTTTTGTTATGCTAGACAATGACGATTTTTCAAGTCTATCTAATGTGCGTTCAGCAATGAATGACTTAATGAGTTTGGAAGAATTTGATTTAGAATACAAAGAACTTTCTACCAGTCTTTCTGAAGCGTACTATGTCATGGAAGAAGTGACTAAGCGCTTAGGTGGAATTATTGATGATTTAGATTTTGATGGTAATCGTCTGCAAGTCATAGAGCAACGTTTAGATGTTATTTATAGTATTACTAGAAAATACGGTGGTTCAGTTGATGATGTTCTTGACTATTTTGCCAATATCAGTTCGGAGTACAATCATTTAACAGGACAAGGGCAGTCGTCGGATGATATGGAACGTGACCTTAAAACGTTAGAAAAAAAATTGGTGCAAAAAGCGACTGAATTAAGTCAAACTCGTCATCAAATAGCAGTCGTTTTACAAGATGAAATCAAATCTGAGCTGAAAGACCTTTATATGGACAAGGCAGAATTTCAGGTTAAATTTACCAAAAGTAAATTTAACCGCGAAGGAAATGAGACGGTAGAATTTTACATTTCAACAAATCCAGGTGAAGGCTTTAAACCATTGGTTAAAGTGGCTTCTGGTGGTGAATTATCTCGCCTCATGTTAGCAATTAAATCAGCCTTTTCGCGTAGAGAAGATAAGACTAGTATTGTTTTTGATGAAGTGGATACCGGAGTGTCAGGTCGTGTGGCGCAAGCTATTGCCCAAAAAATTCATAAAATTGGCCGACATGGTCAAGTTCTGGCTATTTCACATTTACCACAAGTTATTGCTATTGCCGATTATCAGTTCTTTATTGAAAAGCAGAGCGATACGACTAAAACAGTTTCAACTGTACGACTTCTTAGCACCGAGGAACGTGTGGAAGAAATCGCTAAAATGTTAGCAGGTAGCGATGTTACAGATGCCGCTCGAAGTCAAGCTAGAGAATTGCTAAAAAATGATCAATAAAAGAGAGTGAATGAATAAATGCATCCATACCTTTCTTACCATTTTTGAAAGCAATTTTGCTATAATAAGGACATTAAATTAAAAAAGGATAACGTGTACGATTGATGAGAATAATCGGTGCACGTTTTTGGTATCACATACTATGATTAAAATTTTAACAGATTCTTCTGTAACCATTGAGCCCGAACTTGTCGAAGAACTTGGCATTACGGTTGTTCCCTTGTCAGTTATGGTTGATGGAATCTTGTATTCTGATGCTGAACTCAAAGACGTTGGTAAGTTTCGCCGTTTGATGCAGATTAGTAAAAATCTTCCGAAAACAAGCCAACCTTCAGTGGGGCTTTTTTCAGAAACCTATGATAATTTGGTGAAAAGCGGAGCAGAGCATATTATTGCCATCCATTTGACACATGCCTTATCAGGCACTATGGAAGCCTCTCGCCAAGGAGCCGTTATTTCAGAAGCACCTGTCACGATTATTGACTCTACATTCACAGATCAAGCGATGAAGTTTCAAGTTGTAGAAGCTGCTAGATTAGCTAAATCAGGTGCTGATTTAGAAACGATTTTAGCTCGAATTGAAGAAATTCGAACTAAATCAGAGCTCTTTATTGGTGTTTCAACGTTGGAAAATCTAGTTAAAGGTGGCCGTATTGGTCGTGTTACGGGCATGCTTAGTTCGTTATTAAATATAAAAGTTGTTATGGAACTTAGAAACCATGAACTAACGCCAATTTCTAAAGGGAGGGGGACGAAAACCTTTAGCAAATGGTTAGATAGTTGGAAATTACAAATCGGAAATCGTAAGATTGCAGAGATTGGTATTTCATATTCCGGGACGATGGAACTTGCAAATACTTTAAAAAGTAGCCTTCTTGAAGTGGTTGAAGAGTCAAAAATTTCAGTATTAGAGACAGGTTCTATTATCCAGACACATACTGGAGAAGGGGCATTTGCAGTGATGGTGCGTTATGAATAAACGACGGTTTTTGTTGGGAGTTATAGGATTTCTAATGGCTTATATCTTTTTCTTGGCTCTCTTTAACCTGATCGTTCCAAAATCAGATAGTAGGTTAACCAAAAAAGATTTTTTATCTCAAAAAGTTCAAACCTTTTCTTATGTTGCAGTTGGTGATTCACTTACTGAAGGGATAGGTGATACAACAGGTCAGGGAGGTTTTATTCCCTTGCTTGGAAATAACCTTAATGCTACTTATGGTTATGAGATTGATAGTCATAATTATGGGGTTGCAGGAAATACGAGTAACCAGATTTTAAATCGTATGAAAGACGATAAAGACATTAAAGAAAGTTTGGAAAAAGCTGACTTAATGACCTTGACAGTTGGCGGTAATGATGTCATGGCTGTCATTCGAAAAAATTTAGCTGATTTAGATGTAGATACTTTTAAAAAACCATCTAAAGATTATCAAAAACGTCTGAGAGAGATTATTGAATTAGCTAGAGAAAATAATAAAAATCTTCCAATCTATATTTTAGGTATTTATAATCCGTTTTATCTCAATTTTCCTGAGGTAACTGAAATGCAAACTGTTGTGGAGAATTGGAATAAGGCAACTCAAAAAGTTACCAATGAATACCGAAATGTTTATTTTGTACCTATTAATGATCTACTTTATAAGGGGATTAATGGGGAAGAAGGGATTGTCCAAACATCTGGAAAACAAACAACTGTTATCAATGATGCACTTTTTGCTGATGATCTTTTTCATCCCAATAATACCGGTTATCAACTGATGGCTGAAGCCGTGACGGAGGAAATACGTGACACAAAGAAAAAATGGAAATAAGAGACGCATCAACGGTTGGAAATGGGCATTTATTTTGCTTCTATCAGCACAGTTTGCACTATTCTCAGTCATTGCAAGTCGCTTGATTGAAGTTCGTGAACCGATAACGGAGTCTGTTTCGACTAAGTCTAAAGATAAAAGTATTAGTATCGGAACAATCACGACAACTAAAGAACAACTAAATACAACATTGGCTTCATATTTATCAGATTTAAAGGCTAAAAACCTTACCTTTGAATTTTATGCTAGTTCAACAACTATGCTTTTTGAAGGATCCTATACGTTTTTAGGATATGAAGTTCCGTTATATATTTATTTCGAGCCTTATGTTTCTGAAAAAGGAGCAGTGCAACTCAAATTAACTTCTTTTTCAGCAGGTACTCTTTCGTTGCCAGAAGGGGAAGTGCTAAAATATTTGAAAAAAGCCTATAAATTTCCTGAATTAGTGACCGTAGATACTGAGAATTCTCTTATTACAATTGATGTGACTAAAATCAAGAATTCTCAAAATATTTATGTCAAGGCGAAAAAAATAGATTTGAAAAATGACGTTATTACTTTCGAGATTTACAAGAAAAATAGAAAATAACTGTCTCAAAACTTGAAAAGAGCTTACAAATATGCTATAATTAACGATTGTAAGGGTTATCAACGGATGACTCAGAAATTCAAAAACTACAAAGGAGAAACCACATGGCTTCTAAAGAATTCCACATTGTTGCAGAAACAGGTATCCACGCACGTCCAGCGACTTTGCTTGTTCAAACAGCTAGCAAATTTGCATCAGACATCACTTTGGATTACAAAGGTAAATCAGTAAACCTTAAATCTATCATGGGTGTTATGTCTCTTGGTGTTGGTCAAGGTGCAGACGTAACTATCTCTGCTGAAGGTGCGGACGAAGCGGATGCACTTGCAGCAATTGAAGAAACAATGACTAAAGAAGGATTGGCTTAAGATGATGACAGAAATGCTTAAAGGAATCGCAGCATCTGATGGTGTTGCTGTTGCTAAAGCATATCTACTGGTTCAACCAGACTTGTCATTTGAGACAATCACAGTTGAAGACACAACTGCGGAAGAAGCTCGTCTAGATGCTGCTCTAGCAGCGTCACAAGACGAGCTTTCTGTTATCCGTGAAAAAGCAGTAGGTACGCTCGGTGAAGAGGCAGCAGCAGTTTTTGATGCTCACCTCATGGTATTGGCTGACCCAGAGATGATTAGCCAAATTAAAGAAACAATTCGTGCAAAACAAACCAATGCAGAAACTGGTTTGAAAGAAGTGACTGATATGTTTATCACGATCTTTGAAGGCATGGAAGACAACCCATACATGCAAGAGCGTGCAGCTGATATCCGTGATGTAGCAAAACGTGTTCTTGCACACCTTCTTGGTGTAAAACTTCCAAATCCAGCAACTATCGATGAAGAATCAATTGTCATTGCACATGACTTGACTCCATCTGATACTGCTCAATTGGATAAGAAATTTGTAAAAGCCTTTGTGACAAACATTGGTGGACGTACAAGTCACTCTGCAATCATGGCACGTACGCTTGAAATTGCAGCAGTACTTGGAACTAACAATATTACTGAAATTGTAAAAGATGGTGATGTTCTAGCAGTTAACGGTATTACTGGTGAAGTTGTTATCAACCCATCGGATGACATTATCGCAGAATTTAAAGCAGCTGGTGAAGCGTATGCTAAACAAAAAGCTGAGTGGGCGCTTCTTAAAGATGCTCAAACAGTTACAGCTGATGGTAAGCATTTTGAATTAGCAGCAAACATTGGTACACCAAAAGATGTTGAGGGAGTTAATGATAACGGTGCTGAGGCCGTAGGTCTTTACCGTACAGAATTCCTTTACATGGATTCACAAGACTTCCCAACAGAAGATGAACAGTATGAAGCATATAAGGCTGTTCTTGAAGGTATGAATGGTAAACCTGTCGTTGTCCGTACAATGGATATCGGTGGTGATAAAGAACTTCCATACTTTGACATGCCACACGAAATGAATCCATTCCTTGGTTTCCGTGCGCTTCGTATTTCTATCTCTGAGACTGGTGATGCGATGTTCCGTACACAGATTCGTGCTCTTCTTCGTGCCTCAGTTCATGGTCAACTTCGTATCATGTTCCCAATGGTTGCATTACTCACTGAGTTCCGTGCAGCGAAGAAAGTCTTTGATGAAGAAAAAGCAAACTTGTTGGCGGAAGGTGTAGCTGTTGCGGATGATATCCAAGTAGGTATCATGATTGAAATCCCAGCAGCAGCGATGCTTGCTGACCAATTTGCAAAAGAGGTTGACTTCTTCTCAATTGGTACAAACGACCTTATCCAGTACACAATGGCTGCTGACCGTATGAACGAACAAGTATCATACCTCTATCAACCATATAACCCATCAATACTTCGTTTGATTAACAATGTGATCAAAGCAGCACACGCTGAAGGTAAATGGGCTGGGATGTGTGGTGAGATGGCTGGTGACCAACAGGCTGTTCCGCTTCTTGTCGGAATGGGACTTGATGAGTTCTCTATGTCAGCAACATCAGTTCTTCGTACACGTAGCTTGATGAAGAAACTTGACACTGCTAAGATGCAAGAGTACGCAAATCGTGCCCTTACTGAATGTTCAACAGCAGAAGAAGTTCTTGAACTTGCTAAAGAGTATGTCGATTTTGATTAATTGAACAAGGAAAACTAGTTATTTTAAAAATGACTAGTTTTTTTATTCTGATTTTAGTCAAAACATTTGACCAAATCATTTAGGAGTGCTATACTGATTATCAAATAGTAAAATGATTTGACTATTTAGGAGATAAGGATGAAAGCAGTTGTGGTTAATTGCCCCGGAGGTTCCGAGGTGTTAGAAGTTGTGGAGAGACCGATCCCTCAGGTGAGAGAAGGGTGGTCTTTGATTAAAGTCAAAGGGTTTGGGGTCAATCGTTCTGAGATTTTTACGCGGCAAGGGCATTCACCTCGGGTAACTTTTCCGAGAGTGCTTGGTATTGAATGTGTCGGTGTAATTGTAGAGACGACTGATGAGGACCGATTGCCTTTGGGACAGAAAGTGCTGTCCACGATGGGCGAGATGGGACGTGCTTTTGATGGGAGTTATGCGGAATATGTGCTTTTACCGAATGAACAGATTTTTCCGATTGAAACGGCCTTGGATTGGACCTCATTTGCTGCGGTTCCTGAGACCTTTTACACAGCCTATGGTTCTATGTTACAGTTACAGTTGACCTCAAATGACACTGTGCTGGTTCGTGGTGCAGCTTCCGGAGTAGGAATCAGTTTTACCAAGTTGGTTAAAGCAGCTTACCCTAATCTTAACGTCTATGGCTCGGTACGACATCTCGTCAAAGAAGCGCAGCTTTTAGCCGTAGGCTATGATGGGGTTATTTTGGAGACCGATGGGACATTAGAGACTGAGAAAACCTTTACTAAGATTCTGGAATTGGTCGGTCCTAGCGTGATTAAGGATTCCATTAGCCACCTAGCCAATTCAGGGATTATTTGTTGCACAGGGCTTCTAGGAGGACAGTGGTTTTTAGAATCCTTTGACCCGACGTTTGATTTGGCAAATAATGGGTATTTAACCACCTTTTATTCTGGGAATGTGTCGAGGGAGCAATGGCAGAGCTTATTTGACTTTCTTGAGACCTATCAGGTTGATGTTATCCCAGAAAAATGTTATAGGATTGAGGAGATTAGAAAAGCCCACGACTACTTGGAGAGTTCGCAGGCTTTTGGGAAAGTGGTGATTGTAAATGAAGGATGACCTAGTTTTGAATGCTTATGTGCGTTCTATGGATGAACAATACAGCTTGTATGAGTGGTTTGCGAGGCAGTATGGCTTGCAGTGGAAGTCAATGCAGATTTTGTTTTGGGTGAAAAACTACCCTGCTATGACCGGACGGTATGTGACACAAAAAGTCTTGACACAAAAAACATACTCTTCTAAGCAGGTGGTGAATGCTACCATTAAATCTTGGAAGACTAAAGGATTTGTTGAATTGGTGGAAAATCCAGATGATAAGCGACACAAATGGATTCGTCTGACGGAGGAAGGTGAGGTTTTTGCGACAACCATTTACCAAAAGTTAACGCAGATGGAAACACAAGCGACAGCGACCTTGACGACTGATGAGCAGGACCTGCTAGCGCGCTTAACCCTCAAATATAATGCAGCTTTTAAACGAGAAATGGAGACGGTATATGATAACCTTTGAAGAGGTGACAAAAATCTTTGAAACCAAGACGGTTCTCAACAAACAATCGTTTGAGATTTCGGATGGTGAATTTTTAGTCTTGGTAGGACCATCGGGTTCTGGAAAGACAACCTTATTAAAATTGCTGAATCGCTTAGTTGACCTGACAGAAGGTCGCATCATGATTGATGGGCAAGCTCAGAATCAGTTAGATTTGCGTGCCTTGCGGCTTTCAATGGGATATGTCTTGCAACAAATTGCCCTATTTCCCAATTTAACCGTGGCTGAGAATATTGCGGTCATTCCCAAGATGAAAGGCTGGTCCAAAGAGAAGATTGCTAAACGAACTGCTGAGTTACTGGACAAGGTGGGATTACCTGCTGAGCAGTACCTTCATCGTTATCCAAATGCTCTATCTGGAGGAGAGCAACAGCGGATTGGCATTTTACGTGCGATTATCCACGAACCCAAATATTTGTTAATGGATGAACCTTTTTCTGCTCTCGATCCAATTAGTCGTGAGCAACTTCAGGGTTTGACCAAGGAACTTCATCAAGAGTTTGGTATGACGACTATTTTTGTCACCCATGATGTGAGGGAGGCCCTGCTTTTGGCGGACCGTATCGCGGTGCTTAATCAAGGAGAAATCGTTCAGTTAGCCAGTCCAAAAACGATTTTGGAAGAACCTACAGATGATTTTGTGGTTGACTTGTTTGGAGGTGTGGCTCATGACTGATTTGGTAACGACTTTTCAGAATCGCTTTGGAGATTGGACAACGGCACTCGTCGAGCATTTGCAGATTTCTCTTCTGTCCCTTTTGTTGGCCATTATCTGTGCTGTACCGCTAGCCATCTTTTTCTCCAAAAATAAACGCTTAGCGGAGCTGGCTCTTCAAGTCACGGGTATTTTTCAGACCATCCCCTCTTTGGCATTGCTAGGATTATTTATTCCATTTATGGGGATTGGTACCCTACCAGCAGTCGTGGCGCTTGTTATTTACGCTCTTTTTCCCATCATGCAGAGTACCATCACAGCGCTTGATAGCATTGACCCTAGCCTAATTGAGGCGGGGACGGCTTTCGGTATGAACCGCTGGGAACGCTTGAAAAACTTTATCATTCCGATTAGTATGCCCATCATTATGGCAGGTATCCGTACCTCTGCGGTGATGATTATCGGGACCGCAACTCTAGCAGCTCTCATAGGGGCAGGGGGGCTTGGTAGTTTTATCATGCTAGGCATTGACCGTAACAATAGCTCGCTCATTTTGATTGGTGCGCTATCTTCTGCTGTTTTAGCCGTTCTCATTAACTGGTTGTTGAAGGTTTTGGAAAAGGCAAAGCAGAGAACTATTTTAGTAACCGTCAGTCTGATGTTAGTTGGACTTTTAGGCTCCTATGCGCCAGCTATTCTTAAAACGAGTGGCATGGCAAGTGAACGTCTTGTGATTGCAGGAAAGCTCGGTGCTGAGCCTGAAATTCTCATCAATATGTATCAGGAGCTGATTGAACAGGAGACGGACATGACGGTTGAGTTGAAGCCATCCTTTGGAAAAACGAGTTTCCTTTATGAAGCCTTAAAAGCTGGTCAAATTGATATTTACCCTGAGTTTACAGGAACTGTAACAGGCTCGCTCTTAACCGATCCACCTCAGGTATCAACGGATCCTGAACAGGTTTACGAAGCGGCGCGTGAAGGTATTTTAGCTCAGGACAACTTAGTCATGTTAAAACCAATGGCTTATCAAAATACTTACGCCCTTGCTGTAACGCGCGCTTTTGCTGATGAACATGGTTTGAAAACCATCTCAGATTTAACTAAGGTGCAAGATCAGCTAGTGGCAGGTTTCTCTTTAGAATTTAAGGACCGTGCGGATGGTTATCTTGGCATACAAAAGCTTTATGGGCTTGATTTTACAGTGAATACGATGGAACCGAGCCTACGTTACCAAGCTATTCAGACTGGAGATGTCAATCTCATTGATGCTTACTCGACAGACAGTCAACTCAAACAATATGACTTAGTGGTCTTAGAAGATGATAGACAGCTTTTCCCACCTTATCAGGGAGCTCCGCTATTGTCCCAAAAACTTCTCAACAAACACCCAGAATTGGAGAAGATGCTTAATCAACTGGCAGGAAAAATTACAGCTGAGGAAATGTCAGCCATGAACTATCAAGTTGATGTCGAAGGTAAGTCAGCCAAAGATGTCGCACATGATTACTTGGTCGGCGAAGAACTTGTGAAAGAATAGGAGATAAGACGATGACAACTTATAAAGATTTACTCATTGATGATCTTATCCGTGCTTACAAGCGTTTTGAGCGTGCTTTTTGAAGGGGTGACAGTCGAGCAGGCAAACACCTTTCCAGCAGCGAATATGGCACCGCAAATAAAATCCATGACTTGGTTACTTTGGCACACAGCTATGGTTTTGGATGTTCAGATTGCTGAATTAGCAGGAACTGACTGGCTTTATCACCGAGGCTGGCAAGAAAAATTGCCAGAAAACAAAACGCAAAACCCAAGCTGGCTTCACACTTTAGAAGAAGCCCAGTCCATCACAGTTGATAGCTTTGATAATCTCTTTGATTACTTTGCTGCTGCGCGTGATCAAGCTGTTGCTTATATTAATAGCTTGGCTGAAGATAGTCTTTCTGATATTGTTGATGAGTCTTGGACGCCTGCGGTGACTCGTGGGGTTCGTCTGGTTTCAACACTGGATGACATTACCATGCATTCTGGGCAAGTCTTTTATGCGAGACGTTTACTTGGGTTGACAGATTAGGAGTGACAAATGATTGCATTAACAGGAGTAACAGGAAAACTAGGCGGACAATTGGCGCGTGACTTGTCAGAGACAGGGATAGAGGCTAGATTACTAGCTCGCCGGCCAGAGGCAGTGGAAAAGCTCCCACACACAAGCATTTATGAAGCGTATTATGACCAGAGTCAGGTGACGGTGGAGGCGCTCACTGGTGTCGATATTCTTTTTATGGTTTCTGGGCGAGAATCAGAGCATCGCGTGGCTGAACACAAGGCCTTCATTGATGCTGCTAAGCTAGCAGGTGTTCGCCATATTATCTATACTAGCTTTTTTAACGCTGCTTTAGACAGCACGTTCACGCTCGCTCGTGACCATGCCGCAACGGAAGATTATATCAAAGAAAATGGGTTTACCTATACCTTTATTCGGGATAATTTCTACATGGATTTCTTTGTGGAGTTGGCGCGTGAGTACGGGGAGATTAAGGGGCCTGCGGGTAGCGGAAAGGTATCGGCTGTGGTTCGAGACGATGTGGCAAGAGTTGCGCTAGCTATTTTACAAAATCCTGAATATTATGACAATCAGGTTTTGGACATGACTGGACCAGAAGCGTTGACTTTAGGCGACATAGCAGAACGAATTGGAAAAGTCTGGGGAAAACCGATTACTTACATCGAAGAAACGGTTGACGAAGCCTACGTCTCTCGAAAAGCCTGGCCAGCAGAGCAATGGGAGTACGACAGCTGGGTATCAACTTATACAGCCATTGCCAATGATGAGCTATCTGTTGTCTCAACTGATATTGAGCGTATCTTGGGACGTCCGGCAACCCGTTTAGAAACGCTTTTAGCCAAATTATCAGAAGAGAATTAACGAATAGGATACAGAAATGATTAACCGTTTCTGTATTTTTGGTATAATGAATGATGTAAGCGTTAACGAATTTCTTAGAGAAAGAGGTAAATATGTTATCGGAATACGTTTTATTGTGTGCTCCTTACCGATTTGAGGATAATTTTTTGATGAAGCTTAGTCAGCGTCGTATCGAAAAAGAGCTTTATAGTGCGATTATGTCAGGTGTTACGGTAGTGACTCGTCCTATGATTAAATTAGGGCTAAGGAATAATTTTGACATTGTAGATAAAGACAGTCTACTTAGAGAAGTCACAAACTTGCAGGAAGGAAAGTATCAGAATTTCTCTGATGTTGAGGCGGTTATTGCGAATGTGGAAGATACTCACATACAGTCTCTTTATCAGAAATTGTTTGACATGACAAAAGGCAGAGGGGTTCAAGGATTTGACGATTGCCGAATCATTGATACGTTGACAAAGGCTTACACTGGAAAATTGCTTACAGAGACGGAATTTCAAGAGCTGTTTGACCAACAGACAGAACGAATTCAGGCAAGCTACGATAGCTGGGAGCAGTATTTGGCGTCATGTGTTCTTGGGAAATTGGTCCAAGTAGCTCAGCCATCTTTCACGGTGACAACTCAGGAAGAATTTGTGATGGCGATTTATGGTTACTGTATTGCCCCAATGAATGTGTTTGCGCAGTCAACATTTTGGCCAGACCATCAATTGGAGAAGTTAGGACTACTCTTAGCAGAGCTTTTGGGTATGGACTACCATCAGGACCGTGCAGAGGTGCAAGCTCAGCAGGTAGATACTTCCAGCTATGACCATGTTGAGCTGCTTTCAGAGGAACTCGTTGAAAAAATGTCAAAACTGAATTTTATGCCATCCGATTTGGATTTAGACCGTTATGATTACCTTACTCAGTTGGCCGAAACTGTTTTGTGGCAACCGATTGTGGACAGTGGTCTGGAGTGGCTTTTTAAGTTGAAAAAGGGGGAGCAGGATTCCCTTCTGATGCCGAAAGAATTTACCGGCCTACAGGCAGCGCAAATGTATTGGGTCTGCTATGATGACTATAAAGACCTTTATGATAAGAATATCTTTGGTATGATTAATGGAACCGTAGGCCTCAAGGTTTTGTTGACTGAAAAAGAAGTGTATCGTATTGATAAAAAATTCTTGTTTAAAAAGGTGACCGTGCCAATTCCGTGGAAAGAGGTCAGATTGGTAGCAACAGTTGACCTTGATTTTGGGGTGACGATGACCTTGAACGGTAAGAAAGTGTTTGACACCCTAAAGGCACCAGACTATACGCTGATCGGCATGACCGAGGAAGAACTCAACCAGATGGATAATAAGGTACGCAAGGCTTTAGAAACAGAACTCTCTCAGCAATTAACAGAAGTGCTCGCGGGGATTCCAACACGACTTTTTGAATTTACAGGTAAAAAGTAATGGGAAAAGTCCATTATTTGAAAAGAGAACACTAGACGTTTTGATACTTTATTAAACATAAATAAGAGAAAACTAATGGTAGAAAGCTTTATAAATCGGCAATAGTGAGCTATAATACAGATCGAGTTTATCACAAATATCATATTTTTGTCTTATTAAATCATAATGTTAAGCAATAGTAGAGCTTTTTGATATAATAAAAACATGGTATTATCAAAGAAACGTGCGAGGCATGTCCTCGAAGAAATTATTGCCCTTTTCCCTGATGCTGAACCAAGCCTTGATTTTAAAAATCATTTTGAGTTAGTCATTGCTGTACTTTTATCAGCTCAGACGACAGATAAGGCTGTCAATCAGGTAACGCCTGCTCTGTTTGAAGCTTTTCCGACGCCAGAGGAAATGGCAGTAGCTTCTGAAAGTGATCTTGCTCAGTACATTTCGCGCTTAGGACTCTATCGTAATAAGGCGAAGTTTATGAAAAAATGTGCTCAGCAACTTGTTAATGATTTTGGTGGTGTGGTTCCGCAAACACGTCAAGAATTGGAAAGTCTAGCAGGAGTAGGACGCAAGACTGCCAACGTGGTTATGTCGGTTGGTTTTGGTATCCCTGCTTTTGCGGTTGATACTCACGTCGAACGTATTTGCAAACATCATGATATTGTCAAAAAATCAGCGACGCCTCGTGAGGTCGAAGATTATGTGTGCTCTATTTTACCTCCTGAAAAATGGTTGGCTGCGCACCAAGCAATGATTTACTTTGGGCGTGCCATTTGTCATCCCAAAAATCCAGAATGTCACGAATATCCACAACTTTATAACTTTCCCAAATAAATAAAAGAGGTTGAGATATCTGATATACTCCCCTTATAGTGGACAGTGAAAAAACAAAAATTCACTAGAAACTAAAAGGGGAGTTTTCGTATGTCAAAGGGAAATCCATTTCAAGCTTAATAAGGGAATATGGCGTTAGTGATACCACCATTAGAACTTGGGTTCGTAAATACAAACAGCTAGGTATAGCAGGACTAAGAGAAAGTAAAACTTGGATGAGGTACTCAAAAGAAATCAAAGAACAAGCCGTACAAGATTATCTATCTGGACGAGGAAGTTTGGAGACAATCATTGAAACTTATCACATATCATCTGGAAGTGTTCTCGAAAAGTGGCTAAAACGGTATACTAGTGGTAAAGAAATCAAAGCAACTAGTAAAGGAATAAATAAGTCGTATGAAACAGGGACGTAAAACCACTTTTGAAGAACGTGTGGAGATTGTTAACTTCACCATTATTCATGATAAGGACTATCAGGCAGCGATTGAGAAATATGGTATTTCCTACCAATAAGTTTATTCCTGGGGGAGAAAGTTTGAGAAGGATGGTAGTCAAGGACCCCTAGATTGCAAAAGTAAAGGGTTAGACAGTAAACCAAACCTTACCCCAGAAGAAGAGTTACAGCTCAAAAACAAGCAACTAGAAGAGCGCAACCGCTATTTAGAGATGGAGGTAGGACTGCTTGCAGTTGCTTGTTGCCAATCGTGTCGTCACCCTGTGCCTAACGCTTGGACAAGCCTTGCAGGGGTATCCGTAACTCGCTTTGCTTCGAACGGCTAGCGCCAAAAAGTTAGAAGAAATCAGACGCAGAAACCGACGGTAAGACTCGGACGTTACTTAAAAGAATTTCAAGCTATTAAAGATTATTCCGATAA
>NZ_CACVCC010000003.1 GCF_902729355.1 Streptococcus sp. S784/96/1 | reverse complement strand
GTTCTCGTAGATAGAGTGGATTAGTTTGTCCCTTGATAGATTTATCATTAAGTTATCAACCACAAAGCCCTCACTAAGAGTATCGCACTTAGCGAGGGCTTTGCCTATTGGTTGTCATTGTTTTGTGGGTGTAGGATCTGCCATCGTGCTGGTTTGTCCCACTCTCTTTGATTATTTGTGCGCTCCACACATCCACTTCTCTTAGCTTTGACCAATTTCTATTAGCTATAGCTTGATTGAAAAAGGGATAGGACGATTCAAGAAACTGATGAAAGAAAAAGAACTAGAGTTTATCAAATTGACTTAACGATGTTCTAACCTTATTCAACTCACTATAAAAACCGTCTGGAATCACCAGACGATTTCTTTTAGGGTAGTATGATTAAGCCCAAAGAGCCTTAACCTTAGCTTGAACTTCTTCATTTTCAAGGAATTCATCATAGGTTTCACCAATTCGGTCAATAACACCGTTTTTAGAAATCACAACAATGTGGTTAGCAATCGTTTGAATAAATTCATGGTCATGACTGGCAAAGATAACCGATTCTTTGAAATCTTTAACCCCATCATTCAAACTAGAAATAGACTCTAAGTCCAAGTGGTTCGTTGGATCATCAAGAATGAGCACGTTTGATTTAAGTAACATCAATTTAGACAACATCACGCGCACTTTTTCCCCACCAGAAAGAACATTAACAGACTTCTTAACTTCATCTCCTGAGAAGAGCATGCGGCCAAGGAAACCACGCAAGAAAGTATCATCATCTTCACCTTTAGCAGCAAATTGACGAAGCCATTCCAAAATTGGCTCACCTGAAGCAAAATCTTTCGTATTATCCTTAGGAAGATAAGACTGAGAAGTGGTTACTCCCCATTTAATGGTTCCTTCGTATTCAATATCCCCCGCTAAAGCTCGCATAAGAGCTGTCGTTTGGATATCATTCTCACCGATAATTGCAGTCTTATCTCCTGGACGAAGAATAAAGCTGATATTATCAATGATGGTTTCTCCATCAACTTTAACAGAAAGGTTTTCTACAGTTAGCAGGTCATTACCAATTTCACGCTCAGCTTTGAAATTGATAAATGGGTACTTACGACTTGATGGAACAATTTCTTCCAATTCAATCTTATCAAGCATTTTCTTACGAGAAGTCGCTTGTTTTGATTTAGATGCATTTGCAGAGAAACGTGCAATGAAGTCTTGAAGTTCTTTGATTTTTTCTTCAGCTTTGGCATTACGGTCTGCTTGAAGTCGCGCAGCCAATTCAGAAGACTGTTTCCAGAAATCGTAGTTACCGACAAATAGTTTAATTTTACCAAAATCAAGGTCAGCCATGTGGGTACATACTTTATTCAAGAAATGGCGGTCATGGGACACAACAATAACGGTATTTTCAAAATCAATTAGGAAATCTTCAAGCCATGAAATAGATTGAATATCAAGACCATTGGTCGGCTCATCTAAAAGAAGAACATCTGGCTTGCCAAACAGTGCCTTAGCAAGCAAAACCTTAACCTTATCACCATTAGCAAGTTCACTCATATTTTGGTAATGAAGGTCCTCAGGAATATTGAGGTTTTGCAATAATTGAGAAGCTTCACTTTCTGCTTCCCATCCACCAAGTTCTGCAAACTCGCCTTCAAGTTCTGCAGCACGAACGCCATCTTCATCTGAAAAATCTTCCTTCATGTAAATGGCATCTTTTTCCTTCATGATGTTATAAAGTTTTTCATTCCCCATGATGACAACATCAATTGCACGTTCTTCTTCATAGTCAAAGTGATTTTGACGAAGAACCGAAAGACGCTCATCGGGTCCAAGAGATACATGACCAGTTGAAGGCTCGATATCTCCAGCAAGAATTTTTAAAAAGGTTGATTTTCCAGCACCATTGGCACCGATCAATCCATAGGTATTTCCTGCTGTAAACTTAATGTTTACGTCATCGAAAAGTTTTCTATCGCTAAAACGTAGCGACACATCTGAAACTGTTAACAATTATATTACCTCGTTTTTTAATATCTTATCTATCCCTAACATTTTATCGAATTTACCTATTTTTTTCAACGAAAATTACTAGCCTGGAAGTAAAATATCATCGTTCTCACGAATATAGTGCTTTGTCAAACTAAAACCACGTCCCATGACTTGGCTAGCAGGCATTACAACAACAAAGGCTGTTTCATCTATTTCTATAATTGCCTGTTGCATTTTTGGCAATTCATGGCTCGTTATTGTTGTCATCAGCATGATTTTATCGCAAAAATCTAAGCCTCCCTTAACAGGAATTTGTGTTACCCCGCGATTAGCTTTTTGAATGATGTAAGATCGTATAGCCTCGCTATTATTTGAAACAATCATAATGGTTTTTGAAGAATTAAAACCATTTTCCATAATTCCAACGACATATGAAATAACAACTAAGGCTATAATGGAATACATCACTGTATCAGAATCAAAAGCCAAAAAACCCATAGCAACACTGAAACCATCGACAATTGTCATTGCTACCGCTAATGATAATGGCGTGTACTTATTCAAAATCTGTGTTGGAATGCCTGTTCCCCCTGTTGAAGAATTTCCCCAAAAGACCAATCCTAAACCGATTCCTACAATCACTCCTCCGAAGATTGCTGCAAGCAATGGATTATGTGTTAACGTTGGTAAATTTGATGTCAACTTTATAGCAAATGGATAGATCCAAGAACCATAAAAGGTCTTAACAAAGGTTTCTTTACCCAAAAATACTAAACATAGTATTAAAAGAGGAATGTTAGTTAGCAACAAAAAAGTTGAAGGATTCCAGCCAAATATTTCTTTAAAACTAACTGCCAACCCTCCCATTCCTCCAGAAGCTATATTATTCTCTAAAAACATCGTATTAAATCCAATAGCTACAATAAATGAGCCAATTGTTACTAATCCGAAATCAACTAAACGTTTTTTCATGATAACCCACTTTCTCTATTTTTCAGCTCCTCTATTATCCCTTAAATCCAAGTTCTTGACAAGATAGAAACTTGACAAATTTGAAGGGATTTCATAAAATATGAGTATTCAGAAGAGTAATTTTAACTTTACTTTCAAAGAGAACTGGCGGTTGCTGAAAGTCAGTAGTGAGTTAGAGTGAATGGGCTGATGTTTCACGTGGAACCAATACATACGTTTCAGGTTTGGTACACCTTATCGTACTAGAGATGATACTTTACTGAGTTGACAACTAATTGTAAATTTTTTTACAAAAGTTGTAAAGTTATCAATTGAGGTGGTACCGCGTATCAATATGATTATGCCCTCACGCTTTTTAAGCGTGAGTTTTTCTTTTGGAGGATATATGGAGAATATTTACCAAGCATTAGCTAAATTCTGCTCTATAGAGACGGATAGACTTCACCTAAGACCTGTACGGCTCGAAGATGCTGATGATATGTTTGCCTATGCATCTGATGAAGAGAATGTTCGTTGGACCTTTCCAGTTAATAAAACTCTTGAAGAGACCAAAAATAATATTGCTTCGTTGTACCTAGCTAATCCTCTAGGGCGTTGGGGCATCGTTATCAAAGAAACTGGTCAATTTATTGGAACCGTTGATTTAATGAAAATCGCCGAAGATGTGCGTCGAGCTGAAATAGGATATACCTTAAATAAACACTATTGGGACAAAGGATATATGACCGAGGCAGTCACAAAAATACTTCAAGTCTTTTTCGAAGACTTACAAATGAACTGTTTAATCGCACGACACGATAAAGAAAATCCTGCTTCTGGGCGTGTCATGCAGAAGTCAGGAATGTTGTTTAGCCATGAAGAACCATATGCAAAGATTGACAAGAAAGTTGATGAAAGAATGGTTACAATGGTTCATTACAGATTAACCAAGGAAGATTACTTCCGCAAAGTTGACAACGTTGTAAAATAAAGTTGACAAAAAAGTAAAGGAGATAACATGTCTAAACCAATTATTTTAACAGGGGATCGTCCCACCGGAAAACTACATTTAGGTCACTATGTAGGGAGTTTAAAAAATCGTGTATTACTTCAAAATGAAGAGAAGTACGATATGTTTGTTTTTTTAGCAGACCAGCAAGCCCTCACTGACCATGCCAGAGAATCTGCAGCTATCAAGGAATCCATTGGAAATGTTGCCTTGGATTATTTATCTGTTGGTCTTAACCCTACTAAATCAACCATTTTTATTCAGAGTCAGATTCCCGAGCTAGCAGAATTGACCATGTACTATATGAACCTTGTCTCGTTAGCACGTCTTGAACGTAATCCAACGGTTAAAACTGAAATTGCTCAAAAAGGTTTCGGAGAATCTATTCCAACAGGTTTCCTAGTTTATCCAATCTCTCAAGCCGCAGACATCACAGCTTTTAAAGCTAATTTTGTGCCAGTCGGTAACGACCAGAAACCAATGATTGAGCAAACACGGGAGATTGCTCGTAGCTTTAACCATACCTACAATTGTGAGGTTTTGGTGGAGCCAGAAGGTATTTATCCTGAAAATGAAAAGGCTGGTCGCCTCCCTGGTCTTGATGGTAATGCTAAAATGTCGAAGTCTCTCGGAAATGGCATCTACCTGTCTGATGACGCTGAAACTGTTCGTAAAAAAGTCATGAGCATGTACACCGATCCAAACCATATCCGTGTGGAAGACCCTGGACAAATTGAAGGCAACATGGTTTTCCATTATCTTGATATTTTTGGAACAGAATCAGATAAGGATGAAATTGAGGCGATGAAAGAACATTATCAACGTGGCGGTCTTGGAGATGTCAAAACCAAACGTTACCTTTTAGACATCTTGGAACGTGAATTAGCTCCTATTCGTGAACGCCGTCTAGAATACGCTAAAGATATGGGAGAAGTCTTCCGTATGCTTGAAGAAGGCAGTCAAAAAGCACGTCAAGTAGCAGCTCAAACCTTATCAGAAGTAAAATCTGCGATGGGAATTAATTACTTCTAAAATTGAAAGGATGGGAGTGGGCGATATCGCTACATTCCCTTTTTGATAAACACATGAAAAAATGTTTCATAAGATTTACATTAATTTTACTGAGCATGATTGTCAGTTACCTTATTATCTCTCAGTTTAAACATCAAGCAGTAAAAAATGCACCTACTAGTTCTGAGGCACCTGTTTCAATCGTTGTAGCAACAGATTTACACTACTTGTCGCCGTCTTTACATGATGATGGTAGCTTTTTTACCGACATGGTTGATAATGCTGACGGTAAAAATATGTATTTCATCGAAGAGATAACGGAAGCTTTTGTTGATAAAATGGTGGCAGATAAACCTGAATTTTTGATTATCAGTGGAGATTTGACCTTTAATGGTGAAAAACAAAGCCATATAGATTTAGAAAAGAAATTAGCTCGTATAAAGAATGCGGGAGTAACTGTACTTGTTATGCCAGGAAATCATGATATTGATCGTTCTAGCGCAGCAAAATTCAAAGGTGAGAATTACGAATTAGTTGATTCGATTTCGAAAGAAGAATTTGCAAAGATTTATAAGAACTATGGATTACAAGAATCTTTACACAGAGATGACAAATCGTTGTCTTATGTTTACAGTGCTAGAGGGGATTTATGGTTTTTATTTGTTGACAGTAATAGCAATGCTGACAATAAACTTTCTTCTGATACTCTAAAATGGATTGAATCAATGTTGAAAGAGGCTGAAAAAAATAAAATTAAGGTGATTGGTATTAGCCATCAGAATTTACTTCCACACAATCCTGATTTTAGCTCTGGATTTTTAATTGATCAATCTCCTAAATTATCTGCTTTATATCAAAATTCTCAAGTTTTTTTAAATCTTAGTGGTCATATTCATATCCAGCACATCAGCGAGGGGCAACCCACTGAGATAATAACATCTTCATTGGCTGTTTCTCCGCACCAGTATGGAAAGATAGCAGTGGATGCTAAAAATTTGGATTATCAAGTAGAGCAAGTAAACGTCGAGAACTGGGCTAAGAGTAACGATATAAATAATGAAAAATTGTTACACTTTTCAGAGTATTCTCGAATTTTTATGGAAGAGGTGGCTAAACGTAAAAGTAAAGAATGGACTTCTGATTCGGAGCTTCCGCAAGAAAAAATAACATTAGTTAGAGATAATTTTGCTAGTTTAAATGCTGATTATTTTGCTGGAAAATCAAGTAATTTAGAAGAGTATTCAGAGGGAATTAACCTCATAGAAAATCAATTTGATGGTTTTATCATCTCATATTTGAAAAACATTATAGCTGATTCTAAAAAAAATCATCAGGAATTATCTTTACCTATTGACTGATAATTTTTGATAAATGTTTGTTATTTTTAGCAAATAATAACTATTTTTCTATAAATAACTATTTTTATTCGGAATAATTGACAAATAATTTTAGAATGATATCATAGAAAAAATAATAAGTTTAATAACTTAAAAAAATAAAGAGAAAAGAGGCATAAGAAATGTCAAATTGGGACACAAAATTTTTGAAAAAGGGATTTACCTTTGATGATGTATTACTTATTCCAGCAGAAAGTCATGTTTTACCAAACGATGTTAATATGCAGACAAAACTTGCTGACAATTTGACATTAAATATTCCAATTATTACTGCCGCTATGGATACAGTAACAGATAGTAAGATGGCTATTGCTATTGCTCGTGCAGGTGGTCTCGGTGTTATTCATAAAAACATGTCTATTAAGCAACAGGCTGAAGAAATTCGCAGAGTTAAGCGTTCAGAAAATGGTGTTATTATCGATCCATTCTTCTTAACACCAAATAATAAGGTCTCAGAGGCTGAAGATTTAATGCAAAGCTATCGTATATCAGGTGTTCCAATTGTTGAATCTGTTGAAAATCGTAAATTGGTAGGTATTATTACTAATCGTGATATGCGCTTCATTTCTGACCTTAATTCTCTCATTTCAGAACATATGACATCAGAGGAGTTGATTACTGCTCCAGTTGGTACTGATTTAGCAATAGCAGAAAAAATTCTTCACCAACATCGTATTGAAAAACTGCCTTTAGTTGATGAAAATGGGCGTTTATCAGGTCTTATCACAATCAAAGATATTGAGAAAGTTATTGAGTTTCCAAATGCAGCCAAGGATGAATTCGGTCGTCTTCTAGTAGCAGGTGCTGTTGGTGTGACATCTGATACTTTCGAGCGTGCAGAGGCTCTGTTTGAAGCAGGTGCTGATGCTATTGTTATTGACACTGCACATGGTCATTCTGCAGGTGTACTTCGTAAAATCGCTGAAATCCGTTCTCATTTCCCAAATCGTACTTTGATTGCTGGTAACATTGCCACAGCTGAAGGAGCACGTGCTCTTTATGAAGCGGGTGTTGATGTAGTAAAAGTTGGTATTGGTCCAGGTTCGATTTGTACAACACGTGTTGTTGCAGGTGTAGGTGTTCCTCAGGTAACTGCAATTTATGATGCTGCATCTGTTGCTCGCGAGTATGGAAAAACAATCATCGCAGATGGTGGTATTAAATATTCAGGTGATATCGTAAAAGCTCTTGCAGCCGGTGGAGATGCTGTCATGCTTGGTTCAATGTTTGCTGGTACAGATGAGGCACCAGGGGAAACAGAAATTTACCAAGGACGTAAATTCAAAACTTACCGTGGTATGGGCTCAATTGCAGCAATGAAAAAAGGTTCAAGTGATCGCTATTTCCAAGGAACCGTTAATGAGGCTAATAAGCTTGTTCCAGAAGGAATTGAAGGCCGTGTAGCCTATAAAGGAGCTGTTTCAGATATTGTTTTCCAAATGATTGGTGGTATCCGTTCTGGTATGGGGTACGTTGGTGCAGCAAATCTAGAAGAACTTCACGATAATGCTCAGTTCATTGAAATGTCAGGAGCAGGTTTAATTGAAAGCCATCCTCACGATGTTCAAATTACGAATGAAGCTCCAAACTATTCTATGAAATAAAAAGAATGTCGCTGTATTCTCTAATAATTCTTAGTAAATAATTAAGTCTGAGTTGAGATAGATAATATAGTAACAAAAAATGAGTCTGGACAAAAACTAAACACTAAAACAAAAAAACGAGAGTGGGAAAGAAGTCATGATTTCGAAATGTTGACTTCCCCTCGCTCTCTGATTTCTAAGCTCAGGCTGAAACTGTCCACTGGACACTTTCACTCCCACCTCTGCACAGCTCCAAAGATCTCCCAGACCTTTGGAGGTTGGAAATAAGATGAACGACGTTCATCACATTCGTATAGGATGGCCGCTAACGATTGCGTGGTACTAAAATAGTCCAGTGGACTATTTTAGGTGGACACTTGAAAAAGAAGAAGTATCCAATTGCAGACTTCTAATCCACCAACTGCGTCTATCTGTTATTACTATCAAAAAAGAAGGTTGAGATATTTTTTGTGTCTCAACCTTCTTTTTATATAAGTATAATCTATATTTTTGAATTAAAGTTCATGTAACCACAATTATTCACGTACAGATCCATTTTTGACATAAAATACTTTCAAATTTTTTGGTAATTCCTTTAAGTGTTCTAAACTTGTAGTTGTTATAAAAGTTTGGACATTTTCTGAAATAATATTATAAAGTAGCTGAGATTGACGATTGTTGTCAAGTTCACTCATAACATCGTCAAGTAAAAGAATAGGATTATCGCCAGTGACTTTTTTAAATAGAGCGATTTCAGCCATTTTTAGAGATAATATGAGACTCCGTTGTTGTCCCTGACTACCAAATATAGCGTTAATTTCATTTATATAAAACTCTAAATCATCACGATGAGGTCCTACTCCTGTATTTTTTTTATAGATATCACGAGAACGACTTGTTTTTAGTTGTTCAATAAAGTTTACAGATATGTCAAAATTATCTGTAAACTTTATTGATGAGATATAGTTTAATTTTAAATTTTCAATTTTGTTAGAGATGCTATAATGATGTTTATCAGCTTCTTTTTCTAAGTCTTTAACAAAGTCAAATCGGTGCTCCATAACTCGAGTACCATAGTAAACTAATTGTTCATCAAGAACGTCAAGAAAGGTGTCATCAATTGTTTGAGAGTTTTTTAGATAGGAGTTTCTTTGTTTTAAAATATGGTTATAGTTTGAGAGATCAGAAAGATACAAGGGTTTGATTTGTCCTAAATCAATATCAATAAATTTACGTCTTAAAGCAGGTGCCCCTTTTACCAATTGTAAATCTTCTGGTGCAAAGAGTACAACTGTCATTGTCCCGATATAATCAGAAAGTTTTGCTTGTTTGAGGTGATTAACTTTTGTAGTACGACCACGACCGTTTAAGATAATATCAAGTGAAACTTTACCGTTTACACGATTGACAACACCTGTCAATTTCAAGTCAACTTCATTGAAGTGTACTAATTCTTTATCAGAACGTGTACGGTGACTACGTGTCAGTGAAAGGAAATAAATCGCTTCTAAAAAATTTGTTTTTCCTTGAGCATTTTCACCAATAAAAAGATTAAGACCAGGAGAAAATTCTGCATTTAGTGTTCTGTAGTTTCTATAATTTGTTAGTGATATACTTTCAATCCACATATCTATGTTCCTGGAAATCTAACCGGACGGATGTCTTTTATCTCTTTACTTTGACTTTTTTTAGAAGGTAATTTTTTCTTTGATTTGTTAGTTTTATTGAGTTGTTTGACTAGGGAAGCAACTCGTTTTTTTTCAGCTAAATCTTCAAGATGATGTTGGATTTCTATTTCATCTGGTTTTCTTAATGTGATTATAATATTTTGTTCTGGTAATTCAATAATATCTCCTACACGAATTTTTTTTCCGCGACGTTCTTCTTTCTCACCGTTAAAAAGTACAATGTTATTAGTTAAAAAACTTTTTATTGCCCCACCACTTTGAATAATACTTAACTCCTTCAATAGAGCTTGTAAAGTAATAAAATCATCAAATAATGTATATTCCATAAAAACCTCGACTTTCTGTAAAGATAATTATATCATAAAATGTTATAATAGATGAGATTAAATTTAGACAGGAAGTGCCATGAAATTAGCAGAGGGTGTAGACTTACATTTTATTAAAAACCAGCAATTTAAGACAAATCATCTTACTTTTCGTTTTTCGGGTCATCGCCAGATAAAAACAGTTTCTCGGAGAGTTCTTGTAGCACAAATGTTAGCGACAGCTAGCGAAGCTTTTCCAAACAATAAAATTTTTCGTGAACGCTTAGCTAATCTTTACGGTACAAGTTTTTCAACTAATGTTAGTGTTCGAGGAAATATTCATATTGTTGATATTGATATTTCTTTTGTCAGTAATCGCTATGTGTTGGGACAAGAAAATCTTCTAAGTGAGGTGTTAGCTATTCTTGGAGAGGTTCTATTTCGTCCATTAATTTCATTAGAAAAATATCAAACTAAAACTTTTGATATTGAAAAAAAGAATCTTATTAGATATCTTGAAATAGATGAGCAAGATCAATTTTATAATAGTAGTATTAGTTTACAAGAACTTTACTATGAAGAACAGGCACTTCAAATTTCAAAATATGGGAAAAAAGATTTAATTCAAAAAGAAAATGCTTTTACAGCTTATCAAGAGTTTCAAAAGATGCTCAAGGAAGATAAAATAGATATTTTTCTTTTAGGAGATTTTGATGATTATCAAGCAACGCGTCAGCTGATTCATTTTCCGTTAGTAGATAGACAGGTAAATTTACAAAAAGTTTACAGTCAGGAGTTTATAAATATTGTTAGAGAAAAAGTTGTTACTAAAAAAACGACTCAGTCTATTTTGCAATTAGGTTATCATATTCCAATTTACTACGGTGGCAAAGACTATTATGCTATGCTTGTTGCTGAAGGAATGCTAGGAGGTTTTTCACATTCTAAATTATTCTCTGTGGTTCGAGAAAAAGAAAGTTTAGCATATACTGTTGGCAGTCGATACGATGCTTTTTCAGGCTTTTTGAGAATTTATGCCGGTATTGAAAAAAATAGCAGAGCAAAGACATTTAAGGTAATCAATCAACAAATTAATGAATTAAAATTAGGACGTTTTTCAAAACAATTAGTGGAGCAAACTAAACAAATGCTTATCGGAAATGCTAAGATGTCCATGGATAATCCTAAGTCCTTAATTGAACAAATGTATAGCAGTGTTATGTTTGATAAAGAAAGTCCTAGTATTAAATTATTTATTGATAACATTGATAAAGTCTCAAAGCGTGATATTGTCGCTGCGGTTGGTCTGATGAAGTTACAGGCTGTTTATTTTTTGGAGGGAGAATCAGATGAGTCGCTTAGAAAAGATTGATTATCCATTTTTAAACCAAGAAATATACTTTAGATATATGGATAATGGAATGAAAGTTTACTATCTTCCCAAAAAAGGTTTTCAAGAACGTTTGGCAATGTTGACGATAGATTTTGGTTCTGTTGACACAAATGTTACAATAGATTCTAATCCAAAAAATTACTCTTCTGGTATTGCTCATTTTTTGGAGCATCAATTATTTAGAGACAAAAAAGGTGAGGACGTTGGAAATCATTTTACCAATATGGGGTCAGACAGTAATGCTTACACGACATTTGACCAGACCACTTACTTTTTTTCAACAGTAGAATCTTTTGAGGAATCTTTACAGTTGCTATTAGATTTTACATCAAGTTTACATATAGATGAAGAGAGTATTAACAAAGAAAAGGCAATCATAGAACAAGAGATTGCAATGTATCAAGATGATCCTGATTTTCGTCTGTATAGTGGAGTCTTGACTAATTTGTATCCGGATACTCCTTTATCCAGTGATGTTGCAGGAACTAGAGAATCAATTAAAGAGTTATCTTTATTAGATTTGAAAGAAAATTTTGATACGTTTTATAGACCAGACTTTAAGACATTAATTTTAGTAGGAGATTTTGATGTTAAGGTGGTTGATAGAATTGTTAGGAAAAAAGAGACAAGGAGACGGAAAACATTACCAGAAATTTTGAGACCTCCCCTTAAATTATCAAAGCCTATTACGAAGTCATCTATTCAAATGGATGTAACAACTCCAAAACTAGCTCTTGGTTTTAGAGGACAAATAAGGCCTGAATTATCCTTAGTAGAACAGAAGTTGGCTCTAAGACTATTTTTGGCAATGTTATTTGGTTGGACATCTCAGCGTTATCAAGAATGGTATGACAAAGGTAAAATTGATGATTCTTTCGATATTGAAATTGAAATTTCTAACAGATTTAGTTTTGTTATTTTGATGCTAGATACAGAACAACCAATTGCTACAGGAACTCAACTTCGTAAAAATTTAACCAACATTAGGGAAAATAAAGATATTAATCAAGAACACTTAATCACAATAAAAAATGAAATTTATGGTGAGTTTATTAGAAGTTTAGATAACATAGAGGAATTAGGTCATCAATTTTTACAATATCAAGATGATGAGTATTCTTATTTTGATTTTCCACACTTACTGACCAAATTAGATTTAGAAACTATTGTTACTTTTGGAGAACATTTCTTTAATTTTGCAGAAAAAACAGAGTTCATTGTTTTTCCGAAATAACATGAAAACATCATATTTTTTGCTATAATAATAAAAGTACTTAAACTAGGAAGGAATTTTAAATGATATGAATGGTAAAATGATTGGTGATATTTTGCGTGAAGCGCGTTTAGCCAAACAATTTCAATTAACAGATATTGAACATCAAACAGGTATTGCATCTCACCATCTTCTAGCACTAGAGTTGGATCAATTTGGTTTGATACCAACCGATCAAGTTGAATTATATTTGAGTAGTTATGCAGAGTCGGTTGATTTGGAGGCTAGTGAGATTCTTATTCAATACCGAGAACAAAATTTATTTCAAAATACCTTATCACAAATGAGAGAAAATGAATCAGTTTCAAAATTAACCTCTACAGATGAAGAAAATATTCCTATGGAACGTATGGCTCATAGGAGACGTCGTAGCCACCGTGAAAAAACTCAAAAAAAATCAATTTTACCTAAAGTAATTATTAGTTTTTTGAGCTTAGCAATTGTAGCATTAGCTGGTTATTTTGTTATTAAGCAATTGCCATGGCCTTTTACTAATGCCACAACAGAAATAACAGAAACGTCAGAAACAGTTACCGAAACGGAAATAACAACCTCAATAGAGACAACAACTTCAACAATTACTGAACTTCCCTCAACAATTAAAGCAGTAGCTCAGGAAGATGGTAATTCTGTTGTAGCATTTCAAACCGATAAAGAGGTAGTTGATGTTACTTTTACACTTAAAGATGGTGAAAGTTGGGTAAGTTTAAATGATACTCTAAATGGAGAACGAGCAACTACCTTGACACAAGAACAAAAAGAGTTTACAGTATCTGTCAACAAAGGGTCATTATCACATGTTACAATAGGTATACCTCAAGCTGCACAGATTACAGTCGATGGTCAGAAAATTGATTTATCCTCACTTGTCAACTTTAGCCCAGCTATCTTTACATTAATGGTAGAATAGGAAAATTGAAAATTTATGTTTAATAAAAAAGAAAATATCCCCAATTTACTCACAGTTGGACGCATTATCTTAATACCCCTATTTTTATTGTTAGCCTCTATTCCAAATAATATTGTATGGCACATTATTGCAGCTTTTGTATTTGCAATTGCCAGTATAACAGATTATTTAGATGGTTATCTTGCTCGAAAATGGCATGTAGTTACTAATTTTGGTAAGTTTGCAGATCCGCTTGCAGATAAGATGTTAGTTATGTCTGCTTTTATTATGCTAGTTGGTTTAGATTTAGCGCCAGCCTGGGTTACTGCTGTCATTATTTGCCGAGAATTAGCAGTCACAGGGCTCAGACTTCTTTTGGTTGAAACAGGAGGTGAGGTCCTAGCTGCTGCTATGCTGGGTAAAATTAAGACAGCTACTCAGATGCTTGCAGTTGTCTTGTTGCTTTTTCATTGGGCCTTTGTAGGAAATATTATGCTTTATATTTCTCTATTTTTCACCCTATATTCAGGATATGACTATTTTAGGGAGGCAAGTTTTTTATTTAAGGATACATTTCGTAAATGATTGAGTTTAAGAATATTACATTTCGCTATGTGGAAGGACAAGAATCCCCAACACTTGATAATGTTTCGTTTCACGTGAAACGCGGGGAATGGCTATCAATTGTGGGCCATAATGGTTCTGGAAAATCAACTACAGTTCGTTTAATTGATGGATTGTTAGAGCCAGAAACAGGTGAAATCTGGATTGATGGTGAACAATTAACGGAGAAGAATCTTTGGACTATTCGTCATAAAATTGGGATGGTTTTTCAAAATCCTGATAATCAGTTTGTTGGTGCAACGGTTGAGGATGATGTTGCTTTTTCTCTTGAAAATAAAGGAGTTTCTCATGAAGAAATGGTATCTCGTGTCAATGAAGCTCTCGAATTAGTGGGAATGATTGATTTCAAAACTAAGGAACCTGCACGATTATCTGGTGGGCAAAAACAGCGAGTTGCTATTGCAGGTGCACTTGCTATGAATCCTGATATTTTAATTCTTGATGAAGCGACTAGTATGTTAGATCCAGAAGGTCGCTTAGAATTGATTGATGTAATGCAAAAAATTCGTGAAGAGCATCAAATGACTGTTATTTCGATTACTCATGATTTAGATGAAGTAGCACTTAGTGATCGAGTGATTGTTATGCAAGGTGGGAAGATTGAATCAGATTCAGTTCCGCGAGAACTTTTTGCCCGCGAAGAATCATTGATTGACCTAGGACTGGACATTCCCTTTACAACAAGTGTCATTAAAGATTTATCAGAAAAATTAGACTTTAGCGCAGCTTATTTAACAGAAAAGGAATTAGAAGAGGAATTATGGGGATTACTCTCGAAAATGTAAGTTATACATACCAAGCAGGGACACCCTTTGAAGGAAGAGCACTGTTTGATGTCAATCTTGAGATTATAAAAAAAAGTTATACTGCTTTTATTGGGCATACTGGTTCTGGAAAATCTACTATTATGCAGCTTTTAAATGGTCTTAATATTCCAACGTTAGGGAGTGTTTCAGTTGATAAACATGTGATTACATCAACTTCTAACTCAAAAGATATCAAACAACTTCGTCAAAAAGTTGGTTTAGTCTTTCAGTTTCCCGAAAGTCAATTATTTGAAGAGACTGTTCTGAAGGATGCAGCCTTTGGTCCTCAAAATTTTGGTATTTCTCAAGAAAAAGCTGAGCAAATTGCTCGTGAGAAACTAACTATGGTTGGGATCTCTGAGGAACTATTTGAAAAAAATCCTTTTGAATTGTCCGGTGGACAGATGCGTCGCGTGGCCATTGCTGGAATCTTAGCAATGGAGCCAGAAATTCTTGTTTTAGATGAACCGACAGCTGGACTGGATCCAAAAGGACGTAAGGAATTGATGACTTTATTTAAAAATCTTCATCAATTTGGTTTAACTATTGTATTGGTAACACATTTAATGGATGATGTAGCAAATTATGCAGATTTTGTTCATGTTTTAGAAAAAGGAAAAGTTGTTTTATCTGGAACTCCAAAAGATGTTTTTCAGAAAGTGGAGTTATTGGAAGAAAAACAACTTGGTGTACCAAAAATTACAAAATTGGCGTATAATTTAAGAAAACGAGGCTTTTTGATGGAAGAACTTCCTGTTACTTTAGCTGAATTCAGGGAGGGAATTGTTTATGGATAAATTGATTTTAGGTCGTTATATTCCAGGTACTTCGATTATTCATAGATTGGATCCAAGAAGTAAATTATTAGCTATGTTAATTTATATTGTTGTAATATTTTGGGCTAATAATATGATAACAAATGCGTTACTTTTGTTTTTTTCTCTTTTTTCTATTTGGTTATCTGGTATAAAGTTGGGTTTCTTTTTACGTGGTGTTAGACCAATGATAGGGATTATCTTATTTACTACTATTTTCCAGCTTTTTTTTACTGGTGGAGGAGAAGTGTTTTTCCATTTTGGTTTTCTGCAAATTACACGTGTTGGTTTAAATCAAGCAGGAATCATTTTTATGCGATTTGTCTTGATTATTTTCTTTTCAACTCTACTAACTTTAACAACCACCCCTTTAAGTCTTGCAGATGCAGTTGAATCTTTATTGAATCCGTTGAAACCTTTAAAGGTTCCAGCACATGAAATCGGATTAATGTTGTCACTTAGTTTGCGTTTTGTTCCTACTCTGATGGATGATACTATTCGGATTATGAATGCTCAGAAAGCACGGGGTGTTGATTTTGGAGAAGGTAATCTGATTAAAAAAATAAAGTCAATTATTCCAATTTTAATTCCCCTTTTTGCTTCTAGTTTTAAACGTGCTGATGCTCTTGCCATTGCAATGGAATCACGTGGTTACAAAGGTGGAGATGGTCGGACGAAATACCGTTTGCTCAAATGGAAATCAATAGACACTTTTGCTATCTTAGTGATATTAATAATAGCTATGTTGCTATTTATACTGAAAAAACCTTAGTATACCTTATTTTTAGGTGTTCTAAGTTTTTTTATTAGATGATCACTCTTGACTTTGTAGGTGCAAAATAAATAAGCTATTCACTATGCGAGTTATTGGTCATAGTTTGAAAAAACAACTTATATTCATTTCGATAGAATTTTTTAAATGCTATCTTCTAGAATCTTTTGATCTTTTTATAGACTAATAGTTCAAGAATCTAAAACACAATGATATTTACAAAAAGTTTACATGATAGACAACCTTTTATAGAGTTTTAGCTATAATTTTATAAATGAAGCATTAAAAAAGCAGATATAGTTCTCTATATTACAAGATGTTGTATATATACGCTATTTTTAAACATAGGTGTAAAGTAACTGTAACAATTGTATGTTAGACTAGATGAGGTTAAAATTAAAAAAGGGAAGAAATTCATGTCAAATAGCAGAGTCACACGACGTTCGCTAAAGAAACAAAAATCTAAACAAATTGTTTTAGGATTATTATTTACAAGTTTGTCAATTGTTCTGACAACACAATCTGTTAATACTGAATCTTATGTAACATCAACTAAAAAAGAAAATACAGTTGAAAATTTTGAAATTTCTAGTTTAGAAACAAGTGTTCCACTAACTATTAAAGCAACAACAGCAGTTTCAACTGAAGCAAACGCTATTGCTTTTGAAACTACAAATTTGTTAAAATCAGTTCATTATGAAGAACTTGCTTCAACGGTTTCAGTGCCAACTGAAAATCTTGTTAATGAAATTATCCCGCAAGTCAATCAGACAGCTAATCATTACAACTCTCAGTTAACTGCGACTTCTTCAGTATCTTACTCAGGTGTTTTGGCAAATGGTAACACAGCTGGCGTGATCGGAACAGAAGCTGCAGCTCAAATGGCGAAAGCAACTGGTGTACCCCAGTCAACTTGGGAGTATATTATTGCACGTGAGTCTAATGGGAATCCAAATGTAGCGAATGCATCAGGTGCGTCTGGACTTTTCCAAACGATGCCTGGTTGGGGATCAACAGCCACTGTGCAAGATCAGATAAATTCAGCTCTAAATGCTTATAACTCACAGGGTTTAGCTGCTTGGGGCATGCAATAAAAAAGAGTTTGAGACAAAAAACTCTGGACAATAAAACAAAAAACGAACAAAAATTATCTCTTATATATTTAAAGAGTATCTTTGTTCGTTTTTATATACAGTTTATTAGAAATTTAGATTTATTGGTATAAATTTTCTAAACTAAAAATCTTTTTATGCGAAAACTTGAAAAAGCCCTCACTAAGAGTATAGCACTTAGCGAGGGCTTTGCCTATTGGTTGTCATTGTTTTGTGGGTGTGGGCTCCGCCATCGTGATGGTTTGGTTTGTCCCAGACTCTTTAAAATATCTTGAGGCTTATGGCAAATAGCATCAGAACCTACCAATAAAAGTTCTTCTTCTTCTAGACAAATCCCCAGGTTATGCCGAGTGTTTTAATATTATTATTTTTACCTCCAATAATATCAAATTTAGTATCACCAATAATAATAGCATCTTTTGATTAATATTTTCTGATAGGAGGCATGCTTCGATGACCTTTATTTTGTTATTTCTATCACAAGTATGACCATAGATACCTGTAAAGAATCTGTCAATATTTAAGTGTTTTAGCATGACATGAATCATTGGTTCATTTTTACTACTTGTAATATAAAGGTTAAAATGATTAGCTACTAATTCTTTCAGCAGCTGTTCAATGCAAGGATATAATTTAACCTCAAAAACTCCAATATTTTTGTAATAATCTCGATAGATAGTGACGGCTTTGTCAACATCATCAACATATTGTCTAAAACTATCTTCTAGAGGTGGACCTATAAAAGTTCTCGTCATTTTAGGTCTAGGCAATGGTACCCCTAGTGCTGCAAAAATATGAACAAATGATTATTTGATTCCAGAACTAGAATCAACGAGTGTTCCATCAAGGTCAAATAGAATAGATTTCATGACAAGCTCCTGTAAAGATATTATGAATGGAGATTGATTGGCAGTCTAATTTATTAAATTGAAATTCGGCAATATAAGGCATTAATGATTTGATATTTTCAAAATCTTGGTAGCCATAAGATTTGAAAAAAAAGTTTATAATGGTCGAAATAGCTGTACCGTGAGATCCGATAACAAGAGATTGCCCATCTTTATCAATGAGTAATTGATTGAGAGCTCTCATGTTTCTTTGTTGAACATCATGTAAACATTCCCCATCAGTTAATTTATAGGAAAAGTCGAACCATTGTTTTTGTGTAAATGATTTAAAATCTTCAATCCAAACATTGTCAATTTTACGTTCTTTGAAGTCGTCAACCGTTATGATGTTAAGTTTGTGTTGCTTTGCTAGAGGTAAAACAGTATCAAAAGCCCTTTTATAAGGACTTGAAAAAATATGATTGATTAATTTATTTTCAAAAAATTTGATAATAAATTGACGATCTTGTAAACCTTTTTGAGTCAATTCACGACTTGAATCATCATGATTTTTATAATTTGGCTCGCAATGTCTAACAAAATAAACTGTTGTGGACATCATATTTCTCCAAAAATTTCTTTAGTATATTGACGACCTGTAGGAGTTGTTGCTAGGCCACCTTCAGCTGTTTCACGAAAGGCAGTTGGTAAAGCTGATCCGACCTGATACATAGCATCAATAACTTCATCAACTGGAATTTGTGAATTAATGCCTGCAAGTGCCATATCAGCTGCTATTAAGGCAAAACTTGAACCTAGGGCATTACGTTTAACACAGGGAACTTCTACAAGTCCAGCAACTGGATCACAAATAAGACCTAACATATTTTTAATGACAAATGCAATAGCTTGACTAGCTTGGTATGCTGTACCACCTGCCGCCATTACAACAGCTGCTGCTGACATAGCAGAAGCAGATCCTACTTCGGCTTGGCATCCTCCTTCAGCCCCTGAAATGGATGCATTGTTACCAATAACCAAACCGAAGGCACCGGCTGTAAAGAGAAAGTCAAGTTGCTCTTTTTCGTTTAACCCTAACTTGTCAATTGCTGTTGACAGAACAGCAGGCAAACATCCGGCAGATCCTGCCGTTGGTGTAGCACAAACTAATCCCATTTTAGCATTTAATTCATTGACGGCCATTGCATTTCGAACTGTAGATAAGATTGTGTTGTCTGAGAGTGTTTTTCCCAGACGGATGTAAGTGTCCATTTTGAGTGCATCTCCGCCTGTAAGTCCAGAAATTGATTTAGTAGGCGTCAACCCTTCTGTTACGGATGATTTCATGACTTGTAAATTACGAGACATGATGCCAATAATTTCTTCTCGATTACGACCAGTCATTTCAACTTCTGTTGCAATCATTAATTCAGCAACATTACCATCATATTGTTGCTCTGCTTGTTCTACAAGGTCCTCTATAGTATAAAACATCACTGTCTCCTTTAATCAAAGAAATTAGCATTATAAAGATTAGGGATTTTTTCAATCTCTTTGACACAATCTTTACAGTTACGTGAATCAACTTCAATAATCATAATAGCTTTTTGTCCTTGACTTTCACGGGTTACAGTCATTTGAGCAATATTGATATCATATTTTGAAAGAATATCAGTAACCTTGGCAATCATACCTGGAATATCTTTATGAACGACAATGATAGTAGGTGTATTCATCGATAGAGATACTGAGAAGCCATTTAATTCTGTCACTTGGATATTGCCCCCGCCAATTGAAATACCTGTGATACTCATACTTTTATCACCTTTTTTGACAGTAATTTTAGCTGTATTTGGGTGCGGAGCATTGCTATCTTTCAGAATTTCCCAATAGATTTTTATGCCATGTTGATGAGCAATTTCAAGAGAATTTTTGATGTCTGGATTATCTGTATCCATGCCCATAATTCCTGCAACAAGCGCCTTATCAGTACCGTGACCTTGATAGGTTTTAGCAAAGGAATTATACAAAGCAAAGGTGACACTTTCTGGAATTTCACCAAAGATTGAATGAATAACTTTACCAATTCTTACCGCTCCTGCAGTATGACTTGATGATGGTCCAATCATAACTGGTCCAATAATGTCGAAAACCGACTGAAATTTGAGTGTTTTCATATCTTGCTCCAAAATTAAATTTGCTAGACTATTATAACAAATTGAAGATAAATTGAAAGTGATAATGTGATAATAAGTATTTTGAAAACAATCAAATTGTTGGTATAATAAAGATTGCGCAATTGGCGCTTCAAAATCGACCTTCAAATCGTTTTTTGAATAACTAGACCCTCCAAGTCTACGTTAAATAATATATTTGATGGGAGGATTATCATGAATGATAATTCAAAAATTCGTGTCGTAGTTGGCATGAGTGGAGGAGTTGACTCCTCTGTAACAGCTCTGCTATTGAAAGAGCAGGGGTATGACGTTATTGGTGTTTTTATGAAAAATTGGGATGACACCGATGAAAATGGTTTCTGTACTGCTACGGAAGATTACAAAGATGTGGCTGCGGTTGCGGATCAAATTGGAATTCCTTATTATTCTGTTAATTTTGAAAAAGAATATTGGGACCGCGTTTTTGAGTATTTCCTAGCAGAGTATCGTGCTGGACGTACACCAAATCCAGATGTTATGTGTAACAAAGAAATCAAATTTAAGGCTTTTCTTGATTATGCAATGACACTTGGTGCAGATTATGTGGCAACTGGTCACTACGCTCAGGTTGTGCGCGATGAAGATGGCACAGTCCACATGCTACGTGGAGTAGATAACGGGAAAGACCAGACTTATTTCTTGAGTCAATTATCTCAAGAACAATTGCAAAAAACTATGTTCCCTTTGGGACATCTTGAGAAGCCTCAGGTCCGTGAAATTGCAGAGCGTGCAGGTCTTGCAACAGCTAAGAAAAAAGATTCTACAGGCATTTGCTTCATCGGTGAGAAAAATTTTAAAGAATTTCTAAGTCAGTACCTTCCAGCTCAAAAAGGGCGTATGATGACCATAGATGGCCGTGATATGGGCGAACATGCAGGGCTAATGTATTATACTATCGGTCAACGTGGTGGTCTTGGTATCGGTGGTCAAATCGGTGGTGATAATGAACCTTGGTTTGTTGTCGGTAAAGATTTGTCAGAAAATATTTTATACGTTGGTCAAGGTTTCTATCATGAGTCATTGATGTCAACTTCACTTGATGCTTCTTCAGTTCACTTTACACGTAAAATGCTTCAAGAATTCACGTTAGAATGCACAGCTAAATTCCGTTACCGTCAACCAGATAGTAAAGTTGTTGTAAAGGTGAAAGGTGATAAGGCAGAAGTCATTTTTGACGAGCCACAACGTGCTATTACTCCAGGTCAGGCAGTTGTTTTTTATGACGGTGACGAATGTCTTGGTGGTGGAATCATTGACATGGCCTATAAAAATGGAGAAGCTTGTCGGTATATTTAACACAATAAGGAGTAACATATGAGAATTGCAGTTATTCAAGCTAGTACACGGACAGATATTAATCAGCTTCTTTTTGAAGCTGTAAAAAAAGCTGCGGGGAAAGATAACGATATTATTAATCTAGGTATTTTCCCAGAAGAAACTGAATCTTACTCATATGTTGAAGTAGCAGTCTAGCAGTCATGATTAGTTTATTAATTGAGACTGGCTCAATAGACTTTGTTATTACTGGCTGCTCCTCAGGTCAAGGAATGATGATGGCTTGTAACAGCTTACCGGGTTTACGTGCAGGTTTTATTCAAACACCTCAAGATGCTTTTCTATTTGGGCGTATTAATAATGGAAATGTTGCATCCTTAGCTTTAGGATTGAATTTTGGTTGGGCTGGAGAATTAAATTTACAGTATACTTTGGATAAACTATTTGAAGGTGACTTTGGAACAGGGTATCCCCTAGAAGTTGCAGATAGAAAACGTCAGGAATCCGAGGATGTAATTTATATAAATAGGTTAACGAAACGATCTTTTATTGAAATATTTGATAAATTTGATAAAATTATGATTAATAAGATTTTATCAAGAGAAGTATTTTACCAATATTTAAAGGCTCAATCTAAAAATCAAACATTGTTTAGTAAATTACTGTCAGTAAAATCTTGAAATTACTTCTGAAATCTGTTAAACTTGTCTTGACAATAACATGATGGTCAAAGCTCATGGGAATTGTATGTCTTTTGGCGTACAGTTTTCGAGAGTTTTGGCTATTTTTATGTTATTTAAATTGTGTAAAGATGTCGTAAAGTCGCTAAGTATAGAGGTTCGGGGATTTAGCATAAGTACTAGTTCTCAGTGGTGTAATTAGCCAAACAACGTTTTCTAACACTGTAAAAAGTCAGTGAAGGACTGTGTGAATTGATAAGTTTTACTCGACTAATTCTCGTAGCTTCTTTTCATCGTTATATAAGAGAAGAATTGACAAGAACTGTCAATATTATTATCAGTGAAGAAAGGAATAAATTATAAAATGGAACATCGTTTTATTGAAAATTATGATATTATCGTCATTGGGGCAGGTCATGCTGGAGTGGAGGCTAGCCTTGCAGCAGCTCGAATGGGATGCAAGACTTTACTAGCAACTATCAACCTGGATATGTTAGCTTTTATGCCTTGTAATCCTTCAATTGGAGGGTCAGCTAAGGGGATAGTTGTCCGAGAGATTGATGCTCTTGGTGGAGAAATGGGGAAAAATATTGATAAAACCTATATCCAGATGAAAATGCTCAATACTGGTAAGGGCCCTGCTGTCCGTGCTCTCAGGGCTCAGGCTGATAAGGTACTCTATGCTCAAGAAATGAAGAACACTGTAGAACGTCAAGAGAATTTGACTCTTCGTCAGAGTATGATTGATGATATTTTAGTTGAAAATGGTAAGGTTGTCGGTGTGTTGACAGCTACTGGGCAAAAATATGGTGCAAAGGCAGTCGTTGTTACAACAGGGACAGCGCTTCGTGGTGAGATTATCTTGGGAGAGCTCAAGTATTCATCTGGACCTAATAATAGTTTAGCATCAGTTACCCTATCAGATAATTTGAAAAAACTAGGTTTGGAAATTGGTCGTTTCAAAACAGGAACTCCACCTCGTGTCAAGGCATCGTCAATCGACTACTCAGTCACAGAAATTCAACCTGGGGATGAGAAACCAAATCATTTTTCATTTATGTCAAAAGACGATGATTATTTACAGGATCAAATTCCTTGCTGGTTGACCTATACGAATAAGACTAGTCATGATATTATTAATAAAAATTTACACCGCGCACCGATGTTTTCTGGTATTGTTAAGGGAGTTGGCCCCCGTTACTGTCCGTCAATTGAAGATAAGATTGTGCGTTTTGCGGATAAAGAGCGCCATCAACTATTTCTAGAGCCTGAGGGACGAGACACAGAGGAAGTTTATGTTCAAGGGTTGTCAACAAGTTTACCAGAAGATGTTCAAAAAGAGCTCTTGCATTCTATCAAAGGCTTGGAAAAAGCAGAATTGATGCGTACTGGGTATGCGATTGAGTACGATATTGTTTTGCCACATCAGTTGCGTGCGACTCTTGAAACGAAATTGATTTCTGGACTCTTTACAGCAGGTCAAACCAATGGGACATCTGGTTATGAAGAAGCGGCAGGTCAAGGTCTTGTTGCTGGTATCAATGCAGCGCTCAAGGTACAAGGTAAGCCAGAATTAATTTTGAAGCGTAGTGATGCTTATATTGGAGTTATGATTGATGACCTTGTTACTAAGGGAACTTTGGAACCTTATCGTCTATTGACAAGTCGTGCAGAGTACCGTTTGATTTTACGCCATGACAATGCAGATATGCGATTGACGCCAATTGGTCGAGAAGTTGGTTTGGTGGATGACTATCGTTGGAACCATTTTGAAATTAAGAAAAAACAATTTGATAAGGAGTTGACAAGGTTGTCAAGTGTCAAAATAAAACCTGTCAAGAAAACAAATGAAAAAATAGCGGAACTGGGGTTCAAACCATTGACAGATGCCTTGACAGCTAAAGAATTCATGCGCCGTCCTGAAATCAATTATCAGGTGGTTACTGATTTTGTTGGTCCAGCTTCAGAAAATTTGGATAGTAAGATTATTGAACTCTTAGAGACTGAAATTAAATATGAAGGTTACATTAACAAGGCACTTGACCAAGTTGATAGGATGAAACGCATGGAAGAAAAACGTATCCCTGCTAATATTGATTGGGATGCTATTGATTCTATTGCAACGGAAGCGCGTCAAAAATTTAAGAAAATCAATCCAGAAACAATTGGTCAAGCTAGCCGTATTTCAGGTGTCAATCCAGCAGATATTTCTATTTTGATGGTTTACTTAGAAGGAAATAATAAAGCTCGTAGAAAAACTGAATAGGGTATAGGACATTCTTTATTTTAGAGTTGGTTTGTGTTATAATGGGGCATCAAGAGGTCTAAGATGAAAAAATTTCGTTTCGCCACCATTCATTTGGTCTTGGTCGGTTTAATTTGCTTTGGTATTTTGGTAGCCAGTTTACGTTTAGTTTCCAGTAATACAGGGAGACTTGTTGTTTTTTTAGCTGTAGCTATTTCAGTCTATGCTCTGCTTTTTTTCCAAAAAAAGGGATATGAGGAGTCTGACTTAGAACGCATCGAGCGTCTAAATGAGAAAACTGAGCTAAGTTTAAAACACTTATTAGACACTATGCCTGTCGGCGTTATTAAGTTTATTCCTGATTTGTGGTCAGTGGAATGGTTTAATCCTTATGCGGAGTTGATTTTAGCAGATCAAGAGGGAGACTTTAGCACTTCTTTAGTGATGGATATACTGGTCAGTCAAAAAGAGGCTCCAGCGGCTATTTGTGATATCAATGGTAAAAAGTATAGTTTAACAATTGACTATCCAGGTGGTATATTATATTTTTATGACAATTTATCTGAGGTTAGGGCTGGTGAGGCTGTGTCAGCTACAAGTCCTGTAATTGGGATTATATCTATTGACAACTACGATGACGCAACGGAAAGCTTGGCTGATGCAGAGGTGTCTCGCTTAAATAGTCTTATCGTAAAATTTGTAGCAGAATTTACTCAAAAATATAATATTTTTTACCGTCGTGTAGACATGGATCGTTTCTATTTTTTTACAGATTATAGAGTGCTTAGTCAGTTGATAGACTCTAAATTTACTGTTTTAGAAGAATTTAGACAAGAAGCAAAGGATTTTGATTTACCTCTGACGATGAGTATGGGCATATCCTACGGTGATGGGAATCATGATGAAATTGGTTCTATTGCTCAAAAAAATCTTAATATGGCTTTGGTGAGGGGTGGAGATCAAGTTGTTGTTAAAGAAAATGATGAGCATAAGGATTTTATTTATTTTGGTGGTGGAACCATTTCGACGGTCAAACGTTCTCGTACTAGAACACGAGCAATGATGACGGCTATTTCTGACAAAATCAAGTTGGTTGATCAAGTTTTTGTAATGGGACATCGTAATCTTGATATGGATGCCTTGGGGGCAGCTGTCGGTATGGAATTTTTTGCTTCAAATATTATTTCTAATACTTATGCTATTTATGATGATAAGCAAATGGCACCAGATATTGAGCGTGCAGTTGAGCGACTCCAAAATGATGGTAATAGCCAATTAATTACTGTTGACGAAGCGTTAAAAAAAGTTACTAATGAATCCTTATTGATTATGGTTGATCATTCAAAAACATCCTTGACTTTATCAAAAGAACTTTACAGTAAATTTACAGAAGTTGTTGTGGTTGATCATCATAGACGTGATGATGATTTTCCTAATAATGCGGTTCTAAACTTTATTGAAAGTGGAGCAAGCTCAGCAAGTGAACTTGTAACGGAATTAATTCAGTTTCAAAATGCTTCTGTCAAATTAAGTAAACTTCAAGCAAGTGTACTTATGGCAGGAATAATGCTTGATACTAAAAACTTTTCAACACGTGTGACGAGCCGGACATTTGATGTAGCCTCCTACTTGAGAACTTTGGGAAGTGACAGTGTTGAAATTCATAATATATCAGCAATTGATTTCGATGAGTATCGTGTTATCAATGAATTGATTTTACGTGGGGAAAAGATTTGGAAGTCGGTCATTATTGCTAGTGGTACTGAAGATAAAACCTATAATAATGTTGTGTCAAGTAAAGCAGCAGATGCTTTACTTGACATGTCAGGAATAGAGGCAGCGTTTGTTGTTACTAAAAATAGTCAAGGAAACATTGCTATCTCAGCAAGAAGTCGTAGTAAAATTAATGTGCAACGCATTATGGAAGAGATGGGTGGCGGTGGGCATTTCAATTTGGCTGCTTGTCAATTAGAAAATCAATCGGTATCAGAAGCTCTGCTATTACTTAAGGAAAAAATAAAAGAAGAATTAGAGGAAGAGTGAGATGAAAGTTATTTTTCTACAGGATGTTAAAGGTAAAGGAAAAAAAGGTGAAATCAAAGAAGTACCAACAGGATATGCTCAAAATTTCTTAATTAAGAAAAATTTTGCGAAAGAGGCAACCAATCAAGCAATTGGGGAACTTGTTGGCAAGCAAAAGTCCGAAGCTAAACATGCTGCTGAAATTTTGTCAGAAGCTAAAGCCTTGAAGGATGAACTAGATAAAGAAGAACATCGCGTGATTTTTACAGAAAAGGTAGGTCCGGATGGGCGCACTTTCGGTTCAATTACAGCTAAAAAAATAGCGGAAGGGTTACAAAAACAATTTGGATTGAAAGTTGATAAACGTCACATTGATTTGGATCATCCGATCCGTGCAATTGGATTGGTTGAGGTTCCAGTAAAGCTTCATAAAGAGATTCAAGGACAGATTAAATTACAGATTAAAGAATCTTAAGTTGATAATAAGTTTACAGTTTATAAATTGTAGAGGAGGCAGGTTTTGTCAGAAATCCAAGAATTGAGAGTTCAGCCGCAAGATTTACTGGCAGAGCAGTCGGTTTTGGGGGCAATTTTTATCACACCTGATAAGCTTATTTCAGTTCGTGAGTATATTGAACCTGAAGATTTTTATAAGTATGCTCATAAGGTCATTTTTAAAGCAATGATATCTTTAAATGATCGCAACGATGCTATTGACGCTACAACAGTCAGAGCTATTTTAGACAGTCAAGGTGATCTTCAAAATATTGGTGGGATTTCTTATTTAGTAGAGTTGGTTAATAGTGTGCCGACTTCTGCTAATGCAGAATATTATGCTCAAATTGTTGCTGAAAAAGCATTGTTAAGAAATATCATCAATAAGTTGACAGACACTGTCAATCAAGCATATGATGGTAGTAATCCTTCTGAAAATATTATTGCAGCAGCAGAGCGTGCGCTGATTGATATTAATGAGCGTAGTAATAGCAATGGATTTCGTAAAATCTCAGATGTTTTAAAAGTTAATTACGAGAATTTGGAAGTTCGTTCTCATCAAACATCCGATGTTACAGGATTGGCCACTGGTTTTCGTGATTTAGACAAATTGACAACAGGTTTACATCCCGATCAATTAATCATTTTAGCTGCTCGTCCAGCGGTCGGAAAGACAGCATTTGTATTGAATATTGCACAAAATGTTGGAACAAAACAACAAAGGCCTGTGGCAGTGTTCTCACTTGAGATGGGTGCAGAGAGTTTGGTAGATCGTATGTTAGCTGCAGAAGGAATGGTTGATTCACATTCTCTTCGAACAGGTCAATTAACTGATCAAGATTGGCAAAATGTGACGATGGCTCAGGGAGTTCTCGCAGAGGCACCTATTTATATTGATGATACACCTGGGATTAAGATTACAGAAATTAGGGCTCGTTCTCGTAAATTGGCCCAAGAAGCAGGTGATTTAGGACTTATAGTAATTGACTATTTACAACTAATCACAGGTACTCGTCCAGAAAATAGACAACAAGAAGTATCGGATATTTCACGTCAATTAAAAATCTTAGCTAAAGAATTAAAGGTTCCAGTGATTGCTCTTAGTCAGTTATCTCGTGGTGTTGAACAGCGTCAAGATAAGCGACCAGTTCTATCAGATATTCGGGAATCGGGTTCTATTGAGCAGGATGCTGATATTGTTGCTTTTCTGTATCGCGATGATTATTATCGCCGTGAGGGGGATGACCAAGAAGAAGCAATTGAGGATAATACTGTTGAAGTTATTCTTGAGAAAAACCGTGCTGGAGCCCGTGGAACTGTTAAATTGTTGTTCCAAAAGGAATATAATAAATTTTCAACAATTGCACATTTTAGTGAATCATAAGATGATGTAAGAGTTGATATAGAAGAAAGAGAGAATATATGAGTGATGCATTTGCTGATGTAGCAAAAATGAAAAAAATTAAAGAAGATATCAAAAACCATGAAGGACAGTTGGTTGAATTGACGTTGGAAAATGGTCGTAAGCGTGAGCGTAACCGTATTGGTCGTTTAACTGAGGTTTATCAATCATTGTTCATCGTTGAATTTACAGATGATAGCAATGTTCCTGGTGCTATTAATAACACTACGGTGGAGTCATATACCTATTCTGATATTTTAACAGAAAAGACCCTTATCCGTTATTTGGATGTTGCCGAACAAGCTGACTTGGGGAATAAGTGAGAAAAATGGGCTTTACATAGCCTTTTTTTCATGCTATAATATATTTTGTGTGAAATAGCAGCAGGGCAAAATAAAGCTCGTCAACAGATATCTTGAAAGATAAGTAACCTTGGCTGTTTAGGCGAAGGGTATCTGCACGAATTAGGTTTGTCTAAAACGTTATTTCCTAAAATTTTTAAATTATAGGAGGACATGCAAATGTCACGTTATACAGGTCCATCATGGAAACAGGCACGCCGTCTTGGTTTGTCACTTACAGGTACTGGTAAAGAGTTGGCACGTCGTAACTACGTTCCAGGTCAACACGGTCCAAACAACCGTTCTAAACTTTCTGAGTACGGTTTGCAATTGGCAGAAAAACAAAAACTTCGTTTCTCTTACGGTATGGGTGAGAAACAATTCCGTAACTTGTTTGTACAAGCTACTAAAGTTAAAGGTGGGACACTTGGTTTCAACTTTATGGTTCTTCTTGAGCGTCGTCTTGACAATGTTGTTTATCGTCTAGGTCTTGCAACTACTCGTCGTCAAGCTCGTCAATTCGTAAACCACGGTCACATTCTTGTTGACGGTAAGCGTGTTGATATCCCATCATACTGCGTTGAAGTTGGTCAAGTGATTTCAGTTCGTGAAAAATCAGCTAAGGTTCCAGCTATCCTTGAAGCAGTTGAAGCTACTCTTGGACGTCCAGCATTCGTATCATTTGATGCTGAAAAACTTGAAGGTTCATTAACTCGCCTTCCAGAGCGTGATGAAATCAATCCAGAAATTAACGAAGCACTTGTCGTTGAGTTCTACAACAAAATGCTTTAATTTTAAAATATATCTTACAGAAAGCCTACAACAGTGGGCTTTTTGTTTTTGAATTACGAAACTAAAAAGAGGCTGGGACAAAACTCTGAACAATAAAACAAAAAACGAACAAAGGTTATCTCTTATATATTTAAAGAGTATCTTTGTTCGTTTTTATGTATATTTTATTAGAAAAGTAGATTTATTGCTATAGATTTTCTAAACTAAAAATCTTTTTGTCCCAGACTCGGTAGAATAATTTTTAATTTAACCCAGTTATCTTTCTTGGTAAGAGTCATATGCCCTTGATATTTTTCGCAAATGTACCGAATACTTTTGAGTCCAATACCATGGTTTTGTTTATCTGATTTTGACGTCTGAGGGAGGGACTCAGTGGTAAAATGAAGTTCTGATAAGTCATAATTATCAAGTTTGATAATAGCAAATTGGGCATATTTACTGATTTTTAAGGTGATAAGACGCTGGTCCTTGTTAGGAATTTTTTCCACGGCTTCAATGGCATTATCAATGGCATTTCCAAAAAGAGAAGATAGGTCCATTACATCAAGATGGTTAAGCAATTCACCTTGGACTAGACAAGTAAAAGTAATGTCATGTTGTAAGCAATATCGACTTTTCTGTGAAATGATAGTATCTAACACAGGATTTCCTGTATCAACTTTTGATTCAAATTCGCGAATGCTAATTTCCATATCGTGGAGGTAAGATGCACGCTTCTCATCATTGGCCTCATCTTTTATGATACCAATTTGATGTTTTAGGTCATGTACCTTGCGACTTATGATGTCACTGTTTTCTCGGTAAGCCTGGTATTGATTGTATTGGAGTTGAAAAGCATTTTGCATAGCCAAAAGTTCTTGACGAAGGTATTCATCTCGTCTGAAGGCTTCTTGAGTTAATAGAATGAGTAGGCCAGAAAAATTCATCATACTTCGCAGAATAAAAATATTACTTGAATCATTAAATCCCAAAGATGCTTCTGTTAGTAGAAATCCAATATTACTAAACAGAAAAATTGACAGAGCTGTAAAGGCTGCAATCAAAACTTCTTTTTTGCCAATCATTTTCTCGGTATCATTACTATCTGCATTTCTTTCAACTAATGCAAGGCTGATAAAACATAAGGCATAGCTAATTCCCATGAAAATGATTTCACTAGTCAATGAGAATTTTCTAACCTTATAAGCTAAGAGACAATAAAGATGCCAACTGAGTGCAGCTGTCAGTTCAGCTGCAACAAAACTTTTAGCAGTTAAGTAGAAACTAATCTTGATGCTATTTTTTAAGAGATAGAGGCTGAGGTACATCCAAGTAATATTTAAAAACATTCCTAGTATCCATAAATACAATGGAAACTTGTCTGCTATGAATTGTAAAAAAACTTGACCAATTAAAATGATTGCCCCTTTGATAATAAAGGAGTGAAGGGAGCTTTGTTTTTTGAGAATGGGGAGACTAACAATTATAACTGCAAAGGTTTCTGCTAGTGCGGTATAGATGCGTGGAATATCTGGGAAAATCATAAAATCTCATCTCCAATAAAGTTGGTTAAAGCCTCCATAAAGGCTTTTTTGCGTGGTCTGCTGATTTGCAGTCTTTCTCCTTGGATGTAAGAGAGATTACCGTCTACTTTTTCAATATGGGATAGATTAACGATATAGCAGTTATTAGAACGGAAAAAAAGTTTCTTATCTAAAAGTTGTTCCATATTTTTCATGGAATTGAGAGTAGTGATGATTTCTTTATTGGTGTGGATGTAGATATAATGCCCTTCATTCTCAACATAAAGAATATCATTTTGTTTGATTTTGATAGTCTGTCCTTTACTTTTAACAAAAATAACCTTTTCTTCTTGATTAGGCAATTTACGAAGAATTTTTTTGAAATGTTCTTCAAAAACGAATTGAGTTAAAGGTTTTAAGAGGAAATCAATCGCTTCAACGGAGTAACCATGTATGGCTACTCCTGAGTGATTGGTCACAAAAACAATTAAAACATCTTTATCATATTCACGAATTTTTCTAGCTGTGGACATGCCATCTAGTACTGCCATCTCAACATCAAGATAAATGACATCGTATTTAGGGGTGTAATCACTGATAATGTGAATACCATCATTAAAAAAATCTACTTCAACTGAAATATTACGAGTACTGCAGCTTTTTTTGATATATGAAGCGAGAATTTCTTGTTCTTTTTTTTGATCTTCAACAATAGCAAATTTCATATCGGCCTCCGTTCAATTGTTTAGTATATCAAAATTTATGAGTAAATGACAAATTATGAAATAAAAAATACAACTTATGAAGAAAGGGTTTTTGTCTTATTCATGATGTGATATTCTTATTCTAAGAAAAGGCTTACATTTATTTGAAATTTAGGAGATTTTACAAGTGATATTGGAAAGTATTATAGGTGATGGATGATGAAAAAATGGATTAAACAGCATCCGGATGTTTGGGAGTTTATTAAATTCAATATTCTATCTAATATTGCTACAATTACTAATTTTATTGTTCTTTGGATAGGTAGTAACTTATTGTTTACTTCTTTCTCAAATAGAACCTTTCGTTGGTTGATTTTTAAATATTCAATTTCTAATGGTGGTTTGAATGGATTTTTATCATTTTTATTAGCTTATGTGATAGCTCAGATAGTTAATTATATTATTCAGCGAAAATTTGTATTTGGGGTACAAAATGATATTTCGAAGACACTTCATTGGTATATTTTAACTGTTATAGTAGCAGGCATTATATCAATTGTGTTGCCTCCTTATACAACAGCTATTTTTCAAACTTTGGGAATAAGTTTGAGTTTTGCTCAAATTTGTGCGAACATTATTAATGTTATCATTCAAGTATTGATTAATTATCCAATGATGAAGTTTGTTATTATGAAATAAGGTTTATGGAAGGAATTAAAATGAAAAAAGGATTTATATTGATAAAGAAAATTTTTGGAAGCTTTATTAAATTATTATCGTTTGTATTAGGAGTGGCTATCGTTGGAGCTTTATTTGGGTGCTAATCACTTTGCTTCTCGCTATTCAGCTCTCATTTCAAACTTTTTAGGCCATACTAGTAGTAAGATTGTCTCCAATGGGGGGAAAGAAGCTGATAAAAAATATTTTACTTCTGATTTTGCTAGCGATGATGATTGGAAAAAATCTGGTGATGCCTTGGTACGTGAGGTAGAGCAAGAGGGAATCGTTTTATTGAAAAATAATGCTAAAAGTTTACCTCTACCTGCTGATATCAAGATTACTCTTTTAGGTCAAAACTCGGTTGATTTCATCTATGGTGGAGGAGGTTCAGGGTCTGTAAATGCCAAAGGTTTACCGACTTTGAAAGATAGTTTAGAGTCCTCTGGTTTTAAAGTCAATGGAACTGCTTGGGATTTTTACACTAAGGGCCCTGGTAAAGATTATCGTAAAGAAGTTACTTCTGTGACTGGACAAGGAGAATTTGCGGTTAATGAAGTTCCACAGTCTGCCTATACCGATGAAGTTCTCAAGTCTTTTGATGATTATCAAGATGTAGGTATTGTTGTTATTGGACGTTCGGGTGGTGAGAGTGCAGATTTGCCTATCAAACCTCTTAAAACAGGGGTTCATTACTTGGAATTAGATAACAATGAAAAAGATCTTTTAAAATTAGCGAAGGAACGTTTTGACAAAGTTGTTGTAATTCTCAATACTGTCAATGCGATGGAACTTGATTTTCTAGATGCTGAAGGTGTTGATGCAGCGCTTTGGGTTGGAGCTGTTGGACAGTCAGGGATTCTAGCTATTGGAGATATTTTGTCTGGAGAGGTTAATCCATCTGGCCGTCTCGTTGATACCTATGCCTATGATGTCTTTTCTGCTCCTGCTATGGCTAACTTAGGAGACTATACATTTACTAATAGCAAGATTAAGAACGGTGACAAATTCATGGTTTATAGTGAAGGTATCTATGTTGGTTATCGTTATTATGAAACACGTTATGAAGATGTTGTCTTAGGGCGTGATCAATCTGGTCAGTATGACTATAAAGAAGCTGTTCAATATCCTTTTGGATACGGTCTGTCTTACACAGATTTTACCTATGGAGATGTTAAGTTAACTGAAAAGAATAATCAATTTGAACTTTCAGTTAAAGTAACCAATAGTGGAGATGTGGCAGGTAAGGAGGTTGTTCAGGTTTATTTACAATCACCTTACACAGATTATAACCAACAGAATAATATCGAAAAATCAGCAATAGAATTAGTTGGTTTTGAAAAAACTAAAAAATTAGCTGTTGGAGAATCAGAGACAGTTACTGTTCGAATTCCTAAAGAAAGCTTAAAAGTTTACGATAGTCAAGGATATAAAACCTATATTGTAGATGCAGGTAACTATCATTTTACAGTAGGGAAAAATGCTCACGATGCACTTAATAATATTCTAGCTAAGAAAGGTAAGTCAATAACTGATGGAATGACCCACAATGGTCAGGAGAATTTGGTTGCGACTTACCAACAAACGGAATTAGATGCTAAAACATACTCTGTTTCTCAGGAAACTGGTGAAACCATCACTAATGCTTTTAATGATGTTGATATTCGAGCATACGATGAAAAAGCAACATACCTTTCTCGTCGTGATTGGACTGGTTCGTGGCCAGCAACTTATCGTGAAGGTGCTTGGCAAATTGATGATGAGATGCTTAAGGAATTGGATTTGATTGTCGCAGAAGATGATAAATCCGTTCAAATGCCAGTTACAGGGACTGTAGATAAAGAAATTGGTAAGTTAGATATTTTAGACCTCAAAGGATTAGACTTTAATGATCCATTATGGAGTACCCTACTGGATCAGTTGACGGTTGAGGAAATGGATAAATTAGTACGCAATGGTGGTTATGCAACAATACCATTAGAATCGATTAATTTACCATCAACTATTATTAAAGATGGACCAGCGGGTATTTCTAGTACCTTGGTAGGAGGAAAATCAGGTACAGCCTACCCAGTACAAGTTGTTATGGGTTCAACGTGGAACACAGACTTAATGGAGCAAGTTGGGGTTTCTGTTGGTAATGATACCTTACTGTTGATGTTAATGGCTGGTATGCACCAGGTGCTAATTTACATAGGGTTGCTTTTGGAGGCCGTAACTTTGAGTATTTCTCAGAAGATAGCTTCTTATCTGGAGCAATGAGCGCTAGTGAGATTAAAGGAGTCCAATCTAAGGGAACGTTTGTAACTATCAAACATTATGCATTAAATGATACAGAAACTAACCGCATTGGTGGTAGTATGTTTGCTAATGAGCAAACGGTTCGTGATTTATATTTAAAACCTTTTGAAATTGCTATTCGTGAATCTGATGCAACTGGAGTTATGACAGCGATGAATCGTTTAGGTACAACCTGGGCTGGTGCGGATAAAGGATTGATGACGACTACATTAAAAAATGAGTGGGGCTTTAAGGGAATTGTTTCGACAGACCAAGCATCATTTGATAATTTTGACTATGCCGACTTACGAGAAGGTTTAGCAGCTGGTACTAACTTATGGCTTAATACTAATGCAAATCTTTGGAAGTTAGAAGAATCGGAATACACTCCTGCTGTAGTTAAACAACTCCGCGAATCTAGTCATGCTATTCTTTATACAATTGTTAATAGCAATGCAATGAATGGTCTTGGTGAAGGAGATTCTGTTAAAGAAGTCTTACCTCTATGGCGATATTGGTTAATGGCAGCAACTGCAATATTGGGACTTTTAGCTATTGTACTTATTTATTTCCCAATTCGTTCAGTATGTCGTCTCATTAGCAAATTATTTCGTAAAAAGAAATAATCTAACACGAATTTTTTAGAGGTTGGAGGGGTGCTTCCAACCTCTTTGTAAAATAGGTGTATAGGAGAAATTAATGAAACATCAAACAATTATTTCACAATTGACTTTAGAAGAAAAGGCTTCTTTGATGTCTGGAAAATCAGTTTGGGAAACGAAGGATTATCCAGAGAAAGGAATTCCATCAATCTTTTTATCCGACGGACCTCATGGTATCCGTAAGCAAGAAGGAGCAGGTGACCATCTGGGACTAAATGCCTCAGTTCCTGCCACTTGTTTTCCAACAGCTGCAACTTTAGCCAATAGCTGGGATGAAGCATTATTAGAAGAAGTTGGTACTGCTTTAGGAGCAGAAGCTAGTCAATTAGGGGTACATGTCGTTCTTGGTCCAGGACTTAATATCAAACGCAACCCAATGTGTGGACGAAACTTTGAATATTATAGTGAAGATCCTTATCAAGCAGGAAAAATGGCAGCTGCTATGATTCGAGGTATCCAATCAAATGGCGTGGCGGCCTGTCCAAAACACTTTGCTGCTAACAGTCAAGAATGGAAACGCATGTCATCAGATTCAATCGTTGATGAAAGAACCTTCCGTGAAATCTACACAACTGGTTTTGAAATTGCGGTTAAAGAAGGAAAAGCAAAATCCATCATGACGGCCTACAATAAAATCAATGGCTCCTATGCTAATGAAGACGGTCACCTCTTACGTGATATTCTTCGTGAAGAGTGGGGCTTTGATGGATTTGTTGTTTCAGACTGGGGAGGATCAAATGACCACGTTCTGGGTGTCCAAAATGGTAGTCACTTAGAGATGCCTAGTACTGGCACTGTTGGTCAAAAAGAAATTATTAATGCTGTGAATTTTGGTCAACTTGATGAGGTTATTTTAGATGAGCGCGTGGATGAGTTACTAACAGTTGTCTTAGAACTTTCTAAAACTAGCAAGAAGTCCGTTAATACAGAGAGACAACATCAATTGTCCCAAAAAGCAGCACGTAATAGTATTGTTCTATTGAAAAATGAGGATAGGATTTTACCTTTGGCTTCTAAAACAAAAGTGGCTCTCATTGGTGAATTTGCGTTTGAACCTCGCTATCAAGGAGCCGGGTCTTCTTTTATCAATCCCACACAACTTGATAAAACTGTTGATGTTATCAAAGACTATGATCTTGACGTAGTAGGAACTGCTAAAGGTTATGAGCGTACGGATGTGGATAATCAGGCTCTTTTAACAGAGGCCATTGATGTGGCTAAGACAGCAGATGTTGTTCTCCTTTATTTAGGGCTTGACGAAATCAGTGAGAGTGAAGGACTTGATCGCCGTCATATTTCTCTTCCTAAAAATCAATTACGGTTGCTTGATGAGATTTCTAAAGTTACAAATAAGGTTATTGCAGTATTATCTGCGGGCTCAGTTATTGATTTGAATTGGGATGACAGGGTAAAAGGTTTAGTACATGGCTATCTATCAGGACAGGCGGGGGCGCGTGCCATGCTAGATGTGCTGACAGGTAAGTATAATCCAAGTGGTAAACTCAGTGAGACTTATCCTCTAGCCATTATTGATGTTCCTTCATCAGCAGATTATCCTGCTGAAGGTGACTACTCGATCTATCGTGAAGGGCTTTATGTTGGTTACCGATATTTTGAAACAGCGAAATCCCTTGTTAAGTACCCTTATGGTTTTGGTCTAAGCTATACAGATTTTTCTTACAATGATTTGATTGTTGAGGAAAATGGCGTCCGTTTTACTCTAACAAATACTGGAAGTGTTGCAGGAAGTGAGGTTGCTCAGCTTTATGTAGGTATTGATACAAGTAAACTCTACCGCGCGAGCAAAGAACTTAAAGGATTTGCTAAAGTTTATCTAGAACCAGGTGAGAGCAAAGAAGTCTTCATTGCTTTTGATGATAAAACTTTCCGTTATTATAATACCTTGACTAGTAGTTTTGAAGTGGAAGCAGGGACTTATCGTATTATGATTGGTACAAATGTTTCTAAGATCACTTTACAAGGGCAACTCTATAAAGAAGGTACAACGGCTAATCTTCCTGAGCTTGACTTACCAAGCTATGCTGAAGTGGATATTTTAACCGTTTCTGATGCCGAATTTGCTCGTCTATTGGGACGTCCTGTGCCAAAGGAAAATTGGCAGAAAGGACAAGAACTTCGTCTTAATGATGCCCTATCTCAAATGGCTTATGCTAAGAGTTGGTTGGCACGAGCTGTAGCAAGTATTTTACGCATTCTTCTTAATAGAGCTGAAAAGAAAGGTAAACCTGATCTTAATCTCCTTTTTCTTTACAATATGCCTTTCCGAGCACTTGCAAAAATGACTGGTGGCACCATTAATATGGCTATGGTTGAAGGAATTTTAACGATTGTTAATGGCCACTTTTTCCGAGGTCTTGGTCAAACGGTTAAAGCATTTCGACAAAAACGTCAAACGGACAAGAGCCTAGTAGCAAAAAAAGTGTAATTATGGTACTATAAAAGGCGTATGTTTAACCTTTTAAGGCTTTTTGAAAATTAGAATGATATGCTAGTGGGCCTCTTTTGTGAAAGTGTGTTTTTGGGCTTGCTAGGTATCTCTTGATGTTCATTGAGTATGATAAGGGTTACAAAGGAGTATCGTATGACGTTGTTAACTATTGCTATTCCATCTTATAATGCGAGTGAATACTTACACTATTGTGTGAATTCCTTAGTTATTGGTGGCAATCAGGTTGAAATTTTGATTATTAACGATGGTTCGAGTGATGAGACAGCGTTAGTTGGAGCTCAGCTTGAGGCACAATTTACGAATGTTCGTTTGGTTAATCAAGAGAATAAAGGACACGGTGGTGCTGTTAATACAGGGATTCATGAGGCCAAAGGTCAATATTTTAAAGTTGTTGACAGTGACGACTGGGTTGATAGCAGGGCCTATCTCAAGATTTTAGAGACCCTTAATCGTTTGAATGAAGAACAGGCACCTGTAGACGCTTTTATTTCTAATTTTGTTTATGAAAAAGAGGGCCTTTCTCGTAAAAAAAGCATGCGCTATGATGGTATCTTACCAGAAGGGCGTGTTTTTGGATGGGATGAGGTTGGTGATTTTTCAAAAGGTCAATACATGATGATGCATTCTCTCATTTATCGAACAGAGCTCTTGCGTGAAGTACATTTTGAATTACCAGAACACACATTTTATGTTGATAATCTGTTTGTCTTTACACCCTTACAGGCTGTTCAGAATATGTATTATCTACCTGTAGATTTTTATCGTTACTTTATTGGTCGTGAAGATCAGTCGGTTAATGAGAAAGTCATGATTAAACGGATTGATCAACAACTGAAGGTTAACAAGCTGTTGGTTGATCAGTTTGATGAGGAGACGCTTGATCATCCAAAGCTAAGAACTTATTTGCTCAATCATTTAGAAATTACGACGGTGATTTCATCGGCTCTTCTTAATCGAGCAGGCAAACCTCAACATTTGGCTAAAAAGCAAGAACTTTGGGATTACATCAAAGAAACGAATCCAAAACTCTATCGTGAAATCCGTAATGGCCTTCTTGGACAGTTAGTAAAACCGTCTGTATTTCCAAGTCGTAAGGTGGCTAATGGGGTTTACCGTGTTGTCAGACGTATCTATGGTTTCAATTGATACATAAAAAGAAATGGTAAGCAGTCGCCATTTTGAAATCTTGACTTCCCTTGGCTATTCAAATGTTAAGCTTAGGCTAGATTAAATTGTTTTTATTGTAAAATTTAAGAGGTTGGACACAGCTTAATTTCTAATATGCTTGTTAAAAATTAAACAATATGTATTTAGTATTTTTTATTAGCACTTGTCCTAATGTAGTGTGGGGCGGAAGCGACCTCCTGTGGAGTTCCATTTTATAAGCTCAGTCTGAAACTGTCCACTGGACAATTTCACCTCTCTTGAGGCTGGACAAAAAGTCTTAAAAAATAAATGGCCTAGATAAAATCATTAAGAAACGTCTATTCTAAGCTATTTTATACTATTCAATTTTTATGGGAAAGGTTAAAAATCGAGTTTTATACGAAAATTAAAAAGAGTGCAAAAATTACCTTCCTATGATATAATCAAAGCGAAAGAATTTTTGTATTTAGGCTACTAGCTCGTCCCTAGTAGTCTTTTTCTCAGCTAAAAATTTCTGCTCTTTCACCACTTCAGAAAGTGCTAGTTGTGACGGTTTCACCGCCTGTAATGATTGCAGAAAATACCAGTAATAGGGCGTTAGGAAACAACCATTTATTGAAGGGAAGTGAATTGTAACTCTGCGACAATTTATCTAAAAAAGACTACTATAGTAAATTGAAAATAGATTAGGACAAAGCGTGGAATAACTAATAGTATTAACTCCTATCAAAATGATTCATCTATGTCCTATTATTAATTCAAATAACTATATTTAAAAACTAAAATAATATAAAACAGCTTAGAGTGACGCTTCTTAACAACATCATTCTAAGCTATTTTCTGTTTTTAAGACTTTTTGCTTAGTCCCTATTTTTGTTTGTTATCGAATGGAAATATAGCCACCTTTACTCTTAATAATCAAGTCTGCTTTAGCTTTGTCTATTTTTTTCTGATAGCTACTGTCAGTAGTATTAGTAACGGCATTAGCATTTTTTGATATTTCATTGTCAATACTAATCGTACCATTGCTTGCAAAGAGTTCCAAAGATGTTGATTTTAGGATTTCTGAGGTTAATTTGAAATCGGTTGATAGAAAAGTGCCAGAAAGATTGATTTTACCAATTAAGTTGACATTGCGGCCTATTAACTCACCTGCCCCTGTATAAGTAACATTTTCTAGCGTTCCACTATTGATACTAAGATGTCCATAGAGAGGATTATCGTATTGATCATACCAATAGTCAGTTTCAATTTCGTCTTGATCTTCTATTTCTGAATCATCAATCTGTGTTGCCTTGAAGGTAACATTTTTGAAGTGAGAGTTTTCCAAAGATAGACTGGCGTGAAAGTTGTCAAATGTACTATTTTCAACGGTGCTGTTATGAAAGGATAAATGATTAATATCAGTATCAAAAGTGACATTGCTGAGATGACTGTTATCAATTTGAGAACTGTAAGTACTTATTGTCCCATTGTTAATTGTCACATTGTCAAGATAGCTTATGCCACGTGCATTGATATTCTTAATTTTTAAATCGATTAACTGTGAATGATGAAAATTGAATTGACCGTTTAAGTTTTCAATGACTAAATTTTTTGGGACGGTGATAATTGTTTCAGTATAATCTTGATTTCCAGTACGTTCATTGAGAAGGTAACCACCAGTTTCCATAAAACCTGTTACAAATGTATTAGGTACCTCTTGGCTTAGAGAAAGGGTGTCTCCAGATTGACTTAGTAGAGGTCTAGGTCTAAATTTCTTATGTGTATAGTAGGTCACTGTTACGTTATCAACATCACCTGCTTTAATCGTCAGATTGTAAAAACTATTGATGTCTAAAGTTTTCACCTTATCAAACGTTTTGACTTCTTTGATTGCCTTGGTATTATCTTTGATGCCTTCGATACCGCCTGTAGCTGCTCCGAAGGCTAGGAGGGAAAGTCCGACAACGACACTTCCTAGGCCAAAGAAGAGTAAATATTTCCATTTGGTATTTGATTTAGTATTCATGAGATTTCCTCCATTTGCGCTTGTTCCAGAGGTTTTTAAGTGAGTTGCTCAGCCATTTTCCAAAAGCCATAAGACCTCTGCCGTAGAGTTTTGTTAAATAGAGGCTGAGTAGGAAAATGAGGACGCCGCCACCGATTGCTGCAAAGAATCCACCGAAGCCCATGGTCATGGCTGGCCAAGAACTATTAAAGATAGTTAGGCTTTCTCCGAGTGTCACAAAGGCGATGATAATGGCTGCTACAGAGAGAAGGAAACCTGTTAGTAAGAGGCAGGCGATCAAGATAATCATGGCAATCACAAATCCAGCTAGTCCAATGAGTAAGGCTATAGCTGCTAAGAGAAGACCTAGAAGAACACCAGCTACAAGAAATAATACAGGTGATGCCATCAGGATTAGACCAACCAAAAGAGCAATTTCTTTACCACTACGTGGGCGTTTGAAGAATTTATTGGATTGGAAGTCTTCTTTGCCGATAACATTTACTAGGATATCACTGGCTGCTTCTTGTGGTGTGCCTAATTCAGCCATAAGGTCGGCTTCGTTTTCTGGACCAGCTTCGTCAAAGTATTCGGTGAAGTAATCCATGGCTTCTTGAAAATCTTTTTTGGGGAGCTGCCGTAATTCTTTTTCTAGCTCCGCTAGGTACTCAGTCCTTGTCATGTCTTAATCTCCCTTCGATAATATCATTGACTGCTGTGGTGTAGCTCAGCCATTCTCCTTTTAGAAAAGACACTTGAGCTCGCCCTAAATCTGTAATGGCATAGTATTTGCGTTTACGTCCTTGGTGCTCCTGGGTATAGGTCGTGACAAAGTGTGCACTTTCTAGTTTTTTGAGGATAGGATAGAGCGTGGACTCTTTTATGTTTGCGATGAGTTTGACGGTTTGGCTAATCTCGTATCCATAGGAATCTTCCTTTTCGACGATGGCCAAAATGAGAAACTCAATCAGAATAGCTGAAGTTGGAAAATACATAAGGCCCCTCCTTCTGATATGTGATTTCTTTATATATAAAATATATACCTATAAAGAAAAAAAGTCAATGATTTATGTGTAAAAATTTTATATAATTTTGAACAAGTTATTTTTCTGACATTTGCGACTAAAACTTTTATAATAAAAGACATGATGGATAAGATAAAAGAAAAGTTAGAAGGCTATACGGCAAAGCCTCTTGGTGTGACTAAACACTATGCAGTGCTACTTCCTTTGATTTGGGAAAATGACGAGTGGCAGGTATTGTACCAAATTAGGAGTTACACTATTTCTCAGCCGGGTGAGGTAGCTTTTCCAGGTGGGCGCGTGGAGGCTGGTGAAGCCTTTTCTCAAGCTGCGGTTCGTGAAACGATTGAAGAACTTAATTTGTCTGCTGATGTCATTGAGCTTGTTGGAGAAATTGATTATTTTGTTTATCAAGACAGGGAGATTCATTGTTTTATAGGACATCTAATGATTGAAAATTGGCGTGCTATTACGCCTAATAATGAAGTGGAAAGGCTGTTTACCATTCCTTTGCGCCAGCTTTTGGAAACAGCCCCTACTTATTACAAATTGAAAGCAGATTTTCGTAAGGATTCTGATTTTCCTTTTGAGCGAATCAATCAGGGGGAAAATTATCGTTTTGGTCATCAAAATCGAAAGATTCCCTTTTATGAACACGTGGGAGAAAACCTTTGGGGAATGACAGCACAGTTTACCAATCGCTTTGTTGAAATTTTACAAGGTAAGTAATCGTTAGGGGTGGTTATGCTATGGTAGGTAGGTTGGAATGATTGCGCTGATTTTTACAAAAAAAGTCAGACTGTTACAATTTAGAGACAGCAAGATTAAATGTCAAAAATAGGAGACTATTTTGAACTTTTCATGCTCCTTTTATGATATGATGGGTGTAGTTATTAATTGAAAAAGGAAATATTCACATGAAATTAACTAAAAAAACGTTGGTTACTTCGACGACAGTAGCTACTCTTTTTGTAGTATCTGGTATGGAAGTTAGTGCTCAAGAAAACTCATCGCTTAATTGGACTCCGCGTACAATAGCTGAAATTCAAGCTGATGCCGCCAAAACGAGTAATAGTAAAACTTATACAATTAAATTTGGTGATACGCTCAGTACAATTGCAGCAGCAACGGACGTGGATATGTATATCTTAGCTCAAATCAATCAGATTTCTAATTTGGATTTGATTTTCCCAGATACTGTCTTGAAACTTAGCTATGATGCTAATAATCAATTAACAGCCGTTGAAGTGACACCACCAGTATCTACTGGGGCTGTATCAGAAGTGGTTGATGAAATCCCAGTGACAGTGATTAATGAGACAGAAGTAACACCTAACACATCTGAGGCAACTCTAGTTGTAGAGGAAGTAACAGAAGCGTTTATTACTGAAGAAGTTACTGTTAAACCAGAAGAAACCACTCAAGCCATTTCTGAAGCACCTGTTTCAGAGGAAACAGAAGGAGAAACGACTACTCCAATAGTAGAAGAAACTACAGAAGTAGCTGTAGTGGAGACAACAACCGAAGAGACAACAATTGCGGCTACGTCAGTTGTTGAGACTGTCACAGAAGCTGTTACAGCAGAAGAGACTTCAATTCCAACAACGTCACAAGCGCCAGCACCAGAAGTTTACACGGTTGTATCAGAAGCGGTTGAAACAACAACTGAAGCGACAACAGTTGCGGTAGCACCATCTTCATCAGCCGTATCCAAACCAGAAAATGCTGGTTTGAAACCACATGTTGCTGCTTATAAAGAAGAAGTTGCAGGTCTTTATGGCATTACGTCATTTAGCTTATACCGTCCAGGAGATTCAGGAGATCACGGTAAAGGGCTTGCTGTTGACTTTATGGTACCAGTTGGTTCTGACCTAGGTGATAAAGTTGCACAATATGCTGTTGATACGATGGGAGCTCGTAATATCTCATACATTATTTGGGAGCAAAAATTCTATTCACCATGGCCAAGTATCTATGGACCTGCTTATACATGGAACCCAATGCCTGACCGCGGTGGTATCACAGCTAACCATTACGACCATGTGCACGTATCGTTTAATGAGTAAAAATAAATAAAAAGAGTCTGGGACAAACCATCACGATGGTGGAGATCCCACACCCACAAAACAATGACAACCAATAGGCAAAGCCCTCGCTAAGTGCTATACTCTTAGTGAGGGCTTTGTGGTTGATAACTTAATGATAAAATCTATCGAGGGACAAACTAATCCACTCTATCTACGAGAACCCCAAAATATCGCCTAAGAAGCATGAGTATAAAAATACGACTACTATTAGAGAGACAAGTCCTCATCATTAGTTAGGAGGAAACGACTATGGATATCATCTATACATCTTGTGCAGGCATAGATATTCGCCAAGCTATGATAGCTGTCTGTATCTTACACGGCTAGCTCACTAGTACTCGTCCCAAACGTGAAGAGGCTCGCTTTGATACAACGACAGAAGGTTTACAACAATGTCATGATTTTCTCACATCTTTTCAAGGACAAGCTGTTGGCATGGAAAGTACAGGAGTCTATTGGAAACCCGTTTGGCATGCGCTCTGTCAAGACTTTGAGCTTATTTTAGCGAATCCAGCACATATGAAAGCCATCCCTGGTCAAAAAACAGATAAAAAAGATGCTTTTTGGATTGCTAAGTCTGCTCTTGACAGTAAAACTGAGGAAGTTAAGGCTGTACAGGGTCAACCTTGATGAAGCTAAAAAGGGGAAAGAAGTGACAGAAACAACATCTGAGGATGTCTACTATGTTACAAGTTCTCCTTATGCGCCTTATATGACTGATGAGTTTGTTAAAGTTATTAAAGATTACTCTAAAGGTTTGGCAACAGATAAAGATGTTTATTCTACTTTAACTTCTCAGACTACTCATAATGGTGTGACTGCTAAGAATCTTATCGAGTACAATAAAGCTCAAGCAGTGGGTGGTATTGGCACAAAAACTGGTCTTGGGTTGAGTGTTACAAACAAACGCAGAAAAACTAGATAAAAAGAAAACTCTTCTTACTAAATTGTAGGAAGAGTTTTTACACTGTGATATAATAATAAACGTAGAAAAGTGAAGACGGTGGCTCCTGAAACCGAAAGAGAGGTGATGCCTATGGGCAACTCATCAAAATCTGACGGAAAGGAGGGAGCATTGATTGACCGCTTTTGAAGTCGTGCAGACTATCTTAGGTTTTGGTAGCTTTACCATTACTTTGATTAGCTTGTGCTATAAAATCTTCAAAGATAAGGACAAAAAATAATCCGTCCCCACTTTTGAGCGAGTAGGACGGATTAAATCTGTTATACGAGCCACCGTCTTTTTAACGGTTCTACATTGGAGTTGGTTTGCAGACCAACTCCCTTTTTCTTTATTATAGCACTTATCAAGAAAAAGTTCCAAGAGAAAGTAAAAACTCCTAGAAAAATTCTAAGAGTTTTTATTCTTCGATTGATGACTTTCTTTTTTTAATTTCAAAAAAGGTTGCTATAAAGGTTGCCATAAAACTGATTTTAAATGATTTGTAGTGAAATTCAACATCTCAAAAATCGCATAAAATCAAGCTTTTTCAGCTTGCACTGAAATGTAATGAAACCTTATTTAACCTCCGTAAAGGTTAAATATTTTCTATTTTAGCTGTTAGAAACGTTTATATATCAACGTTTTTTTAATGTTCCTTAGTAAAAGGTAGAGTGAATGGTAGAGTAGTTATTGCGTTAGTTCAGCAATTTTATCAAGATAAATACCCACAGCTTCTAACTTTCGTTGTGGTGCTAATTCAGCGTAAGTATCCATTGTGGTTGAAATTGATTTATGTCCCATTCTGACTTGGAGTTCTTTCCAGTTTGTGCCAGCATTGAGCAACATTGAAGCATGAGTGTGTCGGAATAAATGGAAACCATAATCTGGTAATCCTAGACCTGCTAATCTATTCTTGAGAGTTGTTCGCTCGTTTCTATCACACATATAGTTTCCGTATATTGTTGGGAAAATCAATTTTGTTTCAGGTCTATTGTGTAATTTAAGATATTCGTTCATTTCATTGTGAAAATCTCGAAGTTCTTCCAGTATAGATAAAGGAACTGGAATAGAGCGATTGCCTGCATCGGTTTTTGGAGTTGCTTTACAGACGACTGTCCCTTTTGTTCCAGTCTTTTTGTTAGCGGTTTTCCAAAGTAATGTTTTGTTGACACTAATAGAGGATTCTTCGAAGTTCAAATCATCAATTGTTAATGCCAGTAACTCATTTATACGCAAGGCTGAAGCTAAGAGTGTGTTACAAATCAACTTAAACCGTCGATTGGCTCTACTGTTATCTAAACTTTCAAGATAATTAAGCCATCTAGCGAGACTATCATCATGTAAAACCATGATACGTTGCTTGCTAGACTTGGGCTTGGGTGGAATCTTGATAGTGTTGACAGGATTAGAGGTCAGACCATAGTTAGTAATGCCATAGTCAAAAATATCTTTCAACTTATGGATGACAGCACCGAAATCTTTTGCACATCCTTTATTTGCACGCTTCACACCAGATTCAACTGATTTTTTTGATTTTTTTGCTAGGTCATTTAACCATAGTTGAATATCGGCAGATTCTATTTTATCTGGTTTATACTCTCCAAACTTTGGGATAATATAATTATCTAGGTAACCCCTCACTCTATTTAATGTGTTATGCGAGCTAACCCAAGTTTGATAAGATTGAAACCAAGCTTCGGCTAAATCTTCCAGCGTATTAATAGATACATTCTCTTTTCGAGTAAATCCATTTCTTTCAAATTCTAAGCGAGCTTGAATAACTTCTCTATCAAGTTGCTTAAGTGTTTTTGCAGTAATAGTTGTTGTGACCTGTTTGCCAGTTTTAACATCTTTACCAAGAAATGCTCCTTTTAGCGTGTATGAAATGGATTTATCTTTTTTGATTTTTTTAATGACCTTTTTGCCATTATGGATAATTGTTTCAGTTTCCATGTTTGCCTTTCTTCAGGGATATTGAAGTAGGCTAAAATAGTTACCACTCTTTCTTTTAGATAGAACTATTTTAGCACAAATTTTCAATATTAGGATTGTAAGAAGTTAATAACATCATCTAGTAAATAGAAGACAGTTCGTGTTCCTTCAATTGGAGGTTCTAATCTTTTTAATCCTTTTTGTTCCCAAGTTTTTAGTGTATTCGGAGAGATATTCAACTGCTTCAGTAATTCTCGTTGTTGAATTATCTCTAGCGGTCTGTTCTGCTCTTTGATTTGAATGAGCTTGATAAGTGTTTGCAATAATTGTTCGATTTGTTCTAACTTTTCGTTATTCATCGTTGTCTTTCTCCTCTGTATTGGTAGCTTGGAACCGATTTGGATTATGCCGTCGAGAATCTAGATATTTGGCGAAGAAATAGGTGCGTTCAATAATGAGTCCTAACAAATTTGTATTGTTTGCTCGTGCATACCAAACTAACTCTTCAAATTCGGTAAAGTCGTTTTCTTCGATAATATCAACCACTTCATGAATAAAATCTGAGGTTTTCACTTCCATTAAGAATTTATCCAAATCAAAGCCACAACCAACTTCAATATCTTCGATATTATAGGGGGTCTTCTCTGGATTCTCAGCATGTGTAAAATAGTCAAATAAACCTGTTGGAGACATAACAACCTCGACATGTGCTGGACCGTTCAGCTTATCGCTGATGATATTTGATACTTGGGAATAACTTTTTAATGAATCAAAGAAGAATGCACCGTGTTTGTGTGATTTTTTGAACTCTCCTGTTTGTCTATTGACGTCTTTATCGTGCCAAGGACTAAGAATAAAGGGGATATGAAGTTCCTCTAAGATATTCAAGTAGTCTTCTGGAACACTCTCCTTGTAAAAGAGAAATGTCCATTTGGTTGAACGTTGTTCTTTTGCCATATATCTTTACCTCACTTGTTATTATCGTTCTATCTATAGGAGAATGTGAGTGCAGTTTTCGGAATTTTTTGGACAAAATTTGTGATTATTGATTATTGAGCTACTGGGGGTCGTAGTAACCCCAATAGCTCATGGTTGAAATAGAACATAATAAAAAAAGGGGGCTGTTTGGCTCTTGCTAATGCAAGCCACAGCCCCCCAAAGATTAACGTTTTTTACCAATGAACCATAATTGATTGCGGACTCGAATAGGAGATGAGAAATAGTAATCAGTATGCTGACTAGCAATTTCCTCTTTTAATAGTGCTTCCATATCCTTTAGAATTTTTTGTCCCTGTTGGTCTCTTGGAACTTTGATGAAGATAGTGACAGAATCAGTCTGAATATCAACCATACATTTACGGACAGCTCGATTAAATCCGTTGTTTACAGGGGTTGATGTTGGTATAGTCTGATGTTCAGGACTTGTTACTTTCTGTACTTTTTCACGTTGAAATAAGAAATTTCTAAGAGAAAAAGTATGATAAACAGATTTCACATAGTTCACAAGTCTGTCTGTTTTCCACCGTTTGACAATTTCTATTCCAATCAATACCAAGGATAAGGACAAGCAAATAAGAGCTAGTCCGTAACTAATAGAACTGATTTTATCAGTAATAGTTGTGACAGTCTCCAACTTGAACAGAGTATTGGTATTCAATTGAATAGATAGACTATTGAAAAGCCAACCGAACAAATACAAGATAGGAGCGATGAGAAGCAGATTCAGAATGAAATTGAAACTTCTCATGAAATAGTTTTTAGTTGTCATAGGATACCTCGTTTAGTGTAGTAAGTTGGGCAGAGCAGAGGAAGAACCTGATAGGGGTGTTCATTATCAATAACTTGAATGAGACCTGTACCATGTCCAGTTGGAATAACAATCCCTTCAGGGTCTAAGTCAGGAAATAAAAATTGGGTGGTTTTCTGATTGATATTTCCGATTTGTAATAATACGTTTAGCTGTTCCCTTACTGAAATGGGAATGGTATTGTGGTCAAAACGTTGGCTAACTAAGAAGAGATGAATTTTAGTTGCTCTCCCTAATAAGGCAATTTGCGAGAGCAAGGAGAAAAAGGCTTCTTTGATATTTTTATTGACTCCCTCTGATAGAGCAAGTACTTCATCAATGACAATGGTTAGATGGGTAAATTGATGGTTAGGATTATCATACAAGATAGCTTGCCTTTTCTGAATGAGAGTTGCACACTGACTTAATTGTTCATTAACCTGTGAAACAAAATCAGATTTTGAACGATTTTCGGCAGGGTGTATAACCGCAATGTGATTTTCTCTAGCCCATCGGCTTGGGGTGTCGAATTTAGGGTCAATAATTATCAAGTCAGACATATGCTTCAGGACACTCAAGAAGTAAGTGATAGCGTACGATTTTCCTGAACCCGAATTTCCAGCAATAGCCCAGTGATTTACCTTATCTAAATTGAGTTCAAAGTTTTTCATGATTGGGATTTTTCCCTGCGGTAAGTTAGCTGAAAACTTATCTAATTCAGGAATTACAAGACGTTCTGAAATCCCCTCCTTCCATGGGAAAAAGAGACCACGTTGTACGTGTAAATCATCTGTTTTAAGGGGGATAAAATAGGTCGCATTTTGCTTCAATAAGGTATATTGAGGGTATAGGGAAGCGTTAGCAATCAGAAAGATTTTCTTGTACAAGTCATCATCAAGGATGTAGGCACACGGAAGGCGAGGGACAAAGACAAAGCCGTCTTCTTGGATAATTATGTTAAAGGAATTAGTATAGCTGGTTTCTCCCTGCATTAAAGCCCCCAGAGCCATGTTTAGGCTCTGGAGCAGATAAGATTGCAGAAAGGATTGGTTAATCACATTAAGATTTTTTGAATTCATTATCGTACCTCCTTGATACCGTTAGCTTTGAAATATATATTATATTTCACTTCGCAGGCTTGCAGAGTGTCAAATTGAATCATGGATTGAAAAGCTGGTAGCTCAATTCTATCCACAAACTTTACTTGAAAGGGGTCTTGTCCTTCCTGCACAAACCAAGCTTTGTAGGCTACGATTTCTCCTGTCGGCTTGCCATCCTCAAATTGTTGTTGTGGTTCAAGCTCGGAACTAAGTGAGAAAATCGGTTGTTTTTGACTGATGATTTTGTCAGCCAATGAAGTGGTATAACCACCTTTTGTAGTTTTCATTTTGAATGCCATCGGCAGTTCCTCCTATGTAGTAGAAAAAATGTGAATGAGAATGCTCGGTTTGAATCATGAGCTGGATATTTTATCTAGTTCATATCCATCACCTCCTATATATAGGAGATTCAGAATATGGTTTTCGGAATTTTTTTGAAAAAAACTAGTAGTCTTTTTGTTGACTACTAGTTAATCTATTATGATTGCATTTTTTTAAGAACCTGCTTACAGGATTCCTTGTAGTACTTTTTAGCAGTCTTATCAGACCGACCAATTAGTTGACTAGCTTTTGTAGCATTTAGACCATTTTCAAATATAGCTTTAAAAACGATACGGTGTTCTTCATCTAATTCAGTTAATGCTTCAAGATAAAGTTGTTCTTCTACTTGCTTGATTACATTGTCTTCACCAGAACAAGAATTACTTTGAATAAGTTCTTGAAGTGTCGTTTCACGTCCATCATTGGATACAATGAAGTCTAAACTGGATACTTGATGGTATCTAATTTTACGTTGATAGTTTGCTTCTTCTCTATCCATGTCATCTAAGAGTTTTAGCCAAAAAGTTTGTTCTTCTGTTTCTAAGCTAGAAACGAGTTCGATATTTGTCGGATAATGTGTCATCATATTACACCTCATGCCAGCCCGTTTTAGGAGCGGAAAGAAGCGAATATGAGCAAAAATTGAATGCCGATAGGTGCAAAATGGCACACCAAATAGACGGCGAAACAATTTTATGTAAGATATGACCTTTATCATCATATCGTCATATTAGTTTCAATCCGTCCGTTTGATGCGCATCAGTTAGGACTGTAATTATAATTTATTTATCAAGAGCATTTCTTGATATATTCAGTATAAGGCATAATGTTCTTCTATTTTTTACTTCTTTTTTTACATTAATAGACTAATTTGTAAAACGAAGCGCAAAAAAAAACTAGGCGATTTACCTAGTTTTTAAAGAGCAAATTTTCGTATCTCCTCTTCACTTAATAATTTAATAAAGGCCTGTTGTACTTTATCTAAAGTATGAGCCATTGACAGCAACTCCTTATTTAATTGTTCTTGGAAATAGTATGTTACTTGGGTGTTATTAGTCAATAATCCCTCGATATGGCGAGAGACACTTGTATTGTCTAAATTAATGTCATAGAGGTCAACTAAATCAATAAGTTCGATGTCATTTATTCCCTGAGATGCAGTTTCTTCTATTCTTTTCTTATCCTCTAGTGAAAATCTTGTTGGCTCTATTTGAATAGCAGGTCTTTCCTGAATTGGTCTTGTTGCATAAGGATTAGAGACCCAACTGATTATTTCATCAAAAGTTCTTTCCTCTGTTAGTTTTATATCTTCAGATTTATGAACACTAAAGCCATTCCTTTCTAGCTCTTCTTTGGAGTACTTTTGGGTTAACTCTGCAACATCTTTACCTTGACGTAACAGTTGGATATAGTCATTATATATCTGTTCAAATTTTGCCTTATCTATTTGTTGACCGCCTGTCATACTGTATGCAAATTTTGTGTTTGCTTTTTTGGAAATAACTAACGGAACGGACGTAAGGTAAGATTTTGGGATATTTTCTTTATACATTCGTTCTAGAATATCATCAACCAGGAATCCGATATTAAATAGTGGATTTTCTTTGAGTTTTTTTATTAGGTTAGGGATAATTTCTGTCGAAACATTATCATACCACCATTTATTGATAAGTGGGTCAATGTTTTCTTGCCTAAATGTTGAGGGTATGCCATTTCCGTCTAATTCAAATAGGATGCCACAGACATTAACTTCAAATGATTTAATTAAATTATCCCCTAACATCAACCAAAGAATATCAAACATTTCTTCAAAATCAATGACAGTTAATTCATTGATAGTACTGGTTCTAAAACTTCTAGCGAGGTTATAACTTTTTTCACCAACAGTAATGTCAATGTCATCTTTCTTGTGAAAAGTATCCATTTCAGTTTCATCAGAAGCCAAAAAATTTTTTCTTTGAATATTGAAATTTGCGAATGTCTTGGAAAGTCTAAGACAGCTGGATTGTATTGAAATTAAATCATCGTCCGAAAAAGAATACATTCTTTTATCTACAGTTTCCAAATCTCTAAATAAAATAGAGCTGAAGCAGTGGTAAAACATATTTTCAACAAACTTGGCAATATCTCCAAAAATAATTTCTTTATAGTCCGAGTCGGTTTGAGTATTCAAATAAAGCAATATTGAAGCGGTAACTTGTCGCTTTCCCTTTTCAACTTGGCTAACTTGACCTGCATTACCTAGGTCACTTTGCTTTAAATTATACTTTTTTCTTAAACATTTGATACGAGTAGGTATTTCTTGTGAGTAATTTTCATCAAAAAATTTCATAGATAAGCCCTCTATAAACATGGAAAAGTAGTAAAAATAGTTGTTATCCTAGTTGATTAAAAAAATCTCTGATTTCCTCATCTTTTATAAAATAATATATAATTTTCCCCTCTCTTCTAGTGTCCAAGATGTTTTGATTGGCTAGTTTACGAAGATGGTGGGAGGCAGATGCCATACTGAGATTTAGTAAACAGGCTATATCGCAGACACAGAGTTCTTCAACAGCAAGGAGATAAAAGATGATATTTATCTGTTTATTATCGGTAAATTTTGATAAAATGCGAAGTGATTTTTGGACTTTTTCCTTTTCAAGGTAGTTCGTTGCGGTTGTAACATTTTGTTGATTAATAACATCCACTTGACAGATACTATCTTTTTTCATAATTTTTTCTCCTAGCCTAACACAGCCCATAGCATGTCAAAGCTGTTGTTTTCAATCAGGATATACATCCCCAATCCTAAATAGACAACGGCAATAAACCATCTGCTATATTTTTCCAAAGTTTCTCCAACAGAAGGGACTTGTGCCAATTTTTGGGCAGAAAAAACCAAGAGATAAATCATGACTAGAAAAGTAAGTAAAGTCACTATCAAATTCGCTAAATTTAAGGTGGTAAAATATGGGACAAAGACACCAATATTGTCAGCGCCACAACTTGCAAAAGTAATCATAGCGACTAGAAAAATCAGGTTTTTATTGTCTTTTCGCAAACCATCTTTTGCAATAGCTTCTCCATCAGAATCTCCTAAAAGCAAAACTTTGAGGCCTAGGAAAATTGGAATCAAACCGAGTAAACCTAAAATCTCTTTACTAGGAATATAATTTAAGACAAATGCAAAAAGCAAACTTAGCAATATTAGACTAACAGAGCCTAGAAATTGTCCTAAATAGATGTTAATGATGTCTTTTCTGCTTTTTCTTTTGGCAAAAAATAACATTAGGATAATAAGTAAGTCTACGGCTGTCCCAGAATACAGGATTATTGAAGTAACAATATTTTGAATCATAAAACACCTCATTCAAATATATTTTTGAATGTATTCTAACATTAAACTTTGTAGATGTCAACTTAAAATCCACCAAAATATAGATAAGAAGTTAGTGTACCAAATATTAAAAAGCCCTGCCATCGAAATGATAGCAGGGCTTAACTTCAATATCCAGATGATATATTTATCTAAAAAAGGTAGAGTAAAAGGTAGAGTTTTTATTGATTTGTAGTGCGATATAATGAGTTTCAAAAAATCAAAAATCGCTTAAAATCAATATTTTGACGTCTATTGACGTGTACTGAAACCCTTACTTCACCTCAGTAAAGAAAATGTTATTTTAATGAAGTATTATGATACTTAGAAAGCTTTATCTGACAGGCTTTATTTCGGATAGAAAGTGAGTGATATATAGTAAATTGTAGATTACTTGAAGTTTAATCAGTTAGAAATCAGTTATAAAAAATTTTAACTTTTTCTTGCATTTATATATTCCATGTGATAGAATTATAGTGTAAGATACAATAGAACAAGAAGGAGAGAAAATGAGTAGAGAGTATAAAACAGTTCGAGTTGCTCATGAAACAAAATATTGGCTAAATGAACTTATTTTCTTAAAGGAAGAGCAACTAAAAAGTGAAAAGAATTTTTTAATAGATAAGTATGAGGCAATATTGAAAGAATATGAAGATTTTTCTCAGGGATATTCTCCAACTTTATCTATCATGGTTTCAAGTGGAAGTATCTTGGAGGCGGCATATTATTTTGTAAAAGAGAAAGATGATAGAAAAGAGATTGAGTGGTCTCAAGTCTTTGCAGAAATAGCAAGCCAGAAAGTAGATTATTCGCAGGAAGTCGGGACGATTACTCCGAGATTCTATCTGTTTAGTGATGTGTTACAAGGTTTAGAGGATTATAGGTATAAATTAAAACCAGACTCTATGCAGAGGGTGGTCAACTTGAATTACGTCATCAAGATTTTTATATATCTTTATTATCGTTCGAAGATAGAAGAAATTGAATTGTTTAAGGCAAAACGAATTAATAAATAATAAGGATGGTTTTCATCTTTATTATTTATTAACTAAGTTCCATGGTGTTATACACTATATTTTTTAGAACAAAAGTTCTATAGAGTGTTACACAAAGAAACGAGTAGGAGGTAAAAAATGAAAGCAAGAGCTTCGCCTTTACTTATTAAATATATTGATTATAACAACAAATTAAAAAATGGAGAAATAAATAGATGAAAACATTTAAAGATATTTTCCTTAGCGAAGGAATGGAAATGCCAAATATCAATGGAATTAAACGAGTACAAGGCTTTAATTCAGATAATTCAGTATCTTTTATATTGGATAATGACTCTCGAGAGTTCCTAAAGAAAAATTTGCCAATTGAGGGGGTAATCTATGAGCCAACTATGAAGAAGTTAGCAGAAAACATCATTATTCTTAATCGTCAAAAACACCGTATTTCTGATGAATCTAGGATTAGCTTGATGAACAAAGAGATTTACCAAGGCTACAGGGAAACTTCTTTTTACACCTCAATAATTGAAGCTTAGTGATGATATAAGGGGAGCTAACTCCTCCCCCGTTGGTTTTATGAAAGGAAATTATTATTATGAAAATTTATAAGTTTATGTTCAACATCACTTATCCTGCTCTAATTCTTTGCTTGTATATTATATTCCAGATGAAGGGCGAGATGTCTCCATGGTTCGATACCTTATTTTTATCAGGAGGATTTTTAGTCATACCACTCCTATTGATATTATTAGATTATCTATCAGTTGAAAATGATAAGGGAGGGGATAATGAAGATAATCAAGCTGAATCAAACGGTACGGGTAAAGTTTAACCCTTACATCATAACTTCTCGAAGAATTTCTTGTATCAGAGTTGGAATGGAATTTTTTCTCGGTATTTTATTGATAAATACTTTGTTTTCTCCATACTCAATCCCTGTTAAATCAGTGCTTTCTTTGATATTTATTGGAATAATTTGTTCTATTGAAAAATTTTTTAAGTCTGTTTTTATATCAAAAATTAAAAATATATTGTATGTTAGAGAATCTCTATTTGATATGTTGGTTAGCTTGAATTTGTATGTTGAAGAAAACAATGTAGTTATTAGCAGTGCTACATTACATTTTGATATTACGTCTGATAATAATCTAATTATTACAGTTCCACTTTTTGGTAATAAATTTCTAAAACTTCTTAAAAACCTAGACGAGTATCTTATACCAACATTAGGACTGCCTCTAATATCAAAACAAGAATTCCCTGATTATGTTATTTTTAAACTCGGTCACATAGAAGAAATTGAACAGTATATTTTCAATAGCCATACATTGACTAAAGAATTTTTTGAAGATAATCCTAGTCCAATAATCAAGCTATCAAATACTCAGCAATTTAGTCTAAAATCAAATACTAATCTCGGGATTTACGGTCGAACTGGAACAGGGAAGACAATAGCTCTACAATGGTACTTATTTAATGCACTAGCTAAAGGTTGTGGCACTACTGACAATACTTATTTGGGAATTGTTGATGGTAAGGGAGCTGATTTATTTGCCCTTGGTAAACTTCTTCAAGAAGAATTAGGGGAGCAAATAGCAGTAGGCTCTTCGCCTCAAATGTTAGCAAAATTATCAAGAGAATTTGTTCAGATTATGGGGGAACGTTTTGAAATTATTGAGCGAAACAGCACGCTAAATGCAGATGCTTATGATTTAGGAATGACCCCCAATTTTTTATTTGTTGATGAGCTTGCTTCCATTCGTGATAGCTGTGGTTCTAGTAAACAGGGCAAAGAGCTGTGGAATGAAATTCTCCAAAACTTAGGCTTAATTGCTCGTAAGGGGAGGCAGGCGGGGTGCCACTTAGTTCTGTCAACTCAAGACCCTAATTCCGAAAATATAAATGTAGAGCTAAGAAATCAAATTTCGGCAATTTTATACCTTGGAAATCCGGGTAATGACCGATTAAAAATGGCTTTTAGTATGTGTGAACTTGAAAGCGTACCTACTATATCAGATAGAAAAGGAGAAGCGCTTTTTTATGCTGACGGTATAGGTTCAGTTGAACCAGTAATAACAATCGTTCCGTTCGTTGATGTTAAAACTAAACAACAATTTTTACAGGTAGTTAGAAATATACTGCCAAACTACTAATGGCGGTCTTTTTCCCTAGAGAAATAGGGACGATTGCCTAGAGGGCAAAATCGAGCGGAGCGTTCCTCTTTTCGCTAGGGAGAAAGAGCCCACCGACTGCTTTGCAGGAGGTCAGAAAAATGCCCCCAGTACTAATAGGGGGTGCACACATACATGAAATGTACTCTAAACCCTTGATACGTAAGGGGTTACGGCTTGTTGGTTATGCCGAAGTCATTGAAACCCTTGTGGGAGAAGGGATTGAGTCACTTTTTGTGTAGGATACGACTTTTTGAATAGAAAATGGAGTAATTATTATGACTTACAATATGACAGATACTACCCTTAAGATTGGGCAACTTGATTTGGATATGACACAGTTTGAAGTGCCGAAAAAAATTGTTATTCTATCTGCTAAACTGAATAACAAATATAATGAGATTAACGGTGAGAAAGTAAAGACTGAAGAGATTACAAAAATCGTTTGTACTGCACTTGATGCCGACAAAGTGAAGGTACTAACTGAAATGGGGATTTCTACTGATGATTTGAAAGCTATCAACCTAGAAATTGTAGGTAATGTAGATAAGATTGCTACGCTCGCTCAAAATGAATCACTTTTGAATGTTCCGATTGAGTTGGTTAAGCCGAAAATTCGTTTAGCTTGGAACATGGCACGAAGTAACTGGGCAGGTGTTAAATTAGTATGTGAGGACATTAAAATTCTAGGAGCATAACCCTATGAATACAGTCAGAATTGATTATTTTGCAGTAACCGTTAAAAATATTCCTCCAGAAAGTGTTTTAACTGATATTCTTTTAATTCCTTTAGAAAATTTCACATTAAATAATTGGGGAATAAACAAGTACCAGCGACATTATGCTTGTTCTGAGATTAAAGTGTACTTTAATGAGGATAGACCTTCAATGGGGGTTTTTATCGAATTAAAAGGGCAAGGCTGTCGCCAATACGAAGAATTTTTGGACGGTAACGAAAATAATTGGATAGCTTTGATAGGTCGGTTGTATCAGTATTCGGTTAATTTTACTCGCTTAGATATTGCTCACGACATATTTGACGGTAGTTTAGATGTTCAGCGAGTATATGACTATTGCAAGAAAGGTTTATGTATCTCGAAAGCAAAGCATTTTGAGTATCATGAAAAATCTGTCTTAGAAAATGGAGAACGAGTTGGCGAGACGGTTGTTATAGGTTCCAGAGGTAATCAACAATGGTGTATCTACAATAAACGTATGGAACAACTTAGCAAGCAAGAGCTTGTAGAATATCCCTCTTGGATTCGTGCAGAACTTAGATGTTGGCAGGATAAGGCGAATATTATTGCAGAGCAATTGTTTCTAAAGCGTCCTCTGTCATCTATCTATTTTGAAGCTATCAATGGTCACTATCGTTTTGTGAAACCAAATGCGACAGATACTAATCGTTGGAGAAGAAAAAAGGTCAAGTGGTGGCTAGATTATCTAAAGACCGAAAAACAGACTGTTTTGAGCGTTGAGAGAACTAAGCCTACATTACGGCAGTCAGAGGCTTGGACAGAGAAACAAGTTGCGAAGACATTGGCAAAAGTCTATACAGCAAAATATCAAGCCTATGATGTTCAAAAGGCAGAGGACTACATTCAGGGTCTACTAAAAGAAGGCTTGTCAAGGCTAACTGATAATGATGAAAAGGATATAGAGCAATATATTCGAGAGCAGAATAATTCTCCCTTATGGGGACAAAAAAAGACGACTTGAAAAACAAGTCGCCTCTAAAAATTAACTAATTAGATTATAACAAAAGAAAGGAATGTCTTCAATGATAGAGATTAAAACGAGGTCAGATTATGATTTAACCAAAAATTGGTATCGAAAAAAGGAGTTTTTAGATGAACTCTGGAAGGGTATGAAATTACCGACTTTGGATCACTATATTCGTCAAATGAGGAATAGTCCCTATTCTTTTGGAATTTGTGGGACTCATGGTAATGTTTTTATCCATGCAGAAGTTTTCAAAGATTGGTTTGATTATAAAATTTTCCATGAAAACGAGGCAGTTATTGCTTAGCACAAGGAGGGGAAAATGAAAGTAGGTAAGACTACTCGAGTTTTAACGGTCTATCAATGGAAACCAGACCCTTCTAAGAAAGGTAATGTACTTGTTAAATTTGCAATGAGGTATACTCACCCCTTGATAACAAAAAGTCGCTATAAGTATCTTACAGGAGGGGAAAATAAAGGGTGGTATTCTACTAAGGCAACACCGACAGGAAAAGATAGCAAGGGTCAAGATAAGCTAGTTATCTCTGATATAAAGAATAGTCAGCTGATTACGAAAGTTTCAAAGTTATTGAATACAATGATTGATGAAACTGTATTAGAGTTGACTGGAGAGAAACCGAAAGAAATCGAGCCTAGTAAGACTGTACTTCTAAAAGACATAGCTAGACCGTATGATGAAAATAAAGAATTATACGGTTTAGCATTTAAGTGGTGGGTCAATAGGGTTAAACCTGCAAAGAATACTTTGAATAGTAGAGTTAGTGTATATAATCAGCATATTTTTCCTAATTTCAATGAAAACATGAGTTTTAAGCAGTTTTGTATGGAGCAAGAAAAAATGCAAAGTATTATTGATAATGCTACTGAAGGAATTTCAAAAAATATTCACATTTATCTTAAGATGATATTTGATTGGGCGGTAGAGCATGGAGAATTGACAATTTCTCAACACCCTATTTTAAACAAGAAGGTCAAGCGTAAGACCCTTACAAGTGCAGAGGAGCAGGCAAAACTTAGGGAAGATATAGCTGAAAAATATCTTGAAGTTGATGAAGCTAATCAAGTATTTGATATTATTGAAAAGTGGACAAAGAGACATAATAATGAACTAGTGGCTGATGTTTTAAGAATAATCTATTTGACAGGAATGAGACCGAGCGAAGCCCTTGGATTGAATGAAGATATTTTAGATTTCAAGAATAAACTTATCAAGGTACATTGGCAACGAGCAAGTCATAATAAGACTGATAAAGAAATGGCAGAACAAAGGTTGACCGATGAGAAGGAACGATATAGGGCTATTCTAAAGACCAAAGAGAGTGTTAGAACGATTCCAATGTCTCCTAAAGTGGAAAAGATTTTATTGAAATACATTGAGAGAAATAGATTTCAAGCGAAGTTCAACCCTACTTATAGGGATATGGGGTACATTTTTACTCGAATTTATGTCAAGGGTAAGAATCAACAAGGCAGTCCATTGTATCAGTCAGAAATCTCAATGTTTCTGCGAGGTGGTTCTAGTCAGTCCGCAAAATACAATAAGAAAAGTGGTAAACCGTATGCAGATATTGATGATTTAGTAGATTTTGGGAGACCTATTCATATAGTACCTCATATGTTCCGACATAGTTTTGTTTCGGTTATGGCAGATAAAAAAGTTAGTTTGAACGTTATCCGAGAATTTGTAGGACATTCCGAGGATAGTAAAGAGATAGAGAAAATCTATCTTCATGTAATGCAAAAAGGAAAACATAAGATTGAACAGGCTATGATAGATTTAGCAGAAATAATAAAATGAGAACTAGTTGCTGTTATTGATTCAGTTTCATTCAAAAAATGATATGATAGTGATATAGAATATCAATTAGGTGTAAGCATGATAAATAGAGAAGCTAAGAAGTTTTTTGATTATTATTTAAAAATAGTAGAAACAGAAGAATATCAATCTGATTGCCGAAGACAAGAGCAGGAAGGATTAGAGTTTCATAGAAAGTATATTGAAGAAAAACATCCGGAATGGGTAAAACGAACAGATTATTTTGATGAATTCTCGATTGGTGAGTTTCTTATTTTAGATACACTTTCAAATGAAGGAGTTAATAAATTAACGAAGCGTTTATATTCGTTGCCGAAGTCGAAATTTAAGGTAAAAAATTATTATAAAAAACCTACTATATTTAAAAAATATGACTATGTCCATTTACAATATTTAAGGCATGGGGTCGGAATTTTTGCTGAAATTGAGATTCTTGAAGATAGATTCTTCAGTAGCATTGAAATAAGTTGGTCAATGGTAAATAATTATTATGCCATTTTTCAATATAGATTTCATTTCAAACAAGTATTGACGGACTCTAATCTTCAAGTATTTATTTCTGATAATATCAAAAAATTAAGCAAGAAAGATTATATTAACTGGTATAGCATTGATAATGAGCATGATAGTCTTAATTATTTGTCTATAAAACAGATGAGTGATGAATTTCCTTCAATAATTTGTCAACATTACATAACAACATATTTATACAGTGAAAAAGGGAAGACAAATAAATTAATTAATCTAACAGTTGCTTTTCGAAAGGAAAAAGTTGATATAGATAAAATATACTTTGGAGATATTAGCTATAGTCTATATAATAAAAAGGGTAATTACTATATTTCAAATAGTTTTCATGATAGTGACTATGTTCTATACTCAGGAAGTAATATTATTCCTAGATTCAGTATTTTAGGGTCTATATCACAATATGGAAACGAACTCTATTACTTGTTGTTTGGAGAGCGAGAACTTCATATTTTTGAAAGAGATTTTTCTAAATATATATCAGGAAGAAAGAGTATAATGTTTAATAGGAATTTTTTAAACCTTTTGAAAAAAATACAAAGCTTATCGGAATCAGAAAATAGAGCAGGTATTTCTAATTTTAAAAAAGATTTTGAAAATTCTTGGACTATATTTGTATCAAATGACGAAGTTCAACTAGAAAAATTATTTCATAAAGATTTGTCATATTATAGAAATGTAATTAAAGAAAATTATTCTTATTTGAACATGCTCACAGAGATAAATTATACAAAAACAAATACTATAAGTTCTATCGTTGCCACCATAGTCTCAATCATTGCTACCATTTTATCTGTTCTTGCACTCTTAGGGTGATATAATCAGTTAAAATTCAGTTATTTTGATAAAATCAAAAGAAAAAAGCCTTTGAAACGTTGATTTCAAGGGCTTTTCTGAATTCAATTATTTAACCTCAGTAAAGATCACGTGTTTACGCAATTTTGGCGAGTATTTTTTCAATTGAAGACGGTCTGGAGTGTTACGTTTGTTTTTTGAAGTAAGGTACAAGCGTTCACCAGATTCTTTGTGTTCAAGTGTAATGTTTACGCGCATGGTATCTCCCTTCTATTATTTAGCTTCGTTAGCTTTAGCGATTTTACGTCCTTTGTAGTATCCTTTAAGTGATACACGGTGTGAACGTGAGTAATCTCCAGTTGTTTCATCAAATTGTACTGATGGAGCAGTCAATTTGTAGTGTGTACGACGTTTGTTTTTCTTCGCTTTTGAAGTGTGACGTGCAGGTACTGCCATTTTCTTTATTTTCCTTTCAAGTATGTGTTTCAGCTTTCGCCAACTTTAACAGTATATCAAAAGATTTTTGTAAAGTAAAGTTACTTGACAGTTTTTCATGATAAATTTGTGATTTTTTGCCAATTTTTTGTAAAAAATTAGTTTTTTAGTCATTTACAAAGATATTTCTTTTGGGGGTTGAAGTTTTTCAACCTCATTATTGGCTTTCTACTGTTGCATCTGTAGCATTCTCTTGATATTTTGTAATTTCTTGCGTAGTGCTTTCTGTTTGATCAACTTGATCAGGCTTCTTCGTATCTTTCTCAACTGTATTTGTGGGTGATTCTTCGGATACTGATTGGGTTTTACTAGGAACTTCAGGTTTATTCTCTTCAATTTTTCCACCTGTGACTGCTGGGAAATGTTCACGAATGGCTTTGGGAATATCATCTTGTAATTGTAATTCCTCTGCTGGAATATGGTTATTGCTAACGTCGATATAAGTTAAGGTATTATTTTTTTCTGCTAATGCGAGTGTTTTGATTTTATTTTGTGAAGCATAGATACTGTCAAGTACGGTCAAGTTATTGATTCCTTCTAAGTCGTTGAGTTTGTTTTTATTAATCGTGAGTTCTTTAAGAGTTCCTTGTGGGTGAGACAATGATAGGGTAGTAATGTTGTTATTTGATACTGAGAGGTTTTTAAGTGCTCTAGCTTCTTCTAGACCTTCTAGAGATGTTAAGGAGTTGTTGTCTAGATTGAGTGTTTCTAAACTTGGAAGGTTGTCCAAGAAATCAAGTTGGTGGGTGTCATTATCTGTAGCGGTTAATTCTTTCAAAGCAGATGCTTTGAGTGTTTTTAAATTGAGTCCTTTATTATGAGAGATGAACAATCGTTCTAATAAAGGTTTATTTGATAATGCTGATAGGTTAGTAATCTGATTACTATCTAAGCTGACAGCTTTGAGATGCTGGAGGTGGCTTAAGGCAGATAGATCAGCAATATTATTCAAATCAAGATTGAGGGACTCTAAGTTGTTTAAGTTGGCCAAGATACTAATATCTGTGATATCATTACCAGCTGCTGATACGACTTTTAGGTTTGGATAATCTTTTAAAAAGGTTAAATCAGAAATGCCGTTTTGTGAGAAATCAATACCTTCTAGTTGAGGTATATTTTTTAAGAAAGCATAGTTTTTAATCCCGGTTTTTGTCAACCACAGTTGTTTTAGTTGCTTAAATTGAAAGACTGGACTAATATCATCAATTGTTGTAAAGCCAAGTCCTAAAACTTCAACATTTGGCATTAAGTTTAGACCGAACCGTTTAAGTGGATTTGGGCGCTCACCGATGTTGAGGTAGCGAACGGTTTTCAACCATTCTTTCATTTTTTCTGGGTTGGTTTCGTTTGATGGAAATGGCTCATCAGCGTTAGCATGAAGAATATCATGGATGATATCTTCGTCAAAGCCCATCTCTTTGAGAGTCTGCATACCAACTTTATCGGAATCATGAGCGTGAGCATGAGGATCTTCGATTGGCTTATTAAGATCGATATCGGTTAGATAAATAATGTGATCGTGGTCACCGTGAGGGTAACGAAAAGCAGGACCATTATCAGAATAGAATAGAGTGATTGTTTCTTCTGGAAGCCCTAATGAATGAGCAAGATGGGAACGTTTGGCAGCAACGTCATCAACAGATGGACCTTCTTGTTTGTCAGAAGGAGTTGTTTGTGATTGAGGTTTTGGTGTTTTGTTTGGAATGAGGTGTGCCCATTTTGTTTTTGATAAATCGTCGTAACGTAGAATATGGGTATGATCGCCATGCTGAACTAAAAGACCAAGTTCACTATGTCCGACAACTCCAGAACCATCAAAAAGGAATCCGTCACTTGTTGGATGTGTTATACCAGGAATATGATTTTTTGATGAAGGATTTGATGGGAGGGGCATTGGGACATATTGTCTTGGTTGACTAGGCTGTGTTGGCAGGCTACTTTTAAGAATGTAATGGTAATGATCACCATGACGAACGGTATAGCCATTAGCATCTTCTGCAACAACGTCGTTAATGTTAAAGACATAATTGTCGTGAAGGGAGTGATTTGTTGGTGCGGCGTTGGAAGTGACTGGTGCTGTTAGATTAGCATTGTTTGGGATAAGGTATTCCCACTTGCTCCCCTTCAAGTCATTATAGAAGATGAAATGCTCATGGTCACCATGGGAGACAATGAGTCCTAGCTCTGTTTTAGTCTTGATTTGACTCTCAGAGGTAAAGAGGAATCCGTCACTGGTTGGGCGGTCAATGCCTGCAACCTCTTTTTTATTAGTTTTCTTGTGGTCGTGCTCATGATTGTGTCCATGGTGATGGTCTTCTTTGTTATTTTTCGTTAATTGACGAGCTTCGTCCAGTGTTACAATGCCTTGATTTTTTGTTTTGGGGTAAAAATAATATTTGCCATTAACTTTGACAATAGCGCCATTGGCAACCTTATATTGTAAATCTTTTTCTTTAAACGCATAATCTTTAGGAACAAGGGTCTCAGCTAAAAATTTAGCATGATAAGGTATAAAACCTTTTTCGAGATGATTGTGATCTCCGTGGATAGAAATGTAGCCACCTTCTGTAATTTCAGCAACAACGTAGATGTTCTCGTCTTTTTGAGTTTGCTGAATGTTAGGCTTATAATGGCTAGTTGTTTGTTCTTGTTGGCAAGCTACTAATGTCAAATGACTGATAAGTGTCAGTCCTACAAGAGTCATCCATTTTTTATGTTTCATGTTATTTTCTCCTGACTAAAAAGGAATATTCCGGCAAAAAAAATAAACCGGTTAATAAAGTGATTAACTGGTTTATTATATAATGAACTTCCAATAAAATCAACAGATATTGAAAGATTTGATAAAGATCTATAAAATTTTGCTTTGACATTTCCCAAAAATCCTTAAAAACATGGTAAAATAGAAGGAAATATACACTAATAGAGGAAGGAATAGAGTGAGTTTGTGTTCTAAACTGAACACGAGCTAAAAACGTCGAGAAAAAGATAGACCTCCTTGTGTCTGGTGACACGGCGTTGGTCTCCTATTTTCTTCTCGTTTTTTGACGCTTTTTGTATCTTAGAAATGAAACTTCAAAAACCTAAAGGAACGCAGGATATCTTGCCTGTAGAAGCTGCTAAATGGCAGTATGTGGAAAATGTTGCACGTGAAACATTTAAAAAATACAATTATGGTGAAATCCGTACACCGATGTTTGAGCACTATGAAGTGATTTCTCGTTCTGTCGGTGATACGACTGATATCGTAACCAAGGAAATGTATGACTTCTACGACAAGGGAGAGCGTCACATTACTCTTCGTCCAGAGGGAACTGCTCCGGTGGTGCGTTCTTATGTGGAAAATAAACTCTTTGCGCCAGAAGTGCAAAAACCGGTTAAGATGTATTATATCGGCTCAATGTTCCGCTATGAGCGTCCACAGGCAGGTCGTTTACGTGAGTTTCATCAAATTGGGGTAGAAGCTTTTGGTTCAAAAAATCCTGCGACTGATGTGGAAACTATTGCGATGGCTTACCAACTGTTTAACGAGCTTGGAATCAAGGATATTGTGTTGCACCTCAATACTTTGGGAAATCCAAAAAGTCGTAAAAACTATCGTCAGGCCTTGATTGACTATCTGACCCCACTTCGTGAGACACTTTCAAAAGACAGTCAGCGTCGGCTGGATGAAAATCCTTTACGGGTGTTGGATAGTAAGGAAAAAGAGGATAAGATAGCCGTAGCAAACGCTCCATCAATTCTTGATTACCTTGATGAAGAAAGTCAGACTTATTTTGATGCTGTTCGTGAAATGTTAGAAGACTTAAACATTCCATATGTGATTGATACCAATATGGTGCGCGGTCTGGATTATTATAACCACACGATTTTTGAATTTATCACAAAAGTAGACAAGTCTGAGTTGACCATCTGTGCGGGCGGTCGTTATGATGGATTGGTTGATTATTTTGGTGGGCCTGAGACACCAGGTTTTGGCTTTGGACTTGGACTTGAACGTTTACTTTTAATTTTGGAAAAGCAGGGCATCGCCTTGCCAGTAGAAACTAACTTAGATGTTTACATTGCCGTATTAGGAGAGGGAGTTAATCGCAAAGCTCTGCAATTGGTTCAAGCTATCCGTAATCAAGGATTTTCGGCTGAACGTGATTACCTCAATCGCAAGCTCAAAGCACAGTTTAAATCAGCAGATATTTTAAAAGCAAGAACAATTGTGACTTTAGGAGAAAGTGAAGTAGAAAGCGGTCAAGTAACGCTTAAAAATAACACAACGCGTGAAGAGCTCACAACGACATTAGATGAGCTGATGACTGACTTTAATTCGATATTTGCCAAAATTTAAAAAGGGCTTAGGCTCTTTTTTCTATAGCTATCAAAAAATTTGATATAATAGACTTAGTATAGCCAAGGAGTAGCCAATGAAGAAAATTTGTTTTGTTTGTTTAGGAAATATTTGTCGAAGTCCCATGGCAGAATTTGTCATGAAAGATGTGGCGAAAATGACAGGCCTTGTCATTGACAGCAGAGCCACTTCAAATTGGGAACATGGTAATCCGATTCATATAGGGACACAGAATATTTTGAAAAAACATGCTCTGCCTTTTGACAAAACGAAGACATCGCAGCAATTTAAAATGGCAGATTTTAAGCAGTATGATTTGGTAATTGGGATGGATGAGCAAAATGTCCGAGACTTGAAGTCTTTGTCCGCTGGTCAGTATGACGATAAGATAGTTCTTTTTTGTGAGGGAGGTGTCCCAGATCCTTGGTATACGGGTGATTTTGATGAAACCTATGCCTTAGTAAAAAAAGGATGCAAACAATGGCTGAGCCGAATAAATGGGTAGTAAAATGGAAAAACTAATACAAGGTTTAAAAAAGATAGAATTTACGCGGAGTTTAATTGAAAAGCTTGCGCTAGTGGCGATAGTGCTCTTAGGATTAACAGTATTTACTGTGCCTAGTAAGAGTAAAGGTGTTTTAACTTATAAGGAAGGTAAAATAACTTACACAGGAACTATTGTTAATTATCGAATGAATGGACAAGGTAAATTAGTCTATGAAAATGGGGACACCTATGTCGGTAGCTTTGATAATGGTGTTTTTGAGGGACAAGGAAAATTTACGTCACATCAAGGTTGGATTTATGAAGGTACTTTTAAAAATGGTTTAGCTGATGGTAAAGGTGTTTTAAAAACTAAAAGTAAAAAAACGTATAAAGGAACATTTAAACAGGGGATTTATCAAAAATGAGAATAAAATGGTTTTCAGCTGTCAGGGTAACAGGACTTCTCTTGGTTCTTCTTTACCATTATTTTAAAACGATTTTCCCAGGTGGATTTGTCGGCGTGGATATCTTTTTTACGTTTTCGGGATATTTGATCACTGCTCTACTGCTGGATGAATTTACCACGACGAACAAGATTGATTATGTATCTTTTTTACGTCGTCGCTTTTATCGCATTGTCCCACCTTTGGTATTGATGGTATTAGTTGTCATGCCCTTTACTTTGTTAGTGAGAAGGGATTTTGTTGCTGATATCGGTCGACAAATTGCGACAACACTTGGATTTACGACAAATCTCTATGAACTTTTTATTGGTGCCAATTATGAAAATCAGTTCATTCCCCACCTGTTTCTTCACACGTGGAGTTTGGCGATTGAGGTTCATTTCTATTTACTGTGGGGCATTATTATCTGGTTGGCCTCTAAACATGTTAGTCGAACAACTCAATTGCGTGGCGTTATTTTTCTGACCTCAGGAACCTTTTTTGCCCTTAGTTTTCTGACGATGTTTATTGGTGCTTTCCTTGTGGATAATTTTTCCACTCTTTATTTCTCAAGCATTGCTCACGCCTTTCCTTTTTTTGTAGGAAGTTTCTTAGCAACTGTAACTGGTATTAAAGATACGACTAAGAAGTTTCGTAAACAAGTTACGAAATGGCAAACAAGGCAAGTTTTCTTGGCAGGAGTTGGAGCTTTTGTGGGCTTAGTTCTGCTGGGTCTTTTTCTAGATTTCAATCATATATTCACTTATTTATTTGGTTTTTTGTTATCAAGTATCTTAGGTGGCGTTATGATATGTTGCACTCGTATTCTTCATGAAAAATCTTCAGAAGTTGATGAACCGAAAGTGCTAACGTTTCTATCTGATACGAGCTACGGTATTTATCTTTTCCATTGGCCTTTCTTGGTTATTTTTAATCAATTTATGCCACTTCCTTTTTCAATTTTCTTCACGACGCTCTTTTCGGTCATCTTAGCTAGTCTTTCGTATTATGTTATTGAGCCGGTTTTATTAGGAAAAACGCCTAGCATTCTAGGTTTGGATTTGGAATGGCAACCCTATAAAAAGTATGGTTTCGGTGTCTTAGCTGTGTTGACGCTTATAACATTGGTGATCTCTATTTTTGCACCTAAAGTTGGACAATTTGAAACGGACTTACGATCTAGTGCACTTGAGCAAGCCAATAGTAACATGAGTCGTACTCATACTCTTGTAGCTGGTGATGCAACGGCGATGAGTAGTTTGATGATTATTGGTGATAGTGTAACTTTAAGGGCTTCAGAGGCTATTAAAACAGTATTACCAGAAGCACAACTTGATGCCGCAGTAAGTAGAGGATTTGATTCTGCATATGAAACTTTTCAAAATTACATTTCAAATGATTCTTTACCGTTAACTGTGATTTTAGCTGTTGGTGTTAATTCACTTTATAATTATCAAGAAGATTTGGAACAATTTATGGTAGCTCTGCCAAAAGGGCATCGTCTTATTATTGTTACTCCTTATAATTCGACGGATGGTCGAGTATCAGAGGTACGTAATTATGAATTAGATTTAACACATAAGTACGATTATGTCACAATTGCTGACTGGTATCAAACAGGTATTGCTAATCAGGATATCTGGGGAGGAACAGATGGTGTTCATTTCTCAGATACAACAACTAAAGGGGCGGAGCTATACGCTAAAACAATCGAAAAAGCTGTTGAAGAGGCTTCTAAAAAACCTGCTAAGAAATAGAGTGGAGTTTGTTTCGAAAATGACTGCTTTGCTTTTCTTAAAAATAAAAAAACTCTACCTATGGGGTGGGGTTTTTGTGTGCTTTTTGCTATAATAGATGGGAATGAATATTATGAATTAAGAAAGAGAAAGGAAAGGGCATAGGGAGTATCTTATTCGGCTTCTGTTTACTGAAAGTTGGGCTAAAACCGTTAGAAAAGATATTGATTCTGCGTAACAAACTTTTAGCCAAGGGGATGACATTAGCATTCCTAGATTTCCCCATCTCAATTAGTCAATTAGGCGAATTGAATGCTCTTGGTATCTTATGGTGCAACGTTCTATGTATGCAGGTCGTGTTCGTGCTGAGCACATTGGTTCTGAAATGACCTTGAAGGGTTGGGTATCTCGTCGTCGTGACCTTGGTGGACTTATCTTTATTGATTTGCGTGATCGTGAAGGTATTATGCAGTTAGTCATTAACCCTGAGCAAGCTAGTGCAGAAGTTGTAGCGACTGCAGAAAAGTTACGGAGCGAATACGTTATTGAAGTTGCTGGTACAGTTGAGGCTCGTGAGCAGGTTAATGATAATTTGCCAACAGGTGCAGTTGAGCTGAAAGTAAGTGAATTGACTATTCTAAATGAAGCTAAAACAACACCGTTTGAAGTAAAAGATGGTGTAGAGGTCTCAGATGACAACCGTCTTCGTTATCGCTATCTGGATCTTCGTCGTCCTGAGATGCTTGAAAATTTTAAACTTCGTGCTAAAGTAACACATTCTATTCGAAACTACTTAGATGGTTTGGAATTTATTGATGTTGAAACGCCGATGTTAACAAAATCAACTCCAGAAGGAGCGCGTGATTACCTTGTTCCATCTCGAGTTAATCAAGGACATTTTTATGCTCTACCTCAAAGTCCACAAATTACAAAACAACTTTTGATGAATGCCGGCTTTGACCGTTATTATCAAATTGTAAAATGCTTCCGTGATGAAGATTTACGTGGAGATCGTCAACCTGAATTTACACAAGTTGACTTGGAGACTTCATTCTTATCTGAACAAGAAATTCAGGACATTGTTGAGGGCATGATTGCTAAAGTCATGAAGGATACGAAAGGAATTGAAGTGACATTGCCGTTTCCACGTATGAGCTATGATGTTGCTATGAATAGCTATGGTTCTGACAAACCGGATACTCGCTTTGAGATGCTTTTACAAGACTTGACAGAAATTGTTAATGATGTTGACTTTAAAGTATTCTCCGAAGCAGACAGTGTTAAAGCTATTGTTATTAAAGCGAACGCTGATAAATATTCGCGTAAAGATATTGATAAGTTGACAGAGTTTGCAAAACAGTTTGGAGCTAAAGGACTTGCTTGGGTTAAGGTGACTGACGGTAGTCTTGCCGGTCCGGTTGCTAAATTTTTGACAGCTATTGAAGAAAAATTGACATATGCTTTACAACTTGCAGAAAACGATTTGGTACTATTTGTAGCTGATACTCTTGAAGTTACCAATAATACGCTTGGTGCTCTTCGTAATCGTATTGCAAAAGAGCTTGATATGATTGATACTTCTAAATTCAACTTCCTTTGGGTTGTAGATTGGCCGATGTTTGAATGGTCTGAGGAGGAAGGGCGTTACATGTCTGCTCACCATCCGTTCACTTTACCAACGGCAGAATCCGTGCATGAGCTTGAGGGAGACCTGAAAAATGTTCGTGCAATAGCCTATGACATTGTGCTTAACGGTTATGAACTTGGTGGCGGAAGCCTTCGTATTAACCAGAAAGCAATGCAGGAACGTATGTTTAAAGCTCTAGGTTTTTCATCGGAAGAAGCAAATAACCAATTTGGTTTCTTGCTTGAAGCAATGGATTATGGTTTCCCACCTCATGGCGGATTAGCTATTGGTCTTGATCGTTTTGTGATGATTTTGGCAGGCAAAGATAACATTCGTGAAGTGATTGCTTTCCCTAAAAATAATAAGGCTGTTGATCCAATGACTCAGGCCCCGAGTGTGGTTGCTGATAAACAACTGGAAGAATTGGCTCTTCTTGTAAAGGAACATGATTAAGAAAACGACTTTTTGGAAAAAAATGAAGTTCTTTATCCGTCTCTGGGCAAAGAAATTCGGTATTTGGCGGGCTTTGAAAAGCATCTCAAAAGAAAAGTACGATGAGAAAATTTCAGCCTCTTTGCTATATGGTTTATTATCAGCTATTGCGGTCAATTGGTTTTTCCAACCAGGCCATGTCTACTCTAGCGGAGCAACGGGTTTAGCTCAGGTGGTTTCAGCTATTAGTTTACGTAGTGTCGGAGTTAAGATTCCAGTTGCCTTTGCTTTCTATGCTATTAATATCCCCTTATTACTTCTGGCTTGGCGCAAAATTGGACATAAGTTTACTATTTTTACCTTTATTACGGTTACCATGAGTTCTGTCTTTATTCAGCTGGTACCAGAGTTAACGTTAACGACTGATCCTCTTATTAATGCTATTTTTGGTGGTTTAGTGATGGGGATAGGGATTGGTTATAGCTTGAAATCTAAGATTTCTAGCGGGGGGACGGATATTGTTAGTCTGACTATTAGGAAGAAAATAGGACGAGATGTAGGAAATATTTCGCTTGCTGTTAATGGGGCTATCATGATCTGTGCAGGTTTCCTTTTTGGATGGCAATATGCCCTTTATTCTATGGTAACAATCTTTGTCTCCAGTCGAGTTACTAATGCTATCTACACTAAACAAAAGAAGATGCAAGCTATGATTATTACCAGTCATCCAGATCGCGTCATAAAAATGGTTCACAAGCGTCTGAACCGCGGAGTAACTTGTATTAATGATGCTGAAGGAACCTATAACCATGAAAAAAAAGCGGTGCTTCTCGCTGTAATCACTCAAGCAGAATTCTACGAATTTAAATTCTATATGCAAAAAGCTGATCCGAAAGCATTTGTTTCTATCTCTGAAAATGTTCAGATTATAGGAAGATTTAATGATTCAGACTAAGCTATGGTCAATTGAATAACGATTAGGACATTGTTAAGTCTATTAGAGTAACTCCATCTCTATTTTACAGTGACTTACCTTGTCCTATTCCTTTCTCAGTTTACGATAAAAGAAGCTTGGAAATGAGAAAATGAGAGTAAACTCATTTCTTTGGAGTGTTACTTTTGTCTCTTTTCTGCTTGTTCTACTTTTTTAATAAAAAATGTAACACTTATCATAATAGTTTACAGGATTAGATAAAATGGCAAATCGAGGATAACATTAATGACAAATCTACCCCAGTTTCATCCCAAAAATCTATTTTTTATTGCCCTAGGTGCAGCTGTCTATGCCTTTGGTTTTGTTTATTTTAATTTACCAAATCATATAGCAGCAGGTGGATTAGCTGGTTTAACAATGGTTTTTCATGCTCTTCTAGGGGTTAATCCGACCTTTACTGGCTACCTGATAAATTTACCATTAATCTTATTAGGAGCATATCTTTTTGGTCGCAGGAGCATGATTTATACACTTTGGGGTATTTTTTCGATGTACGGCTTCGTTTGGTTGTTTCAAAGATTACCGATGATTATTAATCTTCATCAGGATGCTTTGGTAATCTCTCTTTTTGCTGGGATAATTGCTGGGCTAGGTGGTGGTCTAGTTTTTCGAAACGGTGGAACAATTGGTGGATCCGATATTATTGCTCGTATTGTTGAAGATAAAACAGGCATCCACCTCAATCAGGTTCTTTTAGCAATTGATATTTTTGTGATGACTATCTCGTTGACTTATATCAACCTCAACCAAATGATGTATGCTCTCATTGCCAGCTTTATGTATAGCCAAGTGGTTAAGTTGGTTGAAAATGGAGGATACGCTCTTAGAGGACTGTTTATCATTAGTGATAGACATGAGACAATCTCAAATTATATTATGAAAGAATTAGGAAGAGGTGTAACCTATTTCAAGGCTGGAGGAGCCTATACTAAAGCAGACAAAGAAGTCATTTATGTTACGCTGAATCCGACAGAAACGCGTGAACTTAAGGCATACCTTGCAACGATAGATCCGCAGGCTTTTGTGGCTATTTCTAGTGTAGACGAAATTGTTAGTCCAGAATTTGTTGCAAGTAAGAGTAAATACCGCAATCATGGAAAATAAGGGGAGGATGTATGACCAATCATCACGATATCAAAATAACTTTACGGGGACTTATTTTAATTGCTCTTGGAGTAGCGACTTACACTTTTGGTTTTGTAAATTTTAACATGGCTAATCATTTGGCAGAAGGTGGTGTAGCTGGGATTACGCTTATTATTCATGCTTTAACTGGTATTAGCCCTGCCTATACAACTCTCTTGATTAATATTCCTCTTTTTATTTTAGGAGCTAAGGTTTTTGGTAAGAAAGCTCTGTTTTTAACAATATATGGGACAGTCTTGATGTCAATTTTTATTGACCTATGGATGAAAATCCCTGTTCGTTTAGACTTAGGAGGGGATTTTTTAATTGCAGCTCTCTTAGCAGGTATTTTTGCAGGTCTAGGTAGTGGTTTAGTGTTTCGATATGGCGCCACAACGGGCGGTACAGATATTGTTGGCCGTGTGATAGAAGCAAAAACAGGACGACAATTGGGCCAAAGTCTTTTGATTATTGATGCTCTAGTATTGCTAGCCTCTCTGGTTTATATTGATATTCGCCATATGATGTATACCTTGATTGCAAGTTTTGTTTATAGTCAAGTTTTAACCATGGTGCAAAATGGTGGATATACAGTGCGTGGTATGATTATCGTAACTAAGGAATCAGAACGAGTTTCTCAGACGATTCTCAGAGAGATTAACCGTGGAGTGACTTATCTCAAGGGAGAGGGAGCCTATTCGAGACGTAGACACAATATTCTTTATGTTGTTTTAAATCCAAGCGAGGTAATGGATGTGAAACGTATTATTGCAGATATTGATAAAGATGCTTTTGTCTCCATTATCAACGTTGATGAAGTTGTTAGTTCTGATTTTAAAATCATACGTAAAAATTATGATAAAGTGTAGTCTATAACAAAGTTAAGACAGTCTCTTGATGGTAATGGCATGTTTTTTCGTTTAGGATTATTGAGTATTTGATTTTATACTCATTGGAAATCACAATTAGAATTTTAGATTCTCTAATATGATTGATGGACTAACAAACGTAGTGAAGTTAAAACATTTCTTGCATCAGAGTTGTCTTCTTGCTTAGTGAGAGTTGAAAAAGAAATTATGGTTTTGAAGTCTTGACGTCCCTTCGCTATCTCGTTTCTAAACTATTTATTGGGTGGCAGTTTTCCTCCTCAAAGCCCTCTAGTTCTTTGGAACATCGGTACTTTTTAGAAAGAAACTAAAAGTAATTTTTGATTTTGAATTAGTATTAGGAATGTATTAATCAAATGTGAAAGGGGTTACAGCAACATCTTTAAAAAATAGTAAAATTTAATAAACTGACAATTGGGATGGATTTATTTGGTTTTCTGCAAAATAGCCTTAAAGCTATCTTTGGAAGCGCTTCATAAAATGAATTGACATTTTTTAGATATAAGTATATATTTTATATATAACTTATTATTTCACTTATTTCATAATAGAAGGAGGTTCTTATGAATTATCTAAAACGTGCCTGGCTAAGTGTGACCCGTCGTAAAGGGAAATCACTATTGCTTTTCATTATTATTTTCATTTTGGGAAATGTTATTGCTGGCGCTGTTTCCATTCAGCAGGCTACTCAGAATGTAGAGCGGAAGATCAAATCTCAAATGGGTGCGACAGCAACGATTCAGACAGATTATGAGAACATGAAAGATTCAGATTGGGAAAAGGTTGAACCGCTAACAAAGGATATTGTTATTAAAGTGTCTGAACTTCCTTATGTTAAATATTTTGATTATTCTGTGGGGGGGTCTTTGGGTGCAACAGATAGCTTGCAACAGTATATTCCTGAGTTCCTTGCTAATCAAGAAATGGGTAGTGGAGGTTTCCCAGATCCTAAAACTTATGCCTTTACCCTACGTGGAACTCAAACCCCTCAATTGATTCCTTTAGAAGAAAGGATAATTAGCCTGACATCAGGACGTCAATTTACAAAGGAAGAAGTCAGCTCTGGTAAACCAGTTGCCTTAATTTCAGAACAATTAGCAGAATTGAATAACTTAAAAATTGGGGATACTGCAACCTTTAAGCATTATGTTATCAACTATGAGACCAATGAAACGGCTAAAGAAACAGATTATCCTTTAGAGATTGTTGGTATTTTCCGAATCAATCAGTTGCAGGCAAATAAAGGTAAGAGCGATAGTAGTGGTTTTGTTCAAGATGACCATCAAAAAGCTTATGAGGAACAGACTGCTGCCAATACTATTTATCTCCCAAATCAAATTGCAGAAGCAGTTGTTTCTGAAAGCATGGCAATGTTTGCAGAGCAATCAGGTGAGGAGGCTCCAGTTAGTGCAGAGAATATTGGTCAGCCTGTCTATGTGCTTAAAAATCCTGACGATCTTGAAAAATTTAAGCAGGAAGCTAAAGCTTATTTACCACAATTTTATATTGTTCGTGCAAACTCAGATAATTATGATAGTATTGCAGGTCCTGTTAAGTCAATGTCTAAATTGGCAGGTTACGTCCTTGTAGTAGCTATTGGTGCAACGGTTTTAATTACTACCTCAGTGGTTCTTCTTTTCTTACGTGATCGTAAACATGAATTAGGGATCTATCTTTCATTAGGTGAAAGTCGTGGTAAGGTTGTCTTGCAGACACTTGTGGAAGTGTTTATGATTGCCTTCGTTGCCATAACTTTGGCTGTCTTTACAGGAAATGTCATTGCACAAGGTTTATCAGATAGTCTCTTGCAACATCAAATTAATCAAATGGATCAATTTGGAGGTGTGATGTATGGTAGTTTGAGTGAGCTGAACACCCATACAACTCTTGATGATGTGGTTAGTCAGTATAAAGTAACTCTATCTGCGGGTTATGTGTTCTTAATGTATGGATTAGGGCTAGGTACGGTTCTATTAGCAACCATTGTACCGATGGCTTATGTGACACGACTTAATCCTAAACGCATCATGATGTAGTGCTATTGAATATGGTCTAGAGGCAATATAAGATAATGATTCACTAATCTAACTAAAACAATATTAATTTTAAGGTACTGAAGTGTTTTTTATACTGAAAGTATTTTTGAGTTTTAGTTGACAGGTTCTGTTGTTATTTGGAAATGTATCGTCTGTTTTGCCTCTTGTATTTTACATAAGGAGTATGCTATGGCAATTTTAGAAGCAAAAAATCTGTCCTACTTTTACCAAGATGGTGAGAATCGTCGTTATATTTTAAGAGAGACGGATATCGCATTTGAAAAAGGGAAATTTTACACCATTTTAGGACAGTCAGGTTCAGGAAAGACAACACTTTTATCACTTCTTAGTGCTTTAGAGAGTCCCAAAGAGGGTAACGTTTTTTATAATGGTAAAGACATTAAGGAAATTGGTTACGAGACTTTCCGTCGTAATAATATAGGAATCGTCTTTCAGCACTATAATCTTATCCCGTATATGACAGCTGTTGAAAATGTCATGGTTCCAATGGCGATAACGGAAAATGAATTACCGGCCAATAAAACTGATGTAGCCTATAATTTACTAGATTATATTGGTATTGTTAAAAGTAAGGCAGATCGCCCAGTTAATCGTCTTTCGGGTGGGGAACAGCAACGCGTGGCGATTGCTCGTTCCTTAGCGACAAATGTTGATGTTATTTTAGCAGATGAGCCAACGGGAAATTTAGATGAGGAAATGGAGCAAGAGATTGTTGAAATTTTCAAAAAGTTGGCACATGAACACGGGAAATGCGTCGTTGTGGTAACCCATTCTCAAGAAATTGCGACCCTGTCAGATGAAATTTACTATTTAAGGAAAGGAAAGCTAAAAGCTTATGAGTGATTTTTTGTCAAAGTTTTCTGGTAATCATTATGAAGATCTTTTGGAGGAAGATAAAAAACGAAAAGTTCTCCAGAAAGAGAACCCCGAATCTGTAACACACGAAACTGGAAACGTTTTTGAAAAATTACCCTTGTCTGAACAAAAACAGATTGATGGCGATGTTTTTCAAAGTGTCGCTCGTTCTAGTGAGAAATCAAGAGGTGGCACAGAAGTTTTTTCAAAGGTTTCTGAAGTAAAACAAAAACAGATAGACCATTTCTTTGCTCATCAAGAGGAAGGAGAAAGAGAACGGCCGAGCCTTAGAAGACAAGGACGAGAAGAAATCATAACGAGACGACGCGATGAGTCTCATGAAGAAACAGAAGTTGATCCAGATTATCAGAAAACAAAAAGACGGAAATTCATTCTAATTGGAGTAAGTATTATTTCTTGTCTAGCTTTAGGCTTATTTCTCTTTTATCAATTCACTCATGTTGCTGTCCCAAATTTTATTGGTAAAACGGTTACAGAGGCGCGTGAGTGGGGGAATGAATATGGTGTTGAAATTGAATTAACGCAAGAGCATAGTATTAAATACGATGAAAATATTATTGTGTCGCAAAAAGTCAAAGAAGGACAAAAGGTGGCCAAAGGTAGTAAGTTATCTGTTGTAGGTTCTTTAGGCGCGAATCCTAAAGAAATATTATCTTTACCAGATTTTTCTAAAATGACTTATGTGGACGCTCAAAAGTGGATTGAGGAAAATAAGGCTAAAAATCTTAATTTGACACAAATTTATAGTGATACAACTGCAAAAGGTCGGTTCATCAAATTAGAAATTGCTAACTCAATCCCATCTAGTGACTATACTCGAGGTGATAAGGCAACTTTGACTTATTCTCGTGGTAAAGAGGTTCTTGAAGCTAATATCGAAGTCCCAGATTTTGTTGGTAAAACTAAGACGGATGTTGATTCTTGGGCAAAAACAAATAGCATTGAAGTCACTTATGAAGAAAAAGCGAGCTCCAACCTAGCTGCGGGAACGATTATGGGACAATCTGTTGCTGCTACACAAAAGGTGGCAAAAAAATCAAAAATAATCATGCAAGTTTCAGCAGGTAAAGGTATCATGGTTCCAGATTTTTCAACATTAACTATGACACAAGCAGCTTCAGTAGCAGGTTTGACTGTTATTGTACGTCAAGTTTATGGAAATTCACCGTATGGTGCTTTGATTTCTCAGTCCAAAGAAGCGGGAACAGAACTAACTGAAAAAGATGATAAAAATGTAGAGGTTGTTTATTCAGCAGGGGCTCCTTATATTCGTGATTTATCTGGAAAAAATGAAGGAGAACTCCAACAATATTTCTATGATGAGTTTCGTTCGAAAGGAGCAGAAATTTATTTTACGAGTTACTATGTCAATTCAGATCAACCTAAGGGAACTGTTGTTGCACAGAATGCTAAAGAAACATGGTTACCTCTAGCTTATACTGTTGAAGTTGGCATCAGTAATGGTGCATATTTCTCAGGGACCATTGTTCCGCCGGCGAACACTACTCCAGAGGGCTCTACAGCTTCACCTGAGGGAACAGGAGCCAAGGAATAGGTGAAAAGGATTGTGAAGTTGGGACAAAAATATCCCGGCCTCTTAAATTTTAGTGTAGAGATAATTTAACGCAGTGGTTGATTGGAAGTCTGCAACTGGACACTTTTTCATTTTCAAGTTTGAACCTAAAACATACTAGACTATTTTAGTACGACGCAATCGTTAGCGCCATCCTATACGGATATGAGAGTGAAACTGTTCATTGTACAATTTTGCTCCTCATCTCACACTAAAATTTAATCGTTTTAGTATTTTTACTACTCCAGAAAGTGCTAGTTGTGGCATCTTCGTTACTGTAAAGACTGCATAAAATACCAGAAATAATACATATATGTCAATGGGAAGTGAGATGCCACTGAGACAACTTCTCTTAGGAATGCTTATTGTTTTTTTATTAAATAAGCCTGCCTCTAAGAAAATATTGTAGCAGAAGACCACTTTTCAAATCGGTATCTAGCTTACCATCAAAGAGCAGGAAAGAATTCTAGAACACAGTAAAGGCATAGAATCGTTCGTTTTGAATACGAATGATTCTATGCCTTTAAATTATTAGCTGGGTGGATTTGATTCCTTGACCAGCTTATTTGGCTTAAGAAATTTGGAATATAATATCTGTTAATTCTTCTGGACTTTCTTTCCCCCCAGACAGAATCCATTCAGTCATAATAGATTCAATAGAAGCTATATAGGAAACTTTAGCATAATTGAGTGGTATAGCTATTTTTTCGTTAAGATAGCTATCAAAATCAGGGATATTATCTAAAATATAAGAGATGAATTCTCGAATAATTTGAGGGAGCTTAATATATGGTGTATTGGCAAGTACATTTAAAAAATCAATATCTTGATAAAGGTAGTGAAGAGTTTCGCAAACGATATCTTTACTAAAAGCCTGATCTTCTTGAGTAACAATCGCATAAACTTTAGCTAGTGTATCTTCTTTTAGCTTTTCCATCATATCGTACTTATCTTTATAATGTAGATAGAAAGTACCACGATTAATGTTAGCCGTTTGACAGATGATAGTAACTGAGATTTTTTCGAAACTTTTTTGAGATAAAAGCTGTGCAAAAGCTTTTTTGATGTTATTTTTAGTTTCTGTGTGACGGATTTGTTTAGTCATTACTAATCACTTTTCCTTTTCAAGAGATATTATTGATTTTATTGAGAACTTATCATTTCGAACTAAGAAACAGTAATTAAAATCAACGCTTTGTCTATTTTTGTGATAAAATTAGTATATAAGATGATGGAAATTATGTCAAGAATAGTAACTTAGAAAGATGGTAAAAATGTCTTATATTGAAGTTAAAGCAGTTTCTAAACGTTATCAAATGGGAGATACAATAATATCTGCAAATGAAGATGTGACCTTTGAGATTGAGAAAGGAGAGTTAGTCATTATTTTAGGCTCATCCGGTGCTGGGAAATCAACTCTTCTTAATATTTTGGGAGGCATGGATACCAATGATGATGGCCATGTCATTATTGATGGTGTTGATATTTCTGAATTTAATTCGCACCAAAGAACAAATTATCGGAGAGATGATGTCGGTTTTGTCTTTCAATTTTATAATTTAGTAGCTAATTTAACAGCAAAAGAGAATGTTGAACTGGCTTCTGAGATTGTTCGGGATGCCATGGATCCAGTGGAAATATTAACTGAAGTTGGTTTGTCGCATCGTCTAGATAACTTTCCAGCGCAGCTTTCTGGTGGAGAGCAACAGCGGGTATCCATTGCGCGTGCAGTGGCTAAAAATCCAAAATTATTACTCTGTGATGAGCCGACGGGGGCCTTAGATTATGAGACGGGTAAACAAGTCTTAAAAATTTTACAAGACAGATCTAGAAATCAAGGGGCAACTGTCATTATTGTGACGCATAACTCAGCACTGGCTCCAATTGCAGATAGGGTGATTCATATGCGTGATGCAACAGTCAAATCTGTAACTTTAAATCCTAACCCACAGGATATTGCGACCTTAGAGTATTAGGGGGTATTAACATTGAAAAAGACGATTTATTGGAAGGATATTCGTCAGTCCTTTACAAAATCCAAAGGAAGGTTTTTTTCGATTTTTGCTTTGATGGGAATTGGATCTCTAGCCTTGATAGCTCTTAAGGTAACAACTCCTAATATGAGAAGAACTGCTCAAGAATTTATTGATACAGCTCATCTTATGGATTTAGCGGTTATGGCAGATTATGGGTTAGATGAAGAAGATGTAAAAGAATTATCAGCCCTACCTGGAGCGACTATCGAATTTGGTTACTTAACAGATGTCACCATTGCGAATAGTCATGATGCTATTAGAGTATTTTCAAAGACAGATAAGATTTCTCAATACCAGTTAGTCTCAGGCCACCTACCTCATAAAAAGGGGGAAATTGCTCTTGCTGAGAAGATGGCTGAGGATTATCGTCTTGGTGAGACAATTTATTTTAAACAATCCGAACAAGGCCATTTAACAAAGACAACATTTACAGTTGTTGGTTTTGTTCAGTCACCTGAAATTTGGGACAATGAGGTGATGGGACAAACGAACTCTGGGACAGGTGAGTTAAAAGGATACGCAGTTGTTTCCGAGGATCATTTTGATTCTGACGTATACATGATAGCGCGTATTTCTTATAATCAGTTGGACAAAGTAGCTTACTATCACAATAGTTATGAAGAACATTTAACCAAGCATCGCAAAGATTTGGAAGAGCTATTGGCGGATAATGGTAAAAAGCGTCTAACGACGCTTAGAGCGTCCGCACAAGCCGAAATCGTTGAAGGTTACGATTCGGTTTATGATTCTGAGCAAAAATTAGCTGACGCTGCGCAAGTTATTTCTGACGGGAAAAGAGAACTAGCAGATGGGCAAAATAAAATTGATACGGCAAGTGAAGAAGTCCACCTAGGTCAAGAAAAACTTAATCAAGCTACTGATACACTTTCGGAGGCTAAGAAGGCATTAGATGCTAATGCTGCTAAATTAGAGCAGTCAAAAAAAGAACTTTCGGATACTAAGAAAAAGTTAGAAGATACTAAGTTACAATTAGACAGGGCGAAAGAAGAACTAGATCAAGCCAAAGTTTTTTTAGATGAAATGGAATCTCGATTGGATGCAAGCCAACAGGAGATTGCTAGTGGTAAGGAGGAGCTTCAAAGAAGACAGGAAGAAATTTATGCTAAAACAGATGAGCTGGTTGCTGCTGGTATTGATCCCATGACGGTAGGTGAACTTGGCTTAGCTCAAGAGGAATTAGCTCGAAAAGAAGTCGAGTTGACTAAAATCGAATCAACCTTCAAAGAAAGTTTGGCGCAGTATGAAGAGGGGAAATCTACTTATGAGAACAATCTTGCTACTTATCAAGAAGGAATGATTCAGTATGAATCGGGCTTAGATGCCTATAATCAAGGAATGGCAGAGTATGAGTCAGGATTAAAAGATTATCAATCTGGTTTATCAGAATATGAATCAGGCTATGCTGACTATCAAATCAAGGTGGAGCAGATCGAAGAAGCCAGAAGTGACCTCTCAACTAATCAGGAAGATTTAGATAAAGGAAGTTCAGCATTGACCCAGTCTGAGAAAGTTTATAATCAGCAAAAGTCAGAAGCAGAGCTAAAAATAGCAAGGGCTAGAGAAGATTTGGAAGAGGCTAAATCAGATCTTGCTGATTTGAAAGAACCTAAATATTCTGTCTATACCCGTAAGACTCTTCCAGGAGGAGAGGGATATGCGACCTATTCTATGGGAGCTGACTCTATCTTAGCGGTTGGGGATGTTTTCCCTGTGGTGCTTTACGGGGTAGCTGCTATGGTAACGTTGACAACAATGACTCGTTTTGTTGATGAGGAACGTCAGAAAGCGGGTATTTTCAAGGCACTTGGGTATACCAATAGACAAATTATTGCTAAGTTTGTCATCTATGGATTAGTTGCTAGTTTACTTGGTACGATAGCCGGTGTTTTAGGTGGGCATTTTCTTTTGTCGCCAGTGATTGGAAATATTTTAACAGAAGGAACAATTATTGGAAGTAGTCGGACTTATTTTTATCCAAGTTGGACTCTAGTTGCTATTGGACTGGCGTTGCTTTCAGCAGTCTTACCGACTTACTGGGTGGCTAAGCGTGAATTAAGCGAAAAAACAGCCTACTTGTTACAAGCTAAACCTCCTGTTGCAGGTTCAAAAATTTTATTAGAGAAGGTTACTTTTATTTGGAAGCGTCTCAGTTTTACGCATAAAGTAACGGCTAGAAACATTTTCCGTTATAAGCAACGGATGCTCATGACCGTTTTTGGTGTTGCTGGGTCAGTAGCTTTGCTCTTTGCAGGGCTTGGTATTCAATCTTCTATTTCAGGTGTTGCAGACACCCAGTTTGGTGAGATTGTCCGCTATGATATGATTGTGGCTTCAAAAAGGTCAAAAGATAGGCTTGCTATTGAGAAAGCTTTGCATCATTCACAGATAAAACAATCTCAATCTGTTTATTTTGAGGCCTTAACGGAGAAGATAAAAGGGAATGATGATGAAGTGTCTGTTAACCTATTAGTGACAGATAGCTCCGATTTTTCAGACTATATTAACTTACGTGAGCGAGACTCGGGAATTTCTCTTTCTTTGGGACAAAGCGGAGCTATTATTACTGAAAAGTTAGCCAAATTATACGGTGTTTCTCAAGGAGATAAGATTAAGCTGACATTAGCTGACCAAGAGGTGACTGTGACTGTATCTGGTATCACGGAAATGTATGTGGGACAATACGTCTATATGACTGCTGATTACTATGAAGAGATTACAGATCAGGAGTTTAAGTCGAACAGTTACTTGGTAACCTTAAAAAATCGTGTACCGAAGATTGTTCAAAATAAGGCAGCTGATTTCCTTGCCATGGAAGAAGTTGCAGCAGTGGCACAAAACACAGCATTGGAAAAGACACTGCATACAGTTGCGAATTCTTTACAGTCAGTCATGATTATCTTAATCATATTATCTGTGATGCTAGGTGTGGTGATTCTTTACAATTTGACCAATATCAATGTGGCAGAGCGCATCAGAGAATTATCAACAATTAAGGTACTTGGTTTCCATAATCGAGAGGTCACGTTGTATATCTATCGTGAGACGATTGTTCTCTCTGGGATTGGAATTGTCACAGGGCTCCTTGGTGGGAAGTGGCTTCATCAGATTATTCTTAATATGATTGGCTCGAATCAAATTATGTTTCAACCTAAGGTCGCCTATTATATTTATTTGGTACCGATTATTGCTATCATTGGGATTTTGAGCATGCTAGGCTGGTTTGTCAATCACAAATTGAGAAAAGTAGATATGTTAGAAGCCCTAAAGAGTGTAGATTAGTGAAATCCTCTTGTCAAAAATTTTTGACAAGGGTTTTTCTTACTTAGTCAAGAAAATTTGATAGAATAAGAAAGAGAAATGATAGATAATACAGATGACCAAGGAGGTTAGTCTGTGTAAGAAAAAGATAGAAAGGAGAATTTATGGAAGTTTGTCAACAGATTAAAAAACAGCGACAGCAATTGCAACTATCTCAGGAAGAATTGGCAGAAAAAATTTATGTTAGTAGACAAACCATTTCCAATTGGGAAACTGAAAAATCTTATCCAGATTTACAATCTCTGATATTGCTGAGTCAGTGTTTTAACCTTACCTTGGATCAATTGATAAAAGGAGACCTTGAAGAAATGAAACAGGTTATCAAACAAGATGATATTAAGGAGATGAATAAGGCGACACGCTATATGATAGGGTGTATGATTGCTATGTTATTATTAGTATTTCCCGCTTTTTACTACCTAGGCTGGTGGGGATTGTTGATTTATTTGCCTCTTTGGGGGTTAGGAGTTCATTTTGCTAATCGTATTGAAAAAATCAAGAAGGATAATAAGATTCAAACTTATCGACAGATTGTGGCTTTTAGTCAAGGTGAAATTCTGAGTGAGACAGAAACTATTGCTGAAAATGCCAAATACCCTTATCAGAAGCCTCTGATTGTTTTAGTTTTTACAGTCATTTTCACTATTTTGGCAATACTTGTATCACTGATTTATGTCTGGCTTTTACCATAACTAAAAAACGCGCCTTCAAGCGAGGGCGTGTTTTTTATAATATTACATTTCATCTGGGGCTTCAACACCGAGGAGACGAAGTGCTTCTTTGAGGACAGTTGCAGTTGCGTAGCTGAGGGCTAAGCGGCTGTCACGTTCTGGGCTTTCGTCAAGAATGCGTGTGTGTGCATAATATTTGTTAAAGGCTTGCGCTAAATTGATGGCAAATTTTGCAACAATTGACGGTTCAAAATTATCTGAGGCACGGTTGATAACTTGTGGGAACGATTGAATAAGTTTAATAATCTCCCAACTTTCAGTATCATTTAAGCTATAGGTTGCGTCAGCTTTTGCCACAAAATCAGCTTTGCGTAAGATTGACTGGATACGAGCGTGCGCGTATTGTACATAAGGTCCTGTCTCCCCTTCGAAGGAAACCATAGCCTCAAGGTCAAAATCGTAACCATTCATGCGGTCTGTTTTAAGGTCATAGAACTTAATCGCTCCGACACCGACAGCATGTGCAACGGCTTCTTTATTAGCCAAGTTTGGATTTTTAGCTTCGATTTGAGCTTTAGCACGGCTGACTGCTTCGGCAACAGTTGGCTCAAGTAGGATGACATTTCCTTTACGTGTTGATAGTTTTTTACCTTCTTTAGTAACTAAACCAAATGGCACGTGAGTCATGTCGTCAGACCAGTCGTATCCCATTTCTTTAAGAACAGCTTTTAATTGTTTGAAGTGAGCCGCCTGTTCGTTACCAACAACGTAGATAGATTTAGCGAAATCGTAAGTACGTTTACGGTAAAGGGCTGCTGCCAAATCACGGGTGATGTATAGTGTTGCACCATCAGATTTTTTGATTAAAGCTGGGTGTTCAATGCCATATTTTTCAAGATTTACGACTTGAGCACCTTGAGATTCTTCAAGAAGTCCCTTTTCAGTTAGAAGGTCAACAATCTCATCCATCTTGTCATTGTAGAAAGCTTCACCGTTATAACTATCAAATGAAACATTCAACTCAGTATAAAGACGGTTAAACTCTACCAAGCTCTCATCACGGAACCACTGCCATAGAGAAGTGGCTTCTTCATCACCAGCTTCTAATTTAAGGAACCATTCACGTGCTTCTTCATCTAGGCTTGGATTTTCTTCAGCTTCTGCGTTGATACGGACATAGAGCTTGAGAAGCTCGTTAATAGGATTCGCTTCGACAGCTGCTTTGTCCCCCCATTTTTTGTAGGCAACAATAAGCATTCCAAACTGTTTACCCCAATCCCCCAAGTGGTTGATACGAACAGGCTTGTAGCCTTGCTTTGCCATAATATTAGCTAAAGCATCAGCAATAACTGTAGAACGTAAGTGACCAATTGAGAAGGGTTTGGCGATATTTGGACTAGACATGTCGAAAGCTACATTGCGTCCCTCACCAATATTTTGGTCAGCATAGTGAGAACCTGCCGAAATGACTTGTGCTAGTACTTGAGCAGAGATTTGTTCTTTATCTAAGAAGAAATTGATGTAAGGGCCAACAGCTTCAACTTTTTCAAAGTTCGTCCCATCAATTTTTTCAATAATTTCACTAGCAATGACGTTAGGAGCTTTGCGCCAGCTCTTTGCCAAAGAAAAGGCAGGGAAAGCGAGATCTCCCATCGTTGCATTTTTAGGTTTTTCAAGGAGATTTAAGATAGTCTCCAACTCAAGTTCGGGAACAGCCTTTGCAATTTCAGTTGCAATCATTAATTTTGTGTCCATAGTCTCTCCAATGTGAAAATAATTATCCTCTATATTTTACCATAAAAGGAGCGAGGTTAGAAAAAATACACTAGAATTGAGCAGAAATCTATAGGAAAATGAATATATAAGCTATTATCATAGTTTTATAAGTTGTTTTACTGTTTTCAGCTTATAATTTTAATGATTTGAACGACGATAATAAAAAAATATTGATAAAAGATGAAATAAAATGGATTAATTCTCCCTTTAAATTTGTATATTTTCAGTGTATCTGTTATAATCTTAAACGAAAAATGAAATTATAGGGATAAATATTATAGAAAGGACTGTTCAGTTAGCGCAAAAACTGAATGAACTACAGGGTTAGAAAATCAAATGACGCATAGAATGGTGCACCTATTTTCTGATTGCTGCTTAGTTGGTATTGTATGATCAATAAAAAAAATAGACATGAACTGATTAAAATGATTATTTCAGAAAATCATGTTGGAACTCAAGAAGAAATTAAAGTGCTCCTTGAAGATTACGGAGTCTCTGTCACGCAGGCAACACTTTCTCGGGATTTAAGAGAACTTAGTCTTTTGAAACTTCGTGACGATGAGGGAAAACTTTACTATAGTTTATCGGAGGCCGCTAGTTCACACTTTAGTCAAGCAGCTAGGTCATATATTCGTCGAGTGGCGCGTGCAGGATTTATGCTTGTTTTTCATACAGAGTTAGGTGAAGCAGATGTTTTAGCAAATATCATAGATAAAGATGCTAATGAAAATATTTTAGGAACAATTGCTGGCGCAGATACACTTCTTGTTGTTTGTAAAGACGAGACTATTGCAAGCGATTATGAAAAAGATTTGCTTGCTAGTATTTAAAAACAGTAATAAATTTGGGAAAGGAGTGTTTAGTTAGTTTTTAATTGACTAAACTTGGACTTAGTGAAAATCAGATAGGGGCAGATATTGTTAAATTGATTTTTGCTCGGATTGATGCCTCTATTTAAAATGATTTTTAACCAGTGAATGTCACGGGTTTAAGCTCCATTAATCAATAAGTTATGGCAAATGAAAAAATTTCGCCAGGCATGCAACAGTATTTGGATATTAAAGCACAGTATCCAGATGCTTTTTTGCTTTTTCGCATGGGCGATTTCTACGAACTTTTTTATGAGGATGCGGTCAAAGCTGCGCAGATTTTAGAGATTGGCTTGACAAGTCGTAATAAAAATGCTGAAAATCCTATTCCAATGGCGGGAGTACCTCATCATTCTGCGCAACAATATATAGATGTACTCGTTGAGTTGGGGCATAAGGTGGCTATTGCTGAACAGATGGAAGATCCTAAGACTGCAGTTGGTGTGGTTAAGCGAGAAGTTGTTCAGGTGATTACCCCAGGAACAGCTGTTGATTCTACAAAACCAGATAATGGCAATAACTTCCTAGTTGCTGTTGACCGTAAAGGACAGGATTTTGCTCTGTCTTATATGGATGTCTCAACGGGTGAATTTTTTGTGACTAACTTATCTGATTTTTCTAGTGTTTGCAGTGAAGTGCAGAACCTTAAGGCACGTGAAGTGGTTATCGGTTATCAGTTGTCAGAAGAAGATGAGCATATTTTAACCAAGCAGATGAATATTTTATTGTCTCAGGAGTTAGACGTTTACAGTGATGTTCATTTGATTGACAGTGCGTTGACAGATTTGGAAAAAGCTGCCGCTGGAAAATTATTGCAATACATTCATCGCACTCAAATGAGAGAGCTGTCTCACTTGCAAAAGGTAGTTCACTATGAAGTTAAAGATTACCTTCAAATGAGTTATGCAACGAAGTCAAGTTTAGACTTGCTTGAAAATGCAAGGACGACCAAAAAGCATGGCAGCCTTTACTGGTTGTTAGATGAAACCAAAACAGCAATGGGCATGCGTTTATTGCGCAACTGGATTGACAGACCCTTAGTCTCCTTAGAGCGAATTTTAGAGCGTCAAGAAATCATAGCAGTCTTTTTAGAGCAATTTATTGAACGTAGTGATCTATCAGATGGTCTTAAAGGTGTTTATGATATTGAACGTTTAGCAAGCCGTGTGTCATTTGGTAAGGCCAATCCTAAAGATTTATTACAATTAGGCCAAACCTTAGCTCAAGTGCCCTATATCAAAGCAATTTTAGAATCATTCGGACATCAGGCAGTTGACACACTTGTCAATCAAATTGACACCTTGCCTGAACTAGAAAATCTCATTCGTTCAGCCATTGACCCAGATGCTCCAGCCACGGTTTCTGAGGGGAATATCATCCGAACAGGCTTTGACGAGACCTTAGACAAGTACCGTAAAGTGATGAAAGAAGGAACAACTTGGATTGCTGATATTGAGGCACGAGAACGTGCTGCGACAGGGATCAATAACCTCAAAATTGATTACAATAGAAAAGACGGTTACTATTTCCATGTGACCAATTCTAACCTCTCCTTAGTACCAGATTATTTTTTTCGTAAGGCTACCCTCAAAAATTCAGAGCGTTTTGGAACAGCAGAATTAGCAAAAATTGAGGGTGAAATGCTTGAAGCGCGTGAGCAATCTGCAACGCTTGAATACGATATTTTCATGCGTATTCGTGCACAGGTTGAACGCTACATTGATCGTTTACAGGGGTTAGCTAAAGCAATCGCAACAGTTGATGTTCTACAGAGCTTGGCAGTGGTAGCAGAGATTAATCATTATGTGCGCCCAGCATTTAATGATAATCAAACGATTGCTATTGAAAAAGGTCGCCATGCGGTTGTCGAAAAAGTTATGGGAGTTCAAGCTTACATTCCCAATAGTATCCATTTTGATAGTCAGACAACCATGCAGCTGATTACAGGGCCAAATATGTCTGGTAAATCAACCTACATGAGACAGTTAGCTTTGACAGTCATTATGGCACAGATGGGATCTTATGTAGCGGCGGATTCGGTTTCTTTACCGGTATTTGACGCCATCTTTACACGTATTGGGGCGGCAGATGATTTGATTTCAGGTCAATCAACTTTCATGGTGGAAATGATGGAAGCTAACCATGCAATTCAACGAGCTACTCAAAAATCTTTAATTCTTTTTGATGAACTTGGACGAGGAACGGCTACCTATGACGGAATGGCTTTGGCCCAGTCAATCATTGAATACATTCATGATAAAGTTGGAGCTAAGACTATGTTTGCAACTCATTATCATGAGTTGACAGAGCTGTCAATGTCGTTGACAAGTCTTGTAAATGTTCATGTATCGACCTTAGAAAAAGATGGAGAAGTCACTTTCCTCCACAAAATTGCGGATGGTCCTGCGGATAAATCATATGGTATTCATGTGGCGAAAATTGCTGGGCTTCCAAGACCCTTACTGAGCCGTGCGGACAGTATTTTGACGAAATTGGAAACTGGAGCAGTTCAACTCAATACAGTAGAAGAGCAGTTGAGAGACTTAGAGCAGTCTCATATTGGAGAACAGCTCAGCCTTTTCCCAGAAAATGAAAACTCAGTACTAATTGAAAAATTACAAGCGATTGATGTGATGAATCTAACTCCAATGGAGGCGATGAATGCCCTCTACGAGTTGAAGAAGTTAGTGTAGTGAGAGATGAGATTTATCGGATTTACACGATAAACAGATAAAACAACTAAGAGTTTTATGGTTTATTACTATTTCAATAGTGCAATGAGGGCAGCAATCATTTATTGGGAATAATATAAATGAAAAATCATTATAAAAAACGGCTTTGTTCAAGTGTTGAAGAAGTCGTTTTTTGATGTGTCTGTTGTAACTAGGTCTATTTTTTTATCTTATGATATAATAGAACTCAAATAAAGCGAGGAAAATTATGACAAAAATTATTGAATTACCTGAGGTTTTAGCTAACCAAATTGCTGCTGGAGAGGTTGTTGAACGTCCTGCAAGCGTGGTCAAAGAATTGCTTGAAAATGCTATTGATGCAGGCAGTAAGCAAGTAACCATTGAGATTGAAGAAGCAGGGCTCAAAAAGATTCAAATAACCGATAATGGTGAAGGAATGAGTTCTAGTGATGTCGAACTTGCTCTACGCCGCCATGCCACTAGTAAGATAAAGACACAGGCAGATCTTTTTCGTATCAGAACGCTTGGATTTCGTGGTGAGGCCATGCCATCTATTGCTTCAATCAGTCATATGACTATTGTTACCGCTACGGAGGGTGAAGAGCACGGGACAATCTTAGTTTCAAATGGCGGTAAAATTGAAAGTATTGAGCCGATTGCCACCCCTATTGGTACTAAAATTACGGTGGAAAATCTCTTTTTCAATACCCCAGCTCGTCTCAAATACATGAAAACCCTGCAGTCGGAATTGGCCCATATCGTTGATGTGGTCAATCGCTTGAGCCTGGCTCATCCAGAAGTTGCTTTTACCCTTATTGCAGATGGACGTGAGCTGACTAAAACCTCCGGGACAGGAGATTTACGACAAGCTATTGCTGGTATCTACGGGTTAAATACTGCTAAAAAGATGGTTGAGATTTCAGCTTCAGACCTTGATTTTGAAGTATCAGGTTATGTCTCTTTACCAGAGTTGACAAGGGCTAATCGTAATTATATTACTCTTTTAATTAATGGCCGTTACATTAAAAACTTTTTGCTTAATCGAGCGATTTTAGATGGCTATGGTTCTAAGCTCATGGTAGGACGTTTTCCATTGGCTGTGATTGATATCCAAATTGATCCCTACCTTGCTGATGTCAATGTCCATCCAACTAAGCAGGAGGTACGAATTTCTAAAGAGAAAGAGCTGATGCAGCTGATTAGCTCTGCGATTGCTGATAGCTTGCGAGCTCAAGAGTTGATTCCAGATGCTTTAGAAAATCTAGCCAAATCAAGTGTCCGAAAAGTCGAGAAGCCAGTACAAACTAGTCTCCCGCTAAAATCAACAAATCTTTATTACGATACAGAAAAACAAGATTTCTTTGTAAAACCTGAAACAACAATTGTTGAAGATGTTTTAACCTCTGAGAAAATAGCGGAGCCGTCAGAAGTTGACAATGTTGTAAACAAACCATCAAGTGTCAAAGTGGCAGAGCGTAGCTGTTTTCCAGAAGATGATGAGCATGATAATCTTGATTTTAAAAATAAGGCAAAGCTGAATCGCCTCCTAGAAAATTTAGAAAACGAAGAACAGTCAACTTTCCCTGAGTTAGATTACTTTGGGCAGATGCACGGCACTTATTTGTTTGCTCAAGGAAAAGGCGGGCTCTATATTATTGACCAGCATGCGGCTCAGGAGCGTGTGAAATATGAATACTACCGTGACAAAATTGGTGACGTTGACAATTCTTTACAACAGCTACTAGTCCCTTATTTGTTTGAATTTTCAACTTCTGACTTTTTAAGTTTACAAGAAAAAATGCCCATGTTAAATGAAGTAGGGATTAACTTAGAATCCTATGGTGAAAATACCTTTATCTTGCGTGAGCATCCGATTTGGATGAAAGAAGAAGAGATTGAAAGTGGCATCTATGAGATGTGTGATATGCTGCTTCTAACAAATGAGGTGTCAATTAAGAAATACCGCGCAGAGCTTGCTATCATGATGAGCTGTAAACGTAGTATCAAGGCTAATCATACCTTAGATGATTATTCGGCTCGTAATTTGCTAGTACAGTTATCACAAACGAAAAATCCCTATAACTGTCCACACGGCAGACCAGTTCTTGTCAACTTTACAAAAGCTGATATGGAAAAAATGTTCCGCCGTATTCAGGAGAATCACACCAGTTTGAGAGAATTAGGGAAGTATTAGGATTTCTACACTAATGTAAAAGGATTTTGTCTAGGATAAATAGTAGGCTTGCTATAAACGGAAGGAGGTTAGGATGTTTCTTGGGGACAAAATTAGATTAGCTAGATTAGCTAGATTGGCAGAGAATGACAGTCAAGAAAAATTAGCAGAAAAAATAGGTGTTTCTAGACAGACAGTCATTAATTAGGAAAAAGGGAGAACCATTCAAGATGGTCTAGCTAAGTGTTATCAACTTTCTTTAGATGACTGGTTGGAGTTATCGTTACCAAAAATCAAAAAATTGAGACAGTTCGATAATCTTAAAACTTATGGGATGATCTTTATTTACCTAGTAGGTCTCACTTTTGTTGATTTAAAAACAGCTCTTTTCTTAACGCTTGTTTATCTACTTATTGTGTTTGTTCTAATGATAAAGGAAATCCAAGAAAACATTGTAACCTAAAATCAATTTTTGGAGGTTACGTATGAAGGCTCGATTGTCAGTAGTACTCTACTTTTTAGCCTATGCTTTTCTATTTTTCTTTAATGGTGCTCAAATCATATTTGAAGAGATAATTGGACTATCATTGCAATGGAAATTAGTCTTGTATGTTTTATTTTGGCTGTGGGGTATCGTTCTTTTCAAAAACGACTTATTAAACCAGTTAAAATCCTTTTTAAGTCACAAATGGAAATTAGTTTATCTTATTTTAGGTATTTTTATTTTGCAATTAGCTAGTGCTATTATTTTTAATTGGCTAAGTGATAGTATCATGACTGTTTTACATTTACAAGAAGAATTCTTAGCAAATGATCTTAGAGTTAGTGCAGTTATGATTCAGATGCCACTGTGGGCAACCATACCTGTGATGACTTTCTTTGGACCAAGGGTTGAAGAACTTATTTTCCGTGGTATTATTCAGGAAAATTTGAATGAGAAAATATCTATTTGGATTGCTATTATTGTCCAAGCAGTACTATTTGGACTTCTTCATTTACATACAGTAACCTTGTCACAAATCTTACTGATATTTCCTCATATAGGCATAGGATTTGTATTTGGAATTGTTAAATATAAGTACAAAAATATTTGGTTTACCATTTTTCCTCATACTTTGAATAACCTCATTGGCTTATTATCAATTTAACCACCTTCGGGTGGTTTTATGCTATACTAGAAAGGATTTAGTGGAGGATTGAACATGTTAAAAAGAATAGCATTTGTCTTTGTGTTACTGCTGATTTCGACAGGAGTTTATATTGTGATTCGTAATCTTGTTATGGGAGGTACCTATGACTGGTACGATGGGATTGGAATATCTGCTTTAGCTACCTTTTTCTATTGGGTTTTAGTGAGTGTGTTGGAGAGAAAGAAACGCTCTTAGTAGAGATTAAGGAGATTATGAAGTGAAGGAATTTTTTAGCTTGCCCAAGCAGTTGCAGTGGCGTTTGGAGTTGAGCTTTCTATCTGTGGTTTTAGGATCTGCCATTTTCCCTTTTATGTCTATGTACTATGTGGAGTATTTTGGTGCTTTTATCACTGGAATGTTGGTCATCATTACACAGGTTTTCAGCTTTGTTGCAATCCTCTATGGGGGGCATTTGTCTGATTCGATAGGGCGTAAAAAAGTGGCAGATACTGGCAATATGGGTGTTGTGATTGGCTATATTTTAACCATGCTTGCCAATATTCCTGGACGAGTGATGCCACTTTTGACCTTTGTTGGGATTTTCATTGTTGAGATTATGTCGAATTTCAACCATCCTGCCTATGATGCTATGATTATTGACCTAACAGATGAGAAAAACCGTCGTTACGTTTACACCATCAATTATTGGTTAATTAATGTTGCGGTGATGTTGGGATCAGGAATTGCTGGTGCTTTTTATGACCATCATTTCTTCGAATTACTCATTGCTATGACAGGAATTGCCTTATTTACCTTTATGGCGATGTACTTTAAATTTGCCGAAACTAGACCGGTTAATCTGGATTTTAACCACGGTAAGGGGATTCTATCAACCTTTGCTAATTACGGAGACGTTGTCAAGGACAAGACTTTCATGATTTACTCAGCGGGAACAATTCTCTTTGCTAGTGTTTGGGCTCAGATTGACAATTACATTGCCGTTCATTACAAGACTATCTATCAGCCAAGCACCTTATTTGGTTTTGAGGTGACTGGGGCAAAATTGCTGAGCATCACTGTCTTAATCAATACCATCATGATTGTCCTCTTTATGACGACTGCCAACCGGCTGACGCGACAAATGACATTGATACCGCAACTCGTTTTAGGCTCTGCCATTTTTGCCAGTGGGCTCTTTGCAGCCTTTACCTTTAAGACTTTGGTACCAATCCTTCTATCAGCTGTTGTTTATACCATCGGTGAAATGATTAACGTCCCTGCCAGCCAGGTCTTACGTGCTCAGATGATGGACGACAATAAAATTGGGTCCTATTCAGGTTTTATTTCCATCGCCCAACCGCTGGGGATTGTCCTTGCAGGAGGTATGGTATCTTTGAGTGGTCTGACAGGTGTTTTAGGTGTCCAAATCATATTCATTATTGCTGCAACTACAGGGGTGTTTCTCATTGTAAAAGCAGCGCAGATGCATGAGAAGGAGGTATCAAAATGAACCATTTATATGCCGTTGAAACGAAAGAGCAATTAGAAATTTATCAACAGTTTGTGAAACAACATGATAGTCTTTTAAAAGACTATGTCGCTTATTTAAGTAATAATTTTCAAGTTAAAGAATTACCCGAAGTGATTCTATGGTCTGATAAAAAGGTAGCGACTAGATATATTCGTGATATTGCTGTTCCTGCCTATACGAATGAGGTCCGTATGGTTATGACACCAGAGCTATCTGTCTGGCAAGAACTTTACGAAAAGCAACTGGATGATTATGAAGCTACTGAGCAAATAACCACGTTACGTCAGCATTATCAAAATATTTCTGAGAACTATCTGCTGCAAATCGTAGGTCATGAATTAGCACACTGGAGTGAACTCTTCTTAGATGATTTTGATGATGATCTAGAGCAGGATATCTGGTTTGAAGAGGGCATGGTTGAGTACATCAGCCGTCGTTATTTTTTGACGGAAACAGAGTTTGAGGCTGAAAAATCGGTAAATCAAGAATTGGTAGACTTATTTCAAGAAAAATATGGGTGGCACTCTCTGTCAGAGTTTGGACAGAAAACCTATGAGGGAAGCTATGCTGCTATTTTTTATGAATATTGGCGCAGCTTTTTAGCCATAGACCAGTTAGTTGAAAGATTAGGTTCTGTTCAAGCTGTTTTTGCTAGTTATCATGACTGGTCAGAAAGCAAAGCGAAGCAATCGCTTTTGGAATGGTTTGGCGTAGAGAGCTAAAACTAGGATTTGACTGGCAATCAAATCAGAATAGAAAAAGGAGTTAGAGATGTACGATTACATCAAAGGAATATTAACGAAAATTACAGCTAAATATATTGTGGTGGAAACTGCAGGTCTTGGTTACGTCATCAACGTTGCCAATCCTTACAGTTTTTCAGATAAGGTTGGTACCGAGGTTCAGATTTACCTCCACCAAGTTATCCGTGAGGACACCCATCTGCTTTTTGGCTTTCACAGTGAAGATGAAAAAGAGGTTTTCCTCAAGCTGATTTCGGTGTCAGGCATTGGTCCGACGACTGCGCTAGCTATTGTTGCCGTCGATGATAATGCAGGACTGGTTGCTGCGATTGACAATAGCGACATCAAATACCTGATGAAATTTCCTAAGATTGGGAAAAAAACAGCCCAACAAATGGTGCTGGACTTGGCAGGTAAATTTGTCGAAGCGCCTGTTGACAATAGCAAAGCTACTAAGGCTGTTCAGGCAGGAAACCCAGCCTTGGATGAGGCTATGGAAGCCCTCTTAGCCCTTGGATACAAAGCAGCAGAGCTTAAGAAAATCAAAGCCTTCTTTGAAGGAACAACCGACACGGCAGAGAATTATATCAAATCAGCACTGAAGATGTTGATGAAATAAGATATGAGAGCGTCACAAACCCAGTGAAAATAGGAAATACGACGAAGACGCTTGCGTCTAGGAGAATTTATCTGTTTCACCCAGTTTGTAGCTCGAATTCAGTTCAATTAGCAAGATACAGAGCTGTTAAAAATACCAAATACAAAGGAGAAAAGTAATGTCCAAACGTTGTTCTTGGGTCAAGATGACCAATCCTCTTTATATTGCCTACCATGATGAGGAGTGGGGGCGTCCCCTTCATGATGAGCAAAAGTTGTTTGAACTCCTTTGTATGGAAACCTATCAGGCTGGCTTGTCCTGGGAGACCATCCTAAACAAACGCGCAGCTTTTCGCAAAGTATTCCATGATTATGAGATAGAAAAAGTTGCACAGATGACTGATAGTGACCTGGACAGTCTGCTTGACAATACTGACATCATTCGCCATAAGGCAAAGCTCTACGCTACAAGGGCTAATGCGCAAGCTTTTCTTAACGTTCAAAAAGCATTTGGAACCTTTGATAAGTACCTCTGGTCTTGGGTGGGTTTTACACCCATTGACAATAACGTTGACAATCATCAAGCAGTTCCTGTAAAGACAGAACTTTCTGAAAACCTCTCTAAAGATTTTAAAAAACGAGGTTTTAAGTTTGTTGGACCAGTATGCGTCTATTCCTATCTTCAAGCAGCAGGACTGATTAATGATCATGAGAAAACCTGCGAGTTTAGATAACCGAAAAAGCCTATCGACATCGGCAGGCTTATTTTTGTTTATAGAACTGCTCAACTTCTTTTTCCAGCATAGCTACTAAGTCATCTTCTTCAGTGAGTTTCAACAGTGTCAATCCTTTGTCAATCAGAGATTCATCCCTTTGACAGATACCAAGACGGACTTGGGCAAAGCCAAGGCTGTTATAAACTTTTAGCTCTTTTGAGAGTGTCAGGATTTTTTGAGTAAGTTGCTCACAATCTTTAATAAGTCCTTTTTGTAAATATATAGTTGACAGATTAGAGAGTAATGATAACTGGAAAGGTTTAATATCTCGGTAGTTTTTAAATCTATCTAAACTAACTAAAATTTTCTCAGTGATCAGCGGGAACGCTTCATCATTAAAATAAAAAATAATGTTAGCTAGTAAAGCTAATTCTGAACCGTACCATTGGTCTTTAACTTCTAATTCTTTCCATATATTTTCAGCAAGTATTTGAAGTGCTTGATTATTTTTAATACCGTTTTTTCTAATTTCTAATATGACAAGTCCTCTATGATAGATATTGCGTATAGGGATATCATCATGATTTTTGAGGTAATTTTGACAATCAATAAGTAATTTTTCTAATTCTTCTGTATTTGAATAAGAGATATTGTTTTGCATCTTGGTGATAATCTGTCTGCGTTCACTAGGGTAATATTCATTACAAATGTACTTAAATTCAGATAAAGTCATGTCTATTTGTTTTAACAGAAAAACCATGTTATCAAAACGAGGAATGATTTCTCCTTTTTCAATACGAGTAAGTGTTGAACGATTGAGAAAAGAGCCACAAACCTCCTCTTGAGTTAGACCTTTAGCCTGTCGTATTTCTTTATAAACTTTACCGTAATCCCATCTCATAAATATCCTCCTGATAAACTTATAATGTGAATTTTTGCAACATTTTTAACTTTGTTAAAATTTATATATTATGCTTATTATATCAAAAACAAGAGAGGTATTGTAATGGTAAGAAAAATTAGCAAATTATTTTTGATTATTGTTCCGCTAGTTGCCGGTCTAATACTTAATGATCCGTGGTTGGATTTATGGTCATGGGGATAGCTGTTAGAGGAATTACAGAAAGAAGGTGAGTCCGATGGATTAGGTGAAATTTATATTTGTTGTTTTATTTTATATAATAAAAAGGGGTATATCATGTTTAATAAAATAAAAAATAATGTTTCGTTAACACTAATTTTAATGGCTTTCTTAGGTCTTGGTTTAAAAAATGATGTTTCAGCTATTCAGGTGGCAGAGGTTCCAAGTACTAGATATGAAATCCATTTTGTAGGAGGGAATCATACAGAAAATAGATATACCTGGATGACTTTACGTTATCAGAATGGGTTTAGACGGTCTTACACGGTTGAACGACGGGACTGGGGAATTAATCCAGCGTATCTATATACCTACAGTTATACGACATACTAGTGTTTGTTTATGAATAAGGAATAAGTGAAGGGAGCAAAAAATGAGATTTTGGGTATTTGAATCTAAAAAATATCTTGCTAATCCGAAGAATATTATTTGTTTATCATTACTCGTGTTTATCATTTTTGGTCTTTTTGGGTTCAATCAGATAGTCTTAAAACCGAAATTAGCTATTCATGAAACAGAGATGGTAAATCTGAATTTACAAGAATCTCAGCGGTCAGTAGAAGAATTAGAGAGAATGGCTCAGATTTCTCCAAATGATGAGGAAGTTAATACTCAGCTAGGTTACGCAAAAGAGATTTACAATATTAGGTTAGAACAAAAATCTGCCTTAGACAAAGGAGATTTTTCGTTGTACTCTGACTTAGAAAATAATCTAAATAAGTTTCAGCTTTCCCAAATTGAGGATAAAGATTCTAAAGAGTATAAGGAAGTTATGAAGCGTATAGATTACCATCAGTCAATAAAGTCAGTAAACGGAATTCCTAGCATTATCATCAATGATACAACAGATACATCTTTTGTTATAGGGCGTACAATCGTATCTTGGCTGTCCTCAACAACGTTTTTGGTTCTCTTCACAATTTTGTTAGCAGATAATCTTAGCAGTGAAATTGAAAGCTCTCAAATTCGACTTTACCATTTTTTAGGTCGAGGGAAAGTTAGTCATTTGATAACCAAGCTCATTGTACCAGTGTTTTGGACATTTTTAGCTACCATAATGAGTTTTGGTGTTCTTTATTTAGTAAAAGGGGTTATGGATGGCTTTGGAACGTGGCAATACCCTTATTTGACAGAAGACAAAACGATTGTTCCAATCTGGAGTATAACTTTAAAATCAGTTTTATTGTTTCTAAGCTCTTTATTCTTTATAACAAGCTTAGGACAACTTCTGTCACTAGTTTTCAAGAAGAGTTTAGTAACCATTGGAATGATTGTTGTAAGTTTGACTGGCTTTGCGACAATTGCACAAGAAGAATGGTTTCAGTCTATGAAAAAATTTTTCCCATTTGAGTATATGGGATATGGTCAGATTCTTAATGATTCAGCCGTTTTACCTGATAATGTATTTTTAATCGGTATGACTTACTTGTTAACTTTGAGTATCATTTTCTTTATTATTTCAAACTATTTATATAAAAATTATTTTATTAGAAAAGTGGGGAAAGCATGAGTTTACAAGTTAAAAACTTAAATACAGATATCTTTCATAATCTTAACTTTACCATTTCTAATCAGGGAATTTTTGGTATAATTGGACGAAATGGTGTAGGTAAGAGTACTTTATTTAGTATTATCAATAAGGAGGTACTAATAAAGAGTGGCGGTTTACAATGTGGCAGAATCTCTTATATTCCGAATTTAGATATTTTTGATAAACATTTGGCAGCACAAGATTACGTCAATCTATTATCATCAGATGAAAAGAAAAGATTTAATTTCTATCTCAAACAAATGGGTGGAGCTGATTATTTAAAGAAAAAAATCGGGAAATATTCACTAGGAATGAAAGAATTATTTACTTTTGTTTATAGTTTGTCTATCAATAGTGACGTCTTAATATTAGATGAATTATTAGATGGGTTAGATGAAACTAGGCGTTTTAGAGCTTACCAGATACTTAAAGAACACAGTAGGGAGAAGATTATTTTGTTCACCTCTCATAATCTATCAGAAGTTTTTTCGGTCTGCGACACGGTTTTTTTACTAGAAATGAACGGATTAAAAGAAATTAAACAACCAGACGTCGCACGTGAATTTTTACTAGAAAAATAATAAAAACATAATACAATTAAAGGGCTTCTTTATTTTAAAAAGAAGTCTATTTTTATGGTAAAATATCCTCATAAATAACGAATAATCATATAGGAGGTCATATGAAGGCTGAACTTATTGCGGTTGGGACCGAAATTTTAACAGGGCAGATTGTCAACACTAACGCCCAATTTTTATCGGAGAAAATGGCAGAGCTAGGAATTGATGTTTTCTTCCAGACAGCGGTAGGAGATAATGAAGAGCGTCTCTTGTCGGTTCTTGAGATTGCTAAAAGGCGGAGCAATCTGGTGATCCTCTGCGGTGGTCTAGGTCCTACAGAGGACGACTTAACCAAACAGACCCTGGCAAAATTTTTGGGAATAGAATTGGTATTTGACCCAGAAGCAAGTCTCAAGTTAGACGACTTTTTTGCGACCAGGCCACAATATGCCAGGACGTCAAATAATGAGCGTCAGGCTCAGCTAGTAGCTGGCTCAATTCCCATCCAAAATGTGACAGGACTTGCTGTTGGCTCCTTGCTTGAGGTTGATGGAGTGACTTATGTTGTTCTCCCTGGGCCACCGAGTGAATTAAAACCGATGGTCAACGAAAATCTAGTTCCGCTATTAAGTCAGGATCATCAGAGACTCTACTCGCGCGTGTTACGCTTCTTTGGTATAGGAGAAAGTCAGTTGGTAACAGTGTTATCTGATATCATTGACAAACAAACTGACCCGACGATTGCACCATACGCTAAAACGGGCGAGGTGACTCTGCGTCTCTCGACCAAGGCGACTTCAGAGGCGGAAGCAATTGCTCGTTTAGAGGGGTTCGAAAGTCAAATCTTGGCAGTTAAAACCTTAGAAGGAAAAGCTCTCAAGGAGCTCTGCTATGGTTACGGCGATGACAATAGTCTAGCCCAAACTGTGGTCAATCTACTGAAAGAAAAGGGGAAGACCTTGACAGCAGCTGAGAGTTTAACAGCTGGGCTTTTCCAATCAAGTCTTGCTGATATCTCAGGGGCATCTCAAGTTTTTGCAGGTGGTTTTGTGACTTATAGTTTGTCAGAAAAGGCTAAAATGCTTGGTATTGCTAAGGAAGACTTGGAAGGTCATGGTGTGGTTTCGGCTTTTACGGCTGAAAAAATGGCAGAACAGGCACGATTATTAGTTGGTAGTGATTTTGGAATCTCTCTTACAGGTGTCGCTGGGCCAGATGAACTAGAGGGACAACCGGTAGGAACAGTTTTCATAGGACTTGCTAGTGAAAAGAGTGTGACAAGTATTAAGGTGGTAATTGGTGGGCGTAGTCGTGCTGATGTCCGCTATATCGCCACTCTTCATGCTTTCAATCTTGTGCGTCAGGCTTTATTATCTGATGAAATTTTAGTATAATAGAGAGAATATCTAAGAAGAGGTAAAAATATTGGCTAAGAAAACCAAAAAGACAGAAGAAATTACCAAAAAATTTGGTGACGAGCGTCAGAAAGCTTTGGAAGAAGCCTTAAAAGGCATTGAAAAAGACTTTGGTAAAGGCGCTGTGATGAAATTGGGTGAACGTGCAGAGCAGAAAGTTCAAGTGATGAGCTCTGGTTCATTGGCGCTAGACATCGCTCTTGGTGCTGGTGGCTACCCTAAAGGACGTATTATTGAAATCTATGGTCCTGAAAGTTCAGGTAAAACAACAGTTGCCCTTCATGCGGTTGCTCAAGCACAAAAAGAGGGTGGTATTGCTGCCTTTATTGACGCGGAACATGCCCTTGATCCAGCCTATGCAGCAGCTCTTGGGGTTAATATTGATGAGTTGCTTCTCTCTCAGCCTGACTCGGGTGAGCAAGGGCTAGAAATTGCTGGTAAATTGATTGATTCAGGTGCAGTTGATTTGGTCGTTATTGACTCGGTTGCGGCTCTTGTGCCACGTGCTGAGATTGATGGAGACATCGGTGACAGCCATGTTGGTCTTCAAGCTCGTATGATGAGTCAAGCCATGCGTAAACTTGGTGCCTCAATCAATAAAACAAAGACGATTGCTATCTTTATCAACCAATTGCGTGAAAAAGTGGGCGTGATGTTTGGTAATCCAGAGACCACTCCTGGTGGCCGTGCGTTGAAATTCTACGCTTCTGTGCGTTTGGACGTACGTGGTAGCACTCAAATTAAGGGGACTGGTGACCAAAAAGATCAAAGTATTGGTAAAGAAACTAAGATTAAGGTCGTTAAAAACAAAGTTGCTCCGCCATTCCAAGTGGCAGAAGTTGAAATCATGTATGGTGAAGGAATTTCACAAACTGGTGAGCTCCTTAAGATTGCAACAGAGTTGGATATTATCAAAAAAGCTGGCGCTTGGTTCTCATACAATGATGAGAAAATTGGTCAAGGTTCAGAAAAAGCTAAAGAGTATCTAAAAGAACACCCAGAAGTGTTTGAAGAAATTGATCGTAAGGTTCGTTTGCACTATGGATTGCTTGAAGAAAGCGACGAAGAAAAAGCTGCTAAAGCAACTCTAGTTGTCGAAGAAGTTACTTCAGCACCGGAAATTGATACTGAAGATATTGCTATTGAGCTTGAGTTGGATGATTAGAAGCAATGCTAGTAGGTAGTCAATGTGTTCATTAGATTGTCCTAACCTACCCATCACGTTATGGAGTGAGAATCTTGTATATTTACCTTAATTTTGGGGTTAAAGGATAGAAAATTGTATTTTTAATAGTAAATAGGTCCAAAGACCTATGTTATTCATAGGATATTTGTGGTATAATCGTACTATCATGTGAAAGGAGACGGAACATGATTACTATTTATACAGTTTCAAGTTGTACTAGCTGTAAAAAAGCCAAAAGTTGGCTGAATGCTCACAAACTCCCTTATAAAGAACAAAATATTGGTAAAGAACCCTTAACACGAGAAGAAATTCTTGATATTCTGACAAAGACTGAAGAAGGTGTGGAGAGCATTATTTCTTCAAAAAATCGCTATGCGAAAGCTCTTAATTTTGATTTGGATGAATTAAGTGTTAGCGAAGTGATTAATTTGATTCAAGAAAATCCTCGTATTTTAAAAAGCCCTATTTTAGTTGATGATAAACGCTTACAGGTTGGCTATAAAGAAGATGATATTCGTACCTTCTTACCACGTTCCATTCGTAATGTGGAAAATGCCCAAGCTCGTATGCGTGCAGTACTTTAGATAAAAAGGGACGCCAGAAATTTATTCTGGCGTTTTTGTGTTACCTGGCTTATAATGTAAAAGAAGGAGGATGTCACATGGCTAAAATCGTTGTCGCTTCGGATTCTTTTAAAGGAAGTGCAAGTTCTTTAGTAATTGGTTCCTATGTGACTCAAGGGATTCACTCGCTTTTTCCAGATGATGACGTTGATGTTTTTGCAGTAGCAGATGGAGGTGAAGGAACCATTGAGGCTATTATGTCTAAGGTTTTAGGGACTTGGAAAACGGTGGAAGTCCGTAATCCTCTAGGAAAACCTCAGCAAGCACGTTATGGTCTTCTTGATAGGGGCAAGTCAGTTGTAATAGAAATAGCAGAAGCGTCTGGTTTAACAACGGTGCCTGAAAACGAACGAAATATTATGGCGTCCTCAACTTACGGTACTGGTGAGCTGATATTGCAGGCTTTGTCTCACCGGCCGGAGAGACTTTATATAGGACTTGGCGGTTCTGCTACTAATGACGCAGGCATAGGGCTTCTAGCAGCGTTCGGTATTCGTTTTCTAGATACACATGGGAAGGAGCTCCCTCCGCTTCCGTCGTCTTTTTTGAAAATAGCAGAGCTGGATTTAAGTCATTTTTTAACGTTACCAGCTGATTTAGAGGTTATTATTTTATCAGACGTGACAAACCCACTCTGTGGTCCGTGTGGAGCGTCAGCCATTTTCGGTCCTCAAAAAGGAGCAACTCTAGACGAAATCAAAAAATTAGATAAAGGCTTAGAGTATTTTGCCCACCAGTGTGAGCAAGCAACGGGAAAATTTCGAAAGGATTGGAAGGGGGCTGGAGCTGCAGGAGGTTTAGGATTTGCTCTAATGACCTTTTTTGATGCAAGAATGACATCTGGGATAGATACTATTTTGGATCTAGTTGGTTTTGACAAGGCACTTCAAGAAGCTGATTTAGTAATTACTGGCGAGGGGCGCATGGATAACCAAAGCTTGCAAGGTAAGACACCAGTAGGTATTGCTAATAGAGCTAGAGTATACGGTGTACCAGCTGTTGCAATTGTAGGATCAACAGCTGGTGATATGGCTTCTGTCTATAAAGAAGGAATTTCTGGAGTTTTCCCGATTTTAGATAGTCCTATGTCTTTGAATCAAGCGATGGAGCGAACTCCAGAACTAATTTATAAAACAGCACAAGGAATTGCAACTTTTTTCCATAGTGTCAGTGAAAAGACGCTAGAAAGCTTGTGAAATCTACTAGAATAAGCTATAATAGACCTATAACCATAGTAGAAAGAGGGTGTTTTTATGGGATTTACAGAAGAAACTGTCCGCTTTAATTTGAACGATCTTAATCGTAAAGAAATCGGCGAAACATTGACAAGCGTTTATCGTTCTTTGGATGAAAAGGGATATAATCCAATTAACCAAATTGTTGGTTATGTATTGAGTGGTGACCCTGCTTATGTGCCACGCTATAATGACGCTCGTAATCAGATTCGTAAGTATGAACGTGATGAAATTGTTGAGGAGCTTGTTCGTTATTACTTGAAGGGAAATGGGATTGACCTAAAATGAGAATCATAGGATTAGATGTGGGCTCAAAAACAGTTGGTGTAGCCATTAGTGATCCTCTTGGATTTACGGCTCAAGGCGTTGAAATCATTAAAATTGATGAAGAAGCTGGAGAACTTGGCTTTGAACGCCTCGGAGAATTGGTCAAGGAATACCGCGTGGATAAATTTGTTGTTGGACTCCCTAAGAATATGAATAATACAGAGGGGCCTCGTGTTGAGGCAAGCCGTTCTTACGGTGAAAAAATAGCAGAGCTCTTTCATTTGCCAGTAGATTATCAGGATGAGCGTTTAACAACCGTTCAAGCAGAGCGTATGTTAGTTGAGCAAGCAGATGTAAGCCGTGGTAAGCGTAAAAAGGTTATTGATAAGTTGGCAGCTCAGCTTATTTTACAAAATTACTTAGATAGGCATTTTTAATATTATAAGAACTTAGGATGAGTGTGAAAAGGGTTATTTTCACTTATCCCGTCACTTTTAGAAGAGGAAACAATATGTCACACGAACACAATCACGATGAAGTAGAGTTAATCACACTTGTTGATGAAGCAGGAAATGAAACGCTTTTTGAAATTTTAATGACCATTGATGGTCGTGAAGAATTTGGGAAGAATTATGTTCTTCTTGTGCCACATGGGGATGAAGCAGATACTGATGGAGAAGTGGAAATTCAAGCCTACTCATTTACTGAAAACGAAGATGGTACAGAAGGTGATTTGCAACCAATCCCAGAAGACTCAGATGCTGAGTGGGATATGATTGAGGAAGTCTTTAATAGCTTCCTTGATGAGAATGAATAACAAAAGCTCTTTATAGGTCTGTACTTAAGAGTTTGAGACAAAACTCTGGACAATAAAACAAAAAACGAACAAAAATTATCTCTTATATATTTAAAGAGTATCTTTGTTCGTTTTTATATACAGTTTATTAGAAAATTAGATTTATTTGATATAAATTTTCTAAACTAAAAATCTTTTTGTCCCAGACTCTTTTGAGATTTTAAACCAATTTATAGGATGGTCAATTTTCCGTGCTCTAGTTACTTGAGGCCAAAATTAATGGTTTGAGAAAGAGATAAGACAGTTGCACTCCGCCCAGAACTCTCCGAGGTGTTTTGAGTGCCCTACATCGCATTGGTACGAGTGCTAATAAAAAATACTAAATAACCCGTTGTGCTAGTTAATCAATCGTAAGCAAGGGAATATTTTAAACTGATCCCAAAATCAGTATGACTGCTTTTGAGCAAAAGAGAATAGATACGTAATATTGCCTCTGTCTTAAATTTGAGCGCCTTAATGTTTCGGCAACGTAAAGATTCAATTCCAAACTGCTCTAAACTAGAAAATACGGTCTCTGATGGTTTCCTCAATCGACTGATTTTATAATTTTCTAGCCATGAATAATCCATCATGTTTTTTCTGAGTTGCGAAATTAACTGGGTACCACAGTCTGCTAACTTTGCCTTTGTTTGTCTATCCACATGTCCTTTATCTCCATAAACGATTGGGAATGGCTATTTTCAATTAGCTCCAAAGCAACATCGCATCATAGATAGATGCGGGTGTGACAACATAATCAATAGGAAACCGACAATCGCTGATAAGAACTGAAAATTTCAAGCCATCATAATAATGGATTTTCTTAGTCGCATGATAGCCAATATCTGTCACCTCTGATAACAATGTACCTCTCATGTTGCGAATAGGCTGGCATAGGACACAAGGAAAGCTGTCAATCAAGCCGAGTGAGCAGGTTTGACAAAGGTCTAAAAGCATAAAATAGCGCATACGCTGAATACTTTGAGCAAGATTTTGACAGATACGGCAAAATCGAGAGCGTTCTGGGAAGGTGTAGGGGAAGAGATTATGACGAATCGGACGGTAAATAGCACTTGCCGTCCGGCAACCCTCTTGAATTGCTCAGAGATAACTAGAGATAGTAACGACATCAGATTGTTTTTGTAGGTGGATGTTTCGCCGATTTCGAACCTCATAGGGAACAAATCGCTCATATAAAGCGAGAACTTGGGTAAGATTTTTGAAAGAATAACTTGTGTTTGATTGGGATTGGCGAGATAATAATGTTGGCTTTGCATATCATTCCCTCATTTCGTGGTTGTTTTGAGTTTATGATACGCAAAGATTTTTAATTTGGTTAGAATTAACTAGCACAACGGGTACTAAATAAAATCTAAATGTCTATAAAAGAGTTAGCTTGGTTCCTTTCTCAAGAATGGACAGAGTGATGAGGCGCAGATTATATTGTTAGAATAACGATACTTTTATAACTTTTTCTCGAATAATCTTACGAAGGGAGGTAACCTTATGAGATTAACAAAGGAAGAGGAAGAGTTTATGGAACGATATGAAGCGAAGTACTTACATACTTTTAAGGAAATGCTACGCTATGCAAAGCTCTTGGAAAAATTGACGATAAGCTAGTTTTTGGATATACTAGAAAGGTAACTAGCAAGGAGACTTACCGTGAACGATACTAAAGAATTGCAAATAGCTCAGCCAAGCACTTATAGCCGACGAAGTCGCGAGAGTAGAGAGACAATGTCTCTTGAGGAAGACCTTAATTTGCAGGAACAAAAACAAGAAGAATCTAGACGTTTGAGACAGTTTCATCTGGGTGCATCTCATCATTTTAAAATACTACTTTTAAGTATTTTGGTGACAGCATTGACAGTTGTCTTGCCTTATATGGCTTCTTTTATGACGGAGTACCATCAATTTAATCTTTATACAGGAATGATGATGGCTAGGAATCAATTACCGTATAGCGATGTTTTTACAACAGGTGGTTTTCTTTTTTATGGTATCATTGGCTTGAGTCAAGTACTAGGTAGTCAACTTTATCTTTTAGGGGTGCAATTTTTAGCTCTCTATGTGTCAGGGATTTATCTTTCTAAAATTATTCTTTTTTATACGGATAATGCGAGTGCCAGCATGGCCGGGGGACTAGCTTTTTATTTGGCTAATCTTACTCTAGGTTTTGGTGGCTTTTATCCGATGCAATGGGCATCGCCTTTTGTCTTGATGGGGCTGTGGTATCTGATTCGTTATTTTGCAGAAATGACCAAAGATGAGGGTTTTATTCTCTATGGTGTCAATGCTGCGCTAGCTCTCTTTTTTGAACCAAGAACCTTGATTTTTTGGGTGATTGCTTTTGTGCTGTTATCTGGTTATAATATTGTGCACAAACGATTAGCGCGTGGATTTTATCAGAATCTTGCGATCACCTTTGGTTTGATGGTAGTATTTTACACTGTTGGTTATTTTGTGTTTACATTTGAACTTATAGTTCCCTATTTGCGACAGGTTCTCTTTTATAACTTTACACATTTATCATGGGGGATAAATTCTCTTTGGCAAGCTGCACTTTTGCAAATTGGCTTAGCTTTCTTTTCTGGTTTATTATTAGGGGCAATAGTATTCTTTGAGTATATGAGAAAAGTCAAGACAGATCGCTTGTCTAGTGTTCTAATTTTTCTTAGCCTTTTGGTTTATATTATTTTAGCGGCTTTGTCAAAAAGCTGGGCGTTTTATCAGCTTTTGCCAGCCTTACCGTTTGGAATTATCTTGACTATAATTAGTTTGGCTGGCTTTGCTAAGCAAAGAGCGAGTCGTCGCCATTCTCATCGTCGTCAAGAAGCTGAGCGTAGCTTGTGGGGGACTTTTATCTTTAGTCACCTCTGTGGCCCTCTTGCTTTGATTGTTATTGCTGCTGCTCTGCCATTTTACCGAAATATGCAGGAAACAAAACAGGATAGTGAGCGTATAGCCATTGCTAACTATCTTAAGGATAATATCGCTGATGAGGAGTCTGTGGTGGTAGTTGATCATCAAATAGATATTTATCTATTAAGTGAGCGCCGGACAGCGACGCATTATCCTGTTTCGAGCCTTTATCAAGCATCAGATGATCGTATTAAAGATTTTGAAGATGATTTTCTAAGTAGTCAATCACAATTGGTCATTGTGAATAATGGGTCAGTATTGAGTGAATCGGTACAGGACAACTTGACAAAATACTATACTCAATTATCTTTAGATGGAGTAGAACATTTTACAGTTTATCAGTTGAAATAAATGAAAAAATCAATATATTGTGTTTTGAATGTTTTTATAACACAAGATATTGATTTTTTTTGTGGTAATGTTATAATAGATCTTGTTAATATTTAAATGAAAAGTGAGTGTGTCAGTAATGGTGATTAAATCGATTACAGTAATTAAGCGTGATGGTAGACAGGTGCCTTTTGATACGGATAAAATTTATCAGGCGCTAGTGCGAGCTAGTAATGAAATTACTCCATTGACGCCTCTAATTGAAAACAAACTTGAGGGGATAGCTGCTAGTATTGTGGCTGAAATCTACGATCGTTTTCATGAAAATATTAAGATTTATGAAATTCAAAATATTGTAGAGCATGAACTGTTACAAGCTGGGGAGTATGCGCTAGCTCAACAGTATATCAACTATCGTACGCAACGTGATTTTGATCGTGCAAAGGCAACGGATATTAATTTTTCCATTGATAAGTTGCTCAATAAAGATCAAACGGTGGTCAATGAAAACGCCAATAAAGACAGTGATGTTTTTAACACACAACGTGATTTGACTGCTGGTATTGTAGGGAAATCCATTGGTCTAAAAATGTTGCCACCGCATGTGGCTAATGCCCATCAAAAAGGTGATATTCACTACCACGACTTGGATTATAGTCCCTATACGCCTATGACCAATTGCTGTCTCATTGACTTTGAAGGCATGCTAAAAAATGGTTTTAAGATTGGGAATGCTGAGGTTGAAAGTCCTAAGTCCATTCAAACAGCGACTGCTCAGATTTCTCAAATCATTGCTAATGTCGCTTCTAGTCAATATGGTGGTTGTACGGCAGATCGCATTGATGAATTTTTAGCCCCTTATGCTGAATTGAATTATCAAAAGCATTTGAAAGATGCTGCGGAATGGGTCGTCGAAGAGAAACGTGAAGATTATGCTCGTCAAAAGACTCAAAAAGATATCTATGATGCCATGCAGTCTTTGGAGTATGAGATTAATACGTTATTTACTTCCAATGGACAAACGCCATTCACATCCTTAGGTTTTGGTTTGGGAACGTCTTGGTTTGAGCGTGAGATTCAAAAAGCCATTCTTAATATCCGTATTAAAGGTTTGGGACGTGAAGGTCGCACTGCGATTTTTCCAAAATTAATCTTTACGGTAAAACGTGGGCTTAATTTGGAGCCAGATTCGCCGAACTATGATATTAAGCAATTGGCTTTGGAGTGTGCCACTAAGCGAATGTACCCTGATATGTTATCGTATGATAAGATTATTGAGTTAACAGGTTCTTTCAAGGCACCTATGGGATGTCGTTCTTTCTTGCAAGGATGGAAGGATGAAAATGGTCAGGATGTGACTTCTGGACGTATGAATTTAGGGGTTGTTACGGTTAATCTGCCACGCATTGCTTTGGAAGCTGATGGTGATATGGATAAGTTCTGGGACCTTTTCTTAGAGCGTATGACGATTGCCAAGGATGCTTTGGTTTACCGTGTGGAGCGCGTGAAGGAAGCAACGCCTGCTAACGCACCGATTCTTTATCAATATGGTGCTTTTGGAAAGCGTTTAGAAAAAACAGATAAGGTTGACGAACTCTTTAAAAATCGTCGTGCAACTGTCTCTCTTGGTTACATTGGACTTTATGAGGTGGCAACGGTATTCTACGGCGGTGATTGGGAGAAAAACGAAGCAGCCAAGGACTTTACGGTAGATATTGTCCGTCAGATGAAAGAGTTTTGTGAAAGTTGGTCAAACGAGTACGGCTATCATTTCTCAGTTTATTCGACACCATCAGAAAGTTTGACAGATCGTTTCTGTCGTTTGGATACGGAGAAATTCGGTATTGTGGAAAACATTACGGATAAAGAGTATTACACCAATTCATTCCACTACGATGTTCGTAAGAACCCAACACCATTTGAAAAATTGGACTTTGAAAAAATCTATCCAGAGGTTGGTGCTAGTGGAGGATTTATCCATTATTGTGAATACCCAGTTCTTCAGCAAAATCCGAAAGCACTTGAGGCTGTGTGGGATTACGCCTATGATCGAGTGGGTTATTTGGGAACCAACACGCCGATTGATAAGTGCTATGCCTGTGAGTTTGAGGGAGACTTTGAGCCAACAGAGCGTGGTTTCAAGTGCCCAAATTGTGGCAATACCGATCCGAAGACAGTGGATGTGGTCAAACGCACCTGTGGTTATCTTGGAAATCCGCAAGCACGTCCAATGGTGAATGGCCGTCACAAGGAGATTTCTGCCCGTGTGAAACATATGAATGGCTCAACGATCAAGACATCAGGGAAATAGTATGGTATACTAGAATCTCGATAGGAGATGGTATTCTACCGTCAGTTAACAGGTATGAAGGAGTAACCATGGGAAAATATCAATTAGACTATAAAGGAATGCAACTGGTGGAGAAATTTCACGAAAAGCATTCCAATGTGAAAGATGATAAAAAGGCGCGCGTGCAGGCGCTCTTGAAAAAAGCTGGTAAGAAGAAATAAACTAGCACGAAAGAGACGGGTGGCGTGTAAAGCGTCACCTGTTTTGTCTAGAAAGGATACATATGAAGAAAATCGGAATTGTAGGAATCGGTGGGATTTCTCAGAAGGCTTATCTGCCTTATCTGCGGCAATTATCTGGGATTGAATGGCACGTTTTCACACGAAAACAAGAGGTGCGTGATGTGGTAATCTCCTTGTTTGGTCAATCGGTGTCTTACAATAGTTTAGATGCCTTGCTAGAAGCTGGTTTGGATGGGATCTTTATCCATGCAGCGACAGTGGCTCATGTGAGCCTTGCGCAGCTTTTTCTAGAAAAAGGGATTCCTGTCTATATGGATAAGCCCTTGACAGAGTCTTACGAGACGACACGGCAGCTTTATGAGCTTGCTGAGGAGCGTGGCACCTTTCTAATGGCAGGATTTAATCGTCGATTTGCACCGAAGGTCCAAGACTTATTGACTGCATCTGACAAACGTCGGATTTTTGTGGAAAAAAATGCTCTGAAAGGGACTGGACCACTTCAATACAAACTCTTTGATTTCTTTATTCATCCGTTGGATACAGCTCTTTATCTAGCAGAAGGCCAGCTGGTTCGTGGAGATTTCCATTACCATTTGGAAGAAGGTTTGCTCAGTCAGGTCTCTGTTAATCTTTATACAGAAAAAGAGACGATTGCTGTTAGCATGAATTTGCAGGCAGGTAGTCGCCGTGAAATCATGGAAGTTCAAACACCGCGAGCAACCTATCATTTGAAAAATTTGGATGAGTTAACGGTCGTTGAAGGAGACGTAGAAACCAAGCAAGGCTTTGGTTCTTGGGACACCACTCTTTATAAGCGTGGCTTTGAGAGTATCATTCAAGCCTTTCTGGAAGCCATTGAAACAGGAAAAAATCCAGTTTCACCAGAGTCGAGTCTTTTAAGTCACTGGATTTGTGACCAGATCAATCGTTCAGAGACCCCTTATGGGACACTAGATTTGGAGGCATTTTATGGAATTGCGCCGGCCGACCATAGCTGATAAAGAAGCCGTTTTAGACATGATGCGTGAGTTTGAGGAGACTAGTTCAGCTCACGATGGTGGTTTTTGGAATGCTGAAAACTTTGATTATGAAGAATGGATTGCTGGCAATGCGGACGCAGAGATGGGATTGAATATTTCAGAAGGTTGGGTTCCCAGTATTCAGTTTGTTGGTTTTGAAGGCGATAAGGCAGTTGGATTTCTTAGTTTAAGGCTTTGCTTAAATGACTACCTTCTTGAAAAAGGTGGGCATATTGGTTACTCTGTCCGGCCTAGTGAGCGTGGTAGAGGTTACGCTAAAGAGATGCTCAAGCAGGGGCTTAGCTCTGCCATGTCCAAAAACATCCAAAAAGTGCTTGTCACGTGTAGTGAGGCAAATCCTGCTAGTCGTGCTGTTATTGTGGCTAATGGTGGTGTGCTAGAAGATGTTCGTGAGGGGACCGAGCGCTACTGGATAGATGTTACCTAAAAATTTCATAGAAAGGAAGAGTGTTTCGGGCTGTTAAGATGATTTTACAGAATTGAACCCGAGCTAAAAGCTTCGGAAAAAAGATAGTATGCAGGCATACGTCATCGGTTTCCTATTTTTCTCTCGCTTTTTTAACGCTCTTGGTATCTTAATAATGAACAATCCTAAACCGCAAGAATGGAAGAGTGAAGAACTTAGTCAAGGACGGATTATAGACTATAAGGCTTTTAATTTTGTGGATGGCGAAGGGGTTAGGTGTAGCCTATACGTAGCGGGGTGTATGTTTCATTGTGAAGGATGTTATAATGTGGCAACCTGGAATTTTCGAGCAGGTATTCCTTATACCAAGGAATTGGAAGACCAAATTATGGCCGACCTAGCTCAGCCATATGTGCAGGGATTGACGCTTCTTGGTGGCGAGCCTTTCTTGAATACAGGTATTTTACTCCCTCTTGTTAAACGGATTCGTCGAGAACTGCCAGAGAAGGACATTTGGTCTTGGACGGGATACACTTGGGAAGAGATGATGCTGGAAACGGATGATAAGTTGGAACTCCTTCATCTTATTGATATCTTAGTTGATGGGCGGTTTGACCGTACGAAAAAGAACCTCATGTTGCAATTCAGGGGGTCATCAAATCAGCGGATTATTGATGTGCAAAAGTCCTTGGCGACTGGTGAAGTCGTCATTTGGGAGAAACTCAATGATGGTCAGCAAAATTATGAGCAAGTCAGTCGAGATGAGTTGATATAAAACATATGGCAGTTAAATCATTTCAATAAATGCTGGTCCTAGTCGTGACTATCTGCTCCGCCCGATTTTATTGTCAATCACGGATATCTATAATAAACCCAATAATAAAATTCCCTACCATTAAAAACGTTGATGGTAGGGAATTTTTATGTGTTAAACTTGGATTGAGTATAAGCCATTTAGGGAGGTAAATATGCAAGCTCCCTATCATTTCTAAAGGGAGGGAGCTAATCAACTTGAGGATTAAAGAATCCATATGTCACATTTTAGTATGAGAAACTCAATGATATACAGTTTTCAGTAATCTCTTGATTAGAAGTTTGGATGTATCTGATAGTTGCGGGTTATTGGAAACAGTTCTAAGCATAACCTGTATACTGATTAAGAAGCTCACGGAAAGAATGTTTAATTTTACGAGTTATTTACGTTGCCGATTAGTTGTCGTGAATTTATCTACTGATGTACTGTAGTGAGTATCATAACATCATCGAATTTATTTGAGGATAGAAATTTTTGTAAGGCATTGTTCTATTCCTTATCACTATCTACATTATCTATTTGTTGTTTTCACCATACCATGTCTTGATAACCTTACCATTAAGAAAAGACAAAAGTTTCATAAAGATGACTCGCTAACTGGCTATTATGTCTAAAAATAGACTGCGATATCTTCTTCTGTTATACCAATCATAGGATTAATCGTTAGAAGATTTTCTTCGGTTAGGCGATAGCTTTCAAGATTTTGTGGAGATAAAGCAGGGCTGTCTGTGGTAGACGTTTCTGTATTTGATTTTTCTATCGTTGTATGGGTTTCCTCAAGGGAAGGACCTGTCTGACTAAGAATCTCCTTATGTCCGAAGCGTTCTACTAAATAAGTTTTACGGCTAGCACCTTCGTTTTTGACCGCGTAGTCAAAGGCGGAAAGTTCGCCTAGCATGACTAATTTGCTTTTTGAACGAGTAATGGCTGTATAAATGAGGTTACGCTGTAGCATACGACTGCTTTGGCGCGTGATAGGTAGAATAACTACTTGAAATTCACTGCCCTGAGATTTATGGATAGACATGGCGTAGGCAAGGGTAATCTTGTGCCATTCATTACGAGGATAGGTGACTTCGTTCCCATCAAATTGAATGGTGATTTCATCTTGTTTGCTGTCTGTGTATTTGGCGGGCATCAATTCGGTAATGTAGCCAATATCTCCATTAAAGACGTTGAGCTCAGCATCATTCACCAGGTGCAAAACCTTATCAGAGGTCCTAAAGATTTGATCGTTGAATAGAAATTCGAGTTTTTCTTGCTTAGGATTAAGGAGATTTTGCATGAGGGTATTGAGATTTGTGATACCTGCCTGTCCTCGGTACATAGGTGCTAAAATTTGAATATCTTGGGCTTTGATACCAGATTTCAAGGCAGAGCGAACAATTTTTTCTACCATGTCTGGGATGTATTGCACTTGTGCTTCAAAATAGGAGCGATCAGCTTTTTTCTGGGTAAAATCAGCTGGAAGTTGTCCCAAACGCATTTGACTGGCAAGGGTGACAATTGTCGAATCTTCAGACTGTCGAAAGATTTTTGATAAGGCAACCTGTGGGAGCTCTGCTATTTTTAATAAATCAGCTAAAACTTGACCAGGGCCAACTGACGGTAACTGGTCACTATCGCCGACAATAATAACTTGTGTATGGCTAGCAATTGAGGCAAAAAGTTGGTTGGCAAGCCAGGTATCGACCATGGAGAACTCATCAATGATGATAAGCTCACAATCAAGATAATCATCAATGGCTTGGTAATCATTGGTGTTGTCCCCGTTTAGTCCCAAATGGCGATGAATCGTCGCAGCTGGCAATCCCGTCAGCTCATTCATGCGTCTGGCAGCCCGCCCAGTTGGGGCAGCTAGAGTGATAGGAACCTCGTTTTTATGAGTGTTAATGCCGTGGAGTTTACTGTATGCTTCGATGATGCCGTTGATAACAGTTGTTTTTCCAGTACCAGGCCCTCCTGTCAGGATAAAAACTTTACTTTTTAAGGCATCGTGAATGGCCTTTTTCTGTATGTCATCATAGGTCAACTTGAAATTGGCTTCGATACAAGTAATTTCTTCGGAAATTTTATCATCGTCAAGATTTTTTTCTAATGGGGTTTCCATGATGCGAGATAGGTGTTTTTTTATCCCTTCTTCTGCATAATAGAGGGTATTATCAAAGATACGCGTCTCAACATTTTGAATTTTATCTTCAGCGATTAAGTTTTGGAGTTCCTGAGCGACTTGCGTAGGATCTAGCTCAATTTGGCGAGCTTCTTCTAGGATGTAAAGTGCCCTTTCCAATAATTCCTTAGCTTCGACATAGGTGTCCCCTTTTTCGAGAGAGACTTCTAGGAGGCTATGAACAAGGGCTGCGCGGAAACGCTGGGGTGCATCAGCTTCGATGCCCAGCTTTTCTGCCAAAAGGTCAGCAATTTTAAACCCAACTCCCTGAATATCCTCTACTAACTGGTAGGGATTTTCTTGAATGATGTCCAGGGTCGTGTTCTTATATTGATTGAAAATCTCAAAAGCAACACGGTTGGTTAATCCATATTCAGCCAGCTTGGCTAAGACTTGTTCAGTCCCGTAATTGAGTTTGAGCTTGGTGAGAAAAGCCTCACGATTCACTTTTGATAATCCTGAAATGGTAGCCAGTTTTGACGGATCTTCCAAAATCTTATCAATCGTATTTTCACCATAGAGTTGGACAATTTTTTCAGCTGTCTTTTTTCCGATTCCTTTAAAGTGATCGCTGGAGAAGTATTTAACCAAACCAGAAGAAGTGGGTTTGGCCCGCTCGTATCGGGTCACTTTTAGTTGCTCACCATATCTAGGGTGCTGGGTTAATTCACCCCAGAAAGTATAATTTTCCCCTTCAATGACCTCTGCTATTGTACCAGTAACGATAATTTCAAAATCATCAAAATCACTATCGGTATCGTCGATATCTAATAAAATAATTTTAAAAAAATTGCTAGCATTTTCAAAAATAATGCGGTTAATTTCCCCTGAAAAATAAACTTCGTTCATAGTCTTTCTAGTAAAAAAGCTGAGCTTGGCCCAACTTTGAAATGTGAGTTTTTCACTAAATAGTGATAGCAAACTTTAGTCAATTTTTAATCGATCGTTCCAATTTTATTTAGAGGCCAGTAGCGGAATTTAATCTCACCGACAATGGCTTCTTTATCAAAGGTTCCAACTGCTCGACTATCTTTTGATACAATACGGTCATCTCCTAAAAGGTAATAATGACCTTCTGGAACTTGAACAGTGAAGGAACTTGAACCAGTGCGATCAGAAGTAAATGCTGGCGATTGTTCAGCTAATTGTTGGAAAAATTTATTATAGGAGTATGTGCTTTGTAATTTATCTTTGGCAAAAAGGTTACGATACTCTTTTAAATAAGCTTCATCCGTCTCTTTACCATTGATGTACAGGGTATCGTTGTCATAAGTAATGGTATCTCCAGGAATTCCGATGACTCGTTTTACAATTTTTTTTGATTCTCCAGATTCATCAACTTCGTCAGCGACAACAATGTCAAATCGATCAATTTGAGATATTTTGACAACAAAGAGATTCTCGCCATCAGCTAATGTTGGATCCATAGAATGTCCATCAACTTTTACAGTGAACCAAACAAAAAGATAAGAAAGAAGGATAGTGGCCATTAAGAGGATAAAAAGTCCCCATTCTTTAATAAAATGTTTCATAAGTGTGATGCGTTTAAGAGTTTTGAACGCTGTTATTCCTTTCGAGTTGTTGTAGAGATTATTTGAGCAATTTTTGTGCCTTTTGTGTATTGGCAAAGTGTTGTTTAGCTGAGTAATTTAGCCCTTGCATTCCATAAGTAGCTAGGATTTGGCTAGCAACCTTGTCTGATTTTGCTCCTGCTCCACTTGGGAGTTTGTAACCAAGATCATTACCCAACTTTTCCAGATTTTCAAGAAAGAGATTTCTGGCAATGATGGAGCTAACAGCTACAGCTAAGTATTTCCCTTCGGCTTTTTCTTCAAAGGTTAGAGGATTATCAAAATGATTGGGTTCATTTTTAAGATACTTTTCATAATTTATCTGATTGGTAAAGGCGTCAATAACGATTTTATCAGGTTTTGCGACTTCCAGTAAGAGCAGATAAATCGCTTGATTATGTAGAGCAACCTTGACAGAGACAGCATTATGCTTTTTGCCTTCCCCCACGACTTCGTTATACTTTTTAGGAGATAATAGCAGAGCTTTGTGAGGGATTTTATCTTCTAAGATTGGAGCAATTTGACGGATTTTGAGGTCAGTCAGATTTTTGGAATCGTCGACACCGAGGGATTTGAGAAAGGCGTGGTCGGCAGGAGTCACTAAACTAGCAACGACAGCTATGCCTCCAAAATAAGAACCGTTTCCCACCTCGTCAGAACCAATTAAGGAAAGATTCTGTCCAGCAGGTGTTCCTGCTCTGCTATTTTCCAAATGATAACCGAAAGATTCGGCTAGATTTTGAGCACCACTACCTTGGAAGACAATTTTACCAGATGTATAAACAAGTACGGTTGTGCCAGAAACTTTCGCAGCAAAGGTAACATAAGGATTGTTATTGGCAATTTGGTAGTTAGCGAGTTCTTGAGCTAGGGACTTAGTTCGTCCTTCTCCCATCTTCATGACGATAGTGTTCATAACAATATTGTATCATAAAGCTGAAAAAAGGTCATATTTTACCATTTTCTAATTTTGCGTTATAATATTAAGAGTTAGACTAATAACGGAAAGGGATGTTTAGTTGAGATGTGCGACTAGACGTGGAACTCTTGGCATAATCAGTTGCAGCCACTTGGTTCTTTTATATGGGAATTATGAAAAATAGATATAAATTTGTCTTTGGAAATAAACCGCTGACTTTAACAACGGATAAGGATAATCTTTTTATGGAGGAAGTGGAACGCGTAGCGCGCGAGAAGTATGATGCCATTAAACGTAATCTTCCAGAAGCAGATAATGAAACGATTGCTATTTTGATGGCTATTAACACCTTGTCAATGCAACTTAGTCGAGAGATTATTTTTGAAGAAACAGAGCGTGAACTTGAGCGTTTGCGCACAGAAAAAATTATGGCTTTAAAAGAAAAAAATAATCAGCTTGAGTTGGAATTGAATGAGGAACAGAAATGATAGGTATACTTTTTATTCTTATCTTGGCATGGCAATTTTATATTGGCTATATGCGAAGTATCATATTGCAAGGCTACTATACATTGGCTAGTATTGTTTCGCTTTTTATTGCCAATCATTTTTATCAAAAATTAGCAGCGCAAATAACCCTTTGGGTACCTTCTGTAAATCCTAGTCAAGATACGGTGGTTCAATTTTTTAAGGATGTTAATCTCTTTGAATTAGACATGGTGTTCTATGCTGGTGTTGCTTTTGCAGGTGTTTACACCTTGAGTTATTTTGTTTTTAGAGTGATTGGTATCTTTTTACATTTAATCAATTTAGACCAATTTGATAGTGTTTTGATGAACTGCATTAGTGGGGGACTTGCTATTTTTGTAACGCTTCTTTTTTTCAGTATGGGAGTGACACTGTTAGCGACGGTACCGGTTAATGTTATTCAAAATTTTTTATCCGGCCATAGTGTGACAAAATTATTGATTGGCTTTCCTATTTTTGCTCAACTTTGGAATTATTTTTGGGTAACAAAGATTTTTTAAAATCTGGGACAGGTGTCCTGGATTTTTTGTTATATTTAAGGTGAGACTTGTTCTTTTTCCTCCTCTTATCTATTACTGTGATATAATATAACCATGAATAACAAGATTATTGAACAATTAGAATTTAACAAGGTTAGAAGTCTTTTTGAACCTTATTTACAAACCCAGCAAGGGCTAGTAGAATTACGTGACCTTGAGCCAATGGTAAAGCCTGATAAGATTGGGCAAGCATTTACCGAAATTTCAGATATGGAGGCTATTTTTATCGAGCACCACGGTTTTGCCATGGTAAGTCTTCGTGATGTTTCAGAGCCTCTTCGTCGCCTTGAGTTGGATGCAGATTTGAATGTTGCTGAATTGATTGAGCTAAAAAAAGTTCTTCAAGTGTCGGCTGAAATGAGTCGTTTTTATAGTCTTTTGGAAAATGCAGAGCTAAAAGCTTTGGGCCGTCTTTTTGAGACGCTTGAGGTGTTTCCAAGCTTATCAGGAAGCCTTCAAGCCATTAACGATGGTGGCTTTATTGAAAATTTTGCCAGTCCAGAATTGGAAAAAATTCGCCGTCAAATTGCCATTAGTGAAGGCCAGGTGCGTGAGACTTTACAGGGAATTTTAAAGAAAAATGCAGACTATTTATCAGAAAATCTGATTGCTTCTCGTAATGGCCGCTCAGTGCTTCCTGTGCGGAATTCGTACCGTAATAAAATTGCCGGTGTGGTTCATGACATCTCTGCTTCTGGAAATACGGTCTATATTGAGCCGCGTGCGGTTGTACAACTCAATGAAGAAGTCACACAATTGCGCGCAGATGAGCGTCATGAGATGGTAAGGGTGCTCCACGAGCTGTCAAATATGCTTCGTCCACATGCCCACATTATCAGAAATAATGCTTGGATTTTAGGGCATATTGATTTGGTGCGTGCTAAGTATCTTTTTATGAGGGAGAAAAAAGCTGTTGTTCCAACCTTATCAAAGGATAAGACCATTCAGCTCTTTAATGTTAGACACCCTCTACTGACTAATCCCGTTCCAAATGATCTTTATTTTCCAAATGAGCTGACAGGGATTGTCATTACAGGTCCCAATACGGGTGGTAAGACCATCATGCTAAAGACGCTTGGCTTGACGCAGTTGATGGCTCAATCTGGTCTTCCTGTTTTGGCGGATGTGGGTTCAAAGGTTGCTGTCTTTAAAGACATTTTTGCAGATATAGGTGATGAGCAGTCTATTGAGCAGAGCTTGTCTACATTCTCAAGCCACATGACACAAGTTGTTACGACCTTACAAGCTGCTGATGAGGATAGCCTTATTCTTTTTGATGAGTTGGGAGCAGGTACGGACCCGCAAGAGGGAGCTAGTCTTGCGATGGCTATTCTTGATTATCTTCGCCTTAATGGCATTAAGACGATGGCGACAACTCACTATCCAGAACTCAAGGCTTATGGTATTGAGACAGCGCATGTTGAAAATGCCAGTATGGAGTTTGATGTCGCAACTTTAAGTCCAACTTACCGCTTCATGCAAGGTGTCCCTGGCCGCTCCAATGCCTTTGAAATTGCTCGCCGTTTAGGACTTTCTGAAGCCATTGTGGAAAAAGCAGAGCAGATGACTGACAGGGACAGCGATGTCAACCGCATTATCGAGCAATTGGAGGCTCAAACTGTGGAAAGTCGTAAGAGACTGGATCATATTCGTGAAGTCGAACAAGAGAATCTTAAATTTAATCGTGCAGTTAAAAAATTGTACAATGAATTTGCTCATGCTAAGGACAAGGAAGTTGAAAAAGCAGCAGCAGAGGCGCGTGAGGTGGTTGAATTGGCGATTGCTGAATCTGATAAAATCCTTAAAGATCTCCACGATCGCGCAGCTCTGAAACCACATGAAGTGATTGAAGCTAAAGGTCAACTGAAAAAACTTGCTCCAGAAGCTCAGCTTTCCCACAATAAAGTCTTGAAAAAAGCGAAAAAGCTAAAGAATCCAGAAGTGGGTGATGATATTATTGTGACGGTTTACGGACAGCGAGGTACCCTTGTTAAGAAAATTAAGGATAAGACTTGGGAGGCTCAGGTTGGTATCATTAAGATGACTTTGAGCGAAGATGAGTTTAGTTTAGTTAAGGTTCGGGAAGAGGCTCAGAAAACTAAGAAACGCCAAATCAATGTGGTCAAGAAAGTGGCAACGGGGTCTGGTCCAAGGGCTCGTTTGGATCTTCGGGGTAAACGCTACGAGGAAGCTATGCAGGAGCTGGATGCTTTTATTGATCAAGCACTTTTGAATAATATGGGACAAGTGGACATTATCCATGGTATTGGTACAGGCGTCATTCGTGAGGCAGTAACTAAATATCTTCGTCGTAACAAACATGTTAAACACTTTGAATATGCCCCACAAACGGCTGGAGGAAGTGGCTGTACCATTGCGACACTAGGGTAAGAGTTCGGAGAGTAAGACATGTTAAAGAAAATATTAGTGACGGTTTCGTTTTTTATGATAAGTATTCTTCTAATGAGCTGTGGTCGTCAATCGAGTTCTGAACTCCAAGAAAAAAGACAGGGACTTATCAAGAGTCGGTGGCAAATCTAGAAGAAATTACCTTGCAAGAGCTCAATGAGAAGATTGCTAATTCAGAGGAGTTTTTAATCTACTTAGGTCGTCCAACATGTGAGTATTGTCAGGCTTTCGTTCCTAAATTAGCTGAAGCCTATCAGGATAAATCTGTTAAGATTTATTACCTAGATTCGGATGAGGCTGACGCTAAAGCTTGGGATGAATTCATTGCTTATTTTGGTATTAAGACCGTTCCACATTTTAGCTATTTTTCTGATAAACAGATGGTAGATAGTCTGTTAAAAGGTAGCGAATCAACTGTTGATGAGATTAAGGCTTTTATTGAAAAATATAGTGAGTAAAAAGTGCCTGCGATTTTTCGCCAGAACCTTTTTTATTTCAGTTAATTTCCATTTTCTTTGAGTGCTTCTCTTGTGATTTCTTTGATGAGTTCAAGAGGAAGTTCTTTGTTATAAGGGAATTGAATGGCACCTTTGGTGTAGTGATATCCAGCTGAGGTTAATTGGTTTGAAAAGTGTTCAATGACCAATGGTCCAGGGTAGATCCCCAAGTGTTTTTTATGTGCTGCAAAATGAATGATATTTCGTCCTTGCCAGAAGGTTGGCATACCATAGGAGATTTTTTCTTGGGCATCTGGTAATTGTGCTTTCAATGTTTGATAAACAGTAGTTAACAAGGGGCGTAGCTCAGCTTTTTGCTCTAAAATATAGGTTGAAATCAAGAGATGTCTCCTTTCAAGCAGATTGTTACCCCAAGTATAGCATAAGTGTTATAATAAGGCCATGACACATCGTATTTATAACATGACATTTGCTAGCGTTTATCGGGCTTTGGTAGCAAAGGCAGAGCGAAAGGGCAGGACTGCCCAAGACGTTCATGAGGTCACTTCTTGGTTGACGGGTTATTCTACTGAGGCAATTGCTACGCTTTTCGAATCAGACTTAACCTATGGAGATTTTTTTCGACAAGCGCCAAATTATAATCCAAATCGTATCAATATCACAGGTAAAATTTGTGGTGTACAGATTGAAACTTTGGAAGATCCTTTGATGCAGGAAATTCGTAGGCTAGATAAATTAGTTGATTGGGTGGCAAAAGGCAAGACGTTTAAGCAAATCAAAGATAAATATGAGTAAGAAGGAGAAAAAGATGTTAGAAATTACCTACCTTAACGCGAGTAAACAGGAAACAACAATCACATTTGATAGTTACGCAGAATTCGAGCGTTCACAACAAGCTTGTCTTATCGGTGTTGCTGATTACTACAAGGTTGTTAAATTAGTCTACAATGGGCATGAACTTGATTATTCAGGAACTTATGGCGATATCTTCTTCTACATGATGAAGCAAGACTTAAGCCAGTATGACTCATAAAAAATGGAAAAGCTGGGCAAGACCTAGCTTTTTCGTTATAATAACCTTATGGAAAACTATGATGATTTTTATGAACGTATCTCCCGTCCTTTTCATCCTTACGTTAAAAAACTCCGTTTCATCAATCATACGATTACAAAGGTCATGTATGCAGTCTATCCTTTACTTTTGGCTTTTGTGTTTTGGAAAAATGGCAGAGCTGTTCTTCCTTATATCGTCATACCTGGCATGGGATTTATTGTATTATCTTGGGTCAGAAAAGTGATTAATCAACCTCGACCTTATGAAACGTGGACAATCGAACCCCTAATTGAAAAAGATAGCTCTGGTCAATCCATGCCCAGCCGTCACGTTTTTTCAGCCAGTATCATCAGTATGGGAGTGCTAAGCGTCAATCTGTGGCTAGGGATTTTGTTGCTGATTTTATCAGCTCTATTAGCCTGTTGTCGAGTCATCGGAGGAGTGCATTATCCCAAAGATGTGATTGTAGGCTACGTTGTTGGAATAGCTTTGGGGAGTTTATTATTTTGGCTTATTTAGCCTTACTTTAACTTTAAGTGGTGGGAATACTTTTTCTCAGCCCAACTACTAATACTGTAACAACATGTACTTTCTTATCTTGTTTGTGATATAATAGTTGTACGTACAAAAAAGAAAAAGAGATAAGAAATGAAAACAAAATATCAGAAAGTGGCAGATGATTTATTAAGAAAAATTCTAGATGGTAGCTATGCTATTGGTCAGGTGATACCAACGGAACATCAGTTATGTGATATTTACCAAGTGAGTCGTCATACGGTAAGACAGGCGCTAAGTTTATTAATTCAACAAGGTTATTTGAAAGCGGAAAAAGGCTCTGGTACTTTTGTTTTGGATTATAAGGATAACCAGAATGCACGAACTGTAGCAACGAAAACAATTGGTGTCATTACGACTTATTTATCAGATTATATTTTCCCGAATATCATTGAAGGAATCGAGGAAGTTCTTAGGGAGAGTGGTTATTCATTAATGTTGAGTGCCACCAATAATAATCCTGCATTAGAAGAAGACAGTCTTAAAAAGATGATGGCACAGGGAGTAGAAGGCTTTCTAATTGAACCAACCTCTAGTAATGAATACAATCCAAATATAGCTTATTACGCAGAATTAAAAGAAGCTGGGATTCCTGTTTATTTTTTAAATGCTTATTATGATATTTTGGATATCCCCTATGCGAGTTTAGATGATTTTTCAGCTGGCTATGAGGCTACCAAATATCTCATTGATCGAGGCCATCGCAAAATTGGGTTGATTACCAAATTAGATGATATGCAGGGGAAATTGCGGATGAAAGGCTTTGTAAATATGCATGAGGCAGCTAAGCTTTCTTTTCGCGCTGCAGATATTGCTACTTTTACAACAAAAACTCAGCAGGCAGCTATTAGAGACTATGTTGAATACATTTTGAAAACAGATGATGCGCCAACCGCTTTTGTTTGTTATAATGACCAAGTATCGAGTCAGTTTATTCAACTGATGAAGGAAAAAGGACGGGAAATGTCCCAAGATTACTCTATTATTAGTCATGATAATTCCTATCTAGCAGAGGCGTATCAATTGACTAGTATCAGCCATCCTAAACAAGTTTTAGGAAGGGATGCGGCTAAACAATTACTTGGTGCTATTGAGAGAAAAAAACGCATGAAGACTATTCATTACCCGGCAGAAGTCATTGAAAGAAGTTCAGTTAAATAGGATTAATGTGATCATATCAATTGAGTCGCAAAGATTAAACAGAGGATATTTCTTTTTTGAAAATATCCTCTGTTTTTTTGTGGTAAATATTACCAGTAAACATCATATAACTTACTAAGATAAGCCTATTTTAGTGTTTTGATAGTACTGATGAATACTAAACATACGACTTAACAAAATCATCCCTAGTTTAAAACTTACGTCTTATAAATGTTCGAACAAATTTTTATAAAAATATTTACATGTACGAACATAAGTGGTATAATGAATCCGGAAAATGAAAGCGAATTCATCAAAAGGAGGATTCTATGAGACATATCATTGACGATTTGACGAACGGTCGGACCTCGTTAGGAGTTGAGTTTGGTTCAACTCGTATCAAAGCAGTTTTGATTGATAGTCAGAAACAACCGATTGCCTCTGGTAGTCATGATTGGGAAAATCAACTAGTCGATGGGATTTGGACTTATTCTTTGGACAGTATTTGGCAAGGTTTGCAATCTGCTTACCGTGAACTTGTTCAAGATGTCAAAATGGCGTATCACGTTGATTTAACAAAGATTGGGCAAATTGGTTTTAGTGCCATGATGCACGGTTATCTAGCGTTCGATAAAGAAGATGATCTATTAGTTCCATTTAGGACTTGGAGAAATACGATTACTGGTCAAGCAGCACACGAACTCAGTCAATTGTTTGACTTTAACATTCCTGAGCGTTGGAGTATCGCTCACCTATATCAAGCTATTTTAAATAAAGAGGAACATGTTTCTAAAATAGCATATGTCACTACTTTAGCAGGTTACATTCATTGGCAATTAACAGGTGAAAAAGTTTTGGGAGTCGGAGATGCTTCTGGAATGTTTCCTATTGATTCAACCACTGGTGATTATAATGGTGTTTTTCTCGACCAATTTGCTGAATTAACGCAACAATATCAACTTCCTTGGAATTTGAATGCTATTTTACCGAAAGTGTTATCCGCTGGTACCGTAGCAGGAACCTTGACAGACCAAGGTGCCAAATTATTAGACCCAACAGGTCAACTCCAAGCAGGAAGTCAGTTGTGTCCTCCAGAGGGAGATGCTGGGACAGGAATGGTAGCGACAAATAGTGTCAGACAGCGGACAGGAAATGTGTCTGCTGGAACGTCTATTTTTGCTATGATTGTCCTTGAAAAAGAATTGCAAAACCGTTATTCAGAAATTGATATTGTAACGACACCAGTTGGTGACGCCGTAGCGATGGTACATGCGAATAACTGTAGTTCAGATATCAATGCTTGGGTTAAATTATTTAAAGAGTTTTCAGCCCTATCAGGACAAAAGATTTCAGATGCTGAACTGTATCCACTACTCTTTAATGCAGCCTTAACAGGTGAAAAAGATTGTGGTGGTCTATTAAGTTATGGTTATTATTCAGGTGAAAGTATTACTGGATTGACTGAAGGACGTCCGCTTCTTGTGAGAACTCCAGAAAGTCGTTTTACAGTGCCTAATCTTATGAGAAGCCATATCCTGTCTGCTTTCACAACCTTAGCAATTGGCATGGAGATTCTAGTGGACAAAGAGGCAGTTGCAATTGATAAACTGTTAGGTCACGGTGGTATTTTCAAAACCCCTCAGGTTGCCCAACAATTGTTGGCAGGAGCGATGTCAAGCCCAGTTTCTGTGATGGAGACAGCAGGAGAAGGTGGTGCTTGGGGAATTGCACTCTTAGCAGATTACCTAACTGCGGCTGAAACGTCATTAGAAGATTATCTTGATGATGTCGTATTTGCCAATGCTGCTGTTCAAACGGTTCAACCAGAAGTAACTGATGTTGAAGGATTTAAAGCGTATCTTGAGACTTATAAAAATGGCTTGCCAGTGGAAAACTTAGCAGTTGAAAAAATATAGGAGGCTATATGCTAGAAGAATTAAAAGAAAAGGTATTTCAAGCAAACTTAGAACTACCTAAACGAGATCTCATCAAATACACTTGGGGAAATGTCAGCCAAGTTGATCGTGAATCGGGTCTTTTTGTGATTAAACCATCCGGAGTTGATTATGATGTCATGACAGCAGATGATATGGTTGTTTGTGACTTTGATGGTAACGTTGTGGAAGGAAACTTGCGCCCATCATCTGATATGCCAACTCATGCTGTACTCTATAAAACATATCCTGAGATTGGTGGTATTGTACATACCCATTCGCCTTGGGCAGCCAGCTGGGCGCAGTCAGGTTTGGATGTTCCAGCGATGGGAACAACTCACGCAGATACTTTCTATGGGACAGTACCTTGTGCGCGTTTCCTAAGCAAGGAAGAATTAGATGCTGGTTATGAGCATGAGACAGGTAATGTCATTGTTGAAACATTTACTAAACGTGGCTTGGATCCAGTGGCTATACCAGGAATTTTATTGCAAGGACATGGTCCGTTTACTTGGGGGAAAGATGCTGATGATGCGGTCATGCATGCTGTTGTTTTAGAAGAAGTTTGTCGTATGAATGCCATCACTCGCTTTTTGAACCCATTTGCGCCTGAGTTACCACAATATGTGTTAGATAAACACTATCTCAGAAAGCATGGGAAAAATGCTTACTATGGACAAAAATAATATTATCTAAAAAGAAAAAAGGAGTTTATTATGCTAGAAGCAAAAAAAGAATTTTGGTTTGTTGTAGGGTCACAACATTTGTATGGTGAAGAGGCTCTTGAAGAAGTTAAAAAGCATGCGCGTGAAATGGTTGACACGTTAAATGCTAGCGGTCATTTGCCATACCCACTTGTTTTCCAAGAAGAATTAGCAGTATCAGCTGATACTATCACAAAATTGATGAAAGAAATTAATTATCGTGATGAAGTGGCAGGTGTTGTGACCTGGATGCACACTTTCTCACCTGCAAAAATGTGGATTCGTGGGACAAAATTGCTCCAAAAACCACTCTTGCATTTAGCAACGCAATATAATGAATCTATTCCATGGGCAACCATTGATATGGATTTTATGAATTTGAACCAAGCAGCTCATGGAGACCGTGAATACGGCTTCATCAATGCTCGTCTTAAGAAAAATAACAAGGTTGTTGTCGGCTACTGGAAAAATGAATCTATCCAAAAACAAATTGGTCAATGGATGGATGTCGCAGTGGCTTATAATGCTGGCTTTGAAATCAAAGTTGCCCGCTTTGGAGATAACATGCGTAATGTCGGTGTGACTGAAGGGGATAAGGTAGAGGCACAAATTCAGTTTGGTTGGACTGTAGATTACTTTGGCATTGGTGATTTAGTTGAAGTGATTAATCAAGTGACTGATGAAGAAGTAGATACCCTCTTTGCTGAGTACAAGGAACTTTATGACTTCGATTATGGTAACTATGATGTTGACACTTGGGAACATCATGTGAAAGTTCAAGCTCGCTATGAAATTGCTCTAAAACGCTTCTTGGATGCCGGAGGTTACACGGCATTCTCTGATAACTTTGAAGATTTACACGGTATGGAACAATTACCTGGTTTAGCGACTCAACGTTTGATGGCGCAAGGGTATGGCTTTGCTGGTGAAGGTGACTGGAAAACAGCTGCTCTTGATCGTTTTATGAAAGTCATGTCTCATAATCAAAATACAGGATTTATGGAAGATTACACTTATGAATTAGCTCTTGGCAAAGAGGCTGCGCTTCAATCACATATGCTTGAAGTTGATCCATCCTTAGCTGTTAATAAACCTAAAATTGTCGTATCTCCACTAGGAATTGGTGGTAAAGCAGACCCAGCACGTCTCGTTTTTGATGGTAAAGCTGGTGACGGTGTCGTTGTGTCAATGGCAGATTTTGGAACGCATTATAAATTATTGATTAATGAAGTAAAAGCATTTGAACCAACTGAACCTGCTCCAAACTTACCAGTAGCACGCGTCCTATGGGAAGTGATGCCAAACTTCCAAGAGGGTGTCAAAGCATGGATTGAAGCTGGTGGAGGCCACCATACCGTTGTTTCACTTAATTTGACATCAGATCAAATCATTGCTTGGGCTAAATTAGTTGGCCTAGAATATGTGTTGATTAAGTAGTGATTATATTAGTCTATTTATAGACAAATGGAGAACTGGCTGAGCAAAATCAGCCAATTTCTTTAGAAAGACACGTGATAAAACTCACAAAAAATAAAAAGGAAGACAAACATGACAGATTTTAATGCAACAGAATACCTTTCAAAAGTAGATGCCTGGTGGCGTGCAGCCAACTACATCTCAGTAGCCCAGATGTACTTGAAAGACAATCCCTTACTTCGCCGTGAAGTCACAACAGAGGATGTTAAGGTACACCCAATTGGACACTGGGGAACAATCTCAGGACAAAACTTCATCTATGCCCATCTTAATCGTGTCATCAATAAATATGACCTTGATATGTTCTATATCGAAGGCCCAGGACATGGTGGGCAAGTTATGGTGTCAAACTCATACATTGATGGTTCTTACACCGAGCGTTATCCACAGATTACTCAGGATGAAGAAGGCTTGAAACAACTTTGTAAAATCTTCTCTTTCCCAGGGGGGATCGCTTCGCACGCTGCCCCTGAAACACCAGGCTCTATCCACGAAGGTGGTGAGTTGGGTTATGCCCTCTCTCATGCCACAGGTGCAATCTTAGATAACCCTGATGTCATTGCGGCAACAGTTATTGGTGACGGGGAAGCTGAAACGGGCCCTTTAACGGCTGGCTGGTTCTCAAATACCTTTATCAACCCAGTAAATGATGGGGCTGTTCTCCCAATTCTTTACCTCAATGGTGGTAAAATTCACAACCCAACTATCATGGCTCGTAAGACAGATGAAGAATTAACACAGCTCTTCAATGGTTTCGGTTGGACCCCTTACTTTGTCGAAGGGACAGATCCAGATCTTGTCCACGCTCAAATGGCAGAGACCCTTGACAAGGTGATTGAAAAAATCAAAGCCATTCAAACAGAGGCTCGCAAGCATCCAGCAGAAGAAGCCACCCAACCAGCTTGGCCAGTATTGATTGTTCGTATTCCAAAAGGATGGACAGGACCAAAGGAATGGAATGGTGAACCAATTGAAGGTGGTTTCCGTGCCCACCAAGTACCAATTCCAGTCGAAGCAGGTCATATGGAACACATTGATCATTTAATAAACTGGTTGAAGTCTTACCGCCCAGAAGAATTATTTGATGAAAA
>NZ_CACVCC010000002.1 GCF_902729355.1 Streptococcus sp. S784/96/1 | reverse complement strand
AGATGTAACTTAAGAGGCAAATGTCAGGTGACAATTGACATGGGATTGGTACTTATGGCCAATAATCTCCTAAAATACAGTAAAAGAACAACTCAAAACTAAAAAGCTAGAGTTCCGCTATTAGGAATCTCTAGCTTTTTTGTCGCTGAGAACTATTTTTGTCTCAGACTTTTTTTGTTTTTCTTGCACGAAAGCATTCACACCCCCCTAGACAATTCACTGCATCTTGGAGAAAATCATTTCAACCTTACCTTTTTTTCCACCAGTAGAACAACTATCGCTGAAATATGAAAAAACTATACAATTGCAAATATCTGACAAGCTCCTGTTCATAACGGACAACTTGTTTCATACCAAGCTCCTGTAACAATTATTTTCGCTTACGAGCAATTAAATGAATTGGTGTCCCTTCAAAACCAAAGGCGGCACGAATTTGATTTTCCAAGAAGCGCATGTAAGAGAAATGCATTAATTCTTCTTCATTCACAAAGATAACGAATGTCGGTGGTTTAACAGCAACTTGAGTGCCATAAAAGATTTTGAGGCGCTTGCCTTTATCTGTTGGCGTTGGATTAATCGCGATCGCATCCATGATGACGTCGTTAAGCACTGCTGATGGAATGCGTTTGTTTTGACTATCACTAATACGCTTGATGAGATCAGGCAATTTATGGAGACGTTGTTTTGTAACTGCAGAAACAAAAATAATTGGTGCGTAACTCAAGAATTGGAATTGGTCACGAATATCCGCTTCCCATTGCGCTACGGTATGATTATCTTTTTCAAGTGTGTCCCACTTATTAACCACAATGATAATCCCTTTTCCAGCTTCATGCGCAAAGCCGGCAATGCGTTTATCATACTCTCGAATACCTTCTTCAGCATTGATAACCATCAAAACAACATCTGAACGATCGATGGCACGCATGGAACGCATCACCGAGTACTTCTCCGTATTTTCATAAACCTTCCCAGATTTGCGCATACCTGCGGTATCAATCATGGTATACTCTTGACCTTCACTATCAGTAAAGTTGGTGTCAATCGCATCACGGGTTGTGCCAGAAATTGGGCTAGCAATTACGCGTTCTTCTCCCAAGATAGCGTTAATAAGGCTCGATTTTCCAACATTTGGACGACCAATTAAACTAAACTTAACGATATCTGGATTTTCTTCTTCATGCTCTGTCGGAAGATTTTCTACAATAACATCCAAGATATCACCTGTACCAATCCCGTGAACAGATGAAACAGGGTAAGGATCTCCCAAACCTAGAGAATAAAAATCGTAAATGTCATTACGCATCTCAGGATTATCAACTTTATTGACAACTAAAATGACTGGTTTGTTAGTCTTATAAAGGATACGAGAAACATACTCATCCGCATCCGTGACACCTTCTTTCCCAGAAACAACAAAAACAATAACATCCGCCTCATTCATCGCAATAGCCGCCTGATGCTTGATTTGCTCCATGAATGGAGCATCCACATCATCGATACCACCAGTGTCGATAAGAGAGAATTGACGATTAAGCCATTCTCCAGTAGTATAAATACGATCGCGTGTTACTCCTTCAACATCTTCAACAATAGAAATGCGTTCTCCAGCGATACGATTAAAAAGTGTTGATTTACCAACGTTGGGACGCCCAACAATGGCAACTGTAGGTAAAGCCATATTTCTCCTCAAAAATTTTTCATAATTTAACCGTTATACTATTAAGCAATCTAATCCCTTTTCAAGCCAATTTTGACGCCAACGATAGATTATGATGTTAAAAGTTAATTTACCTTTGGTTAAAGTATAACAGTTTTGATTAATTGTCTCAAAATTTACCTTCTATTTTCTCCTTGAAGATGAATTTCTCTTGCTAAAAATCTGATGCGCTCCATCACACGTTTAGCTTGCCAAGTTTCATCTGATCCCTTAATATTTCCTAGTTTTTTCTCTAAATCAAAAAAACTATAATTTGATGTAAAGAAAGTTGGCAATTCTTCCAACATTCGGTATTGCAAAATAACTTGAAGCACCTCATCACGTACCCATGATGTTGATTGCTCTGCACCAATATCATCTAGAATAAGAACTTGAGCTTTTTTGACTAAGTCAATTTCTTCCTTAACAGTACCGGTATTAATAGCATTTTTGATATCAATAGCAAAGCTTGGAAAATGTAAGAATGTTGTTGAAACATCCTTCTTTTCAGCTAATTCACGTGCCATAGCAGCCAGCATAAAAGATTTCCCAACCCCCATATCACCATGAAGATAAAGTCCTCTTTGTTGAGAATTAGGGTATTCAGCTACAAATCTGATCAAATCATCAAAAACCTCAATGCGCTTAACATCATCTAGATAAACATCTTGGAAAGTAATTTTTTTATAAGTTTTGGGCAAATTAACTAGATTAATGCGATTTTCAATCGCTTGCTGATTTTGTGCAGCTTTCAATTCTTCCGTTTCACGATAAGAGACGTCCGCATATCCTTCATTCATGAAGAGCATTGGTTGATAACCCTTAGCAATATAGCTAACATCTCCTGACTGAAACTTTGCACGTTCGTTACGGTATTGGTTAAATTTTGGTAAACTACGTTTTATTTGTTCAGAAGTCATCTGGTTCTTGGCAATAAAATCAGATATCTCTGAATCAGCTAAAATCATCCGCATCAATTCATCAGTGCTAGTTTTATATAGGTGCTGACTGCGCTCAATGGTTTGTCCAACTTTTTCCATCTATTCATTTCCTCCCAAACGCGCCAACATTTGTCGCTTCATTTCTTCAAGTTTAGCCATTTCCTCAGGCGTAGTCTCATTCTTGTAATCAGGATTACTCCATTCAGGCACATTAGGTTTAGGTGTTCGACGCGATGGTTGACTCTCTTTCTTTCTCTGGTCAAAGCTACGCAATTTAATAATGGCCTGCTCGGCAGTTGTGATATCTTGATAGGCAAAATCATTTGCAATCTTCATCAGATAAGACTTGTTAAGATTAGCTGACTTAGTCTTTGCCATCGTATAAATCACCATGACATTTATCACTTCGTCTAAGAAATTCATCGCAACCAACTCGTCCAAACTTCTCCATTCATCAGACGTAATAACAGCCTTACGAGATTTTTTTATTTCACCTAGAATCTCAGTTGCATTCTGTGTTTTAACCTTAGCTAACAACTCAAATTCTTCTTTTGTGAATTCAGCCGAAAAGGATTGCTCTTCTTGTTCCAAAAAAGCTTTGATACGCTTAGGTAAGATAACATGCCTGTGAGCCGTTTGCTTGGCAATTTTATACAACTCAAACCAGGTCAGTTGATATTTTTCAGCTAAATTATAAAGCTCCACAACTTCTTCGTCTTCCTCAACTAGACGCAGACCGTCGGATTGCATCCGTTGTTTAAAAAATTCCCAATCAAATTGAGAAGTTCGTTGAGGCTTGATGCTAATTTCATCAATGCCAGTGAACACATCCGAAAATCTTTTAGAAAGGTTACGAAATTTTTCGGGTGTTTTCCTGATAAATTGTTCTACAGCTACTTCACCAATACGTTTTTCTAATAACCGACGATAAGCAGGATTGTCCAAAAAATCTGTAATTGTTAGAGCAGGTTTTAAGTCAATCACATATCCTTCTGTAGTTTGGTAAAAACCAATTAAATCCATTGCAGTTAGTAAAGCCAGAGATTCCTCAAATCGTAACATCCCAAACTGCATATGATTTAAGATATCAGTAAATTTATATTTTCCAACACCATTATCCCAGAAAGCAACAAAATAAGCATAAAGCCCGACTGCATCAACTCCTAAAATTGGTTGATACACTTTAGCAAGGCTTTGCGTATCATAAACAGGACTATGTCCCTCAAGATAGGAAAATATATCATTCGGTGTCATAAATTTGACTCCCACTCTTCTTACTTCTTACACGACTAGTGATTTGTCTAAGAAGTTCTTCGATTTCATCAACATCCTTAAAAGAGCGATAGACACTCGCAAATCGAACATAGGTGATCTCATCCAGCTCAGCCAATTCATCCATGACAAGATTACCAATAACGGTGCTTTCAACTTCACTATCATAGTCGCTACGAACCTTGCGCTCAATGCGACTAATCGCTTTTTCAATATCGCTACTAGATACCGGTCGTTTCTGAGCACTTTGAATGATGCCATTTAAAATTTTATCACGAGAAAATTGCTCACGCGTTCCGTCTTTTTTAATCACAAGAAGTGGCATTTCCTCTAAACGCTCAAAAGTTGTGAAACGATTAGCACACTCTTCACACTCACGGCGACGACGGATCGTATTGCCATCCTCAGCCTGACGACTATCAATAACACTAGATTTATTGCAATGACATTTTGGACAACGCATAACATACCTACTTTCTCTAATATCTATTACCTCATTTTACCATAACTTTTACAATAAACAAAGCAATCATCTTTTGAAAACCATGTCGAGTAATTTTACTAATTTCCTAAAGTAAGTTCCAGTTTATCTCCCGCAATGGAACATTTTCTAAAATAGGTTTCACTGTTTTGTACGTTTTTAATATGAAGTATTCTTTAAAATATCAATGGAAACAACTTTAAACTTTTAGTTCTAAACTTGATTTGCACAATCTCTACTATTCAGCATTAAAACATCAATTATCAAAAATATGTTCATTTATCGTTGACAAAATTAATTTCTATACCTATACTAATTCTGTACAATAAACTACTTATAAAGGAGAATATTTTGAAAAAAATTCTCAAAACGCTTATTATTACTGGATTGTTCTTAGTCGTTTCGTATCCCTATATCACACATGCCCGCGACCGTTCTTGGAAAAGTTGGTTCATTGAGCAATATTTCTGGTTAAAACGTGATAAAAGCTACTACCAAATTCAAGACGATAGCACCTTCCAACAGTATCTCAATGCCAGCCGTGAGCAATCCGACCAGCCCTATCACCTTGATCCCAGCACTGTCAATGGTCAGTTAACAGAGGAGAAATCCCTTTTCAACATGCAAGTCTTTACTTGGAATGACAAAAACAACAAAGAGCAAAAAACTATCCTCTATCTTGCTGGCGGGTCATACCTCAACAATCCTACAAGATACCATATTAGTATGTTGAAAAACTTATCAGAACAACTAGATGCTAAAATTGTCCTCCCAATTTATCCCAAAACACCTCGCTATAGCTATGATTATGCTATTCCTCGATTAGTCAATCTCTACGAAACCGTTTCAGAGACGACTGATCATCTCATTTTGATGGGTGATTCTGCTGGTGGAGGACTAGCTTTGGCGTTAACGTACGCCTTGCACAATGAAAGTAATCCAAGACACTTAAAGCAACCCGAACAGCTCATTTTACTATCTCCATGGTTAGATGTTAACCTGACCCATCCTGACATTCCGAAATATGAAGGTAGCGATCCAATCCTATCAGCTTGGGGACTACGCCGGATTGGGGAACTCTGGGCAAAATCTCCTGATAACACTAACCATATCTATGTTAGTCCCAAAAACGGCCCTACTAATTACCTCTCACCAACAACTATTTTCACAGGGACGCGAGATATTCTTTACCCAGATATTCGTGACTACGCCAACAGACTTAAGGCAACAGGAATTAACAAGATTATCTACATTGAAAAAGAAGACATGAATCATGTCTATCCTATTTATCCAATTCCGGAAGCAGTTGAAGCACAAGAACAACTCATTAAAATCATCAATGGCACCTACCCCTATTAGAACTACATTTCACTAAAATTCTTGAAAACTTTAGTTGAGCCACCATATCTTACTAGAAAAGTAATGATTTTTTAAGGATAATACAGCATTCTAAAATCTCCTTATCAGTTGGCACATCTCCATAAGAACTATCAGTTATAAAGCCAGCCTCAGCCAGATTCATCTTTACTTCTTTCACAAATGATAAAAACGTAGTTGGTAGTTTCTACGTTTTTCTGTATGATTCAAAATAGCTTTAATACTAATCCACATTCAAAAGTTACTTTTTTGTTTCTTTCTTATAGACAATATGTAAAGATCCCCAGTGGATGTCTCGTGGATTTACCTGTACACTAGAATAAAAAAACAATCAATTTCTAACAGGAATTACCACACTCAATTGGAGGCCTTATATGTTTCATTTAAAAATCAAAATCTAATAGCTTGTATTCACAATTTTTTGGAACAGCTAGGCTTATGTTGTAAGGACACTCGAAAGGTTAAGAGACCTTTGGAGGTTAGAAATGAAACCGACGAAGTCAACATCAAAACCTCCTATAGAGTTCCATTCCTTATTTCTAAACCTAAGTTCTTCGTTCGATTTTTAGTTTTAAGGCTCACACTGAAAGTGTCCACTGGACAGTTTCACTCCTCTCAACGATTGACAGAATCTGCTCAATCGTTTTTTTACCACGACACGGTAGCAGTGGCAACTATCTGTTTCGAGCGACCTTGTGGTCGCATTTTAGATGACGCTAAAAAGTTTAACTTCTGAGAATGAGATTTGCCATCCATGCTGGTTTGTCCCAATTTCTAGTCTCAATATAAATGATAAATATGGCTGAATTTCTACAACAATAGACATCTAATTAACTCCAATTGTTAAAATATAAAATCCACCATTTCAGATTTTGAAATGAATTCAGTATTAAAAATCCCACGTTTTAAAATGAAATGCACCCAAAAGACATGATCGTCTGATATACTAGAATTCCTCAACTCAGTATAGAAACAGATGAACATGTCCACTAATCATTCTACCAAAAATCCGTTCTTACCAAGAATAAGCTTTGAACTCTCTTATTTCCAAGCTCAGACTACTGTCACTCTCTTATTTCTCAGCACCAGTTTTTGATACCCTTCCCCAAGACTATCAAATTCCACCAAACAATTTCACTGATAAAAATATCACTATTGCGAAACAATCGTTTTATCTTCACAACGTTCATTAGTCCAGCAATGACATCAGAAAATCTAAAATTCTAATTTTGTTTTTGAATGCGTATAGACACCAAATCCTTTAAGCGGAGACTTCAGCAACCACTTCAATCTCAACTTTGGCATCACGTGGTAAACGGGCCACTTCAACAGCTGAACGAGCTGGAAAATCTGAACTGAAAGCCGTTTGATAAACCTCATTGAAGGCCACAAAATCATTCATATCACTAAGGAAACAAGTGGTTTTCACCACATGATCAAAATCTGTACCGGCCGCATCTAAAATCGCAGCAATATTTTTCAATACTTGCCGTGTTTGTTCTTGGATTGTTTCTCCAACAATCTCCCCAGTCTCAGGTGACAAAGGCACTTGACCACTTGCAAACAATAAGTTACCAATAATCCTCCCTTGAACGTATGGCCCAATTGCTGCAGGTGCTTTATCTGTATGAATCGTTTTCATTAGTGTCTCCTTTTTTATCATATGAATATATATTACCTTAACTCCAAAATAAGATTAGCAAATGTCGATAGAACTCAAGTTTCTCAAATCAACTTAATATCGTCCTAGCCAGTCACTTCACAATGCTAATCCTTTTCTCTTTCCACCCGTAAGGTCAAGTGATTCGGCAACTGAAAAATCTCATTTTTCAAAAACTCAGGGTAAAAATAGGTTTCTTGCAACTCCTCAAAAGCGAGCCACTTGAACTGATTAACTCTACCATGTTCCATAACTAAAAAATCCTCAGTATCAGCCACTAGAAGCTCCACCAAAAAATAAAGACAGATTTCATGAAAGGACTCTTTTGTCTGATCTTCAGTAAAAAAGGCTTGATTAAGCCACAAAGGACGAATAAGCTCCGCTTGCAATCCTGTTTCTTCAAAGACTTCTCTGAGAATGGCCTCTTCAGCCGTTTCTTTCATAGCAACACGACCACCAGGTAAGTAAGAGTAAGATGAGTTAGGTTCTTGAATGGTCAACAATCTTCCGTCACGACAAATAACCGCTGCTACACGGTAATTGAAGCGACCACCTACTGTTTTAAAGCTCAAATCCATTTGTCCCTCAATGTCCTAAATATTCTTCCCAAATTCTATCAAAATCACCAAGATTAAAGGCAAAACTTGCCTCATCTTCCAAGTAACGACTGACAACTTCAAAATCATCCGTGTGTTTAGGGAAGTTTATATCCTCAAAAGCCAAATCCGCTAAGATGGCCATCGGCTTATTTGATTTTGGATTGCGTTGTGCCATCAGCCAGCTATAAAATGATTTCCTCACTATTTTCTCCTTAATAATCAAAAGGTTCATCGTCCACATAAATCGTTTGCGTCAACTGTTCGCCTTGATAAGGCTTACGAACTTCAATTAAATTTAAAACTGTATATCCTTGGCTTCTCAAAAAAGATAACATCTCATGATTATTAGGATGAACATATTGAAATAATGTTTCACCACCTACTGATTGAGATAGCTGATTAGCCTTTTCAAAAAGAACCGCCGCACCACCTTGTCTGCGAAACGCCTCGGAGACAAAGAGCTGTTCTATCCAAACCAATGAACCTTCCACCTTACAAACAACATAGCCAATTAAAACCTGTTCGATAAAAGCGCCATACATGGGATACTTCTCATCTAAAAAGAAGGTAAACTCCTCTGCTCCTTCTTCTAAATCAAGGGCAACCTGTCGATTTTTAAAACTTCTTAATGTTGAACGAAATGCTGCCAAAAGAGGAGCAGCCTGTATTTTATCATCTATAGTCAACGCTCGAACAGCAATCACTTCCAGTTCTCCTTCAAAAAGGCTTTACGAATAGCTGAGCTCTCTTTATAGCGTTCTGGACTCTTCTGATAAAACCCTTGGTGGTATTCCTCTGCCTCATAAAATGGCTGCGCGGGTTCAATGGTTGTGACAATCGGCTTATCAAAACGCCCTGAAGCCTGCAAGGCTGCCTTGGACTGCTCTGCTATTTCCTTTTGACGGTCATCACAGTAAAAAATCACAGGGCGATAATTATCTCCACGGTCTTCAAACTGGCCAAATGCGTCTGTTGGATCCGTTTGCGCCCAGTAAATCTCAACTAGATCTGAAAAAGTAATTTTCTTAGGATCAAAAATAATCTCAACAGCCTCCGTATGACCAGTTGTTTTACTGCAAACTTGCTCGTAAGTAGGATTTGAGACATGCCCAGCAGTATAACCGCTTCTCACTGATAAAATTCCCTCTTGCTCTTCAAACGGCTGTACCATGCACCAGAAACAGCCCCCTGCAAATATAGCTCGTTCCATAACGCCATCCTTTCCGTAAAAACTGATGGAACTCTTTTAGACAAATTCCTATAATGGTTCATTATAGCAAAAATAAGCATTATTAGGCAATTTAAAAAGCGAGTTTCCTCGCCTTTTTTTGCTTATTTTATTTTCTTTTTCGTTTCCATTCAAAAATCGAAATACCTAGCAAAATAACAATAAGCGGAATAACAATTAAACCTTTTTTAAACAAAAGATCTGTAAGCGATGTTTGATTTTCACTTGATCTCGGTATAGCTGTCTTTATTGCTTTAGTTACAGGATTTTCAACAACTGTTACCATTTGACTTGATGTTATATTAGGACTGACACTTTCAAGCCCGTTATCTAAAGAGAGATTCCCTTGTTCATCAACCTGATAAACTGGTTCTGTTCCTTTTCTCAAGGTGCCATAAAAATCCTCTTTTAGTGCATATTTTTGACCGTTGATTTCATGCTCTCCAGCTTTTAATAAAAGACGGTTCTCATAATCAGCATAGACTTTTTCAATAATAGCATTTCCAAAAGGATGGCGATAATATTCCCCGTCTTGATCAGCCCAATCACCTACTCCCATGATAACTGAAATAACTTCCTGACCATTACGGTTAACCGTCGCTATGTAGTTAAAGGCTCCTCTTGGACTTGAACCGGTCTTAAGACCGTTAACTCCTTCAATACCATATTTAGCTCCTGGCAAAGAGTAATTGTAAGTCTCAAAAGTTTCTTCATAAGGTGTTCCTTTTTTAACTGTAACAACAGGATCTTTTGTATGTTCAAGAATAGCAGGATGTTTTTTAACCAAATGATAAACTAAGATAGCCAAATCACGTGCAGTTGTTTCATTTGGTAAATAATTATCATAACGCTGAGGCAAGTAGTATCCATTAAATGCTACCGCTGCAGCTCCGCTAGCGTTATTCCACATCGTATTGGTCATGCCTAACTCTTGAGCCTTGGCATTCATCATATCAAGAAAGGCATCCGCATCATTATTAGACAAATAATTAGCCAACATAACAGTTGTTGCATTTGACGATGGTACAATCGTCATCGTAATAAGCTCACCTACAGTATAATCGACACCAGCAACAATTTTATTATTGGAAATTGCATAAATCTGGGCAATAGCTTGATCCGCCTCAGTTGCTGTAATAATCGTTTCCTCAGTCAAACGACCCTCAGCAATAGCTTCATAAACTAGATAAAGCGTCATCACCTTACTTATACTTGCAGGATCACGTAGGGCATCAATATTATCCTGCCAAAGAATTTCACCGGTCTTCCCATCAATAGCAATTGAGGCCTTTGGACGATTCATTTCCAAAACCTCATAACCAGCCGCACGGGTGATGTCCATAATGTCTTCTGCCTGTATAGCTACAGGAAAAAACAGAGCAATAAAAACAACCAAGAGTACAACAAGTTTTTTCACAAAACACCTCATCAATACAAATTATAGATGATTCCATTCTATCATATCTAAAAATGATTTTAAAGACCTTTTAAAACTCAAAACCATTTCCATTGCTTCGATAATTCCAAAAGTAAGTTCCATCTCACCTTTTAAAGTGGAACCTAGTCTAAAACACATATTTAGAGTCTAACTAGGTCTATAAATTAGCCTATTTCACTGTTTCAGTCCCATTTGTGGTATCATATTGCTATGATAGAAACATTACAGCATAAACTAAATTCTTTAATTTCCTATACAGATGAAGAACTAGCTTGGTGTCTTTTAAATATCGGACATCCCGATCCAGAAATTCGCGATAACTTGATTTACAACACCTTCGGATATGGCTTAGAACATCAATTGATTAGTCCCAAACAATTTCTTCAGCTAGCTCAACAGCTTCAAAACAAACGTTTTCTTAAACATCCAGATACTTTAACTCGCTCATTTTCAGCACTGCTAGCCAGTCTGCTCCTTTTCTGTGATAACTTGGAAAGTAGCCCTTATTTTTCTCTTTTGGAAAATAGCAGAGCGGCACTCTTTAAAGAAGCATTTGATTTCCTAAAAACCGAGTCAGATACCCGCGGTTATGATGATAAACGAGGTTGGATTCACGCCATCGCCCATGGAGCTGAATTTCTCATGGCTACCAGCCTTCACGAAACCTTTCCACAACAAGAGTTACACGACGTTTGGCAAACAACCATTGATTTGCTTTACAAACAAAAAAGCGTCTTTTCAGCTGGTGAAGCTGATCGTCTAGCTTTTATCTTTATTCAATTAGTTATCTCTGAAAAGTTAGAACAAAAAGAACTGGCAAAATGGATTTCTAACCTTAGCTATTCTGAACAAAGTCCAGAAGACTATTTTTGTTCACTCAATATCCAAGCATTTCTAGCTAAAATCTATCTAACTTGTGAAAAAGAAGAAATTTTAAAACCTGAATTGAAACAAGCCATTTTAACTCACTATTAATTGCTCTATAAATTTTCAAAATTGTGATAATAGCCAAAAGACCTATTCCTCCTTTTTACAGGGTGGAATAGGTCTTTTTATAGTCTCAACTGGTATTAGACCTCTAGTAAAATGCTACTGTCCACACTAGATAAGCTCTGTACCGAACTGATCTTGTTTTATCTTGCCGGTTTTCATGAGACCGCCAAGAGCTTTTTTAAATTGTCCTTTTGAAATCCCAAAGACTGATTTAATTTCATTTGGAGATGACTTATCATTTAAAGTCATAAAGCCACCGTTGGTTTCCAAATAGGTTAAAATCATCTGTGCATCATTTTCCAACATTTCAAAAGAACGGGGCTTAACAGAAAGATTAAGCGTGCGGTCAATAGCACGATAACCAATAACCCTAGCTTCAAGCACTTCCCCCAAACGAGGTTCTACAAAGCGTTCACTTGGATGAATAAAACCAAGCATATTATTATCTGGTAAGTACACAAAGGTTCCAGATAATTTCAAGCGGTAAACAATAGCTTTCAAGGTTTGATTTTGCATATTATCATAGGCAGGACCAGCTATTTTTTGGAAAACTTCAGGCTGCGCAGGAATTCCCCAAATACGATCTTTGGCGTCTACATCAAGCATTACGTAAAGTTGATCACCTTTTTTAGGCCACAACTCCTTAATCTCTGGGAGAATATCAAGAGAGATAACGATTTGCTTATCAGGTAAACCAGTATCAACAAAAACCCCTAGGTCTTTTCGGACATCCGTCACGGTTCCCCAACCATATGTCGCACGAGTTGCTTTTATTTCATTGGTAGTCAAGCGTGGTTTTTGTTTACTGTCGCTATAGGCAAAACCCGTTACCATATCTCCAATAGCATGTGTTCCTTCATTTTTATCCAAGGCAAACGTCAATCCGTCTTTTTGGACAAAATAAAAGTTTGTATTTTCATCCGTTACCAATCCAGTGATAACTGTTCCAAGTAATTTATTCATTTATTTTCCTTTACAAAATTGAGGAAGTGGACCGCCACCTCCTCTGTTTTTACTATTTTTGTCCCTTATACAGTCAAAAGCTCTTTTTCTTTGTCAGCAGTCATGCTATCAATTTTCTTAACAGCATCATCTGTAGCTTTTTGAATATCTTTTTCAAGAGATTTCAATTCATCTTCTGTGATTTCTTTAGCTTTTTCTTGCTTTTTCGCTTCATCCATTGCATCACGACGGATATTACGGATAGCAATCTTAGCATTTTCTCCAACTTTTTTCACTTCTTTAGCCAAATCTTTACGTGTTTCTTCCGTCAATGCTGGGATTACCAAACGGATAACTGAACCATCATTAGCAGGATTGATACCAAGATCTGATTCATTGATCGCACGTTCAATATCTTTGATTGATGATTTATCAAATGGTGACACCAAAAGGACACGCGCTTCAGGAACCGTGATTGATGCTAATTGGTTAAGTGGGGTTGGAGCACCGTAGTATTCTACTTGGATACGGTCTAAAAGACTTGCGTTGGCACGTCCTGCACGGATTGATGCAAATTCACGAGCCAATGATTCGTGCGAGTGTGTAAAACGTTCTTGTGCTTTTGTGATAATTGTGTTTGCCATAATACCAGTTATCAAAACCGAGTAAACCAGACCAGAATTTTTTCTGGTTCTGTTTATCAGAGTCAATACCTTTCTTTTTCTTTAAATTTTTAACAATAGCAGAGCTATTAATGAGTTGCTTTATTTGAAACAGTTGTTCCGATATTTTCACCGAAAATAACGCGTTTGATATTTCCAACTTCATTCATATTGAATACAACCAAATCAATATCATTATCCATAGACAATGTAGAAGCTGTAGCGTCCATAATTTTAAGACCACGCTTAATGACTTCTACATGAGTTAATTCATCAAATTTGACAGCGTCAGCATTTTGACGAGGGTCATCGTTATAAACTCCATCAACACCATTTTTCGCCATCAAAATAGCTTCAGCTTCAATCTCCGCTGCACGAAGCGCAGCTGTTGTATCCGTTGAGAAGTAAGGAGAACCAATCCCTGCGCCAAAGATAACAATGCGACCTTTCTCGAGATGACGGAGAGCACGACCACGGATGTAAGGTTCTGCTACATTTTGCATAGCAATTGCAGTTTGCACTCGAGTGTCCACGCCATATTTTTGGAGACTATCTGCCATTACTAAAGCGTTCATCACTGTACCAAGCATACCAGTATAGTCTGCTTGTACGCGATCCATACCTGCTTCTGCTGCTGGCTCTCCACGCCAAAGATTTCCCCCTCCAATAACAAGAGCAATCTGTACGCCTGATTCATGCACTTCTGCAATTTCTTTAGCCATTTTCTGAACAGTAGGCAAATCAATACCAATACCCTTATCACCTGCCAAAGCTTCACCAGATAGCTTAATTAAGACACGTTTGTATTTAGGTTCCACGAATTCTCTCCTTATCATATACTAAATTTCATCTCTAATATTCTATCATAAGTTGCCTATTTTACCTAGCGAAATCTCACAAGATTTTAGCAAAACAACTCTCTTTTTCTAATGAAAAAATCCACCGAAAACCAGTGGATTTTTTTACTTACAAATTAAAGTGAGTTTGGATCAACTTTGATACCAACACCTTGTGTTGTTGTGATTGATACTGAAGTCATGTAAGTACCTTTGGCAGTAGCTGGTTTAGCTTTAGCCATTACATCGTGGAAAGCTTTGAAGTTTTCAACGAGTTTGTCAGCGTCAAATGATACTTTACCGATAAGAGCTTGAACGATACCTGCTTTATCAGCACGGTAAGTGATTTTACCACCTTTAGACTCTTCAACTGCTTTAGCAACATCCATAGTTACTGTACCAGTTTTAGGGTTTGGCATCAAGTTACGAGGACCAAGGACACGTCCAAGACGTCCAACTACAGCCATCATATCTGGAGTTGCGATAACCACGTCAAAGTCCAACCAACCACCGTTGATTTTAGCAACAAGGTCATCTTCACCAACAAAGTCTGCACCAGCAGCTTTTGCTTCTTCTGCTTTAGCACCACGTGCGAAAACAAGAACGCGTGACGTTTTACCAGTTCCGTTTGGCAATACCATTGCACCACGGATTTGTTGATCTGCTTTACGAACGTCAATGTTCAAGTTGTAAGCAACTTCAACTGACGCATCAAATTTAGCAAAGTTAGTTTCTTTTGCAAGAGCAACAGCTTCTTCTACGCTGTAAAGTTTTGTGCTGTCGATTTTCTCAAGAGCAGCACGCAAGTTTTTGCTTTTTTTAGCCATGTTATATGTCTCCTTGTAATCAGATAATCTTGGGTGCTACTATTAGTCAGTAACAGTGAATCCCATAGAACGAGCAGTACCTTCGATCATACGCATTGCAGCTTCAACAGATGCAGCGTTCAAGTCAGGCATTTTAGTTTCAGCAATTTCCTGTACTTGTGCACGAGTAACTGTTGCAACTTTAGTTTTGTTTGGTGTACCTGAACCTTTTTCAACACCTGCAGCTTTTTTCAAAAGGACAGCAGCTGGTGGTGTTTTAGTCACGAAAGTGAATGATTTATCTTCATACACTGAGATAACGACTGGGATAATCATACCAGCTTGATCAGCTGTACGAGCATTAAACTCTTTTGTGAATCCCATGATGTTGATACCTGCTTGACCAAGTGCTGGGCCGACTGGTGGAGCTGGAGTAGCTTTACCTGCAGGAATTTGAAGTTTTACGAGTTTTTCGACTTTTTTAGCCATGATATAAAATCCTCCTATTGTGGTTTTGGCGGTAATTACAGATTTTTACCTCCCACAAATATGCCATTGGCATACTCTAACTATTATACAGATTTTTTGTAAGAATGCAAGAAATTATATCACTTTTTATATAAGTTTTTGCACCTTGCACACAACAACCTACATCTAGCTTTATATTTCTAAGATAGCATATTTACAAGTTGACTTACCTATCACATTGTCTCAATTGAGAAAGACTGGCACAACCATTTTCCCCTCTTTCTCACTGCAGTGATAAAGGCTTTCATGATATTCAACTTACTCATCAAATAGTCCATTGAGACTTGCAAAAGGATTATTATCCGCTGCTTTTTCTTCTTGCTGTGCTTGATACTGTTCCTCAGTTAAGACTGTCCAAGCATTGCCACTTGGCATCTGATCATCTCGTTCCTCTTCAGAAGTTAATACACGTAAAGGAATATTAAGTAAGATGTTATCTACAATACTCTCTTCTAATGAAATGGTTTCTCCTTCAACAACAAGAACCAAATCTTCCTCAACAAGTTCTGCTTTTTCTTTGGCATCTGCTTCTTCGATAAAAACTTCTGAAATCGGTAATGTTTCATTCAAAACTACTGCTTCCATCGAACGACTTGAAGGTAGCGTAATCGTATAACTTAGTTGGTAATTAAGCAAGTAAAGCCCTGCATCGTAAGAAATATGCCCCGTCACTCTAACGTCTGTGATGTCCAAAATACTGCAATCACGTTCCAATAAAGCTTCTTTGATATCTAGTTTGCGATCAAACGCAATGCCTTCAGTTTGTTTTTTTAAGTCAATCAAATTAAACATAGTTACTTTTCCTTATATCGTTTTTTTCATTATATCAGTTTCATCAAAAAAAATCGCCTCTAGAGACGATTTTACATTTGACGCAAGCGTTCAATGCGTTCTGAAATTGGTGGATGGGTTTGAAACAAGGCATTTAAATCTTTCTTTGGAGCATTAATATAAAGAGCTGCGCTGGCACTGTCAACTTCGTGAGCCATTGGACGTGAGTTGTCCAATTTTTCAAGCGCCTTAATCATTCCCATCGGATTTCTCGTTAATTCAACAGAACTTGCATCAGCCAAAAATTCTCTCTGTCTGGAAATAGCCAACTGAACAATGGTCGCAGCCATTGGTGCTAGCACAAGTGCCAAAATCGAAAACAGCAAAATCAGAATTCCTGCTCCGCCATTCTCATCAGAATCACGTCGTGACCGTCTTCCTCCTCCGAAATAGAGGAAACGACCGCCTATTGAGGAAATCATAGTTATTGCTGCTGTTAACGCTACCGCAACAGTCGCAATTCTGATATCATAGTTTTTGATATGACTAACCTCATGTCCCATGACCCCTTCTAGCTCTTCTCGTGTCATGACAGAGAGCAGGCCAGTTGTCGCGGCTACTGCTGCATTTTCCGGGCTGGAACCCGTCGCAAATGCATTTAGGGAAGGATCCTCAATAATGAAAACTCTTGGCATAGGAATTTGCGCCACCATGGCCATATCTTCAACAATGTGATAATAGTCAGGCGCTTCAGCTTCTGTAATTTCACGGGCATTATTCATTGACATGACCACATTAGTAGATTGGAAAATCATGCTAACCGCATAAATGGTTCCAATAATCAAAGCTATAAAGGCACCTAACTCTAGGCTTCCTAAAATAAGGTAACCTGCCGCTGCACCTAGAGCGGTGAGTAAGATAAAAAAGGCGATAAGTAGCACGACCGTCCGCCTCTTATTACTGGCAATTTGGTCATATAACATCAGCTCACCTCATTAGAAATCAAATTCAACCTTAGGAACTGCTTTTTCTTCTTCTGGTACTGCTAAGAATTCACTTGCTTTAAAGCCAAATAATCCTGCAATAATATTAGTAGGGACTGTCTGTAATTTCGTATTGTAATTAGCTGTCGTGCTATTGTAAAGTTGACGTGAATAAGAAATTTTATTCTCTGTATTTGTCAATTCATCCTGTAACTTAACAAAGCTGGCATTCGCTTTCAAATCAGGATAGTTTTCTGCTACTGCAAAAATCCCTGATACTTGACGCCCAAGAGCATCTGAGGCAGCCATAGCTTCTTGAGGGGTTTGGGCCTTTGCAACCTGAGCACGAAGCTCTGCTATTTTCTCTAATGTATCTCCCTCGTATTTAGCATAACCTTTGACCGTTTCAATCAAATTAGGAATCAAATCATTACGACGTTTTAATTGAACATCAATCTGACTCCAGGCTTCTTGAGTTTGCATACGGCTTTTAATCAATCCATTGTAAGAACTGACAGCCCATAACACTATAACCACTGCAACTGCAGCAAGAATAATCCACAACATAATAGACCTCCATAATCTTATTGGCTCTATTATATCAAGTTTTCAATCTTTTGTGGTAAAATAAGATCATGACTAAAGAAGAATTTTATCAAATGCTCGCTGACCAAGGCTTTAAGCTCAGCGATTTACAAAAGCTACAATTTAAACGCTATTTTGAATTACTCGTGGAATGGAATGAAAAAATCAATCTGACCGCAATCACTGAGGAAAATGAGGTCTATCTCAAACACTTTTATGATTCTATTGCACCAGTATTACAAGGTAAAATCACAAATAAATCACTCAAACTTTTAGATATCGGTGCTGGAGCCGGTTTTCCGAGTCTTCCTATGAAAATTCTTTGCCCTGAGCTTGATGTGACTATCATTGATTCACTTAATAAGCGTATCCATTTTTTGACACTTCTAGCTGAGGAATTAGGATTATCAGGGGTTCATTTTTACCATGGCAGAGCAGAGGACTTTGGACAAGATAAGGCTTTTCGTGCTAGCTTCGATATTGTAACCGCTCGGGCTGTCGCACATATGCGGGTTTTATCTGAATTGACTATTCCTTTTTTAAAAATCGGTGGTCAATTGATTGCACTTAAAGCTGCTGCCGCTGAAAATGAATTAGCTGACGCTAAGAATGCACTCGCTCTACTATTTTCAAAAGTCATAAATACTTATAACTATGATTTGCCAAACGGAGATGGTCGCAACATCACCATCGTTGAAAAGAAAAAAGAGTCCCCGAATAAATACCCTAGACGGGCGGGTCTCCCAAATAAAAAACCATTGTAAAACTGCCTTTGAGCAGTTTTTTAATATCCAAAAATCATGAAACGAATTCCCCATAGCACTAAAAGATGCCCAGGATAAAATGCATAGAAGCCCCATTTAACCCAAATTGGTGAATAGCCACGTTGCCCATTATAAGACAACAATATAGGAATGACCAACAAAATACCTAAATTGGCTACTATTATCGCCTTTACTAACGATCCTAACCAAAGATCTTGCAAGTATGATTCATAGGTATTCCAACTTAAGAGCACCATAATTAGAGATACAAATGGAATAACCCAAAATTTATGATTGCTCTGCCTAAAGCGATAGAAGACATAGATGATCAGGATTCCAAAAAGTTGCCAGTCCGACCAAAGTGTTAGCGTTATAAAAGCTAGAACGACAGGAATTTCCCACCAAAAAGAACGACATTTTTCTAAGACCATCATCATAAGAACCCCCATCATTAGGGTAAACATGATGTTATTTCCGACCCACATTGGTAGAGGAGATGAAAAAGTATAGTGAAAGGGAATAAAGGATAACAAGCTAAAGAATCCTAGTCTACCTGCATATTTCCAACGATTCCTTGTATAGTAAAACCCATCCACCATCAAATAAGCCATAATCGGAAAAGTCAGTAACCCTACGGATAAATAGAAAAAAGTCCACACAGGTGGATTCCAAATCACTTCAAAAGTATGACCAATATGATTGATCAACATAGCCAATATGGCAATCACTTTAAGGTTAAAAGCATCATGTTTTTTCATATGTTCTCACTTTCTCACATTAGTTTATCCTCTTTACAATCAAAAAGCAACAATAAGCATTTTCCTATTTGCCTTTATCCCAAATTTTGTTATCATATTCTTAATCTTATTTAGAAAGAGTATTGCTCGTGAGATTTTTTTTTAATCAGCTAACTGCTGCTCAAAAGCTTTGCCTTAGTTTTATTTTTGTGATCATACTAGGAAGCGTGCTACTATCTCTCCCCATTTTTCATCTCCCTTCAGCACCTAAAACAGCCTATATTGATCATCTCTTTACGGTCGTTTCCATGGTTTGTGTAACAGGACTCTCTGTTTTCCCTATTGCAGACGTTTATAATCATGCTGGATTGATACTCTCTATGATTCTCATTCAGATTGGGGGACTAGGATTGATTACCTTAATCGCCTTTAGTTACTATACCTTAAGACGGAAACTATCCCTTAGCGACCTAACTGTCCTGCAAAGTTCCCTCAGCCGTGAATCCAGTAGACACCTTAACAAGTTTCTCTACTCTATCTATAAATTTACTTTTTTTGTTGAAATGGCTTGCGCTGGAATTTTAATGATTGATTTCATCCCACGTTTTGGGTTCATCAACGGTATTTTCAATGCTATCTTTTTATCAGTTTCAGCTTTCTGTAATGCTGGCTTTGACAATCTCGGAAACAACAGCTTAATGGATTTTCAAACAAATCCCTTAGTCAATCTGACGATAGCCTTTCTCATTATCGCCGGTGGACTAGGCTTTGCTAACTGGATTGATATCGTTCACAGGTTAAAGGACTACCTTAAAAGTAAACCGAAAAAATTATCGCTCACTCTGCGCCGATTAAAAATTCAGACTCGTTTGGTGTTACTGACAACTCTCATTTTATTGACTGGTGGGACATTACTTTCTTGGCTTATTGAATATCACAATCCAAATACTATCGGTAACCTTAACTTTTTCCAACAGGGGCTTGTTTCTTTCTTTCAAACCGTAACAATGAGAACTGCTGGTTTTGCTACTATCGATTACAGCCAAGCACATTCCGCAACAAATTTTCTTTTTATCATTCAGATGATTATTGGTGGGGCACCCGGAGGAACCGCTGGAGGTATCAAAATCGCCTGCGCCTCTCTAATTGTTTTACTCTTTAAGTCTGAATTACGTGGCGATAAACACGTTACCTTTTCTAAAAAGCGTATTCCTCAAGAGATTATTCAGCAGGTTCTAACAATCTTAGTCTTCTTCTTTAGCGTTTTTATCATTGGTTACTTCCTGTTATTAGTCACAGAACCTAGCCAATCTCCATTTGCCCTTCTCTTTGAAACAGCTAGTGCTCTAGCAACTGTCGGGGTCTCAATGAATTTGACATCTCAGCTCAGTCTCTTGGGCAGAGTAATTATCATGTTGCTTATGTTTCTTGGTCGTGTTGGGCCACTCACTGTCTTGCTCAGCCTTTCTCAAAAACAAAAAACAACCATAACCTATCCTAGAGCTGACATCAGTCTAGGTTAACTTCCATTTAGAAAGAATTTATTATGACACATAAAATTTTCGGCGTTTTAGGCCTTGGCCGTTTTGGCTTTGCGATTGCTCACGAACTTAGTCTTTTTGGACAAGAAGTTATTGCAATTGATAATAAGACAGACTTAGTAGAGGATGTTGCTGACTTTGTCAGTAAGGCTATCATTGGAGATATGACTGACCTAGATTTTCTAAAGACAGTTGGTATCGACCAATGTGATGTTGTCATCCTCGCTACTGGAACTAATCTAGAAAGCTCTGTTCTTGCTCTTATGAACTGCAAAAAGCTTGGTATCAAACAAATTATCGCCAAGGCTAGCAATAACGTTTATGAAGAAGTTCTCTATCAAATTGGTGCTGACCGTGTTATCACACCTGAACGCGAAAGCGGACGAAACCTTGCGTCCTCTCTTATGCGTCACAAAATTACAGAACTCTATCATTTAGAAGATGATATTGCCGTCATGGAATTTCTTATTCCTCAAGACTGGGTTGGAAAATCTATCGTTGACCTTAATATCCGTAAAAAATTTGACCTTAACCTCATTGGTATGCGGTCCGAAAAAGGGAGCACTCTATCTACAGAATTAGCTATTGATCAACCACTTAAAGAAAACACCATTATGGTAGCTGTCGCTAACAATCGGACCTTTGAAAAGTACGATTACCTAGGCTATTTATGATAATAAAAAATCGGAATAGCCTTCCGATTTTTTATTATCATAATTTTTTTAAATGGTGCCTTAAATAGTACTCTTTAGAATCTATTCAAATTTTTCTTGATAGAATTCAATTTTATCACCGTCATTAAGTGTGATTTGCTCAGCACCTTTTGGTGCCATTTCATCGTTTACTTTAAACATCCAGTAAATCTTCTTAGCTTCATCTTGAGCTAAGCCATCAATTGAAGTAATCAGACCATTATCTTTTTCAACTTCATAGTTATCTTCTAAAACATCCATAACAGTATCACCTTCTTCAAAAGTGACTTGTTCGTCCATTTTATTAGTATCTAAATTGACAATCAATTGTACCTTTCCAGCTACTTGGTCATCTTTATCTGCTCCGCCATTGCTACAAGCTACTAAAACAAAAGAAAAAAGTAAGACTAGGCTAGATAATAGTTTCTTCATGGGAAAATCTCCTAAAAAATGATGTTATTAGTGGATAGAAAACGAGGGTAGACAGGGCATGTGCTAAGTTAAAGAAAAATCCTGCAGCAACATAAGACCACCAAGGCATACCAAACATCGCTGCAGATAGGCTGTCAATCACAATCCCATAGCCAATCCCTACCAATCCAGCTCCTATACTTTCCACAAACAGTATTATTATATCAGATTTACCCCCCCTTGTCACCAAAGTCAGATAGACTCGCCACAATAACATCATAATAGCAAATGATACGATTTGCAAGGCTACCCAAGGTCCCAAGCCAAGCAAAAATGAAGACACTAGCATAGTCAAGGCCATGACTAAAATGGCATCAATCAGTCCCCAAACAGGAACTAATACTAAAAAAATAGCCGTAATGGGTTGAACGTTAGGAAAAACAGAGAAAGTCTGTCTGAGCACCACACACAAGGCAGCCATCATGGCAACCTTAGTTAAACGATTGATTGAGAAAGTTTTCATAGTGACATTATAAAAAACTAGGTTACAAAATGCAACCTAGTTAACTTGGTTATCCCCAAACCTCATCAATGATTTCTTTAACTAAGGCTAATTTCTTCCATTGATCTTCATCTGTTAAGATATTTCCTTCTTCCGTTGAGGCAAAGCCACATTGCGTAGAAATCCAAAGTTGTTCCAAAGAAATGTATTGACTTGCTTCTTTTAGACGAGCGATAATAGCTTCCTTATCTTCCAATTCAGGGAATTTAGAAGTAATCAGACCGAGCACTGCAACCTTATCTTCATCTTTAAATTCTGACAATGGCTCAAAACCGCCTGAACGCTCATTATCAAATTCAAGGAAATAGGTTTTCGCAGCTTCCTCACCAAATAATTCTTTAGCAATAGGGTTGTAGCCACCTGATGATGCCCATGTTGAATGGTAGTTTCCACGGCAAACGTGCGTATTAACCAAAAGACCTTCTGGGACATTTTCATAAACATCGTTATTCAATGTAAGGAAAAGTTCAGCTAGTTCATTACGAACCTCTTCTTTTGATTTTCCTTGTAAAGCTCCCCAACCTGTTAAGAAATTATCATCCACCAAGACACCCCAAGTACAGTCATCAACTTGTAAGGTTTTCAAACCAGCTTCTACTAAATCCGTAATAACTTGCAGGTAGGCAGATTTAATATCTGCACGTAATTCAGCAAAATCTGGATAAATTTCATTTAATTTTTCCACATGCTCTGCATCACGAATCAGCTCAAAGTAAAATTGAGATGGTGCTGGAATGGTTGTTTTTGCTTCTACATTTGTCCCTTTTTCATCTACATAAGCCTTGAGAAATTTGTAAGCTTCAACAAATGGGTGATTCTCACCTGTGATTTTTCCAGAAATAATAGCAGAGTCAGCCTTAGTTTCTTCATCATGGAACTGGTAACCTTGAGCAGCTTGGATATGGTCGATACCGTTAAATCCCCAGAAGAAGTCAAGGTGCCAGTAGGCACGACGAAACTCTCCATCAGTCACCTTTTCAAGTCCAACTGCGACTTGTTTATCAACCAATTCTGTAATCAGACGGTCTTCAACAGCTGTTAATTCTTCTTGTGAAATCTTACCAGCTGCAAAAGCCTCACGAGCCTCTACCAATTCAGCCGGTCGTAAAAATGATCCGACGTGTTCAAAATACTTCTTTGTCATAAGCCATCTCCTATAGTTATTCTTGGTTGCTTATCCCCAAACTTCGTCAAGCACTTCTTTGACAAGTTTTAATTTATTCCATTGATCTTCATCAGTGATAAGATTTCCTTCTGCTGTTGAGGCAAAACCACACTGCGTCGCCAACCAAAGTTGTTCTAACGGCACATATTGACTAGCTTCTTTGATACGAGCAATCAATTGTTCCTTGTCTTCAAGCTGACCATTTTTTGTCGTAATCAGACCAAGAACAGCCACCTTATCAGGATTTTTAAATTCAGCTAAGGGTTCAAAACCACCTGCACGCTCATTATCATACTCCAAGAAATATGATTTAGCATTTTCCTTACCAAATAAGGTTTCAGCCACTTTAGTATAAGGTCCTTCAGTCAAGTGAGTTGATTGATAATTACCACGGCAAATATGCGTATTAATTGTCAAATCTTCTGGAAGATTTTCAATCGCCTTGTTATTGATATAAAGGAAGTTGTCACGAATCACCTCTTGTGGTACAGCACCTTTGGTCATTTTTTGATAGAAGTCATCATCCATAACAATTCCCCAGCTACAGTCATCCAACTGGATTGTGCGTGCCCCTTCTTCATATAGGGCAAGAATAGCTTGACGGTAAGCAACTGCCAAATCTTCCACTAACTCAGCTTGGTTCGGATACACTTCAAGGGCTTTTTGAAGGTTGCTACCGCGTTGCAATTCAATCAAGCATTGCGATGGAGAAGGAATGGTAATTTTAGCTTCCACACCACGCTCATCAGCCAATTGTTTCAAAAATTGGAAATGTTTAATAAAGGGATGATTTTCCTTAGTGAATCCGATCTTTCCTGTTACAAGAGCGGAATCATCATTTGTCTCAACACCAACAAAGTGCAAACCCTCACCATAGTTTAGCTTCTCAATACCATCAAAGCCCCAGAAGAAATCCACATGCCAGTTAGCACGACGGAACTCACCATCTGTAACCTTTTCAAGACCAACTGCGACTTGCTTATCAACCAATTCTGTAATCAGACGGTCTTCAACAGCTGTTAATTCTTCTTGTGAAATCTTACCAGCCGCAAAGGCCTCACGAGCCTCTACCAATTCAGCCGGTCGTAAAAATGATCCGATATGTTCAAAATATTTTTTAGTCATTATAGTTCCCCTTTTGTTTCAGTAAGTCTAGTTTATCAGAGTATTATATAGCTGTAAAATATATATTTATTATGATTTAATATAGTTTTTAGCTATATATAAAGCAGTGCTCTGCCATGTTATAATAAAAGAAAAAGGAAAATGCACTCTAATCATGAAAAAATTACGAATTATTGTATCAGGACGTGTTCAAGGTGTTGGTTTTCGCTACTCAACCTATGCTCTAGCTTTGGAAATTGGTGATATCTATGGCAGAGTATGGAATAACGACGATGGAACGGTTGAAATATTAGCGCAATCAGATGATTCAGCTAAAATGGCTAAATTTATTCAGGAAATCAGAAAAGGACCTTCTCGTTTGGCAAAGGTAACCTATGTGGATGTTACCATGACGTGCTTTGACGATTTCACTGATTTTCGCATGGCTAATTAAAAAAGCTCCAAAATTGAAATTACAGCCTTAGAATGATTGAGAATTATTCTAAAAAAAGGTAAAATAGTAATGTTACGTCTTAAAAACAACTAAAAAGACATGATTATAAAACAAAGGAAATGATACAAACTGTGAAAAAAATTCAAAAACGCCTCGCTCTATCAGGCATGGCTCTATCAATGCTTCTGCTTCTAACAGGCTGTGTTAGCCGTGATAAGGCAGGTAACCCAACAGGGCTTATCTGGAACCTTCTAGGTAAACCAATGGCAAGTCTTATCAGCTTTTTCGCCGATAATATGGGACTCGGTTTTGGTCTCGGCATCATCCTCGTGACCATTATCGTTCGCTTTATCATCCTGCCTCTAGGACTTTATCAAAGCCGAAAAGCGGCTTATCAGTCTGAGAAAATGGCATATCTTAAACCTATTTTTGAGCCACTTCAAAAACGTATGCAGGATCCAAACCTCTCTCAAGAAGAAAAAATGGCTGCACAGGCTGATTATTTTGCAGCACAAAAAGCAAATGGGGTTAGTATGTTTGGTGGTATCGGCTGTCTTCCACTCCTCATTCAAATGCCTTTCTTCTCAGCAATGTTCTTTGCAGCACAACATACACCAGGAATTTCTGAAAGCAAGTTCCTCTGGATGAACCTTGGAAAACCTGATTTTATCTTAATCGCCACCATTGTTGCCCTATATTTTGTTCAATCTTGGTTATCTGTTCAAGCAATGCCGGAAGAGCAACGTCAACAATCTAAAACCATGATGTATTCAATGCCAATTACGATGGCAATCTTTACATTTGGTCTCCCATCAAGTGTGGGACTCTACTGGTTTGTCGGTGGTATCTTCTCTATCTTCCAACAACTGATTACAACTTATATCATCAAACCACGATTACGCAAGCAAGTTGAACAAGAATTCGAACTCAACCCACCTAAAAATATCAACACGTCATCAACACGTCGTGATGTGACACCACAGGCTTCTCAAGCCATTATAACAAAATCAAATCGCAACGCTGGTAAACAACGTAAACGTAAATAATCAAAAAGCCGTAATCTAGCGGCTTTTTCTTATACTCTCAAAAATCCATCCATCACTGTTGCCTCAGCTCAGCACATTTAATTCTATACACGTTTATTTTATCCATTTTTATGCTCATTTAAAATCAATGAATCTAGTAAAATTTAAACACTTCTACCACTATGAGCTATTCCTTATTAGAGAAATGTTAATGTTCCGTAGAGGGCTCCAGATTAAGCTTGGAAATTAGTCAGCCTAGGAAATCTTCTTGATAAGAACAGATTGTTTAAGAAAAATTCTAAACGCAATTTTTACTTTTTGACGAGTGTCAGATTTCAATTCTCACTTTTGACAATGCAAAAAAGCCCTAGCAAAACTAGGGCTTTTACAATTAAAAGTTGTCTGACTTAATAATTGTTATTCTGGGAACTTAAGATATCTTAAGCTTCGATTTCTGAAACAATACCTGAACCAACAGTACGTCCACCCTCACGGATAGAGAATGTAGTACCTTGTTCTACGGCGATTGGGTGGATCAACTCAACGTCGATAGTCACGTTATCACCTGGCATTACCATTTCTGTACCAGCTGGAAGTTCGATTGAACCTGTAACGTCAGTTGTACGGAAGTAGAATTGTGGACGGTAGTTGTTAAAGAATGGAGTGTGACGTCCACCTTCTTCTTTAGAAAGGATGTAGACTTCACCTTTAAATTTAGTGTGTGGGTTGATTGAACCTGGTTTAGCGATAACTTGACCGCGTTCGATTTCGTCACGTTGAACACCACGAAGAAGGATACCTACGTTGTCTCCTGCAAGACCTTCATCAAGTTGTTTACGGAACATTTCAACACCAGTAACAACTGCTTTTTTAGTTTCTTCTTTGATACCAACGATTTCGATTTCGTCGTTGACTTTAACAGTACCACGGTCGATACGTCCTGAAGCAACTGTACCACGTCCAGTGATTGAGAATACGTCCTCGACTGGAAGAAGAAGTGGTTTGTCAGTGTCACGAACTGGTTCTGGAATGTACTCATCAACAGTGTTCATCAATTCCATAACGATGTCTTCGTATTTAGCGTCACCTTCAAGGGCTTTAAGAGCTGAACCTTGGATAACAGGAAGATCATCACCTGGGAAATCGTATTCTGAAAGAAGGTCACGGATTTCCATTTCAACGAGTTCAAGAAGCTCTTCATCGTCAACAAGGTCGATTTTGTTCATGAACACGATAAGGTGTTTAACACCTACTTGGCGTGAAAGAAGGATGTGCTCACGAGTTTGTGGCATTGGTCCATCTGTAGAAGCTACTACAAGGATAGCTCCGTCCATTTGAGCAGCACCAGTGATCATGTTTTTAACGTAGTCCGCGTGTCCTGGAGCGTCGATGTGAGCGTAGTGACGTTTTTCAGTTTCGTACTCAACGTGTGCAGTATTGATTGTGATACCGCGTTCGCGTTCTTCTGGAGCAGCATCGATAGACGCATAGTCTTTTGGTTGGTTTACTGCTGATGGCAAGCGACGTGCCAAAACAGTAGTGATAGCTGCAGTAAGAGTAGTTTTACCGTGGTCAACGTGTCCAATTGTACCGACGTTAACGTGTGGTTTGCTACGATCGTATTTTTCTTTTGCCATTGTGGAAAAAGCCTCCAATAAAATATATTTTATAGATAGACAGTAGGCAATACGGTCTAACTTTACCTTACTATTCTATCAAATTACCAGATAATTGCAAGCTTTTTGTGCGTTTTCACAAAATCTCACTTTTACTTCTTACTTTTCTAAGTGGTGATAAGGTTGAATTTCAACACTTTGTCCGATATTTGAGGCAAAAATCCAGTCTACATCTTTTAACTGCGCAAAATTCTCAGAACGACCAGTTAAGATAACACCTGCGAATTTAGCGCTTTTTGGATCAGGATTAGCTACTAAATAATCTTTTAGAAATTGATCTGTCGAATACTCTTTACCATCCTCTCCAGTTCTTGATGTGGAACCATAGCCTTCGGATAGAAAATCTTGTACATTAGTTTGAAAGATACTATAACTATTTTCCATACCCTCTAGTGGAGTTACTTTTTTATCATACTTTGCATATATTTCTGAAATATTTGCATCGGGATTTTTTTTCATTGCAGTATCAATTTCTTTTTCAAGGGCTCTAGACTCTTTGGCGTTTAAACTAGCATCAAAGTAAGGTGTAAATCCAAATTGATTAGCAAGATCTCCATCTGAATATATTGGAGCATATGATCCTATCCAAATCCAATTTAGTTTGAGGTTTTCAGGAATTTTCTCTGCAATCTCTGCTAAAGAGTAAGGTTTGTCAAATGTAATTGCTACTTCTACCGCTTTTCCAGTCATTTCAGGAACAACATTCAAATCTTGAGTAACCTTATACTCTGTCTGTTTCTGCTGTGCTGTATCAAAGAAAAGAGGAATCTTATAGCTAGTTTCGTAAGTATAGGCTGATTGTCCATTATCACCAGATTTCAATCTCTCTCCTTGATTAAGGCTATCACTTAAAAAAAGAAAATAATCACCTTCGTACTTTTCAAACGGTACTGTGATACCATCAATATCCTTCGTACGATGAGAGTAAAACGTACCAGAGAAAGGGGACGTGGCTTGATATCCCCAAGTCGTGTAATCAATATTTGGATAGGCAATTTCAGATTGCTTGAGATAGCGCTTTTGAACATTTACTCCCGTACGGCTGGTCATTTTTTCCAGAGTTGTAACTAAACCTAGAACAGCCAACAGAGAAATGACTGTACTGATAACAATAATCTTAACCCAACTTTTCTGCTTATTTTTCTTTGCAATTTTTTCAAAGTTAGATAAAGTCTTCATAGGTATATCCTTCTTTCTCTAATTTTTGTCTGAGCACTTTTCGTCCTCTCATGAGGTCGATTTTGACTTTACTGACACTATGATGAAGTAGCTCTGCTATTTCTCTAACTGTCAGGTCTTGAAAATAGAAAAGGTCAAGTGGTAGGCGGTACTTTTGGTCCAAGCCGAGCAAGCACTGATAAAGAGGCTCATAGGTCTTATCATCGAACTTTATCAAAGTCTCCTCCGTAAAAAAAGCCTTTTGCAAAATCTCATGATAGCGTTTATCACGTCGATACTTGTCAATATAGGTTCGAATGGCTGTGCGGTAAAGCCAGGCTCGCATCTTGTCAGCAGGTAGTACGATGTCACTTTCAAGCATTTTGACTAAAATATCTTGTGCTATATCCTTTGCATCCTCTGATTTGGCTCCTGATTTTATCAAATAAAAACAAATTTCTTCTGCAACATCGACTAAATAGGTTTCATAACCTGAAAGTTTCACTTATTCACCTCCTAACTTTTTCTTTTTTCACTAGTATAACGAATGATGAGAAATTGGGTTACATATTTTTGCAAAAAATTATAAAAAGAACCCAGTTCATTCTGAGTTCTGTTTTATTATCGTGATAAGGTGTCTCCGAGTTCACGATAGATAGCTTCACGTTTTTCATTTGCATCTATATTTAATACAAAAGCAATCGCTACAGAGAGGACAAGAAGACTGTTCCCCCCTAATGATAAAAACGGAAAAGTTACACCAGTCGATGGAATCAATCCTGATATCCCCCCAATATTGACAAAAACTTGGACTAAAATCATACCACCAACACCTAGAGCCATCATACTATTGAATGGATTTTTGGCTTTGATACCAACCAATAAAATTCGTAAAATGAGGAAAAATACTAATGCTAAAATGAGCGCCCCACCGATATAACCTAATTCTTCAATAACGATAGAAAAGACAAAGTCCGTCTGTGATTCTGGTAAATAGCCCCGCTTTTCAATAGAATTACCAAGACCTCGGCCAAACCAGCCACCATTACTCATAGCATAATAGGAGTTTGCCAATTGGTGTCCTGCGCCTTGAACATCTTCAAAAGGATTAAAGAATGCTGAAAAACGCTTGGCCACATATCCAAAAACAGGAACCTTAGCTACCGTATTAACACCAACTACAGAGATAAAGCCCAGTAACAAGGTTGATCCTGCTACAATTAGAGATAGCAAACCAGAAAACCAACGAAAACCAATGCCACTAACAGAGAACATGATAATAGCTGTTAAAATAATAATTGTTGCATTTCCAAGATCTGGCTGAAAGGCTACTAGGAAAACCATCAAAGCTGAATAAAAACGCCAATCTTGAAACTGCCTTGGAAAAAGGGTTCCTCTAGTTAAAGCTTGATAATCATAAATACCAACTTCTTCTTGTCTTTTTGAAAAAGTTAGAGCCAAATACCAAATAATCAAGATTTTCAAGTATTCAGCAGGTTGGAAAGTAAAGAGACTTCGCTCACCTACTGTAATTGCAATCCAGCCGTGCGCCCCATTAACTGTCTCAGTAAAAAAACGTGAGTAGAGCAACATTCCAATCTCAATCCAGATAGCTAAAGAAACAATACTTGTTTTTTTCAAAAAATCAAGTTTTAGACGATAAATAAATGCAATCGCTATTAAACTCAAAAACCAAAATATAGTTTGATTCAAAACTGAACTAAATGGATTTGCACCCTTCTGCACCAGGCTAGCACTGGTAGTGGAGTAGATAATAATCAACCCTAAAATCGATAGTGCTAAGTAAGGCAAAAATATTGAATAATTCAATAGATGCCGCTTGTTTATTTTCATTAGAAGATACCTCAAGTATTCAAAATGTAAAATTTGTTCGACATATAAGAATAGCTAAATGCCCTATTTTTAAAGATCCCACTATGTCTAATTAACCTTAAGTTCCACCCTGTTTAGTTTCTCATACATGTCATCAACTGTTTTATTATAGCATGTTTCGAAGTCATTTGCGAACTTGAAAGAGTTTGAGACTTCTCCCAAATTCTTCATACCTATGCTCAGTTTTTAACCTGAATTTCGCAAACCTGTTGCAATTCCATTGATGGTGATGTGAACAAGTTTTTCTTCTTTATCACTGAGTTTTCCAGCTCTTAAGCGATTGATTAGTTCAATTTGAATATAATTTAGCACATTAAAGTACGGCAAACGATAATCTAAACTCGCTTTAAGATTCGGTAAATCTTCCAACAAATCATCATGCTGTTCAATTTGCAAAATGATATTTTTGGTTAATTGCCATTCATCAAGTATCGCATTGAAAACATCTCGTACGGCTTCGTCGTCACACATTTGGGCATAACGGAAGGCAATATTCATATTTGATTTAGACAAAACCATATCTACATTTGATAGGAGAGATTTAAAGAAAGGCCAATTTTGATACATGTCTTGAAGCTTAGCAAGATTACCTTCTTCTTGTTCAATAAAGTGTTTAAAGCTTGAACCGACACCATACCAGCCAGGGAACATGATCCGATTTTGAGACCATGAAAAGACCCAAGGAATGGCACGAAGTCCAGAAATTTCAGTAATGGTTTTACGTGCAGCAGGACGAGAACCAATGTTAAGGCTTGAAATTTCTTTAATCGGACTTGCTGTCATAAAATAGTCGTAAAAATGCGGATTGCCAAAGACGAGGTCACGATAGATAAGATTGCTGTCTGAAACAATCTTATCCATATCAGAACGGTACCCATCAATTTTATTGCTATCAACAATTTGACTCGTTACCATACGACCTAAAGTTGCAGACACTAACATTTCCAAATTATAATAGGCAGCATCTTTGTTACCATACTTATTGCCAATCACTTCCCCTTGTTCTGTTAAACGAATTCTGTCTTTGATGGTACCAAATGGCTGTGAAGTAATGGCATCATAAGATGGCCCGCCACCACGACCAACCGTACCACCACGACCATGGAAGAAGGTGATTTTAACTCCTTTATCTTGACCTATCTTAGTTAGTTCATTCTGAGCTTTGTAGAGGGTCCAGCCAGATGAGAGATAGCCACCGTCTTTATTAGAATCCGAATATCCCAACATGATTTCTTGATAGCCATCTTTACTAGCCACCCATTTTTGAACCAAATCAAGAGATAGGTAGTCTGTCATGGTCTGTGCTGCACCATCCAAATCTTCAATGGTTTCAAAGAGAGGGACAATCTGAACACGCGCCGATTCTGTCGATATCAAACCAACTTCCTTTAGCATAATGGCTAATTCTAACATATCTGAAACACTCTCAGTATGCGAAATAATATGTTGCTTGATAACTTCCTCGCCTAATTTATCTTTGAGATCACGAGCAGTCTGATAAATCGCAAGCTCCTTCTCTAGAAGTTCTGATTTTTCAACATGAGTAGCTGATAAAAGACGTGGGTCTTCTCTTAATTCTGTCAATAGCAGAGCTATTTTATCTTCTTCAGATAGAGATGAATAATCCGCTTCTATGTTAGCTGATTTCAGAAGCTCTGCAACACAGGCTTCTTGGATAGACGAATCTTGACGCAGATCAATAGAAGCAAGGTAAAAACCAAAGATACGAACAGCTTCTAAAACTTCTGCCAAATCACCCTTAACAAGATTTTCCCCTTTATTAGCAATAAGAGAGTCTTTAATCGTTAACAAATCAGCTTCAAATTCACTAGCCTTATCATAACGCGGACTAAGATTTTGATTATCAGTTAAATACAATTTCGTATTCGTTAATTTTTCTGTGATGTAATGAAAAGCTTTGCGATAAAGCTCTTTTTCACGATATATCGAAGCATCAGATGATAGTTCTGCTAATCTTTTCACCTGTTCTGAAGCATCACTCAAGCTAATAGATAAAGCAAAAGAATCATACAGCTCTGCTATTTTCCCTAAATAATAAGTAAGAATCACTTCTGCCTGTGTTTCTGCTGACAATCGTAACGTTTCGGCTGTTACAAATGGATTCCCGTCACGATCGCCACCAATCCACATGCCCATGGTAATTGGTTTTGGCGCTTCTAATCGGAGACCTTGTTCAGCAGCTAATCGTTGATATTCCGATGTCAAATTTGTAATGGCAGGAATGAGCGATTTTTGGTAATACTCCGTTACATTGGTGATTTCATTTTTGACCTTGAGTTTTTTCTCACGGATAATGTCTGACTGCATCATTAAATCAATCTGACGACGAAGGTCATCCATCCATTTATCTTTATTGAGTAATCCCATGCGAACATCACGGTACCGACGAAGTAAAACATGGATTTTTTGAGTGAAACCTAACATTGTTTTACGTTGCACTTGCGTTGGGTGTGCCGTCAATACAGGAACAACATTAGCATGTTGTAAAATAGAGAAAGCGTCTGCACTTTTTGAAACTTGGTCAATTGTGGTCGAAAGTTTTCCTAAATAATCCTGTTCGGTATTATTTTGGTAGTTAACTTCGTAAGCTAAATCAACGTCCTCTGAAATATTAATTAACAGCGGTAAAATAGCGAAATAGCGCGCAATCATCTCCATCTCATCATTAGAAATTGTCGCAATTTCTTTTTCTAATTCTTGATAATTTTTCTCCTTAGATAATTGCGTCAAGCGTTCAATTTTATTAAACACTTCCTGCCCTGCTATACGAATAGTCGTTTCAGCTAAAAAATGGGTTAAAATGGTCACTTCTTCCTGAATAACCGTACCTTGGCTACGTGTCTCTAACTTAACCATACTTGTGCTCCTTTTCACTTATTGCCTTTTCATTTTACTATTTTTCATGAAAAAAGAACACTAAAAAAACATCTTTTCTGGAAGAGGTTCACTTTTTAAGAAAATAGCAGATCTGAAAGAAACCGCTGACAAATGCCATCTTTTTTGCTATACTGAGTCATATTAACAATAGAAATGGAGCCTCTTATGGAACTCAAACCACGTTCAGAATTTCCTGAAACTGAACTATGGGACTTAACAGCCCTTTACAAAGACCGTGAAGATTTTTTATTAGCTATTGAAAAAGCCTTGGCAGATGTTGACCAATTCAAGAAAAACTACGAAGGCAACTTGAAATCCGCTGATGATTTCACCGCTGCGCTTTATGAACTGGAACAAATTTATATCCAACAAAGCCACATCATTAACTATTCCTTCATGCCTCAGACTACTGATTTTAGCAATGAAGAATTCGCAGAAATCGCTGCAAGCGGTGATGATTTCATGACAAAAGCTAGTGTAGCGCTCAGCTTTTTTGATACAGCTCTGGCACAGGCTGATGATGCTGTTCTTGATGAACTAGAAGAAAACCCTCATTTCAGCTCTGCTATTCGTCAGGCCAAACGCCAAAAGGCCCACTTGCTAGCTCCTGAAGTTGAGAAAGCCATCAGTAACCTCCGTGAAGTGCTTGGGGCACCTTATGACATCTATACGAAGATGCGTGCCGGTGACTTTGCTATGGACGATTTTGAGGTTGAGGGTAAGGTTTATAAAAACAGCTTTGTGACTTACGAAAACTTCTATCAAAATCACGAGGATGCTGCGGTCCGTGAAAAAGCCTTTCGTTCGTTCTCAAAAGGTTTACGCGCTCATCAAAATGCGGCAGCGGCAGCTTATCTTGCTAAAGTAAAATCAGAAAAATTACTAGCTGATATGCGTGGTTATGACTCTGTTTTCGATTACCTCTTGGACGAACAAGAAGTTGACCGTACCATGTTCGACCGTCAAATTGACCTTATCATGAATGAATTTGGCCCTGTGGCTCAACGCTACCTCAAACATGTGGCAGCTGTTAACGGTCTTGAAAAAATGACCTTCGCTGACTGGAAACTCGATATTGACAATGAACTCAATCCAGAAGTCTCTATTGATGATGCTTATGACCTTGTCATGAAATCAGTCGCTCCGCTTGGTCAAGAGTATTCTCAAGAGGTGGCTCGCTACCAATCTGAGCGCTGGGTGGACTTTGCAGCCAATAAAAACAAGGATTCTGGTGGTTATGCTGCTGATCCTTACCGCGTGCACCCTTACGTCCTCATGAGCTGGACTGGCCGCATGTCAGATGTTTATACTTTAATTCACGAAATCGGGCACTCTGGTCAATTTATCTTCTCAGATAACAACCAAAGTTTCTACAATGCCCATATGTCAACCTATTTCGTGGAAGCTCCGTCAACCTTGAACGAATTACTCCTTAGCGATTATCTCGAAAATCAATTTGACAACCCGCGTCAAAAACGTTTCGCACTTGCTCATCGTTTGACAGATACCTACTTCCACAACTTCATCACTCATTTGCTTGAGGCAGCTTTCCAACGTGAAGTCTATACCTTGATTGAAAATGGCGGAACCTTCGGTGCTGAAAAACTTAACAGCATTATGAAAGACGTCCTTAGCAAGTTCTGGGGAGATGCTGTCGAAATTGATGACGATGCCGCATTGACTTGGATGCGTCAAGCCCACTATTACATGGGGCTTTACAGCTACACCTACTCCGCTGGTCTCGTGATTTCAACCGCTGGCTACCTCAATATTAAAAACAATCCTGACGGCGCTAACCAATGGCTTGATTTCCTCAAATCAGGCGGTAGCAAGACACCACTTGATTCAGCCCTTATCATCGGCGCTGATATTTCAACCGAAAAGCCACTCCGCGATACTATCCAATTCCTCAGCGATACCGTTGATCAAATTGTTGCGTATAGTGCAGATCTGGAGAAGGAAATATCCTAAAAAAGACTGGACTCCCAGTCTTTTTTATATTTCACGATTGACACATCATATTATCTCAAAAAGTTTTAGCTATACAATTTTTACTAATCGTCTAAAATCAAGCGATGTCACTTAACAACCTCAATCTCCGATCACTTCTAATCGATTAATCGCTATTTCATCCACTCCAACTTCTGATGAAATCGTTACGATATGTTCACCTTTTTTTAGTGATACTTTTTGATATAAAGGAGAATAATCATCAGATGGCGGCAATAATGTACTATATGGTTCCCCATCTACTGTCATTAAAACTGGCACTAAATTGTCAGGGGTGTAATTATCTACTGTTTTAGCATATACAGCAAAAATATAATCACCAGATTTCTTTACATTCACATTAAATGTTAACTCATCTTCACGATTAGCAAAACCTACAATACTTTTCAAAGATTCTCCTTTAGAATCTTCAATCATTTTAAAATCACCTGATTGTTTTGCCTCTATCGCCGAATAGATTTGCCTCTTTAAATCCCCACTAGGCAACCTTTGATACTGTTCTGAAGCCAAAGGAAGCATGGTATCTATTTTTTCTCCTTTTAGAGAAAGTGGTTGTATTCTAATGGAACGCTCCCAGCCAGAATGAGACCATCTTGCCGAATGATATACAATCCAAGGCTTACCCTCTTTATCTCTCACAAATCCATTATGACCCGGTCCAAAAACAAAATCTGTTTTCGCCATAATAGGCTTTGATTCTTTAGACCATCTTTTCTCATCTAATGGATTATCCTTGACATTAAGAGTTAGCAACCCTAAACTGTAATCATCATCCCAACTTCCGCTAGCAGAATAGACAAGATTAATCGTGTCTCCAGCAATAAAAATTTCGGGTCCCTCATTGATTAAAGGAGTCTGCTTTTTTTCCCATTCAAATTCAGGTCGAGACAGCAACTGTCGCTCGCCAGATATCTGAGCAATCCCCTCCATTGGAGCGATGTATAAATTTTGAGCAACGTTCTCATAACCTTCCCAACCAGACCAGATAAAATACCTTCCTTGATTAGTTTCTAAAACAGTCCCATCAATAGCAAAGTGCTCAGTCATACCTGCTATAGCCTGAAGTTTCCACTCCCCTTGATAAGGATCCTTTGAGGAGTTGGTCAAAGCATACATCCGATGAGTTTCGCCACCTTTATTTAGCGCTACATAAACAATCCATTGATCATCTAGATAATGCAGCTCTGGAGCCCATGCACTCTCAAACTCACTAGGTAATTTCCATATCACCTTCCTTTCTCCAGCTACTACTGTACTGAGTTCTTCAGATCTCCACAAAGTGACATCATTACCTGTGGTTTTCGTATAATAATAGTAATTATCGTTTTTGAGCAGCCAAGGGTCTGCCCCATTATTATCAATTATAGGCGTAAACTGATCAGATATTTTTTCCTTATCCTTAAAATGTGTACAGCCAACTAAAATCAATATGAACACTCCTATAATGAGAAAACTCTTTTTCATGAGCATTACCTATTCTACATTTGGAATATGATACCCATCATTGATTTTTTTTATTTTTTCTAAATCACACTTAGGGTCTCGATTATAAGTCAATAAACCATTGATTTCTTGTTCAACATCTGTTAGTTGTGTATAACAATATCCCCAGAGTCCTTTTGAAGCATATATAGCTGACATAATACGTTTATAATCCTCTAAAAATTCTTCCTCTGAGCCAACTTTTGTATAACCCCAACCTTCTTGGTTAGAAACTTCATAAGCTATCCCGCCAAATTCAGTCAATAAAATAGGTTGTCCTTGGTAACCAAAACCATCTGCAAAAATAGGCCAAGCCGTCGAAGGATTATTAATTAAAGACTCCTTGCAAAATAGGCTTTCTCTATAATAGTTATACTTATCTTTTTCACTGTTTTGACCGTGCATATAATTATGGATAGCTACAATATCTGTTTCCGTAGCTGCCCAACCATCATTAGAAATGACTAAGCGAGAATTATCTAGAGAATGGATATAGTGATACATAGCTTGAGAAAAATGTTGTTGCATCCTGTCATGAGAAATATTAGGAACTCCCCAGCTTTCATTAATTGGAACCCAAGTGATGATAGATGGATGGTTAATATCACGATTTATAATTTCAGTCCATTCTACCATCAAACGAGCCACAGAGCGCTCACTGTAAATAGGAGGCGCCGCACATTCTCCCCAAACAACAAATCCTTTGACATCTGCCCAATACAGAAACCTAGGATCTTCCATTTTTTGATGTTTACGGCAGCCATTAAAGCCCATCGCTTTAGCTAAGTCAATATCTTTAATAAAATCGTCATCACTTGGAGCTGTTAACAAACCTTTTGACCAATAGCCTTGGTCTAACACTAATTTTTGATAAAATGGTTTGTTGTTTAAAAAGACCATACCGTTTTTCGTATGAATTTTCCTAAACCCAAAATAAGAGGTTACCCTATCTATAACTGTATCGTCAAGCATTAACTTTAATTCAACATCAAATAAATTAGGATTTTCTGGTGTCCAACTTCTGCCATCGTCATGAAAATTAGTTGAAAAAATATGGCCTTGTATCACATCAACGGCAATTGTTGTTACTTCCGACGTTATTAATTGCTCCCCCTGTGAAACTATCTCATCTTGATATGATATACGATAAACTAACTTCGACTCACCCTTTACACTTCCTAATGTCCTGACTGCAAGATTTACCATTCCTTCATCATAACGAATATGATAGCGTAAATCATCTATATGGCTTTGATTAACCTCTTCTAGCCAAACTGTTTGCCAAATACCCGTTGAATTAGTATACCAAATACCTCTTGATGTTTTTTCCCAAAACTGCTTTCCTCTAGGCATCTCTTCATCATCATGTCTGTCTGTTACTCTAACTATAACTTCTTGATTTCCTGAATCCTCTAGCAAGTTAGAAACATCAAACTTAAACGGAGTGTTTCCGCCAACATGAGTTCCCGCCAATTGACCATTGACGTATACCATCGCCTCATAGTCTACCGCACCAAAATGAAGATAGACTATTGCCCTTTCATTTTTGTGATAGAAAAACTGTTTTTTATACCAGACAACATCGTGTACACTACGATCGTTAATTCCACTTGCTTCAGACTGATAAACAAAAGGAACCTGTATGTGCTTAGTAAACTCAATCTCCTTTAAACCATTCCAATTATTAACTAGCCCTTCATTTTTGTCATCAAACTCAAATTGCCATTCCCCATTTAAGTTTAACCATTTTTCTCTGACAAATTGAGGACGTGGATATTCTGTACGTTTCATTTATTTCCCCCTTATTTCATCCCACTTTGTAACGACATTGATTGCATAAAATATTTTTGAGCAACCAAATAAAGTAAAAACGTAGGCAATAATGCTAGAATTGCCCCCGCAGTTGCAAGGCCAGGGAATGTTTGATATTGCCCCTGCAATAATTGCAATCCCGGAGTTATCGGCATCTGCGAAACATCACTCATCACAATAGATGGCCATAAAAAATCATTCCACGAATTTGTAAAACTAAATAACGCTACTACAAGCAACACTGGCTTAATTAATGGCAAAATAATATACCAAAAAATTTGAAACTCATTTGCACCATCAATCATAGCTGATTCATCCAATCCCAAAGGAATTGCCTTCATAAACTGTCTTACTAAAAATAGATTATAAACCCCTGCAACCCCAGGAATAATAACTGCTAAGAAAGTATTCGACCACCCTAAACTACTAATAATTTTGAAATTTGGAATTAGATTAATCACCGTCGGAAACATCATACTTCCTAGTAGAATTGAGAAAATAAAATCTCTTCCTGGCCATTCTAATCTCGTAAACCCATAAGCCGCAAAAGCCGTGACAAATACAGTTAAAACCATGAAAGTTGTAGAGATAATCAACGAATTCGTAAACCATTGAAATACTGGAGATGCCTCACTGTTATTTAACAAGGTAGTATAGTTAGACAAAGTCCACTCTTTTGGTAATAGATGAAATCCAGAAGATGCAATTTCATTTTGTGATTTAAATGAGGTGAACACTGCCCAGATTAGTGGTAAAATCCAAACAAGACACACAACTGCTAAAATAATAAATGATATTCTTTGGGCTGTTTTTGATTGCTTCATCTCATCACTCCTATTGATTCATTTTTCTAACTGCAATAAACTGAAATACTGAAACCAGCATAATTCCCAGACCTAATAAAATCGCCATTGCAGAAGCCATTCCTGCTTGTGGAATACCTGCCCCAAAAGCAGCTTGCTGAATATACATCAATAACACACTAGTGGAACCATTCGGACCACCATTAGTAAGCATCAAAGGCTGACCATATACATTTAATTGAGCAATTGTAGTCATAACAGTCGTGAATAACAATTGATCTCTAATACTAGGTAATTGAATACTAAAAAATGTTCTCAATCGACTTGCACCATCAATTTGAGCCGCTTCTATCATTTCGGAACTAACAGCATTAAGCGCTGCCACATAAATAATTAAATTTCCTCCCATCGTCCACCAAACAGTAACCAGAGCCAAAACAATCCAAGCCCAAGGTTGTTCTCCTGTAAAGAAGATTTCCAATCCCAGCAGACTTTGCGGACCGTAGGAAATACTCAACAGAAAAGCCCAAATAATCATAACCGCCGATATAGCAAAAAGACTTGGCATATAAAGAACAGCTTGAAAAAATCCCATTAATTTTGGCTTGTTCATTAATAATGTTGCTAACAACAAAGGAACTACAATACACAAAGGTACAGTAATCACCGCAAATAAGAAAGTATGTACAAAACCTTCTGTAAATTGAATATGCCAAATAGATTCTGTATCAAACAACAACGTTTTAAAATTTTCTAGCCCCACCCATTGAGGAGTTGAGTAAATATCCCACTCTGTAAAAGACACATACAAGCCTAAAATGGCTGGTGCTAAGAAAAACAGACTGAAAATAATTAAAAAAGGAGCAATAAATACTAACGTTTTCCACGTAAATTGCTTTTTAGAAGAATGTTTGCGCATTAGTTTCTCCATTTCTTATAACAATAAAAACAAGTGGCACTTAAAGACTTCAGCCACTTGCTTACAGATTATAAATAAGATATTTAAGCAATCTTATTCATTGATTTGAGCTGCAACTGTCTGTTGAATTTGATTAAATGTTGCATCAAGTTCCGCCTTACCAGAAATCATATCCATTCCCTTAGGATCAAAGGCAGTCATAAATGGTGACATTCCTGGATCAGTGTTAATGGTAATAGCATTTTGAGCTTTTTCATCTGTCACTAAGAATGATTGTGGTAATTTGGTATAATTTTCATCTTCAAGCATTGCCAATGCTGTTGGATTGGCACCTGATTTCACAATGTCTCCTTGATTAGTTTGTAACCAAGCTAAGAAATCAACCATACCCTTTTCAAGATTTTTAGACCTGCTCTCTTTGGTTTTAAAAATAGCAAATTGTCCTGCTCCAGATGCTTGAATAAGATTTTTCTCATCCCATTGAAGAGTTAACATCTCTCCCCATTTAAAGTCTTTAATCCCTTGGTATTGACTCAACATCCATGTTCCCTCAGGATTAAAAATCACTTTACCATTCATGAAGGCTTTGACGGCATCCTCACCATTTGGAACAACATAACCTTTGGAATAAAGTTTTTCCCACTCTCCCCAAGCCTTCTTAGCAATATCATTATCAATATTAAATTTTCCGGAAGAATCACGCCATTCTCCACCCATTTGAAGATAAATATTCATGAAATTCTGAGACGACCAGTCATTACTTGTTGCATAAATACCATCAGCTTTAGCTGCTTCTCCCGCTTTCTCAACTTCTGCATAAGTAACAATGCCATCATCAAGAGAACCTGGCGCATACTTATCTACTAAGTCTTGATTATAGTACATCACCCATGTGTCCATTTTATCTGGAACCCCATATTGTTTACCATCAAGCGTCCCAATTTCCCATGTCGCAGGAACATAATGTTCAGCGCTAACATCGGAGCCTTTTATCAGCGAATCCCAACTATCTAGCAATCCTAAATCTTTATAGTATGGCAATTGTTCTGAAGCTAATTCTGCAATATCAGGAAGTCCCGTTCCTGATTTACCAGCTGTTGTCAATTTTTGTTTAAGTGTATCTGCTTTCATCGGAACCATCTTAACTTTGTAAGCTGGATTAGTAGCATTATAAGCATCTATTGTTTTTTGATAATTTTCAAGATCCGGTCCAGAAAATGCCGACCACACCGTAATTGTGCCACTCTTGTCACCTTCTTTAGATTTAGTATCAGATGCTTTTGGTCCACATGCCACTAATAACGCAGCTCCACATAACGTTACCGCCAACAATTTCCATGATTTTTTCATAATAGCCTCACTTTATCATTTTCCTTAACAAGAAAACGATGTTTTATTTTTTAGTAAAGAAACAATTGTTTTATTTACAAGTTTATTTTAATAACAAAAGAAAGCGTTGTCAATATTTTTTGACTTTCTTTTTTTGTAAATTGACAATTTTAGTTTTTAGTATTAAAATTAAGAAAAGAATATAAGGAGGCGAGCACTATAGATATAGAGCTTAATAGTTCAGATGAGCATTCTTTAGCAATTTTTCATGCACTTTCTAACATCGACAGAGTAAAACTTCTAGAACTTTTAGAAATCCAAAATAGGCCTATCACAGAACTCCGTGAAAAATTACAATTAAGCCCTTCTAGCATCAGTAAACATCTTAAGATTTTAGAAACCGCTCAACTAATCAGCATTGAACAAGGAAAAGACAATAGATGGAAAGAAAAATTTGTCAGCTTAAAAACAGATACCTTAACCGTTCATCTTCCCAATAAAATTTTCCCTGATCTATCAAAAATGCGTGAAAAGGTTAAAATAGGTCATTTTGTAAATTTCTATTCTTCACCATCTTGCGGTTTAGCAACCCAAGAGCAGATTATCGGAAAAATTGACGACCCTAAATCTTTTCTCAACCATAACAGGGTAAATGCTGATATTATTTGGCTAAGTCAAGGTTTTTTAGAATACAAGATTCCTAAGCCATTAAAAAATGGCAGAGATATTACGATGTTAGATATCAGCTTGGAAGTCTCTTCTGAATTCCCTATTTCAAACAACACATGGCCAACATCTTTGAAGTTTATTTTAAACGGCATCACCCTTGGAAACATCACCATCCCTGGAAATTTTTCTGATGTTCGCGGCAAACTAACACCAAATTGGTGGCCAGATGAATTTAGCCAATACGGTCTTCTAAAGCATATCAGAATCAATCAAAGCGATACCTCTATTGATGGTATTAAAATTTCCGATCACAATCTACACGATACCAAAATTATTGAGAAAGATTTTTTAACCTTTAGAATTGAAGTTGACGAAATCGAAAACCAATATGGCGGCCTAACTATCTTTGGGAAGAATTGGGGAAATCATTCTCAAGATATTAATTTTGATTTTTATATCCCCTAGAAAGAATTTATCATGATTTCACAAGAAACTTTATTAGCAAACGAACAACCAGTCACCATTTTTTCTATGACTAACTCTTTAGGAAGTAAGCTCCAAGTGACTAATCTTGGTGCAACTATTCTATCTTTCGAAGTTGCCGATCAATTTAATCAAAAACGAGATATTGTTCTAGGTTATGAACCAGTTGATCGTTATTTTTCTAATAATGCTACTTACTTCGGCGCTACAGTTGGTCGTAGCGCCAACCGAATTAATCAGGCGAGCTTCACATTAAACGATAAAGTCTATAACCTCCCTAAAAATGAAGGCGAAAACAACCTTCACAGCGGGCCAAATGGCTACCATTTACGCCTGTGGGACATTATCGAGGTCAACCAAGAACAAAATAGTGTGACTTTAGAAATAAAAAGCCCAGATTCAGACCAAGGCTATCCTGGCAATTTGACCTTGGTTGTTATCTACCAATTGACCGACCAAAACGAACTTATTATCACCTATAATGGCTTATCTGATGCTGACACGATTTTTAACCCTACAAATCATAGCTATTTTAACCTCAACGGTCACAATAGTGGAACTATAGAAGAACATCTTCTACAGTTAAACTGCCACGCCTACACTCCTATTTCTGATTCAAAATCAATTCCAACTGGAGAAATGATTTCAGTCGAGAACACACCGTTTGATTTTACAACTCAAAAAAGGATAGGACAAGATATTGATGCCGCTTTTGATCAAATTCAATATGCCGGTGGTTACGATCATAATCTCATCATTACAGAACCAAGTCTCAATAAACCATTTGCAACAGCTATCGGTAACGAATCAGGTATCAAAATGGAAGTTTACACAGACCTCCCCGGCGTTCAATTCTATTCGGGTAACTTTATTGAAAAAGAAGATGGCAAACCTGGAGCAACTTATACCAAACGCTCTGGTTTCTGCTTGGAAACACAATTTTTCCCAAACGCTATCAATACACCTCAATTTGAAGCTCCTGTTCTATTGGCCAACACCCCTTATCAAACAACAACCATTTATCAATTTGATATTAAAAAATAAGCCACAAAATTGGATAACGTCACCTCATTCTTCAGAGATACCGTTGATCAGATGATGATTTGCATTTGAGAACTAGGAAGATACATTGTAAAGGAAATTTCAAAACTCAGGTTCTTCTCAGAAATAGCACTCTAAAAAGGCATCGAATCGACGTTTTTAAGAGCGTCATTGATGCCTTTTACTGAACTCTAATATTTTTCCAACTCCTATCTATCAGACTCATTCGTGAACTATTTTCTTTGTTTCCCTTATATCAAAGTAATTTTTGATGAGCACATTTTCTAACATCGTAGAACGTTCAACATCTTACTCAACTAACTAAAGATTTCGATTTTCTAATAAATATATGATATATCATAATAAAATCCCACGACCTTCTCATTAGACCTCTCAATTCTAAAATGTTAAGATATCATTGAATCCAAAGGAGGAACATTTATGACAACACTGTACGATTTCACAGTTAAATCCCAAGATGAGACTGACTTTTCGCTCCGCCACTTCACCGACAAGGTCCTTCTCGTTGTTAATACAGCAACCGGTTGTGGTTTAACGCCTCAATACGAAGGGTTACAGGCGCTCTATGATCAGTTTCAGAACAAAGGTTTTGAAGTACTCGATTTTCCGTGTAACCAGTTCAAACAGCAAAGCCCAGGGACCGCAGAGGAAATTAACACTTTCTGTAGCTTAAATTATAATACAACCTTTCCACGTTTTGCTAAGATTGAGGTTAATGGCACAGCTGCTCCCCCTCTTTATCAATGGTTAAAAACTGAGAAAAAAGGAACCTTGGGTAAAGTTATTGAATGGAACTTCACCAAATTTCTCATTGACCGCGAAGGTCATGTGGTTAAACGCTTTGCCCCAACCACTACACCTGAAAAATTGATTGCTGAAATTGAAAAACTACTATAACTGAAAAACGCTAGGAAAATACAGCTTCCTAGCGTTTTTATGATTAACGATGACTAATTTTGCGTGTCAGCAAATCTCCTGTTAACTGAATGGTAACAATAATCAAAAGAATGAGTAAAGTCGCTACCCATATCACATCATGGTGAGAACGTCCGTGACCATATGCAATAGCAACATTTCCTAGACCGCCACCACCGATAGCGCCAGCCATTGCTGTTTCACCAACCAAGGAAATCAAAGTCACCGTTGACACACGAACCAAATCAGGCAAACCTTCTCCTAGATAAACACGGATAATATCAAAGGTTGTCGCGCCTGATGCTTGCGCAGCCTCAATCACCCCACGATCAACTTCAGCCAAAACAACTTGAACTTGGCGTGTAAAGAAGGCAAAAGTTGCCACTGATAGCGGGACAATAGCCGCCGTTGGACCAAGGCTTGTACCAACCAACAGCAAGGTTACTGGCACAATAACTGCCAATAAGATGACAAATGGCACCGCACGAAAGACGGAAGTGACCTTATCAAGCACATGAAAAACAACTTTATTTTCAAGAACACCACCCGGCGCTGTCAACACGAGAAAGAGACCCGTTAAAAGTCCAAGACCCCCACCAATAATAAATGCCCAAAAAGTCATATAAAACGTGGTGTAAATAGCTGCTAACCAGCCATTTTCACCTGCCAAACCAATTTTATAGACATGAGGAAGATTCGTTTCAATCCACTTTATCATTATTTCGCACCTCTTTTCAATACAGTCAAGCCAACACCAGCTTCTACAATAGCATTTTCAGCCGCAGCTAATGAATCTGGTTCTCCAGACAAGACAACAATCAGCTCACCAACTGGTGTGTCATCTAAAATTTCAATATTTCCATAAAGGATATTAGCTGTTACTTCAAAGCGTTTGTAAATCTCATTCAAGATAGGCTCATCTGTTGCATGTCCAGCATAATTAAGTTGAGCAAGCAAGCTATTTGGCGCCATATCTTGGACAATATCTTGCTTTTCAATCTTAACCATAGCTTCATCAATACCTGTAGCCGTTGTGATAAATTCTTGAGTTAAGGCTTCTTTAGGGTTTGAGAAAATGTCAAGAACAGAACCTTCCTCAATCAAGTGACCATCCTGCATGACAGCAACACGGTGACAAATGTCTTTAACAATTTGCATTTCGTGGGTAATCATAACAATGGTGAGCCCCAATTTACGATTAAGTTCCTGCAACAAGGCTAAAATTTGCTTAGTTGTCTTTGGATCCAACGCTGAAGTTGATTCGTCAGAAATTAGAATTTCCGGATCATTAGCAAGGGCACGCGCAATAGCTACACGCTGCTTTTGTCCCCCAGAAAGCTGAGCAGGATAATTGTCAGCACGGTCAGCCAAGCCCACCAAGGTTAACAGTTCTTCTACCTTTGCTGAACGTTCTTCCTTGGATAGTCCTGAATGTCGCAAGGCAAAGGCAACATTCTGACGAGCTGTTTTTTGTGCCATCAAGTTAAAATGCTGGAAAATCATCCCAATTTTTTGACGTTTAAAACGTAGTTGTGCTGGACTTAACTGCACTTTGCTATCTGCAAAAGTCACATCACCAGCCACTGTAATTTTACCAGCTGTCGGCACCTGAAGAAGGTTAATCACACGGACTAATGTTGATTTCCCCGCTCCTGAATAGCCAACGATACCATAAATCTGCCCCTTGTCAATAGTCACAGAAACATCCTTAACCGCTTCAATCACACGTTTTTTCTGGTGAAACGTGATATCAATATGTTCTAGTTGAATAATGGGTTTACTCATAAGATTTTATTAACTCCTCAATCATTTCAATATGGGTGTAATAATCTGCCAATTTTGCATTTTCATCTCCACCGTGGTCTCGGCTATTTGGATTTCCTAGACCAAAAGATACAATCGGTACTTCAAGCGCTGCAAAAACTTGGTGCATCGGACCTGTTCCAGCTGTTGTTGGCAGAACAGCGACACCCTTTGGAGAGAATTTTTTAGCAATGTCGATGGTATTTAAAATGGCTTGCGCAGTCATGTCACTACGGTAGCCTTCTTCACCCAAAGTATAGCTCAATTTGACCTGTTCAAAACCATTTTTTCGCAGTTGCTTTTCAATTTTTACCAATACATCATGCGGTTCCATACCAGGCACCAGACGCACTTCCAATTTAGCAGAGGCTTGACAAGGAATAATCGTTTTAACGCCCTGCCCTTGATAACCAGTGCTTAGTCCTTGTATGGTCAATGATGGTTCAAAGAATAAACGCTTCAGAAGCTCTGCTTTATCATCCGTCAAAAACGGTAGTTTTAAGTCATAGAGGTCACGTAAATCCTCTGACTCAATGTAGGCAAATTGATGTACTAAATCAAGCTCACGAGCAGTTGGAGGGGTCACACCATCATAGATGCCGTCCACCAAAATACGTCCATCAGCCGTACGAAGACTTGATAGGGCATTGATTAAATACCAACTACTACTATCAATCACACCGCCAAATTTTGAATGGATATCAACCTCTGCACTTTCAACAACTGCATCAAAGGTGACAATCCCCTTTGTCCCACCAGAAAGTTCCATCTGACCTTGAGCATTAAAAATCCCTTGCTCCCAAACCAAAAGCTCTGCCTTTGATAATTCAGGTTGGTATTTTTCTAAATACTTCTCCAAATCAACCGATGCGGATTCTTCGGCACCTTCAATGATGAAAATAATATTTACTGGCAATTCAGTCACTACTTTACGATATTTTTGAACGCCTGTCAAACGTGCAAGAATATGTCCCTTGTCATCATCAACTCCACGCCCATACATATAACCATCACGAACATCCAAAGTAAAAGGCGCAGCAGTCCAAATTTGGTCACTATCTGCTGGCTGAACATCATAGTGATTGTAGAAAACAAGTGTCTTTGCATCCGCTTTTTGGCTAGCAAATGTCGCCATCACGAAAGGAGCCTCAAAACTATCATCTAAAACCACATCTGCACCTGCTTCTTCAAATAGTGTAACTAAATATTGAGCAGCATCATCTAAACCAACATTTTGCGCAAAAACACTTTTAATGGCAACTAATTCTTTTAATTTATCAAAATAGTACTGTGCCGTCGCATCATTGTAAAATTTTTCCAACTGCAATTGGTCATTACTAACTATCATCTTTTCGTTCCTTTCCTGTTGTGTGGCTAGATGTTGATGTCTATAGTATAATCTTTTTTATCAGCACTTATCCTAATGTAGTGTGACCTCATGAGAAGTTTCACTGCTATTTGGAAAGCCAAAGTATCCCGCGCTTTCTAATTTCTAAGCTCAGGCTGAAACTGTCCACTGGATATTTTCACTCCATTATAGTGGAAGCACTAGGAATTACAGATAATTTAATCATAATCAACTACTAAGTATCCATACATTGGTAGCTTCGTTATTTTTATTATTAAATGATTAATTATTTTAAATCTGATATTCACCCAAAATCAAAATTAGCATTTTAGAACCTCTAATATCATTGATAGACAACCGAACGAAGTGAGGCTAAAACGTTTCTTTCGCTATAGCGGTATTCTTATCAAGAGTTTACTCTTGACAAGAACGGATTTTTTGAGATCTAAGCTCAAAAAATAGCAATGAAACTCCATAGGAGGTTACTTGCGTCCGCACTTCTAAGAAAGAAGCAAAAAGTAATTTTTTCTGTTTTTAAATATAAATCACTATAAATTTGATTAAGCATAAGCCTACTACACATATAAAACAAATATAGCGTGCTTTCACACGCTGATATTTATTGACAATTTAGTTAAATGTTGGAGCACCTTCCCAGGCTGGAATATCAATACCTTTTGATGTTTCATTAAGCACTTTGGCAATCTCATCTGTTTGGTAAACTGAGATCAATTTTTTAATAGCATCAGCCTTGTCTGATTTTTCCCAATCTTTTTGAGCCGCGATAATGTTAACCCATTGTTTAGAACCTTCGTTTACTTCTTCTTTGTAAAGAGAAGTCTCATAGTTAATACCTGCAGACTGAGCAAAAGCATTATTGATAATAGCTGCATCTACAGATACTAAGTTGGCTGCAAGTTGATCAGCTGCAACTTCTTTAATCTTGACATTCTTACTGTTTTTAACAATACTATCAAGCGTTGCTATCTCGCCTTTAGGCACTTCAAGATCAATGATACCAGCACTTTCAAGAACATAGAGAGCACGGCTTTCATTTGTCGCATCATTTGGTACTGCAATCACAGCACCTTCTGGTAATTCAGAGACATCTTTATACTTGGCCTTACTACCCTCAGTTCCTGAGAAGAGATGGATTGGACTAAGAAGGGTATCCGCTGCTGCGACTAAATCACCATCATTTTCCTTATTCCAGTTATTTAAGAAATCATAGTGTTGAAAAGCATTGACATCTACTTCACCATTATTAAGAGCAGTATTGGGTTGTGTGTAATCAGTAAACTGTACAAAGTTTAAAGTCACTCCTTCTTTTTTAACCAAAGCTGAAATTTCATCCCAAAGTGGCTCTGTCGTATCATCAAAGGCCATAACTCCAACAGTCAATTTTTCACCCTTATCGCTTGCCTTATCTTCTTTGCCTGACGATGGAGCACAGGCTGCCAAAAGCACTGCGGCTGCCAAAGTTGTTGTTAATCCTAGAATTTTTTTAAATGTCATATCTCATTACCTCTTCTAAATTTTTAAGATATGCCCATTATGCCACAGGAAGCTATAGATTTCAAATTGTTAAAAATAAGGTTTTTATATAGTTAAAAACTATAACATTACAAATATTGGCGTGGCACACGTTGGCTCAAAAGGCAAAGAACTTCATAATTGATGGTATCACGATGCTGAGCAATGTCAGTTGCCGAGATAGCCTCATCACCATTTTTACCAATCAGAGTAACTTCTGTTCCAAGAGGATAGGATTTTGGTAATTTTATGGTCATTTGGTCCATGGAAATACGGCCAACAATTTGACAATAGTTTCCGTCAACTAGAACATAGAAATTTTGAGTATCACGCGTCCAACCATCCGCATAACCAATCGGAACAGTAGCGATATACTCATCGCTCTTAGTTTGATAAGTGGCACCATAACCAATCGTTTTCAGAGATGGAAGTTTTTTGACATGGATAATTTGCGAAGAAAGTGTCAGAGCTGGTTTAATTGGATAAGGTAATTCTAAAACTTGTCCACTAGGGTTAAGTCCATAAATAGCAATCCCTAGTCGCACAGCATTAAAAATCCCTTCGTGATGCCAGAGACTGGTCGCAGAGTTACCGGCATGAACAAGGGCTGGAACTTGCTCCAGTTCAGACAAATGCGTTTTGAAGCTCTGTAATTGCTCCAAAAAATAACTGTCATCAGCTTCATCAGCTGTCGCAAAGTGGGTGAAAACCCCTTCAACATTAGCACCTAGTTCTCTTAAACGATGCAGAGCTTGCTTAGTATCAGAACTGTTTCGAAAACCGATACGCCCCATACCTGTATCCAATTTGAGGTGGACTTTTAGTCCTGTCAAATCATAGGAACATGCAAAATCCAACCACTCCAAACTAGCTACCGTGACCGTGATCTTTTGTGAAATCGTTACTGGTAATTCCTCTGGCATAATAACACCCAAAATCAAAATCGGTTTGATAATCCCTGCTTGACGCAATTCAAGTCCTTCATCAAGGTTTGAAACACAAAAATAATCAACTTGGTGCTTAATATGTTTGGCAACTTCAGCTGCTCCATGTCCATAAGCATCTGCTTTAACAACCGCAAAATGCTGAGTATTTTCTGGTAGATGGCTTTTTATAGTCTCAATATTGCTAGTAATAGCTGATAAATCAACAGTCGCCTTAGTTGGACGATGAATACTTGTAACCATAATATAAGATACCAAGAACGCCGAGAAAGCGATTAGAATTTTAGGAAATCAACGTAGTGTGCTTGCACACAAGGCGATTTATCTAAATTCCGAGCTTTCCGTTCGGGTTCAATTCCTTTCATTTTCCTCAATACTTTCTAAAATGACACTAGCCTGAACAAAAGAACCACTGTGAGAGATAGATAAATGGACTTTCCCCTCAAAAGGCGAGACTGTCACAATCGGTGCTCCCTTACTGTCTTTCATTATTTCAATATCTTGAAAAGATAAGCCAACCAACCCAGTTCCCAAGGCTTTTGAAAAAGCCTCTTTTGCCGCCCAACGTCCCGCTAAAAATTCATAGGTACGAGGAGCTTTAAGCGTCTGAAATAGCTCTAATTCTTTTTCTGTAAGAATTTTATGGGCAAAGCTCTGCCTTTTATCATAAGCCCGTTGAATAGCAGAAATATCCTGCAAATCAATCCCATGTCCGTAAATCATAGGTTCTCCTTTTCCAAAAAGAAAAACCAGCCTAAGCTAGCTTTCTTTCTATTATACCACTACTTTGACAAAGTCGCATAGATTTCCTGGATAAGTTCCTCTGTTTTATCCCAACCAAGGCATGGGTCTGTGATAGATTTACCGTAAATTTCTGGGCTGTCTTGGCGTCCATCTTCGAGGTAAGACTCAATCATGAAACCACGAACATACTGACGAATCTTCTCATTCCAATCACGGTTGATAAGGGTTTGACGAACAATACGGATTTGTTCTAAATATTGTTTGCCTGAATTATCATGATTTGTATCAATCACGATAAACGGATTTGCCAAGCCCATTTTCTCATATTGTGCAATGGTTTTGAGCAAAATATCATAGTAGTAGTTAGGCACATTTTCCCCGTGCTCATTCACCGCACCACGCAAGATAACATGAGCCAATGGATTACCGTCTGTGTCCACTTCGGCATTGTGATAAATGAAGTTTTGAGCATTTTGAGCAGCATAGATACCGTTAAACATGACATTAAGATTTCCTGAAGTTGGATTTTTCATCCCTACAGGGGCATCAATACCAGATGCTACAAAACGGTGTTCTTGGTCCTCTACGGAACGTGCTCCAATCGCATGGTAAGACACCAAATCATCAACCAAGGTGAAGTTAGATGGGTATAGCATCTCATCTGCTGTTGTCAAACCTGTCTCAGTAATGACACGGTAGTGCAAATTACGAACAGCAGCAATACCATTGATTAAATCTGGCAATTTTGACGTATCTGGCTGGTGCATCAAGCCTTTATAGCCATCACCATTGGTGCGTGGTTTAGCCGTGTAAACACGCATCACCATAAAGATTTTGTCTTTGACTTTCTCTTGAAGGGCTGACAAACGTTTCGCATAATCAAGCACAGCTTCTTCGTTATCAGATGAGCAAGGACCAATAACCAGCAGTAAACGATCATCTTTTCCCGCAATAATATTTGCTAATTCTCGATCACGACTTTCTTTTTTGCGAAGAAAGTCACCCGTTAATTTTGATAATTCTTTAACTTGAGCGATGTCAATGGTTTCTGATTTTTGATGAATCCCCATAGCTTTTTCTCCTATTTCTTTTTAACTATTCATTTTCATAACCGTTAAATGACTGACTTTTTGATGTTTGATAAATCTCACGGACTAAGGCTTCTGTTTTATCCCAACCCAGGCATGGATCGGTAATGGATTTTCCATAGACCTCCGACTTATCTTGACGACCATCTTCTAAGTAAGATTCAATCATAAACCCTCTAACATACCGACGAATTGTTTCATTCCAATCTCGATTAATGAGAGTTTGGCGGACAATACGAACCTGTTCAAGATATTGTTTTCCAGAATTATCATGGTTGGTATCAACGATAATAAATGGATTTTCTAACTGCATCTTTTTATACTGCTCAATAGTATCTAAGATATTATCATAGTAGTAGTTTGGAATGTTTTTACCATATTCATTAGTCGCACCGCGCAAAATAACATGGGCAAGTGGATTTCCAGATGTCTTAACTTCTTCTCCGTTAAAAAAGAAATTCTGCTTAGCTTGAGCTGCATAAATCCCATTAAACATAATGTTTAAATTACCCGATGTAGGATTTTTCATCCCTGTTGGAACATCAATACCGGAAGCAACAAAGCGATGTTGCTGATCCTCTACAGAGCGTGCTCCAATTGCAATGTAAGAAACAAGGTCATCAACCAAGGGAAGATTTTCAGGATATAGCATCTCATCAGCTGTTGTCATCCCTGTTTCCGTAATCACTCGATAGTGAAGATTACGAACCGCCTTGATACCGTTAATAAGATTCGGCTCTCCTTCTGCATCTGGTTGATGAATAAGACCTTTGTAACCATCACCATTGGTGCGTGGTTTCGCTGTGTAAACTCGCATCACCATAAAAATATGGTCTTTAACTTCTTCTTGAAGTTTAGCTAATCGATGTGCATACTCAAGTACCGCTTCTTCATTATCAGACGAACATGGACCAATCACTAACAAGATACGGTCATCTTCCCCACGCATAATCGCTGCAAGCTCTTCATCGCGTGCCTTTTTTCGACTTAAAGCTACACCTGTCAATTTTGATAATTGACGAACTTCATCAATATTAATTTTTTCACTCGTTGGTATAAATGACATACTACTTCCTTTAACTCAATATAAAAATTGTTTCTATTATACCACTTGAAAGCTTCATTTCCAAGGTGTTTTTTCAGAAAATTTAGTCAATAGAGATAATAATCATATTTATATCATCCCTAAATAAGTTTGCAATGCCACTATGTGACCTTGACCATCAGTAAAACCTTTCCCATAGATCTCATCAAATTTATTAGGATTTTTCTCTAAACGCCCAATTTTGAGAGTGTTTTTCGGTCGAACAACAAAAGCTTGTCCTTCTTGTTCAAGTTTGATAACCTGCTCAACCTGAGCATTGTAATACTGATAGCGTTTCGAAGCCACAGCTATAAATTTAGGATATTTTTTATAAAAAAGTCTGTAAAGTCTCCCACTAGAAGGCTTTTTTCGATAATCAAGTGGCTGCGTTAAAATCACAATTAATTTGTCAAAACCTAGACTTCTCGCAAAATCTATGGGAATCGAATCAGAAAGACCACCATCTAAATACTGTTTCCCTTTATAAGTGACAATTTCATTAGCTAGGGGCAAGGCAGAGCTAGCACGAAGGGCTTCCATCTGTTCAAAGACATTCTCAATTTTAATATAATCTGGTTTACCTGTTTCAATATCAGTAGCAACCACATAAAAAGGAGTCCCTGATTGAGCAAATCTTTTCTGGTCAAATTTATCTAGTTCCATAGGAATTTTATAATAAGCCATATCCTTATTAACAACATTGCCTGTTTTCACCCAAGAACGAAATCCCATATAGTTTTTATTTTTGATGAAGCGTTTGTTATAACGAAGAGCCCTGCCTTTTTGCTGAGAAAGAAAATTTACCCCAAAAAGTGCACCAGCAGAAACAGCTACAACCCCATCTACCTTAATTCCCGCATCTAAAAACGCATCCAAAACACCAGCCGTATAAAGCCCACGCATACCGCCACCTTCTAGCACCAATCCAACTGTCATCTTCGTTCCCTCCGTCATGGTTTTGGTGATTATTATAACAAAATTTCCAAAAAAATGGGCAAAAGAGAGTGGGACAAAAATCGTTAAATCGTCAAAAAAGACGATTTCGATTTTGTTGTCCCCCTCCGCACAGTTGATTAGGATGGCCGCTAACGATTGCTTAGTACTAAAATAGTCCAGTGGACTATTTTAGGTGGACACTTGAAAATGAAAGAAGGGTCCAGTTACAGACCTCCAATCAACCACTGCGCCAATCTGTTATTACTATCAAAAAAGAGAAGGTTGAGATATTTTTGTCTCAACCTCATTTATTGCTGATATTGCCATACATTTCTGGACGACGGTCACGGAAAAGCCCCCAGTTAAGACGCTCATTAGCACTTTTGTCCAAGTCGTAGGTTGCTAGTAGCACCGCTTCTCCTTCACGATCAGCAACGGTCACCATTACTCCCGTCTCATCTGTCATAAAGGATGAACCATAGAAATTCAAGCTTGATTCCTGTCCGCCATTTTCCACAGATGGCGTCACATGCTCGATACCAAAGCGGTTTGCTGAAATAACAGGTGTAATATTGGCTGCGGCATGACCTTGCATGGTGCGTTGCCAGTGCCCCTTACTGTCTGTATCCAAAATTGGTTCAGAGCCAATAGCCGTTGGGTAAAAGAGCAATTCTGCACCGTTTAAGGCAAGGCAACGCGCTGTTTCTGGGAACCATTGGTCCCAACAAATGCCAATCCCAATCTTAGCATATCGTGTATCCCAGACCTTAAAACCAGTATTTCCTGGAGTGAAGTAAAACTTCTCTTGGTAATAATGATCATCTGGAATATGAGTTTTACGGTAAACTCCTAACACCTCACCAGTCGCATCAATAATAGCGATCGAATTATACAGAACATTGCCATCTTTCTCATAAAAACTAATCGGTAAAACCACCTGCAACTCTTTTGCGATAGGTCTGAAGTGGAGAATAGCCGCATTTTCCTCTACAGATTGCGCGTATTGATAATACTCATACTGGCGTTCTTGACAGAAATAAGGACGTTCAAAAAGCTCTGGTAGGAGAATAATCTGCGCCCCTTGTTCAGCCGCTTGGCGTACCAAACGCTCTGCTGTTTTAATATTTTCAACCACTTCTAGCTGACACTGCATCTGAATGGCAGCAACGGTTACATGTCTCATCATTTTCCTTTCTCTACAATGGAATTTGCTGGGTGATACAGTGAATATTTCCCCCACCTAGCAAGATATCTCGTGCTGGAATTCCAACAATTCGGCGATAAGGGAACAACTCTTGTAAAAGTTCACAGGCCATCTTGTCTTTAGGATCATTAAATTGTGGAACTAGGACAGCGTCATTGGTAATGTAAAAATTCACATAGCTAGCTGCAAGACGCTCTCCCAATTCCCGTTCATCTTCCCCTTCAGCAAATTGATAACCTAACAAATCATGTTCATCAATGACTTGAGTTTTATCAGGAATGTGCATTTTATAAACCGTTAACGGACGTCCCTTAGCATCTGTTTCTGACTCCAAGACTTTAAGATTAGCTAATGACATGTCATATTGAGGATCATGTTCATCATCTGTCCAAGCAAGGACAACTTTGGCTGAGCCAACAAAGGCTGCGACATTATCCACATGCTCATTGGTCTCATCTTGGTAAATGCCATATGGTAACCAGATAACCTTTTCAATTCCTAAAAGTTCTTTTAAGCGCTCTTCAATCTCTTCCTTAGATAATTCAGGATTGCGCCCTGGGCTGAGAAGGCAAGATTCTGTTACCAGTAAGGTTCCTTGCCCATCTGTGTGAATAGCTCCGCCTTCAAGCACAAAAGGTTTGGCATTATGAATAGGCATATTCAGATGATGAGCCACAGCAGACGCTAACAAATTGTCTTCCTCATAGTCCCGATAGAGTCCATCAAAATCACCGCCCCAGGCATTAAATTCCCAATCAAGCGCTAGTTTTTCACCTTGAGCATTAGCAACAATTGTAGGTCCCGTATCACGCGCCCAAGCATCATTACTTGGAATATCAAGGTAGGTAATCTCATCTCCTAGATAGGATTTTGTTTCCTCACGATGAGCGTCATCCACAACTAAGTACACCTTTTCACTCTTGGCAATTTCCTTCATGATACGCGTAAAGGCTTCTTTAGCCCCTTTGCCATCATAGGCCCACGAACCAGGTCTTGTTGGCCAAATCATTAGAGTCCCCTGATGGGGATAATACTCAGCAGGCATGCGATATCCTAATTGTTTCGGTGACGTCATTAAGATAACCTCCCCTTGAAATCTTCGTAGCCAAAGGCTTTGACCAAACGGCAATCTCCATTCTTATCCATGAGATAAAGACTTGGTAACCCAATACCATTGAAGGTATTATTTTTCACAAAGGAATAGATAGCCATATCCTCAAAGTAAAGGCGGTCGCCGATTTCGACCGGCTTTTCAAAGCTATAATCACCGATAATATCGCCTGTCAAGCAAGTATTTGAAGACAAGCGATAAGTAAATGACTTTTCATTAGCTTCAAAACTATCACGAAGTGGCGGGCGATAAGGCATTTCTAGGACATCTGGCATGTGACAGGTCGCAGAAGTATCTAAAACTAAGGTATTGATTCCATTTTCAACGATATCCAAGACTTCTGTCGCCAGATAACCAGCATTGAGAGCAATAGCTTCTCCTGGTTCAATATAAACGTCCACATCATACTTTTCTTGAATTCGTTTGATTTCAGAAATCAATAAATCGACATTATAATCCTCACGTGTGACATGGTGACCACCACCAAAATTCAGCCACTTAATCTGATGCAAATACTGACCAAATTCTTCTTCAACAGCTGCCAAGGTCGTCGCCAAATCATCCGAATTTTGCTCACAAAGGGTATGGAAATGCAGACCATCCACCAAATCCATCACCTCTGGGTTAAAGTTTGCAATGGTCACCCCAAAGCGTGATCCGTAGGCACAAGGATCGTAAATGGCATGGTCACCCTGTGTCGAACATTCTGGATTGATACGCAGACCGACGCTAACGTTAGCTGCTCTGCATTTATCACTATGCTTACGCAACTGGCGCTCTGAGTTAAAAACGATGTGGTCTGAGATTTCTAAAACCTCATCAATCTCACTGTCCTTAAAAGCTGGCGCAAAAACGTGAACTTCTCCAGGAAATTCTTCACGTCCTAAACGTGCTTCGTAGAGCCCACTGGCTGTTGTCCCAGAAAGGTAACGGCTAATCAAGGGGTAAGTCGCATAAAGGGAGTAAGCCTTCTGAGCCAATAAAACTTTACAGCCTGCTTCCTCCTGAACACGCGCTAAAATCTGTAAATTCTTTTCCAACTGCCCTTCATCAATGACATATGAAGGCGTTGGGACTTGTTCCAATCTCATTAGTCCACCAATTGAGGATTTTCAACCACTACCCATGGAAGGCCATATTTATTCAAGGCTTCCATGAATGGGTCTGGATCCAATTCTTCCAAGTTATAAACACCAGGCTGTTTCCAAATTCCGTCCATAACTAGTTTTGTTCCAATCATGGCAGGAACACCAGTTGTGTAAGAAATGGCTTGAGAACCAACTTCCGCATAACATTCCTGGTGATCACAAACATTGTAAATATAGATAGTTTTTTCAACACCATCTTTAACACCAGTAAAGATACAGCCGATATTTGTCTTACCAACCGTACGTGGGCCAAGACTTGCAGGATCTGGCAAAAGTGCTTTCAAGAATTGAATTGGCACGATTTCTTGCCCTTGGAAATTGATGGTATCGGTACGAAGCAAACCAACATTTTCCAAACATTTCATGTGAGTAAGGTAGCTTTGACCAAAGGTCATGAAGAAACGAATGCGTTTCACACCTGGAATGTTTTTAGCCAAAGATTCGATTTCTTCGTGGTGAAGAAGGTACATGTCTTTTTGACCAACTTCTGGGAAGTCGTATTCACGTTTAATTGACATAGCTTCAACTTCTACCCACTTACCGTCTTCCCAGTAAGAACCTGGTGCTGATACTTCACGAAGGTTAATTTCAGGGTTAAAGTTTGTCGCAAATGGATAGCCGTGATCACCACCGTTACAATCTAAGATGTCGATATAGTGAATTTCATCAAAGTAGTGCTTCAAAGCATAGGCTGAGAAGACACTCGTCACACCTGGGTCAAATCCAGAACCAAGTAGAGCTGTTAAACCTGCTTCTTTGAATTTTTCTTGGTAAGCCCATTGCCATGAGTAGTCAAAGTAAGCTGTGAAACCAAGTTCCTCACAACGTTTCTCATAAATGGCACGCCATTCTGGGTCTTCCGTATTTTCAGCTTCATAGTTAGCTGTGTCAATGTAATGCACTCCAGTTGCCAAGCAAGCATCCATGATGGTCAAATCTTGGTAAGGTAAAGCAACGTTCAAGACTGCTTCTGGTTTGTAGCTGTTGATAAGGGCAATCACTTCTTCAACATTATCAGCGTCAAGAGCAGCTGTTTCAATTTTAGTAGTGGTTTTACCTTCTAACTTAGCTTTCAAATCATCACATTTTGACTTGGTACGGCTAGCAATCATAATTTCTGTAAAGGTCTCGCTATCTTGACAGATTTTTGAGATAGCAACCTGGGCAACGCCCCCACATCCAATAACTAATAAACGACTCATTTTCTTCCTTCTTCCTCTTCTAAAATTTCCTCAACATACTTTGGCAACATAAAGGCCCCGATATGTAAGTTAGCGGTGTAATATTCGGTAAAAAGCTGGCGCTCTTTCCACTTGTCTTTTTTGAAATCCTCAATAGGATGGTATTTTTTAGACGCAAAGCCAAACAACCAGTAACCAGCTGGACTGGTTGGAATATGAGCTTGGTAAACACGGCTAATTGGGAAAGACTGGGTAGCCTTGCGGTGCATGCTACGACAAGCCGATTCATCCTCATCAAAGAAGGGACTTCCATGCTGATAAATCATAATCCCATCTTCTTTCAGAGCGCGGTAGCTATTGCCATAAAATTCTTTTGTAAACAGTCCTTCTGTGTGCCCAAATGGATCTGTGGCATCGTTGATGATAATATCGTATTCTGCTTCGCAATTTCTCAAAAAACGCAGACCATCTTGGTGGTAAATATTCACCCGAGGATCATCCAAGCCCTGTGCAAAATCAGGGAAATACTGGCGACAGACCTCAACCAACATCTCATCTGGTTCTACAATATCAATCTGCTCCAACTCTGGGTACATGGTCAAAACCTGCGCCACACCACCGTCCCCACCGCCTAAGACAAGGACTTTCTTAGGTTTAGGATGCACTGCCATAGGTACATGAACAACCATCTCATTGTAAACAAAGTCATCTGCATCCGAGAAAAGGACATGACCATTCAAAACTAAAATCTTCCCAAAAGCAGGTGTTTCTAATACCGCAATATCTTGCCACTCACTTTTTCCTGAGTATAACTGCTGCGCAGTACGAAGCGACAATTTCACATCAGGTGTGTGAACCTCTGAAAACCACATATCCATCTAGTAGTCCTCCTTGATAATATTGATGACATTAACATCTGGATCTTCTGTTCCCTGAAGCGAGCAGCCTCTGTCCTTAGCAAATTGAATGTAATCAACCAAGTCCTGTGTCACTCGCTCACCCGGAGCTAAAATAGGAATCCCTGGTGGGTAGCACATGACAAATTCGCCACAGACAGAACCAATAGCCTCTTTGAGGCTAACACTCTCTCGGCTAGCATAGAAAGCTTTTTGAGGTGACATAACCACCTCTGGCTGAATATACTCTCCAGTAATCAAGTCCTTGCCATCTCGTGAATAGAGGCGTTTAATATCTGCTAAAGCACCGACCAAACGTTCAATATCCTGAATACGGTCTCCAATCGAAATGTAGGCTAGGATATTCCCAATATCTCCAAACTCAATCTGAATATCATACTCATCACGCAAGAGGTCATAAACCTCAATACCAGTCAAGCCAATTCCTTGTGTGTAAATGGACAACTTAGTCACATCAAAGTCATAGACTGATACCCCGTCAATCAACTCTTTCGAGTAAGCATAGTAACCACCAATGGCATTAATTTCACGACGAGCATACTCCGACATTTCAATAACTTTTTCAAAGGACTCTTTGCCACGAAGGGCCAGATTTCGACGTGAGATATCAAGACTAGACATGAGCAAGTAAGATGCTGATGTGGATTGCGTTAAGTTAATAATCTGACGGACATATTCTGCATTCATGTCCGGTCCAAGCAGAAGAATCGAGCTCTGTGTTAGGCTACCGCCTGATTTGTGCATAGATACTGCTGCCATATCAGCGCCAGCATCCATTCCAGAAATCGGCAACTTCTCTGTAAAATGCAAATGTGCTCCATGCGCCTCATCAACCAACACTTTCATTCCTGCTGCATGGGCCATCTCTGTCAGACCTTTCAAGTCTGAACAAATGCCATAGTAGGTTGGATTATTGATTAATACCGCCTTAGCATCTGGGTGTTCCTTGATAGCCTGTGCCACTCGGTCATTTTCCAAGCCAAGAGCAATTCCAATTTGAGGGTTAACGCTCATCTCAATGTAAATCGGAATCGCACCACAAAGAACCAAGGCATTGATCGCAGACTTGTGCACATTTCGTGGTAGGATAATCTTATCTCCAGCCTTACATGTCGCTAAAATCATCGCCTGGACCGATGAGGTTGTCCCACCAATCATCAAGAAGGCATGCGCTGCGCCAAAAGCATCCGCCGTCAACTCTTCAGCCTCTCGGATAATTGACACTGGGTGCCCTAAATTATCCAAGGGTTTCATGGAATTGACATCAATCCCAACACATTTTTCGCCTAAGAGCTCCACTAATTCTGGATTACCTCGACCACGTTTGTGCCCAGGCACATCAAAGGGAACTATGCGTTTCTTGCGTAAATTCACCAGCCCATCATAAATGGGGGCATGGTGCTGATTTTTTCTTGTCACTGTCTCTCCATTCCTACCATCTTCTCACGGTTGAAAATACCTTTCCAACCTATTCTTCTGTCTCTTGTCAAACAAAAAGAGCAGGGTATACTCCTGCTCTACAATCGTTTTTTGTTCACGTTTTGATTTCTTCTTTATGAGTGTCTGGGGCTAGATGTTTCCTACTCTCAAGTGCAAATATGACGTACTTTATTGACCGTTTCACAAGATGACGTGTGCTTTCACCACACTAAAATAAATATGAATTAGGAAATATTTCCTAACATCAACTGTAAAATTTGGGTTTCTAACCCAATCAATAATGGGAGCAGAACACTACTGTACTATTCCCGCTTCGGCATTCCCCTGCCTGTCCGTAGGCATTTTTTACTCGGGGTATATTTGCTAGAAACATCTTTTGGATACTTATTCTAGACAAAAAGTATTCTAACAGAATCTTAAGAAACCGTCAATAAGTTTTTATCATTTTTATCTTTTTTTAAATTTGTTCGTCATTTACGAATAAAAAAAAGAGATTGAGACTATTCTCAACCACTTTCGCTATAATAGACAAATATCCTTACAATTCAGCAATTTGGTAAAGTTCCACTTCTGCCTGTGTCTCTGTACCAAACATGCTGAGCATCAATTTCACTTTATTGCCATCAATTTCAACCACACGACCTTCTTGTCCCATGAAGGCACCATCAATGATTTGAACCACATCACCGGCTTTAATATTAGTATCAATAATATCCACTTTTTGTCCCATTGAAATGAGAATAGCACGAATTTCTTCTTCCAACAGTGGTGTCGGTTTTGAACGGTTACCGTGCGATCCCACGAAACCAGTAACGTTTGGTGTGTTACGAACAACAAACCAAGCTTCATCTGTCATTACCATTTCAACCAAGACGTAACCTGGGAAGCGGTTTTCTTCAACCTCTTTTGTCGTTCCATTTTTCTCAAAACTAACGGTTTGTGTCGGAATAATAACCTGTAGGATATTATCCAACATATCGTAAGTTTGAGCGCGTTGCAAAAGGTTCTCTTTTACCTTGTTTTCGTAACCTGAATAAGTTTGAAGGACAAACCAGCCCTTATCAAATGAATCTAACATTTTATGCTCCTTTTTACTTGTTAGTTTAGCTTTTTAAATTGAAAATAGCTAACCAAATAAACGAAAAGACGATATAAAAAAGCCGATGGTGCGGCTTTTGGTCTTAGTAAGATTATACCATACTTTTGACCAAATGAGCCCTAACATCTGCTTATTTAAAAGACTTTTTTAAAATTTATCAAATAAACTTAAGAGACCACCTGAAATCAAACGGTCAAATAAGAAAATAATCAAAGTGAAAAATGCGGTATATTCAAGAACTGAGATAAAATCATACCAACGTTGCTTGCGAGTTGGCCAAGTTGTATCTTTTAAAACTTGAAAAATTCCTTTGACAAACATAATTTATATCTATACTCCTCATTTAAAATACACGAATCTTCAATCCATGCTGAATGTAACACTTAATGAAAATCAACAATAGACAGTCTCAGTAGGTATAGAACAGTCCAACATTACTTTTATTTTCACCAAGTTTTAGCGGGTTTCTTTGTGCAGCGAATACCCTTTGCAATGTTTACAAAACTTCTTAACTTCTAAGCGTGTCGGCTTGGGATTACTACTAACTGAGATTGAGTAGTTGCGACTGCCACAATCTACACACGCTAAACTTGCTTTTTTCTGTGCCATACTGCCTCCGTAATTGTCATTATACCACGTTAACAAGGTCTTTGCAACTTATCTAAAATAGTCAACGATGCTATTCCAAATATTTTCAGCATTCTCTTGAAGTGACGTATCCTGTAAGGCTTTTTCTAAGTCTTCTTTAGCCTTAGCAGCAGAATCCCTTAGGTCGTCAATGATACTACGTGATTCATCTTGGTTTTCCTGCGCCGCGACATCATACACAGCCTCAATCCCATTAGCAACGTAAGCATTTTTTGCCGTAAAATCAGTCCCAGGAGTGTAGGGCAAAACTGTGCTAGCAACGGTACTAAAAAGAGCTGACGCATTGCTATAAGGATCAACAATATAGTGCCCTTCATCCGTCTGATCGTAACCAATCCACTGAGAAATCACCACATCAGGTGTGTAGCCAATAACCCATTGATCGCTGATAACATCTGGATTGAAGCTTGCTTCATTTGTTCCAGTTTTTCCAGCCATCGTATAACCATAAACATTAGCTGCAGTTGCTGTACCATTAGTAAATGTTCCCAGCATCATACTTGTCATTTTATCAGCAACAGTTTTACTAAATACGCGTTTAGCAGAAGGGGTGTAAGCCTTGACTTTGTCACCGCTAGCCGTCTCAATCCGAGTAATAAGATGTGCCTTATTCATCACACCTTCATTGGCAAAAGTAGCGTAAGCCTGAGCCATTTCTAGCGGACTTACTGTCACACTAGATCCTAGAGCTATTCCTAATTCTTCTGGAACTCCCTCCATTTTCAACCCTAATTTTTTGCCATAAGAGAGAGACTTTGACACACCAATCTGATCTAAGGTGTACACAGCTGGAATATTGTATGAATTGGCCAAAGCTTGATACATAGGTAAATCTTCTGTTTCAATTCCACCATAATTAGATGGGGCATAGCCATTAAAATCACGCTTAGTATTTGGTAAAGGTTCATCAATACTCCAACCAGAAGCTATTGCCGGAGCATACACTAGTAAGGGTTTAATTGCCGAAGCTGGACTACGACGTCCCTGAGTCGCATAGTTAAAACTTCTAAAATGAGTATTTTCAGTACTATTAGAACGCCCAACTAACCCTCTAACTCCTCCCGTTTTGGGATCAAGTGCCACACTAGCAGCCTGTGAGGGTTCACCATCAGCAGCAACATAAATAAAGTTATCATCATCCAGGGTATTTTGCATTCCAGTTTGATAATTTTGATCCAGTTCTGTATAAATCTTATATCCGTTATTTAAAATATCTTTTTCACTCAATCCATACGTATCGATGGCTTCGCTGATAACAGCATCAAAATACGAAGGGTATTTATAGTCGTTCATCTTTCCTGAATAAGTATCTGCCAGACGATTTCCCATACCAATAGTCGTCGCTTCATTGGCACTTTCTTGGCTAATATACCCAGCCTCTACCATTCCTTGCAAGACTGTGTCCCGACGATTAGTCGCATTCTCAATAGAGTAATAGGGATTATAAATCTCTGGACCTTTTAGCATACCTGCAAGTGTAGCCGCTTCATCTAATGCTAGATTTGCCGCACTTGTACCAAAATATTTTTGGCTTGCATCCTCAACACCCCATATCCCGTTACCGAAATAGGCATTATTAAGATACATGGTTAAGATATCTTCTTTTTTATATTTCTTAGTCAATTCCAAAGCAAGAAAAAACTCGCGTGCCTTACGTTTAATGGTCTGATCCTGTGTTAGGTAAGCATTTTTAGCCAGTTGTTGTGTGATTGTGGAACCTCCGCCTGATTTCCCAAGCGTCAGCACTGCTAAAATCGTACGTTTAAAATTTATGCCTTTATTTTCATAAAAGGTCCTATCCTCAGTTGCTAGCACCGCATGTTCCAAATCATCGGAAATCGCATCTAGTTCAACGTAAGTTCCTTTTTGTCCAGTCAAAGATCCTGCATACTCATCATTACGGTCATAAATAACAGTTGTTGCCTTCAAGGCTTCTTGCAAATCAGAAACCTTTGCAGTCTTAGCTAAATAAAAGAGATAGCCACTGACTAGCAAAACGCATCCTGTCGTAACAATCAAGACAAGCTTACCTAAATGGTAACGACGCCAAAACTGACGGAGAGGATTTTTAGGATTTAGCTTTAATTTATCAGCTTTTTTTAAAATTTCAGGTCTCTTTTCTTCTTTCTGATGATGATTGCGGCTACGCTGATACCGTGAAATGTATTCTTCTTGTCTAGAGACATCCACTCGTTTTTCTTCTACCGTAACGCAAAGGTCACTCTCATCAGAACTTATATTATCAACAAACTCTTGCTGTTCTTTTCGATACTGGGTTGGAAAGAATTTTTTCTTCAATAATTCTAAAAATGTCATACTGGTATTATACCACAGCTATTTTATTCCTGTCTTAACGGATTAATTTAGGGTTGAAAAATCATTCTTCAGACGTAGCAAAAAAGCCAGAATCAACTGGCTTAACACTATATATTTAACGAAGTTTACTAATCACAACATAGCGATTAGGGTCATCACCTTCAGAATAGCTTTCAACCCCTTCAATCTTTCCAACAGTTTTATGCACAATTTTGCGTTCGCTATTACTCATTGGATCCATCACATAATCATGTCCAGTTTCCAAGACACGCTTCGCCATTTTTTTGGTAAAGTCAATCACAATTTCTGTACGATGTTCAACATAATCATGAACATTGAGAACTACTGAAAAATAGCGTGAATAACGATCGTGCAAGAAATTTTGAGCTAATAATTGCAGTGATTTAAGAACTTTTCCGTGGTAGCCAATCACACGACCAGCTTCAGGTGTTTCAATCTGAATGGTGATTTGACGGCGGTTAGTACTAACATCAAGCGTTGCTTCTACGTCCATTTCATAAATGATTTTTTCAATGTAAGTTGCCACTTCCTTTGCGGCAACCTCAATATCTTCTGAAGGAAATTCTTCTGATTCATTTTGACTAAATTCACTTGACACAAAGACTTGGAAGTCATCTTCTTTCGCTGACTCTTGTTTTTCTTCTGAGTCGAATTTAGATTTAGGTTCAATCTCTTCATTTGGCTCGTTATTTTGTAATTCTTTGAGAACTTCAAAATGTCCGGTTTCTTCCAAAATAGTTTGCGGAGATTTTTTGTTATTCAAAAATTGCTCTTTGACCTCTTGATCAACCTCAAGTTCACCACGGGCCTCCATTTCCTTGATAAGAGTTGTTACCTTACTCAGTTCAATGGTGTCTTCAAGACTAGTTGTCACAGGAGCATTTTGTTGGTTAATATTGTCTGGAACTCCCTTAACAGCCTTTTGATCTGCCTTATGTGCAGTTTTTTCATCAATATTTTCAATTTCAACCTGCGCAGGCTTTTTCCAAAAACCAAGAAAGCCTTTTTTCTCTCGTGAAACGACACGGATATGTGCCTTCATACGTGGTAAGCCAAGTTCACGTAACCCAGCTTCAATAGCATCCTCTACCGTTTTTCCTGTAAAAATAGCCATAATTTCTCCTTATTTGCGTCGCTGTGCTTTCTTTTTAGCGCGACGTATCCTTGCTTCTTTTTCTTTTTCGGCTTGCGCCAATTGCTCCCGCTCTGCAATAAGTTTGAACGGGTTGTTAAAAATTAAAGTCTGAACCACTTGATAAGCATTTGACACTGTCCAATACAAGGACACCCCACTTGCAATGTTAAAAGAAACCATTAAAATCATTAACGGAGCTACAACAGACATAAGCGTTAATGCAATATTTTTTTCACGTGCCCCCTTGTTAGTCAACCAAGTCGATAGGAAAGTAAATCCAGCTGCTAATATCGGAAGAATAAAGAATGGATCTGGTTGTGCCAGTTTAAACCAAAGGAATGATCCTTCTTTAAGAAAATCAACACGTAGCAAGGCTTGGTAAAGAGCGATCATGACAGGTAGCTGAATTAGAATCGGCCACATGCTTGTATAAGGATTGACACCTTCTTTTTTATACAGAGCATTGGTAGCTTCTGTCAAAGCTAAACGGCTCTCAGTATCTTTATTAGGATATTGTTTTTGTAATTCTCGTAGCTTAGGTTGCAAATCCTGCATCTTACGACTTGATTTGATTTGCATATTATAAAGAGGAAGTAATATCGTTCGAATCAAGAGTGTGAAGAGAACAATCCCAATACCAACATTTCCAAACGACAATCCATCAATAGCTTGTGCAAAAAGATACACTAATTTAGCCCAAAAACCTGTGCTTTCTGCCGTAATTGGCGTCATTGCTTGTGCACGACCACAGGCTGACAGCACCAAACCACCAAATAAAAAAAGTCCACTTACTTTTAGTTTTTTGTTCACCCTTAATTCCTTCCTGATAACCGCATAAAACGTAGAAAATCACACTTTATCTACAAATATTTTGGAAGAAGTGAACCCCTCTTCCTCACTATAAAGTTTCCCCAACTTTAAGACATGAATTAAATTACTTTTCATTTCTTGATAAGTAAGGCTTTCTACTCCCTTACGAGCAATAATAACAAAGTCTGTCGTCACAAGGTGAGGCGATAGATCTTTGACCAAATGGCGGAGCCGACGTTTCACACGATTTCTGACTACCGCATTGCCCAATTTCTTACTGACTGAGAGACCTACTCTAAAGTGAGGTTGGTCCTTTGGAAGACTATAAACTACAAATTTTCGATTAGCTACGCTTGTACCCTTTTGAAAAACTAGCTTAAAGTCTTTCTCACGCTTGACGCGATAGCTTTTTTTCACGATAAGACTCCAAGTTCTACATTTTTTCCATTATATCATATTTCAGAAAAAGCTAAAACCCCTAGAATAGAGGTTTTTCGCGGATTTTTAACTGTTTTTAGGCTTTCCAATGCTTTTTGACGTCTAGCGGTTCACCAATTACCGCTGAATCGTCTAATTCAATGATTCCACGCACTTGTGGGGCGTTGGGCAAAGCAAGCTCACCAGGACTACACATCATGCCATAACTATCTTCACCACGAAGTTTCCCTGGGAAAATAAGGCTGCCGCTAGGCATCATAGCACCAGGCAAGGCAACTATAGTTTTTAATCCGATAGCCGCATTAGGGGCACCTGCCACGATTTGGACCGTCTTATCAGAAGCTACCTCAACGTGGCAAATGTTTAGATGATCACTATCTGGATGTGCCACCATCTCAACAATTTGACCAACTACAAAAAATGGGCCTTTATCATTAACAAGTTCTTCTGTAAAGCCTTCTTTAGCAAGTTCTTGATTTAAAATAGCAACATCATCATCTGATAAGATAACCTGACCATTTCCTTCAATAGCAATCAAACTTGATACTTCAAAAATATTCCAAGCAAGCGTTTTGCCACTTGCTAAATCATAAACACGGGCTACCTTACCTCTACGTTCCACATCACGTTTTATATCTTTGGTATCCTGTAAAATAACAAGGAGAGTATCTCCCACTTGGTCTTTGTTATATGCAAAAATCATTATATTTCCTTAACTATAATTTTTATTCTTTTAATCTTTTTTATTTATCTCTTCCAGTGACTTATACTAAACAACTCGCAAACTCATTCAAAACCTCAAGATTGCCAAAAAGCTCTCACCAAATTTGTCTACATCGTTTTTTCAAATCAACCATTCAGAGTGATCAAACAATACTTATTGAGCAATATCAAACACAAGCAAATTCCCTAAAAATATTTTACCAAGCAATCACAACCCAAAACATCCTTATAGAATATTTCGACACGGTGAAAACAACTTTGAACTATTTGTCACCATTCTAATAATCAAAAGTTTAGATTTAAATTGAGAAATTTCCATACCTAGTCTATTAGCTAAATGAAAGTATCTGCCGTCCGAACACATTTTTAGAGTTTTTCTAAAAAACTGATAATTTCTTCTTTACTTTTTCTCAGTTTATTAACCAAACGACCTAGCTCTTCACCATTCTGTGTCACAACAAAGCTTGGAATGCCAAAAATATTCCAAGTCTGAGCGAGTTCCAAATGCTCATCCCTATCCACTCGAACAAAGGTCATCTCAGGGAATTTTGACTCAATTTCTGTCATAGCTGGGTAAATAAATTGACAATCTGGACACCAGTCTGCCGTGAAAAAGAAAACTGTTTTATCAGCTCCCTCAACAAAAGTTGCCAATTCTTCAATCGTTTTAGGAATAATCATTTATCTAACTCCTCCTCTAGGCGATAATTGATATCACCATGGTCATAACTAAAATAAAAGGTTACACCATCTTCAAATACCACACCACCAGTCACCAAACGTCTGATGGATTCAAAATCATTGACATAAACAACCGAAATCGTTCCAAAAGGCACAAAAAATTCTCGCACTTCCGTAAGGATTTGCTGGCGCTCTTTCTCTAACTGCTTTTGGCGAGCAACTACCCCAGCAGCTGCAAGACCACCTAGCCCTAAGATACCTGCTAGGAAGGCAAATCGATTTTTCTTCATAACCTTTATTTTAACACAAAAGAAGTATTTTTGTCTTAAAAGAAGAAAGAAAAGTCATCCATTTCCTTGATAAAAAACTGACAAAGTTAACATAGAGTGATAAAATAAAACATAGCTATTCAGTTTAAGGAGACCGAAATGAATCATTTATTTTCAAAAATCAAAGAAGTTACTGAGTTGCATGGTGTTGCTGGCTTTGAACACGATGTCCGCAACTTTATGCGCCAAAAAATCACCCCACTTGTTGATGAAGTCGAAACAGATGGCCTAGGGGGTATCTTCGGCATCAAACATAACCAAGCTGAAAACGCCCCTCGTATTATGGTAGCTGCTCACATGGATGAAGTTGGCTTTATGATTAGTGATATCAAGGCTGATGGGACTTTCCGCGTGGTCGAAATCGGTGGGTGGAATCCACTCGTTGTTAGCTCACAGCGCTTTGTTCTCCACACACAAAAGGGTGACCGACTTCCTGTCATTTCTGGATCTGTTCCACCACACTTGATGCGTGGCAATGGCGGCGCCCCTAGCATGCCTCGCGTTAGTGATATTATCTTTGATGCTGGTTTTGCTGATAAAACTGAGGCAGAAAGCTTTGGCGTACGCCCAGGAGACATTATTATCCCAGAGTCTGAGACCATCTTAACCGCTAACAAGAAAAATATCATTTCTAAAGCCTGGGATAACCGCTACGGTGTCCTTATGGTAACAGAGTTGTTAGAACACTTAAAAGGTCAAGAGTTACCAAATACCCTTATCGCTGGCGCTAACGTGCAAGAAGAAGTTGGTCTTCGTGGGGCTCATGTTTCAACGACTAAATTTGATCCAGAGCTCTTCTTTGCAGTTGACTGCTCACCTGCTGGGGACATCTATGGGGACCAAGGGAAAATCGGTGACGGCACTCTTCTTCGTTTCTATGACCCAGGTCACATTATGCTCAAGGACATGAAAGACTTCTTGCTCACAACTGCTGAAGAAGCTGGTGTTAAATTCCAATATTACTGCGGTAAAGGAGGAACTGATGCTGGTGCTGCTCACCTTAAAAACGGTGGTGTCCCATCAACAACCATCGGTGTCTGCGCCCGTTACATTCATAGCCACCAAACCCTCTATGCTATGGATGATTTCTTAGAAGCACAAGCTTTCTTACAAGCCATCGTAAAACGCCTTGACCGTTCAACTGTTGATACTATCCGAGGTTACAAATGAGAATAGGATTCATTGGCGTTGGCAAAATGGCTAGCGCGATTATCACAGGCTTAAAGACCACTGAGCATGACCTGATTATTTCGGGTGCTTCTTTAGCACGTTCTCAAGAAATCGCAGAGCAGCTCAATGTTTCTTTTGCCCAGTCACACCAAGATTTGATTGATCAATCAGACTTAATCATTTTAGGAATTAAACCTCAGCTCTTTGAGGCTGTCTTGTCACCACTAACCTTTAAACAACCTGTCATCTCAATGGCAGCTGGTATCACACTAGATCGTTTGGGACAATTAACAAATCCAGAGCTTCCCCTCATTCGTATCATGCCTAATATCAATGCTCAGTTACTTGCAAGTACCACAGCCATCTCTACTAATGACAAAGTAACCCCAGATTTACTTGATTTAACTAAGGAAATCTGCAATAGTTTTGGAACTACCTTTGAGATTGCAGAGAAAGATTTTGATACCTTTACAGCCTTGGCAGGGTCTAGCCCTGCCTACATCGCCTTATTTATTGAAGCTTTGGCGAAAGCAGGAGTTAAAAACGGTTTCCCAAAATCGTTAGCTCTGAACATCGTTGCTCAAACAGTTCAATCAACAGCTCAGACTATCTGGTCTGGCCCAGACAGTCCTCATGAGTTGATTGACAAGATTTGTAGCCCAGGCGGAACAACAATCGCTGGGCTGATGGAATTAGAACGTTTGGGTCTGACCCATGCTACCAGCTCTGCTATTGACAAAACCATCGAAAAAGCAAAAAACTTGTAGAACATTGACGTCTACAAGTTTTTTTATTACTAGAAACGAGACGGATTCACCATACCGTTAGCGATTATAGTTAAACTATTTAATCTGCAACAACAGAATCAAAAATCCTATGCTATTGTGTAAAAAATGTAACAGCATACTATATTCTAGCCGTTTGCTGAAATAAGCAACTGCTGATAGTACAAGCCCCATCCCAATATATTGAACCGCTGTGCCGACAGTATTAGGTACGTGAGCAAGTCCAAACAAAATCGCTCCAACGATATAACCTAACCAACGCCAGTTTGTTGAAAACATGCGAGGAATAAGTCCTCGACAAATCGTTTCTTCCATGATTGGAGCACCCAGTACAATCATTGCGAACATCAAAATAGCAGGAAGTTGAGTTATCAACTCTTCAATTGCTGCTTGGTTAGTCGCTAGAATCTCATCCCCCATTGCTAAGGAAATGATAACTCCAATCATACTAACAGCATATATCGCTACTTCCCCTCCAAAGAGAAATAGAGCAAGTTTTTTCCAGTTTAATTTTTCTTTAGGCTTAATTAAATTTAATTTAAGTGCCAAGAAAAATACGCCAACAATAGCAAGAAAATAAATTACTAAACTCATTGTCAACTGTAGCCCTGTTAAAGGAGCATTTCCATTATCTTTCAAAAAAAGTAGAGCTGGTAGCTGAACTAACTGACTGGTACCATAAGTCATAATCGCTAGCAGACCATATACAAGTCCCCTGAGTACATGTTTTTTCATTATCATTTTCCTTTTTCTTGAATTGTTGATATAGTACAACTTTATCGTTGTTTTGTCAATTTATTTTTTGAGATGCTTCTTCTTGGCAAAATAGAAAACAAGCACAACTGACACCACTAACCATAATATTAAGAACCAAAAACTTTTATCTGATAGAGAGTACTCTGCTCCTTGTAAATTCCATTTCGTATAAGCACCCATGTGTGTATAGGTAATCCATTTTCCCATATCTTCATTCATCATAGCCATCATCGGTAAAAGCATCGTTGCCATCATTACAGGCATTGCTGAAATAGTAGCTCTTGCCTGTGTATCACAGACTAAAGCTACTGCTAGATAGAGCAAAATAGTTACCAGAGAGGTTAAAATAGAAACCGCTAGATAGTTTACCCAATTTGACAAGTCAATGTTTAATGCAAAAGGCAGAGCTACTAGATAAACGACAACAGTCGCAAACGGAATAACGAGACTAGCTATCACATATTCCCAAACTTTAACACCTGATAACATCAGGGTACGCTGATTATTTTTTTCAGCTTCCTCTGCTATTAAAGTTGGTAAAACATATCCAATCATCGCTGAAATCATAGGTAATACCATCCCAAAAATCATATCATGACTGTTTGGCATATCCTTAAACATAAAAGAATAAAGAGCGATAAAGCCTGCAGGCATTAGTAGCATGACTGCTGTTTGTTTATTAGCAAGGAGAATTTCTTTGCGGCTCCAAATAAGAGCTGATAGGCATTTAAACATTTAAGGCACCTCCTGTCAATGTGATGAAGACATCTTCTAAAGTTGGTTCACATGAGTGAATTGTTTCAATCGTTGATGTTTCTAAAGTAGATAAAGTATCATAAGTAACTTCCTTTGTACTGCCATCTTGATAAGCAACGACAACTTTTTTGTCAGTATAATATTTCTTAATAAGGTTTGATGGGGTACCTGTTTCTACTAGTTTTCCTTGGTGAAGGAGTGCTAAATGGTCACAAAGTAGCGTTGCTTCATGCATGTCATGAGTTGTTAAAAAGATAGTTGTTCCTTTCGCTTTTAAATCCAACAACAACTCGTGAATAACACGTGAGGTTGAGGGATCAAGTCCGCTAGTTGGTTCGTCTAGGAAAAGGACCTTAGGTTGATTGATGAGCGCACGCGCTAATAGCATGCGTTGCTTCATCCCTGTTGACAATTTCTCAGCTGGCTTATCCTTGGCTTCATAAATTCCTACTGCTTTAAGCAAACCGTCGACACCTTTATTGCTCACGCCGAAAAGTTTAGCGTAAACCTGCATATTTTTATAAAGCGTCAGCTTTTCATAGAAGCCACTGGTGTCACTGACAATGCCAATTGTTGCCAAGTCTTCTGATGTCAAATCCTGCGCAGCTTTTCCAAAAACCTCTGCCGAACCTTCTGTCGCTAGTAATTGTCCAGTTAAGATGTTGATGGTCGTGGTCTTTCCTGACCCTGATGGCCCAAGAAAACCAAAAATCTGACCTTCTCCAATCTCAAACGAAATCTTATCCAGGGCCACCTGCGATCCAAAATGTTTTGTTAAGTTTGATACTTTAATCACCATGTTTATTTCCCCTTCATCTCTCTTATTGATGTATCCAGTATACGGTAGATAACTCCTTTTTGATTATCTTTATCCTGAAATGTCATTTTTTCACCCTGAATGACCAGATTAGGTCATCACTATTATAGTAATTTGTCTAAAATAGCCTTAATCACTGTTTGTCCTAACAAAGTGGTAAATAATAGAACAACTAGCAATACGTAATAGTCTAATGTTATCTGCCAAAAAGCAAACAACACCAGAAGAACCATGACAAATAACACTAACAAGGCATAGGTTAGTTGCGCTGCTAAATTTCTAATATGACGACTTCTCTCATCATAATAGAAAATGTAATAGCGATTAAAGGATTTCTCGTTTCTGGCTAAAAAAAATACTCGTAAACTGACTGTTAAGACTCCAATAGCTAAACCTATCAAAAATCCTAGTGTGTAAGAGCTTAATGATAAGTAAAAAAGTGATAGGAATATAAGTAAGCTAAGTACCATTCCAATTTTTGCTTTTATAGTCAATTCTTTTTTAAAATGCTCTTTGGACTGTTGTTTTCCAAAGTTTTGTAAGATATCATTTAATAGTTTTAACATGATTAACTCTTTCCTAATTTGTTTGACGTAACTGTTTCATGGCTACTTGTCCCATAAAATAAACAAGACCCGCTACTATCATCATCCCAATACGCTGAATCAGTCTATAGTCACTAATAGCATAGCTTGCCCCAAAAACAATTCCCATCATTATAATAGTTTCTTTAAATAATTTTTTCATGATTATGCCTTCTCTTTTTATCTATTTGTTTTCCAAGACCAATAATAGTCATTGCTACTGTAGTTCCCAGTAATAACACTTTTCCAATCCCTAGAGTACTCTCACCTGAAGAATACAAACTCAAAATTATTATTCCAACAGGTAACCACTCTTCACTCTTTTTCATCATCGCTTCCTCCTAATCTTCAAATATAAAAACGTCTTCGATTGTTTTACCAAAAAATTTAGCGATTTTATAAGCCAGCTCTAGTGAAGCATTGTAGCGCCCTTTTTCTAGGGAGATGATTGTTTGTCTGGTGACTTCTAATTCATCTGCCAACTCTGCCTGACTGAGCTTTTGAGCTTTTCTTAGCTCTTGAATTTTAGTTTCCATAATAATCACACCTTAAGGTTCTAAGCATATCAATCCCTCGTTTACACCTAAACGTTCCTTTCTTTTTTATCAAAGTTGACGCGAATAATAATATTTAATCGCATGAAATAATCCAGACATAACTAAGCCAAATCCAAGTATAGCTAGTGCAATAATCCTCTTTGTCCTGCAGTTAGTTCATCATATACATAACCAAAAACAGTTCGAGAAAGAAAGATTCCTCCCACCATTAGGATTTGCATCATTTTTCGATAAGCTAAATGCTCAACCTGAGTATTACGTTCATCATTCTTTTTAATAAGGTATCTCTTACGATAGGCTTTATCTCATAGTAAACGAGTATTTTTATAACCATCTACCAGCACTAATAAAACTGTCATTACCATAAATAAAATCCAGTCATTGCTTTGAATAGCTTGCCACAGAAAAATCCCTAAAGAAACTGGTATTGCAAATAGCATTAGCTTAGCATCTAATAGGATCTTTTTTTCTGTTAGTTTTTTCATCTTGATTATCTCCTTTTTGTCAAGTTCGCTTTACAAAAAAAAGTATAGCTTGCTTTACATAAAATGTCAAGCGTGTTTTACAAAAAATGTAAAAAGTTTTGATATTTTATACTCTGCTATTTTTCCACACAAGAAAAAAAACCACCGAAGTAGTTTTTAAGTTAGTCTTTTATTAGAGCATTAACCAAGCTAGTTACAAGGAATAGAATAATAAAAATCATGGTAATAGTCGCACTGGCTGGTGTCTCCCAATAATACGATAGAAAGATCCCTGACACCATTCCGATAAAACCGACTACAATTCCTAAGCCAATCACAGAACGGAAATTATTGCCAAGGCGCATGGCAATGGATGCTGGAAGGACCATAATTGTTGAAACTAAAAGAGCCCCCGCTGCTGGAATGGTAAGAGAAATGGCAATCCCTGTAACAACATTAAAAAGAGTTGACATGAGACGCACAGGTAAACCATCCACAAAAGCTGTATCTTCATCGAAAGTCAACACATACATGGGACGGATAAAGAGAGCCGTCAGCAAGAGTACGATTCCAGCAATCACAAAGAGGGCAATCACTTGCTCTTGACTAATCGTGATAATAGAACCAAAAAGATATTGCTCAAGGCTAACTCCTGAGGAAGAGTCTGATTTACTCATTAAAATCAAGGACAAAGCCAAGCCCATTGACATCAAAATGGCAGTTGAAATCTCCATATAATGGCGGTAGACTGTTCGTAAATACTCTAAAATAACTGCTGCTATCGAGACCACAAGAATGGTGGTCCAAGTCGGGTTAACACCGCTAATCACTCCTAGTGCTACACCTGTCAAAGAAACGTGACTGAGGGTGTCAGACATCAAACTTTGCCGACGCAAAATTAAAAAGGTTCCTAAAATCGGTGCAAAAATAGAAATAGCAACCACTGCCCATAGAGCTCGTTGCATAAAGTCATAGGCTAAAATATCAGTGAGCATGTATTCCTCCTTCCTCATCTGCTTCATGTACATTAAAACAACGCCAAGGGAGATCATGATTTCTCACCAAATGGATATTTCGGTCAGTATAATCTTTAACTTCTTCTGGATCATGAGTAATCATAAGGACCGATTTTCCATGCTTATGAGCTGAGTGGTGCATCAGTTCATAAAAAGTCTGGGCCGTTCCAGAATCCATACCTGTTGTTGGCTCATCAAGTACGAAAATATCTGGATCGCTGGCGAACATGCGCGCAATGACAACACGTTGTTTCTGACCACCAGACAGGGCACCCAACCGTTTATGACGATTTTCCCACATGCCAACAGCCTCAAGACTGGCCTTAATGTGCTCTTCATCATGTTTGGTCAGATGGCGAAACCAACCTTGTCTTGGATAGCGCCCTGAACGTACAAATTCATAAACCGTACTTGGAAAGCCTGCATTAAAACTAGCAATCTGTTGTGGTAAATAGGCAATCCGAAGTTTTTTCCCATCTTTATTGACCTTAGAAATCGTCACTTGCCCCTTCTTAGGTTTTAAAACGCCTAACGTAGCCTTGATTAAGGTCGACTTTGCAGCCCCATTTTCACCTGTTAGAGTCACAAATTCACCACTATCTAAATAATAGCCGACTTCATTTAGAACAGGCTCTCCATCGTATTGAAACGACAGATTTTCAACGGTAATATAGCGCATCTAGTCCTCCAATCTCTTAGAAAATATCGTAATAAAACGACTAATAATCAATTGCTCTTCCTCAGAAAAATCCTCTAAAAGACCATTATAAACTGAAATTGTCTTGTCATGGTGGTGCCTATGCTCTTCCGCAATCGGAGTGGCATCAGCGGTCAATGTCAAATGTAGACTACGCCCATCTTCTTCTTTTTTAGTTGTTTCCAGCATTCCTTTTCCGACTAGACTTTTAACGGCCTTAGTCACCGCTGCTTGGCTAACATTGAGCCTCTTAGCCAGATCAGAACTTGTCAAATTTTCTTGAGATAACAGCATAAGGATATGTTCTTGCGTATTGGTCAATTTTACATGACTTTCACAAGAACCAATGAGTAATTCATGTTGATTTTCTGCTTTTAAGAGAATGCGATTGATTAGGGCATCTAATTGGTGTGCTAATTCTGTCATCTTAAACCTCCAAGGTGAAATCATATTTTTAGATTCTTTTTCATTGGCGAAGCCTTATCGCTTCATTAACTGGTTAATTATACCACAATAAAAAGACAGGAGCAAGATTTACCCCTGCAAAATGCGAACTTTATAGACTTCTTTACAAAATCCTTTCATGCTATTAACAATGCGGTCAGCACGCTTTTCTGTTGGACAAAGGGCAAAAACGGTGGGCCCAGAACCTGTCATCAGTGTGACATCAGCGCCACATTTAAGCATGCGATCCTTGATTTTTTGGATAAAAGGCTTACGCGCTATGGTCACATCTTCCAAAGAATTCCCCATATAGCTTATCATACCTTCATAGTCTTTAGCCAGCAGCGCTTTTTTCAATGACGAAATATCAACCCTCGAAATGGTTTCTAAATCAACTTTAGGAAAGACTGTTCGTGTTGAAATGCCGAAATGAGGCTTGACAAGAACAACCCAAGAAGAAAGTGAAGTTTCAAGGCGTTCCACAATCTCTCCCTTACCTGTCACCAAAGAGCAACCCGCTTCAAGACAATAAGGAACATCACTTCCAATTTGAAAACCTATCTCAATCATCTCTTCCTTACTCATCTCAAGATGCCATAGTTTATTTAGACCTCGAATAGTTGCTGCAGCATCGCTAGACCCCCCTCCAAGACCGGCACAGATTGGAATTGATTTTTGAAGCGTAATGTCAACTCCTTTTGTAATGCTATATTTTTCTTTTAAAAGCAGAGCTGCTTTATAAACATCATTTTTTTCATCAAGGGGCATTTTATGATTATCAGAGCTCATCTTAATCTCATCACTCTCAAGCAATTTTAAAGTGATGTAATCATTTAGGTCAACGCTCACCATAATCATGGATAGTTCATGATAACCATCTGGATGTTTCCCAGCAATGTCCAATCCAAGATTAATCTTGGCTGGTGCTTTTTCAATAACTTCCATCTTCGTCCCCTTTCAAATGATTTTTAATCATTATACCATAAAATAAAAGACAAAAAGAGGGATTTGCTCCCTCATCATTTAGAACTTATCTTCACATTTTTTTGACTATCGGCCTTATGTGTAGAGATACTAAAAATGTCAACTTGTGAATACAGTTTCTGAGACTTCATTCCATTCTATATCAATGTCTAATCCAAAATGATCGGAAAGAATCGGGGTCGCTTTACCGTCAAAAATAACTTTTGAGGAAACAACATTTAACGTTTTACTGACAAAGGCATGGTCAACTTTTAGAGCTTGCTGATTACCTTCCCAACCATCAATATTTGCTAAAATCGTATAATTGCCTAAAACATGGCTTGCTACCTGATGACTATCAACTACATTTAAGGAACTATTGACAATCATGCTATACCCTTCTTGGTCTGTAGGGTTGTTAAAGTCCCCCATAAGAATGATTGGGTAAGAATGTGATTGTAAATGGTCTTCAATAATTTGCCATTCTCCTTCAAAACCTTTACCAAACCACGATAAATGAAGGCTTGCTACCGTAAGTGCTCTACCAGTGACCTCTGTCGTCGCCAAAAGAATTCTCCTTGTATGGTAATCCGTCTCATCATCAACATCCGAAACCAAAAGTTCCTGAACTTCAATTGGCGTTTTACTAAGTAAGGCAACCCCCTCATGATAACGGTCATAACCAATATGATTATAAGCCCAAGACCAGTAGTAACGTTTCCCTTTTTGTGCCAATTTTCCCGTCAAAAGGTAAGCATAATGATCCTCATGTAAAATTGGCGCAGAAGGCAAGGCTTGATAATCCGCTGGCGCTACTACACGTGAAGTCGTCATCAACTGGTTAATTTCTTGAAGACAGACAATGTCATAATCTTCCTGTAAAATATGCTCCACCAATTGTTCCAATTTCTTTTCTGGATGATCTTCCATCCAAGAATGGGTGTTTAAGGTTAATAATTTCATGAGTTCTCCTTTAGTCGTTATCAACTCTACTGTATTTGTTAATAATGGAAAAAGCTGAGCAGGTAATCACTCAGCTATTTCATAATCACGTTTATTTTTCAGTTGTCGGAATGGTCACACCTGAATCTAGAATATCTTGAATATCAGATTTTAAAATATCAGCTTTTGGTCCGTAAACCGCTTGAACACCATTATCCTTCAAGAAGAGACCTAGGGCACCAACTTTTTTCCAAGCTTCTTCATCCGCAACCTGAGACGCATCTTGAACAGTAACACGAAGACGTGTCATACATGCATCAACGTCGACAATGTTGCCACGACCACCAAGAAGATTGATGATTTGCACACTTTGTGAATTTTTATTAACTGTAGCTGATTCTTCATCTTGTGAAGCCTCTTCGTTTTCATAGTTACCAAGACGACCTGCAGTTGCAAGTTTCATTTTACGAATCATGATATCGGAAATGAAATACATTACCACTGCAAAAAGAAGTGATACCCAAACAAAGTTAATCAAGTCACCACCCAAACCCGCTTTAATCGCCATTGGTGTACGTGTTAAAAGTTCAATGTTACCAAATGAGTGAACACGAAGGTTCACAAGGTCGGCAAATGCAAACGCGGCACCTTGAACAAAGGCATAAACAACGTAAAGTGGCATAGCAACGAACATGAACATGAATTCAAGTGGTTCAGTAACACCAGTCAAGAATACAGCTGCCGCTGCTGAGATAAACATCATTTTATATTGTTTTTTCTTATCGGCATCAACGTTTTTGTACATAGCAAGAGCCACACCCATAAGTGTACCAGTCGCACCAATCATTTGACCAACTTTAAAGCGAGCTGGAGTAAATGCTGTAAACAAATCACTATAAGCAACCGTATCACCAGCATCTTTAAAATTAATAAGATCTGTTACCCAAGCCAACCAGAGTGGGTCTTGTCCAAATACCTGAGTACCGTTAGCAGCACCGCTTAAAACATCATAGGTACCACCAAGAGCTGTGTAGTTCATTGGAATGGTCAACATGTGATGTAAGCCAAATGGTAAAAGAAGACGTTCCAAGGTACCATAAACAAACGGGGCAAAGAATGGTGCAGATTCCTTGGAAGTCGCAATCCACATACCAAAACCATTGATTCCTGATTGGATAACAGGCCAGATAAAGGCAAGAGCGATAGCTGTTAATACTGAGCGCCAAATAACAATAAATGGTACGAAACGTTTACCGTTAAAGAAAGAGAGCACATCAGGTAGCTTACGGTAGTTGTAGTATTTATTAAAAGCTGTCGCACCCACAAAACCTGAAATGATACCGACAAAGACACCCGTGTTAAGTGCTGGCGCTTCAAGAACACTGGTAAAATAGTTAGCTACTGCCATTTTAGTCCCAAGGAAGCTCGTCACAACTGCTTCTGAATCAGATAACATAGCACTAGAAATGCCATAAATCGCCCCAGTAATACGGTTAATCAAGACAAAGGCAAGACCAGCAGCAAATGCACCTCCAGCACGTTCTTTAGCCCAGCTTCCACCAATGGCTAAAGCAAAGAGCAAGTGAAGGTTACCGATAATTGCCCAACCAATCTGTGCAACAACATTACCAACTGTTGCTAAAACAGCATTACCTGGTGCAATAAGGGGAATTGAGTTCCCGATACTGACCATCAAGCCAGCAGCAGGCATAACAGCGATAACAACCATTAAACACTTACCGAACTTTTGCCAAAATTCAAAACCGAATTTTTCTTTTAAGTTTTTCATAAGTCCTCCTATGCTAACGTTTGCATTTCGATGCAAACGTTTGCGTTGTTTTGATAAGCTTATTATAGCACACTTTTTTATTTTGTAAAGCGTTTTCTAAAAATATTTCACAGAAGTTAAGCTCATCAACTCTTAATTCTTTCCTTACTTAAAACTGACAAAAAAAGCCTAATTAGAAGATTTAATTAGACTTTTGAAGAGTTGCGTTCTATGATTTCGTGTGCGACAATGAGGTGGTCTTTGCTTTCGTTTGGACTGACCAACTGCTTAGCTGCAAGTTCTCCTAATTGGTATGGAAAAATATCCACTGAGGTTAGAGAGGGACTAGCGAGCTCTGTCATCATTGAATTATTGAAACTTATCATAGCATAGTCACTCGGTGATTTGTCAATGCGGAATAAAAAGCGTTGTAAGCGAAGAGCCAACATATCATCAATGCTAACAAATCCTGTAACGGTTTCTTTGGCTAAATAGTGTGCCAACTGTTCTTGATTAGTGTCATCTTCTTGCCTTGGAAGATGGAGTAATTTAGGTGACAGCCCTGCTTCTTCCATCGCTAATCGATAGCCTTCAAAACGGTTTGCTTGTACTAGCTCTGCCATATCTGTATAGGTATAAACGAGGTCTTTATAGCCTTTTTCAATCAGAAAACGGGTCGCATCTTCTCCTGCTCTGCGATTGTCATTATCCACGAAGGTGATCCATGAAGGAACCTTGCTATAGGGTTGACCGACAACGACACAGGGGATTTTCTCTTTTTGAACCGCTTCAAAAACAGGGTCATCTTTTTTAGCGTATAGGAAAATGAGACGGCGGATGTTTCCACTACGGATGAGCGTTTCAACATTTTTAAGTAATTCTGCTTCACTACGCCCTGTTGCTAGACTAACCATGAAATTATAATCTGTACAGACACTACTAATACCTTGAATAATTTGCATGAAAAAAGGGTTGTTACCAAGCGATTCTTGATTTTCGCGCACTGGCAAGACAATTCCTACCATATTAGAATCACGTTTTACGAGATTTTGAGCTGAGTAGTTTGGAGAGTAGTTTAACTCCTCCATTGCTTTTCTAACTTTTGCCTTGGTAGCTTCACTAATCATGTTGTTATTATGGAGTACACGTGAGGCCGTAGAGGCAGAAACTCCTGCTAGCTTTGCGACGTCTTTGATAGTTGCCATATCATCATTTCTTTCTTTCATATTCATTCCTAATAGCCTTAGGATAGCATTTTCTAAAAAACTGTCAACTTAAAAACTTAAAGTACGGTGCTATCTTAAAAAGTATAGATAATAAAAGTCAAAAAAACATCTCACACTAAATGATTTTCAGCGGTGTTTTTTGTAAAATAGCTGTGCGATTTCCCATTTTCTATGTTAGACTAGAAAATAAGAACCAATGAAAGGCATCCAGATGATTAACGTTGAAGAGATTCTCTCACGCATGAATCCTAATCAAAAAGTCAACTACGATAAAGTCATGCAACAAATGGTCAAAAAATGGCAGGCAGAAAACACCCGACCAAGTGTCCTCATGCATGTTTGCTGCGCGCCATGTAGTACTTATACTTTAGAGTACATCACCCAATTTTGTGATGTGACGATTTATTTTGCCAATTCCAACATTCATCCCAAAATCGAATACGAACGCCGAAGCTATGTCACACAAAAATTTGTCAATGATTTTAATAGCAATGCTGGTCAACAGGTGCAATTTTTAGCTGCCCCTTATGAACCAAACGAATTTTTCCGAAAAGTTCACGGTCTTGAGGATGAACCAGAAGGCGGTGACCGTTGTAAGGTCTGCTACGATTACCGCTTAGACAAAACTGCAGCCAAGGCTGTCGAGCTAGGTTTTGACTACTTTGGCAGTGCGCTGACCATCAGTCCACATAAAAACTCCCAGACCATCAATGCCGTCGGTCTGGAAGTGCAAAAAATCTACGACACCCAGTATTTGCCAAGTGATTTCAAGAAAAACCAAGGCTACAAACGATCCGTGGAAATGTGTGCTGAATATGACATCTACCGCCAATGCTACTGCGGCTGTGTCTTGGGTGCCCAAGCCCAAGGCATTGACCTCATACAAGTCAAAAAAGATGGCAAAGCCTTCATGACAGGTAAAGACCTTGAACGTGACTACTCCCATATCCGATTTGTCGTGAGCGGGAAGGAAATTTGATAAGATATAAAACAAGATAATTCAAGTTACTTCAATGTCACACTATACACCTCTCTAATATTTTTGTCGGGAGGACGATTGCCCATTTCACCATCCATTAGAAAGCAAGACTATGACACCTGTTATTGTTTACCCCAAACGCTACCTAACCTTTCTCTACCTCATCGGCTCACTTAGTTTTATATTAGCAGCGACTACCATTTGGGTGATGAATCCCTCTGAAATACCTATATTACTGCGCTCGATCACACTACCATCAGGAGTGTTCTTTACAGTGTGCCGTTATCTTTTTCAAACGCCTTATTTTCCCAAGACCCTTATTAATTGTTAACGATGATGGCATTTTAGACCAATCAGCAGCCATTAGAGTTACCCAAACTATTCCTTGGAAAGATATCAAGGATATCCAGTTAACCTATTACTTTACCCAAACCTTTATCTCAGCCTATCTCTTCAATGAAGAAAAGTATCTGAACCGCATAAATAGCTGGGCAAAGAAAGCATACCTGACAAACCGTAAGTTAGGATTTCCATTAGTCAACATCATCCTAAACACTAGCAATCAAAAAACTGAAAACATTCTGGCTACCATTGAACAAAACTATGGCGAACGGTATTAAAAATTATGAAAGACAGGTCACTCGGCCTGCCTTTGTTTCTTATTTCGCCATCTCCAAGGCATAACTCACTGCCGACAAAGCATAGAGTGGCGCGGTTTCTGTTCGCATGATGCGAGGACCTAAACCAACTTTGATACCACCAGCTTGTTCAAAGGCTTCGATTTCTTTTGGTGAGATACCACCTTCTGGACCGAAGATAAAGAGAAGTTTGTCCCCTTCTTTCACCGCCTTTAATTCACGCGCCAAGGCTGATAATTCACCTGCTTTAGCCGTTTCTTCGTAGGCAATGAAAGTTTTGTCAAAAGCTGATAGCTGTGCTAAAAAATCTGCCTTTTTCTCAAACAAAGTGACGTTTGGGACACGATTGCGTTTACTCTGCTCTGCGGCGCCGAGGGCAATTTTCGCCAGCTTTTCTTCTTTCTTAGCTAATTTTTTGCCATCCCACTTGACCACAGACCAGTCGGCAGGATAAGCCCAGATAGCACTAACACCTAGTTCTGTTGCTTTTTGTGTGACCAAATCTAGCTTGTCTCCCTTTGGAAAGCCTGAGGCGATGGTCACTTGGACTGGCATTTCCACATTGTCAGCTAACTCTTTTACCAATTCAAATTGATGGGCGGCGCTGTCTGACACTTTCGCCAAGTGCTTCACGCCATCTTCAAAGACCAAAACCACCTCATCACCGTCAGTCAAACGCATGACGTGAAACATGTGCTTGATAGTATCCTTATCAGCGATGGTTACTAGCTTCTCTGCTTTGCCATTTACAAAATACTGCTGCATCTAGCCTCCAATCACGCCCGACATATCGTCGGTTTTCTTAAAGACCACACAGTTCCACTCGCCCTGAATCATATGCGTTTCGAGGAAAAAGCCTGCGCTGTAAGCCGCTTCGAGGACCATATCCAGTTTTTCGGCAATAATTCCAGACATGATGAGATAGCCCTCATCCTTGACCAAACGGTACGCATCATCGGTCAAATGAATCAGAATATCCGCCAAAATGTTGGCAACGATGACATCAGCTTCTTGCGTCACACCTTTCAGAAGATCTCCTGCTGCCACATGGATATTCTCCATCCCTGGGTTCATGTCAATATTCTCCTGAGCCACGCGCACCGCCACATCATCAAGGTCATAGGCGAAAATCTCCTTGGCGCCAAGAAGCGAGCTGGCAATGGAAAGAACGCCTGAACCCGTTCCCACATCAATCACCGTCTCCCCACCACGAAGCACCTGCGAAAGAGCAAAAAGGCTCATCTTGGTTGTTGGGTGAGTCCCCGTACCAAATGCCATTCCGGGATCTAGCTTAATAATTTTCTCTCCATCTGTCGCCTCATAGTCCGTCCAAGACGGCACAATGGTCAAGTCACGCGTGATACGAGCAGGCTCATAGTATTTCTTCCAATTCTCTGCCCAATCTTCCTCAGCCAAATCCTGACTGTCAATGCGGACAGCCCCTGTCGCCACACCGTAATCAGGCAACTCCGCAAGACTAGCCTCAATCTCAGCCTTGACCGCCTCCAAATCCATAGTATCAGGATAGTAAGCCGTCACCGCAATCATCTCAGATTGCTCCACCTCAGGATACAGCTCGCCAAAACGATCCTCTTGACCAATATAATCCGCCGAGTCACTAATCGCAACCCCCTGACTCCCTGTCTCAATCAATAAATTTGAAACAGCTTCCTCTGCCTCACGATGGACAGTAATGGTTAATTCTTTCCAGTTGTTCATCATTAAAATACCAAGCCCGTAAAACACAACGTCAAAATAGGAAAGACTCCGACGATGCTTGCATCTAGGAGAACTTTATCTTTTTGACACAGTGTTTAGGGCGGGTTCAGTTAGATAAACTAACTAAACCATTTCCTTTCTGTTCGTTTTATTTAAAACAAGTTACTACATTCTATGTTTTCCAAAGCGTTTTTGAAATGCGGCACTAATAAATTCAATTCATCAAAACCTAACCAGGTGCAGCTATCATGTTCTTCAGATAACGTTAAAGATGATAAGTCTTCTACTTCTACCAAGTATATAAGTCCCGCTACTTGAAAGTCACCTGTCTTCTTCATATAATTCCATGTGGTCAAAATTTTTTTAGGAGCAACAACTAAATTGGTTTCTTCTTTCATCTCACGAATTAGCGTTTCTTCAATTGTTTCACCAAATTCCATTCGACCACCTGGTATTTCCAATAATGGAGAGGCTTGTTTTGTTTTATGTACTGCCAAAAACTTTCCTTCATCATTTAGTACTAGCGCTTTTATTCCAAAAAATAATTGAGTCATTTTTCTCTCCTTACTTAGCTCCCCCTTACCTAAACACCTCAACCCAATTGCGATTTTGATACAGCACTCGCAATACAGCGATTGCTTTGTCATTGACGATGTAAAAGACGAGATAGTTCCCAGCAAGTGTCATCCGTAGCGTATGGTCCTTAGAAAATTGTCTCCCTATTCGTTCTGTCACATCAATACCAAGGTCTGGCACTTCTAAAAACTGCTCCATTGCTAAACGAATGTTGGTCATGGTGGTTTCGGCAGCCTGAGGTGCTAAAAAACGCTTCAAAATATAGTGGTAAATCTCATCTAAATCAGCCTCTGCTTCGGGCATAATCCGCAACTCACGAACCATATTTTGAAAATACCTCATCAACAGACTTCCCTTTGCCATCAAGATAGCTGGTATAGCCCTTTTGAATTTCAGAGAACAGTTCATCTACAATGCGATCTTTTTTAGACTTTTCATTGTCTAATAGCATAGCAGGGACACGCTCTTGCTCAACGACAATCTGTAACAGATTATTAAACAAGGTCGTCATATCTAAGTTTTCATAACCAACAATTTCTTTTGCACGTTGCAATAAATCTGCATCCGTCCGAAAACTAAACTGAGAATTCTTTTGAATCGTAGCCATTCTTTGTCCTTTGTATATTTTGTATATACATTTTAACACATTTGCTACTATTCAGCAATTTAAAGCCCTATGAGACTCACCTTCATAGAACTACGAATTCTTTATTTTTTGCCTCTAATACTCATCCAAAATCAAAACTAGCATTTTAGAACCTCTAATACTTTTGATGGACTACCGAACGAAGTGAAGCTAAAATGTTTCTTTCGCTATAGTGGTATTCATATCGAGAGTTTACTCTCGATATGAACGGATTTTTGGGAGAACTACAAAAATTGAAAGTCAATTTCGTAGTAGTTCCCCCGCAAGGATTATTAGGTTGGACGCTGTCGAGGAGTCGACAAGTACAGCCAATCATCTACTGCGAAAAACAGGCTCAAAAAGTAGCAATGAAACTCCGTAGGAGGTTGCTTGCGTCCGTACCTTTTTAGAAAGAAGCAAAAAAAGTAATTTTTGATTTTTGTTAAGTATAAGGACATCATAAAATCAAATGTCAACAACCAAAATAAAAGCATAAAATCAGCTATTTTATTACTAATACTGATTCTATGCTTTTTATGTTCTATTTAGGTTATCAAACAATGTTTCAGAGAAAAACGATCGTCTTTAATTTCTCTGTTCTAAATAATCCTTCAATCGTGCTTTGAGACTATCATAAACTTGATCATCGTTTAAAAATCCTTCAATCGGCATCATCTTCCAGCCCTGTCCCTCATCTCCAAAGACAATTTGATTAATGTCTGCTTGGCTAATCATTCCGACCATAAAGACAGAGTCTTTTGTTGGATCAATCATACCTGGATATTGTTTAACCCAGCGAATGCTTTCTTTAGAAATCGTAATCCCTAACTCTTCATACGTCTCACGTTGGATACATTCAAAGGGCGTTTCATTATCCTCACGACCGCCTCCAGCTAGATCCCAAGTATTTGGATAGGGGATGGTTGGAATATCATCACGCAAAATACTGAGAATATTGTCCCCATTTAGTAGGGCAATTTTCGCTCCCGAAAAGGGAAATCTTTCATCTAATAGATCCATGTTTTCCTTCCATTATTCTTGACAATAGCTGAGCGGTACTGCTAAATACGGTCATAATAGTATTTTTGAGCTTCTTAAGCTTTCCCGCTTCTGCCCATGTTCCAGAAATCAGTCACAGCACCTTTAGCTGCTGATGACACGGTATGAGCATACTTACCGAGAACCCCACGGCTATAAAGTGGTGGGATAACAGTCGTTTTCTTACGCTCTGCTATTTCGTCATCAGAAACATGCATGGTGATTTCTTTGGTATCTTGGTCAACGGTAACAAGGTCTCCTGTACGCAAATAGGCAATCGGACCGCCATCCTGCGCCTCTGGGGCAATGTGTCCGACAACGAGACCGTAAGTACCACCTGAGAAACGACCATCCGTCAGAAGGGCAACCTTATCGCCTTGACCTTTACCAACAATCATAGATGATAGTGACAGCATTTCAGGCATACCTGGGCCACCTTTTGGACCAACGTAACGCACAACTACCACATCACCGTCAACAATCTCATCGGTAAGAACCGCTTCAATAGCAGCTTCCTCCGAGTCAAAGACCTTAGCTGGACCCGTGTGGTTACGAACCTTAACCCCTGATACCTTAGCCACAGCTCCATCTGGTGCCAAGTTTCCTTTAAGGATGATCAATGGGCCATCGGCACGTTTTGGATTCTCAAGTGGCATGATAACTTTTTGACCAGGTGTCAAGTCATCAAAGGCTTCCAAGTTCTCTGCGACTGTTTTACCAGTACATGTGATGCGGTCGCCATGCAAGAAACCATGTTTCAACAAGTATTTCATGACGGCTGGCACGCCTCCAACCTCATAGAGGTCTTGGAAAACGTATTGACCAGATGGTTTCAAATCGGCCAAATGAGGCACTTTTGCTTGAAACGCATCAAAGTCTTCTAAGGTCAAATCAACATTAGCCGCGTGAGCGATTGCCAACAGGTGAAGGGTAGCATTGGTTGACCCACCGAGCGCCATAGTTACTGTAATGGCATCTTCAAAGGCTTCGCGCGTCAAAATATCAGACGGCTTCAGACCTAACTCAAGCATACGGACAACGGCACGACCTGCTTCTTCAATGTCAGCTTTTTTCTCTGCTGATTCCGCTGGGTGAGATGATGACCCTGGCAAGCTCATTCCCATGACTTCGATAGCTGTTGCCATGGTATTTGCCGTGTACATACCGCCACAACCACCAGGCCCAGGGCAGGCATTACATTCCAAAGCCTTCACTTCTTCGGCAGTCATGTCGCCGTGGTTCCATTTCCCGATACCTTCAAAAACAGATACAAGGTCGATGTCCTTGCCATTCAGATTACCTGGAGCAATGGTACCACCGTAGGCAAAAATAGCAGGAATATCCATATTAGCAATAGCAATCATAGAACCAGGCATATTTTTATCACAGCCACCGATAGCGACAAAGGCATCCACATTGTGCCCACCCATCGCAGCCTCAATAGAATCCGCAATAATATCACGAGACGTCAATGAAAAACGCATCCCAGGGGTTCCCATAGCAATCCCATCGGCTACAGTAATGGTTCCGAACTGAACAGGCCATGCCCCAGCATCCTTGACCCCTTCCTTAGCTAATTTCCCAAAGTCATGCAAGTGAATATTACACGGCGTATTCTCAGCCCAAGTCGAGATAACCCCAACAATCGGCTGCTTAAAATTCTCATCCGTCATCCCTGTCGCACGCAACATGGCACGGTTTGGCGACTTGACCATACTATCGTAAATCGCAGAGCGATGACGCGGGTTAGTTAGATTATTTTCAGTCATATCACTATCCTCTTACCTTGATTTTTATCTATTTTACCATAATTCTAAAAATTTGGTTGAATTTTCTGTCAATTTATTGTTTAGGTCTTAAATGGATGGAGAAAAACTTCGTGATAAGTTGTCCCATGATTCAGATTCTGCCGAATTTATCATATAAAGTTGGCAGGTTAAAAGAGTAATAACCCGAATATTAATAAAACTAGTCATTTTTTAGCTAATCCAAATAGCATTCCCAATAAAAACACATCCCTCCGCTTCACTTTTTCTCTTATTTCATCCCTACCATCCAAAGGCATCTGTTGGTGCTTGAAGATATTGGAGCCATTTCTTATCCTGCAAACGACAAAGTGTAATAGACAAACCAGCCATATCAAGACTGGTAACTAAGCGTCCTGTTTTGGTAAAGACGATTTCTAATTCATCCAGTGCCAAAAACTCTAATACATCATTTGTAAAGATTAATTCTTCCATTTTAGAAGTTGCACCAAGATTATTGATCACCAAAATAAATGACTCCCTATCTTGCCACTTTAACTTCATTTTGAGCTTATTAATCAATTCATTAGCTAATATTTCCGAAGATTGAAATGGAACTGTGCGATAACCAGGTTCGCCATGAATGCCAATCCCAAATGAAATGTTTCCTGGTTCTAATTGAAACATTGGATGGTTGTCACCCAAAATTGTGGCAGGTTTAGTCGCAAATCCTAGTGTTGCCATTGCCGTCGCCACTTCCAATCCAAGTCTTTCCAATTCTTCTAAACTTGCCCCTTCATAAGCAGCCTGTCCAATGATTTTATGAAGTAAAACAGTCCCCGCTACGCCCCGATGTCGTAATTTAAAATTAGAGGTCTCTACTGAAATATCATCATGTGATACGACATACTTCACCGGGATACCTTCCGAGCGCGCTTGATAAATCGCTTGGGAAAATTCGCGCAAATCAGCTTCAAAATTTTTGATGATGACAAACACACCTTTTCCACGATTCAAAAAACGAATGACCTTTAAAATATCATTAGCGCACGGTGGCACAAAAATCGGTCCACTGATGGCAGCCGTCAACATACCTTTTCCTACATAACCAAAGTGGGCTGGTTCATGTCCACTACCACCACCTGATAGTATCGGAATCTGATTTTCCGACACTTCACGATAGTAGACTGCTGCTAAATCCTCAATTTGCTCTAAATGAGCATTAACCTGAGTAATCGCTTCAATACTTTCTAATACAAAATCCATTCCCTTGTTACATACTTGTACCATAAACTTTATTCCTAATAATTTTTCAATGATGCCGTAATCAGTTGCACAATAGCTTGGCTCTCTAATCGACCTAAGGATAGCGGACTCGTTAAAAAACGTTTAATCACATTAGCCAATGCCAAGCTATGATAGATCAGAAATAATTCCCGCTCTGCTTGGCTATCAAAATCTCTAAACTGATAATCTTCCACTAATTTATCAATCAACTGTCGGCAGTACCCTTCAAAATATGATGAAAAATCATTCTGATCTGCAATTTCAAATAATTTTCCATAAAATTCTCTATTTCTATGGCAGAAGTCCAACAGCTCTGTCAACAATTGCATCCCTGAAATATAATCTAAATTGTCTGTGACTTGTTCACGTAATTCTGTCTGAAAAATCCATTCCATCAATTCGTATTTATCCACAAAATGACTATAGAAAGTTTGACGCCGAATGCCTGCTTCTTCCATTATAACACTGACAGAAATTTTATCAAAAGGCTGTATCACAAATAATTTTTTAAAAGCTTTCGCAATTCGCTTTTTTGTAATCAATGAGGAGACCATCTTTTCCTCCCGTGAAATACTAAGTGTCTTCTATAAGCTAGTCTACCACGTTTCCATACAATTAGAAAGTATTGTAAGGCGGACAGTTTCGCCATTTTGTCCCTTCCGGAAAAGGCTTTCAAACTTTATAATGAAATAGAAAAAACGAAAAGGAGTTACACTCATGAAAAAAATTATCAACAAACCAACAGACGTTCTTCCTGAAATGCTTGACGGACTTGCCTTTGTCCACAGTGACTTAGTCCATCGTGTAGAAGGTTTCGACATTATTGCACGCAATGCTGAAAAAACAGGGAAAGTCGGTGTTATCTCTGGTGGAGGAAGCGGTCACGAACCTTCCCATGCTGGTTTTGTCGGTGACGGCATGCTTTCTGCCGCTGTCTGCGGTGCTGTCTTTACCTCACCAACTCCTGACCAAGTGTTGGAAGCTATCAAGGAAGCTGACGAAGGCGCTGGGGTCTTCATGGTCATCAAAAATTATTCGGGTGATGTCATGAACTTTGAGATGGCGCAAGATTTGGCAGAGATGGAAGGTATTCAAGTAGCCAGTGTTATCGTAGATGATGACATCGCTGTAGAAGACAGTCTCTACACTCAAGGAAAACGTGGGGTAGCAGGTACTATTTTTGTTCACAAGATTCTTGGAGAAATGGCACGTGCTGGTAAATCACTTGAAGAAATCAAAGCCGTTGCGGATGAATTGGTACCAAACATTCATACCGTAGGGCTTGCCCTTAGCGGTGCTACAGTCCCTGAAGTTGGCAAACCTGGCTTCGTTCTCGAAGAAGATGAAATCGAATTTGGTATCGGTATTCACGGCGAACCAGGTTATCGCAAAGAAAAAATGCAACCTTCTAAAGCGTTAGCTAAAGAGTTAGTTGAGAAATTAACTGATTCCTTCGATGCCAAATCAGGAGACAAATTCGGTATCCTCATCAATGGTATGGGGGCTACACCACTTATGGAACAATATGTCTTTGCCAACGATGTAGCGGAGCTCTTAGATCAAAAAGGCTTAGCCATCACTTACAAAAAATTAGGAAACTACATGACTTCTATTGACATGGCCGGTTTGTCATTGACCTTAATTAAACTGGAAAACGAGGACTGGCGTGCTGCCCTTGAAAGCCCAGTTACAACTATCGCTTGGGGATAAGGAGAAGAAAATGGATGTAACAACTGCACAAGCTTGGATGACTGCCTTTCATGCAAAAATCCAAGAACACAAAGATTATTTATCCGAACTCGATACGCCAATCGGTGACGGCGATCACGGGGGCAATATGGCGCGTGGCATGTCCGCCGTCATGGAAAATTTGGAAGCCAATGAATTTGCTAGCGCAGCAGATGTCCTTAAAATGGTCTCCATGCAACTTTTGAGCAAAGTCGGTGGTGCCTCTGGTCCTCTCTACGGCTCAGCTTTTATGGGTATGACAAAGGCAGAGCAGGCTGGCGCCGATTTAGCAGACACCGTTGCTGCTGGCCTTGACATGATTCAAAAGCGAGGGAAAGCGGAACGCAATGAAAAAACAATGGTGGACGTCTGGTCGGGTGTTGTGATTGCCTTGAAGGAAGGAACCCTATCTGAAGAAATCATTGATGAGTTAGTTGAGGCCACAAAAGAGATGAAAGCTACAAAAGGGCGAGCTTCTTATGTCGGCGAACGCTCAATTGGACATATTGACCCAGGTTCCTTCTCATCTGGCTTGCTCTTCAAATCTTTACTTGAAGTCGGAGGTGTCTAAATGTCAGATATTGGAATTGTGGTCGTTTCTCATTCAAAACATATTGCCCAAGGCGTAATAGACTTGATTTCAGAGGTAGCAAGAGACATTTCTATCACCTACGTCGGTGGGACTGAAGACGGCGGTATCGGAACTTCATTTGACCAAGTACAGGCGGTAGTGGAACAGAATGACAAAGATACTTTGCTCGCATTCTTCGATCTCGGATCAGCCAAAATGAATTTAGAATTAGTCGCTGATTTCTCAGAGAAAACTATCATCATCAACTCCGTACCGATTGTAGAAGGAACTTATACCGCTGCTGCACTCTTGCAGGCTGGCGCTGATCTAGATAGTATTCAAACACAATTATCGGATTTAACAATCAATAAATAAAGGAGACTACTCATGACTCAATTTTTAGGTGAATTTATCGGAACCTTCATTTTGGTTCTCCTTGGAAATGGTGTCGTTGCCGGAAATATCCTCAGCAAAACCAAAGAGGAAGGAACAGGCTGGACTGCCATCGTCTTTGGATGGGGTATTGCCTGTTCAGTAGCGGTCTATATTTCAGGGCTTTTTAGTCCTGCTCATCTGAACCCTGCTGTCACACTAGCCATGGCTTCCATCGGGGCTCTCTCTTGGAACTTAGTTGTCCCATTTATTCTTGCTCAGATGCTGGGAGCCATGCTGGCTGCTGTTGTTCTATGGTTACATTATTTCCCACATTGGAAAGAAACCAAGGATCAAGGATTGATTCTTGCGAGCTTCTCAACAGGACCGGCTATCCGCCATACAGCTTCAAACTTCCTTGGTGAAACACTTGGAACAGCTATCCTTGTGATGACCATCCTTGCCATTGGTCCAAATAAAGTTGCTGCTGGCTTAGGTCCAATTATTGTCGGATTAGTCATCTTTGCTGTCGGCTTCTCACTTGGCTCAACAACAGGCTATGCCATCAACCCAGCGCGTGACCTTGGTCCACGTATCATGCACGCCCTCCTTCCAATCGAAAATAAAGGAGATTCTGACTGGTCTTATGCCTGGATTCCAGTAGCTGGACCAATCGTCGGTGGCATCATCGGAGCCATTTGCTACAATATCGCCTTAGGATTACTATAAGATACGACATTATGATAAAAGAGCTGTCGCATGACAGCTCTTTTGGTATGTTTAAGAAATCAATGATTTTTCAATCCCCCTCATCGGCACCCGCCCCCAGGTCTGCTCTGCGATTCTGCTGTCTCCCAACTGGTAGATAGCGTCTACTTGTTGCGTAAGGGCGTCCCATGGTTCTGCGCCGATCCGAGCGACGATTTCCACAGACTTTTTCACCGTTTTGAGGTGCTCGCGCCCTTTGTCGGTAAATCCGAGGACATGGACGGCTTCTGGCAACGGTTTTTCCACAGCATTGACCAAGATATAGGTCAATAATCGTCGCACGCGCGCCTTGGTATAGCGCTTGGTAGCGACTTTTTCCACAAGGTCTTCTACCGTCGCTACGCTCCGAATGGCAGAGCGGATACGACTGGCCAGTTCTGCATTGACTTGGAAAACCTGGGTTAAATCTGGATTCGTCAAAATCTGATATTTCAACAATTGGAAATAGTTCTCCCAAGACACCTGTGGAGAACTGAGTATCAAGTCGCTACTTGGAACTGACTTTTCCACAAAGGATTGGTCTGAAAGGTGTTTTCGGATGGCTGTCGCAGAGGCAATGTCGACCTTTTCTTCCGAATGAAAGCCTGCTCCGATACGCTGAATAGGCTGTAATCGTATATTCTTTCCAGCGCAAGCTTTGGCGTAAGCTAAACCAAGAATATGATTTGGGGTATCTCCTGAAAAGTCAATCCCAGCAAAGGTTTCCCACATTTTTTGCGTTTTCTGTGGATAAGTCATGGAATTTGGTAGCGTTTGGAGAAAAGCCTCCATCTGCTCCGCCTTTTCCCCATAAATAGCCGAAAACCGCTGGTAATCAAGGTCTTCCTCCGTGCCAAATGCCAGCGTGTCGATGCCGAGGCGATGCAAGAGGTCAACTGCGCCCTGGGCGAAATGGTCGGCGGACTGGACGGAGACGAGGAAGGGGAGCTCCACCACTAGGTCAGCCCCATGCGCCAGAGCCATCTGCGCCCGTGTCCACTTGTCAATGAGCGCAGGCTCGCCACGTTGCATGAAATTCCCACTCATGGCAACAATCTTGACACCCTTAGCCTGCTCCAGCAGGTATTTGTGCCCATTATGGAAAGGGTTAAATTCGGCGATGATGCCTGTTGTGGTCATAGGTGGCTCCTTTCAAATGGTATATCAATATTCTCCTATCTCTCCAGTAGAAGTTCACCACTTAATCTTTAAAGATGGAACTCCTTCTGGTAGTAACGTTTCTAATAAAATCGCTGTATTACTTTCAATATTTCGATTAGTTCCAATTTTTATACCAACTAATTTTTGTTTCTTATATTTTAAACTATAGAAGTCTAATTTTTTAATATCTGTTTCCACAGGGTAAATTAAAAATTTTTCAATCCCCTGATCCGTATGCTTATAATTATCTATGAAACGAAATTTATTATAATAATCACTTTCATTTTTTCTAGTAACATCTTCTATTTTTACATTACTTGAATAACCTCTTTGGATAGAAACTCTGAGTATCACTCCTAGAAAAGTCAATATTTGTAAAATTCGTAAAAAACAATCTATACACTGTGTCCAATCCATGTTCCCTCCTACTTCTGACACACAAAGAACCATCTCTTGCTTGTCTCTGTTGGTTCTTTATCTTCAAAGTCGGCATAGACTTTGAAGGATTTGAAGCCTGCTTGTTCCAAGAGGATGTCGTAGGTCAATATATCGTAGGTCCGTTCTTCATGAATCTCATCGTAGCGGGTGAAGCGACCATCTTCGTCCTGAAGGAAGAAGGTCAACTCATGCACAACAGAGTGGGGCGCTTCGTCCTCGTAAGTGTCCCAAACCATGGCAAAGTCATCCGCATTTTCATGGTAGGAGTAACCTGGAAAGACCTCGTCCGTCTGATGGGTCGAGTGCACATCAAAGATAAAAGTACCACCCTCATTGAGATGCGCGTAAACCTCCTTAAAGGTATCGCCAACTTCCACTTCATCCTGTAAATAGCAGAGCGAGTCAGAGTAGCAAGTGACAAAATCAAACGTTCCTAGCTCAGACAAGTCCATCATGTTCCCCTGCTGAAAAGCGATGTGCTTCTTAGCAGATGCCGCTCGTTTTTCTGCAATATTCAGCATCTCTTGGCTGAGGTCAAATCCTGTCACCTCAAAGCCTGCCTGCGCAAAACGAACTGACTGAATCCCAGTCCCGCAAGCCAATTCTAAGAGTTTTTTCTTGTCTTTGGCTTTTGGCAAATGGCGGAGCGAAAAGTCTGTCCACAAATCATAAAGTGAGTCGTCCATGATGGCATCGTAAACCGATGCGAATTTTTCGTAATTTTTTTCCATAATCTTTTTTCTTTTTGATTGTTGCACTTAAGTAGTACGGACGTAAGCGAACCTCCGGTTCCATTACTAAACTTCAAGCCAAAGTCTTGAAGTTTCCGACGACCTAAAACCATAAGGTCTCTTACTACGGCGGACAATATCCTAACAGGCGACCTTCGGTCGCTAATACTTTCTATAATAGTTGTTCATAAGAGAGTGGGATAGAAGTCATGATTTCGAAGTCTTGACTTCCCTTCGCTAGTTTATTTCTAAGCTCAGGCTGAAACTGTCCACCGGACAGTTTCACTTCCACATCCTCACAGCTCCAAAGGTCTGGGAGACCTTTGGAGGTTGGAAATAAAATGAACGAAGTTCATTACATTCGTATAGGATGACCGCTAACGGTTACGCAGCAAGGGATTAGGACCTCCAATCACCCACTGCGTCAAACTATCTCTACACTAAAATTTGAGAGGCTGGGATATTTTTGTCCCAACCTCCTATTCTTTATGCAAGATATGTTGACACGTCCACAAGTGGGGCTTCGTGCCAGAGTTTTTCAAGGTTGTAGTGGGCACGTTCTTCTTCTGAGAAGATGTGAACGATGACGTCATTCAAGTCAAGGAGCACCCAGCCGTTTTCACCTTCAACGTGGCTGGCATCGCCACCAGCTTCTTTGACTTTTTCACGGATGTTTTCCGCAATTGCTTCTAATTGACGGCTGTTCATCGCTGACAAGATGACAAAGTAGTCTGTCAAGCTAGTCAAACCTTCTAAGTCGAGTGCGACAATGTCCTCGGCACGCTTTTCATCAGCGGCACGGACAACAAGTTCTAAAAGTTCATTTTTATTCAAATTTATTTCTCCATTAGTTTAAATACTTCACAAAAGCATTATAAGTTTCAAGTGTTTGTGGGTAAATCGGCTGCGCCTTGCTTGCCAAATGTGCGATGGTTCTAGCGGTTTCAAAAGCGACAGCCTTGTCCAAATCCTCTTGAGCGATTTGACGAGCCTCATCAACACCAGGAAAATCACGACTTGGTTCAATATAGTCAGCAACATAAAGCACCTTATCAAGCAAAGACATGTCCTCCGCACCAATGGTATGGCGTTCTATGGCTACAAGAATCTCCTCATCTTCAAGGTTAAATTCTTGGCTAATGATAAAAGAACCAACCACACCATGCCAGATATTATTACCCCATTTTTTCAGTTCAGGGGCTAAACCACAGTCATCAATGACACTTAAAAAATCCTCATCTGGACGCTCTTTGGCGTAGTCGTGCAGGAGTGCCGCTAGGCTAGCTTTGGTTTCATCTGCTCCGTAGCTCTTAGCCAATGCCACAGCAGACTCCTCTACACCAAGTACATGTTTAAACCGTTTTTCGCTCATGGCGCTTTGCACTTTTTCCAAAATAGCAGAGCGAGAAAGTCCGGTATAGCTTTCATAGGTCATTTGTAGAGCCCTGCCTTTTTGATGTAGTTAAGCACGGGAGCTGGCGTCATAAAGTTTGGTGTGCGGCCTTTTTTGATGAAATCGCGGATGTTGCTCGAACTGATGTCCATGAGTGGCACGTCAACCCAAATGACAGGGTAAGATGTCCCAGCTTTATATTTAGGGCGTTGCACACCGACAAATTGGACCAATTCCACCAACTCGTCAATGCGGTGCCACTTAGGAAGGTACTCAACCATGTCTGCACCAATAATGAAGTAATAATCGGTGTCAGGGTTTGCCTCTGTTAGTTGCTTCATCGTATCGTAGGTGTAGCTTTTTCCTTTACGCTCGATCTCAACGGTTTCAATATCCAAGCCTTCCATGCCATTGATAGCCAGAAGAAGCATGTTTAGGCGATGTTTCTCATCAATGGTTTCTTTCTTATCCACATGCGGCGGTTCATATTCAGGCATGAGATAAACGGCATCCAGCCCCAATTGCTGGCGCACTTGATCAGCAACAATCAAATGGGCGTTGTGGACGGGGTTAAAATTACCGCCCAAAATACCAACTTGTTTACGATTCTTATCCTTGACCTCAGTCTCTAACTCAACCTTGGTAAAGGGAGTGAGTAATTCTATTGCCATAGGCTTTCCTTCATTTTCTAACTTTTCATTATCCGTGTTTAATCGCTTTGACTTTTGGAGACAGTTTGCGATTTTCTTTTTTAGCTGATTCTTTAAACAAAATCAAGATGCGTCCAATTTTAAGGACAGTATCACATCCGATTTCATCTTCCAAGATTTCAGCCACTTCATGGATGTCCTCATCCGTATTTTGTAGAAGAGTGATTTTAATCAGTTCACGCGCATCCAAGGCGTTACGAACACTAGTTTTGATTTGGTCGTTAAGACCATTTTTCCCGATTTGGATAATCGGTTTTAAGCTGTGTGCTTCTGATTTTAGAAAAGCACGTTGTTTTGATGTTAGCATGTTTTATTTCCTTTTTTTAATTTTTACAGATAAATAAACCGTATTCCTTAGGAATTATGAGCTTACCATTCTGCATCTGTTTAACAAGCGTTTCTGCAACCTGCTGACGTTGATGACTTTCTAATTCAAAAACTTCCGGAAGTGAATAAAGATAATCCACAATATCATTGATCACAGTCACTTCTAGGCTATCAATGTAATTTCTTTGTTCAACCTGTGAAAAAAAGTTCTTTAATGATTGCTCCCCATTTTGAAGCGTGAAGCTATTAGGAGTATCGTTTGTTTTCCCAATGGCTTCTATCCATTTACCTAAGGTCTGTGACAATCCATTTTCACCGAATGTCGCTGTCAACAAGCGCCCATTAGGTTTTAACACTCGCTTAATTTCCTTAAGGCCATCTTGTAAATTTTCTAAGTGGAACAAGACCATATTAGCAGAAATCACATCAAAAGAATGGTCTTCAAATGGAAGTTCTGTCAAATCAGATACAACATAGTTAATGTTATCCTGTTTAGGTAAATTTGACCGACTTGCTTCTATCATTCCTTCTGAAAAATCGACTAAGGTTAGCTCATAATGTTTAGGGAGTTTGTGAAAATTATCCTTCCACATAATAGATGTTCCACAACCTAAATCTAGAATTTGCTCACCTTCTTGAAATTCGTACTGATCAAAAATCCAATTGTTAAAGCCGTACTTATTGGTTGAATAACATCGATGGATATCAATTCGAATATTCAGATTATCTGATTTTTGATATTGGGAAGTCAACTGTTCTTTTGAAGCCATTATTTCCTCCAATGTTTTAAATCAACGCCTTTCTCAAGACGACTCCAACACCTTCTGGTGCCCAGGCAGCAACGACTGTTGGCTGGTCTGCTTTGCCATTGACCCGAATCCAACCAAGCCCTGAATACACGATGTCCATCTTATCTTTGATGTTAAATTCGTGACGGACGAGTTTAGGAAAATCGGCAACTTCCTTGGTATTTGGCGGTGTTAGCAAGGTTCCTAAGTGCTTGTTGTAAAAAGCATCCGCTCCTTCAAGTTTGGTACGATGAAGGTTAAGATTGTTGTCAAAATAAGCTGTGAAGCCCTGCTTTTCTCCTGAAACGAAATCAAAGCGACCAAGACCACCCAAGAAGAGGGTTTGTTCTGAGTTCAGTTGATAAGTTTTAGGCTTGATTTCCTTTTTAGGACTGACATACTTGAGGTTTTTAGCCGTCAAATAATGTGCCATTTGGTGGCGATGGATAATTCCCGGTGTATCAAAAATGTAGCTACCATCATCCAACGGAATTTCAATCTTATCTAGAGTTGTCCCTGGGAAGCGCGATGTGGTAATCACATTCTTGTCTCCAGTAATTTCTTTGATAATGGCATTGATAAGGGTTGATTTCCCAACGTTAGTCACACCAACCACATAGACATCACGCCCTTTACGCAAGTCATCAATGCGTTCAATTAGCTCTTTAATGACGTGATGGTTTTGAGCACTTGTCAAAATGACATCAACAGGTCTCAAGCCTTCTTCATGAGCACGCTCTGTTAACCACTGAGTGACCTTGCCATCTTTAACGGATTTTGGCAGGATGTCTTTTTTATTGCCAACCAAAAGCACATCATTTCCAGATACAAAGCGTGACAGTCCTGGAATGACTGAACCATTGAAGTCAAAAATATCAATCACATTGACAACAAGGGCATCACTGTCTCCAACTTCATGAAGTAAGGTTAAAAACTCATCATCTGTGATATGCACATCAACGATTTCATTATAATGACGCAGACGGAAACAGCGTTGACAGTATAGTTCACCTGTTTCTTCTGATTTTTCAATACTTGATTTTGGGGTATAACCCGCTTTTTCTTTATCTGTGGTTTGAATTCTCGCCCCACAACCAATACAAAATAATTCTTCCATTAAATTCCTTTTTTATAAGTGATTTTACCATATTTGGTTTCAATTTTTTTCAAAACACGACGCTCACGCCAACGATTAAATTTGGTATTCCATGCATCAGATTTAACTAATGGTTTCACTAAAATAGACTTAATCCCAGCTCGGTGACTGGCACGAATATCCGTCATGAGCTGATCACCAACCATAACAACCTCATCACGATCAAAGCCATAACGCTTGATAGCCATATTAATCCCACGTGTGAAAGGTTTCATTGCACGACTGACAAAATCCACGCCAAAAGGCTCTACCGCACGCTCTACACGGCTATATTTATTATTCGATACCACAACGACAGGAATATCAGCCTCAGTCATATCATCAAGCCACTCACGCAGCTCTGGGGTACCATCTGGATTATTCCAAGCAATCAAGGTATTATCCAAGTCCACTAAAACAGCACGAATCCCATGCTCACGTAACATCTCAGGTTTCAAATCATAAACAGCCTCAACCACAAAGGTGGGCAAGTAGTCGTCTATACTCATGCTTTCTCCAATAATATTATAATCCTTATTATTATAGCATATTCCCATATTTTTTGGGAAGTTCATACTGGAGCTTTAGAAAATAGCAAAGCTATACACAAAAAAGAGCCCTCAGGCTCTTATAAACTATTATAAGTATTATTCCCATGTTTCATCAGAAGCAACTGTAGATTCAGAACTAGAACTTTCAAATCCATTTATTGTCGAATGTGTTTGTGGAGCATTCTCATCTGGATAATCCGTTTCAGGAGAATAGCCATAAAGCGTTTCGTAGAGAACCGCATTTGTTTTTTCTAAAGTCGAAAGCGTTGGCAAACCAAGCTCTGCTTTGATACGATTTTGAGTTTCAAGCAAGTGAGCTGTTGTCACAATTTGGTAAGAGCCACCATCTTCTAACGTCGCGTCTTCGCCATGTAATTGGTAATTTTCTAAAGTTTCTAAAGAATCACGATAGCCTAGCAAATGAGGAATTGTCTTCTCTGTTACTGAGATGTCAGTCTGCATATTATTACTCACTGCTTTTAAAACTTTTTTGTATGAACCAATACTATCAAACGCCAAAAGTTTTTTAACAATAAGACTAATCACTTCACGTTGACGCCGTTGACGACCATAGTCTCCCTCAGGATCTTGATAACGCATCCTAGAAAAAACCAATGCTTGGTCACCATTAACTTTATGAGTCCCAGGAGCAACCGTTGCAGTGTATTGAGGTTCTTGTTCCTCAATAGAGATATCAAAGTCAAATGGATTGGTTACCTTGATACCACCGACAGCATTAACTAAATCAACCAACCCTTGCATGTTAATCTGCATATAGTTGTCTATTTTTATATCTAACAGATTTTCCACAGTCATGATAGCCATTTGAGCTTCGCCAGAAGCATAAGCTGCATTTAGCTTAGCTTCAACACCATTCATGCCACTTTCTTTAGGACCGGTCAAGGTTGTTAAGATATCTCTTTCTAGGCTAGTCATCGTCGTTCTCTTAGTTTTTGGATTGACTGTGACAACAATCATAGAATCACTATTACCTGCCCAAGGGTCCATACGGTCCCCAGAACCTGTATCTACCCCCATTAATAGGATGGAAAAAGGCTCTGTATGCTCAATAGCCGTACTTTTCACCCCAGTATCTATTTCTTTAAACGTTTTTTTAAACTCTGAAGTTGAATAATGAAGAGCTGAAGTGAAATAAATAACCGCAGCAGCTATAGATGTGGCAATAATAGCCATCAACATTAATACAATTTTTTTTCCAAGTGTCATGTTTTTTTAATCTATCAGTTTTGCCATAGCATAAACATCAAGAAATTCTCCATTCTTAGTTTTAGCACCACGTGGTTTAGTGCCTTCAATCACAAAGCCAAATTTTTGGTAAAGACCTACTGCTTTATCATTGCGAACCTGTACTTCTAATTCTAAACGCCGAATAGCCGAAGTATGTTCTGCCCAGTCAATTAAGGCTTCCATGAGAAAACTGCCAATACCATAACTCTGATATGTCTTTTTCACAGCAATAAAAACTTCGCCGATGTGGTTTGTCTTAGCAAACGTCCCCGCAGATACATTCAGGACCCCAACAACCTGACTTCCCAGTTTAGCTACGAAGCAAATAGCATTTTCTTTTTGTAACTGACTATCAATAAATATTTCCGCTTGCTCAGCTGACATAGCTGGACTATCACTATCACGGGTTAAAAAATCAGTTTCTTCTTGAACTAGCTTCAAGACCTCAGATAAACTTTTAGCATCCTCTAACTGCGCTTCACAAATGATTAGTTCCTGCTCAGCCATTTCCAAAAGCCTCCAAAAGCAACTGACTCCGAGAGCCATAAGCCTTCATTTCCAACTGTCTCCCATCACTCTTATGTGACAGTTTTACTTCTAAATAATCAGCTGGCAACTCGCTCAAGAGTTCTCCCCACTCAATAACACAGACACCATCGCCATAAAGGAAATCATCCAAATCAATAGAATCTGGGTCATCACCAATACGATAAACGTCTAAATGATATAAAGGCAAACGCCCTTCATACTCTCTAACAATCGTATAGGTAGGACTTTTTATCATCTGAGAAATTTCAAGTCCTTTAGCAATTCCTTTGGTGAAAGTCGTCTTACCTGCGCCAAGATCACCTGTCAGAATGAGCACCTGACCAGATTCAAGCAATCGTCCTAATTGCTCGCCAAAAGCAATCAATTCATTTTCATTATGAATATATAACATAATAATTATTTTACCAAAAAGTTAGACAATCGTCCAAATTTTTCTAAAAAATAAAAAGACCCACTAAAGCGGGTCAATCATTATATTACAAAATAGCTAAAATAACAAAATTCAAGATAAAGAGTGCCGTTGCTCCCCAAAGAATTGGGTGAATCTCCTTAGACTTACCTGTTGACATTTTAACCAAGCAATAGAAAATAAAGGCTGCTGCAATACCGTAAGAGATAGAGTATGCAAGTGACATGAAGAAGGCTGCAAAGAAAGCTGGAAGGGCATCTTCAAATTTACTCCAATCAACATCTAAGAACGATGACACCATCATCACACCAACAATAATAAGCGCTGGTGCTGTTGCTGCTGCTGGAACAATTCCAACAATTGGCAAAAGTAAAATTGAAAGTAAGAAAAATGTTGCTGTCGAAACAGCTGTCAAACCAGTACGTCCACCTTCAGCAATACCCGCTGCTGATTCAACGTAAGTTGTGGTATTTGAAGTACCAAAGAGAGCACCAATTGAAGTTCCGATAGCATCCGCAAAGAGAGCACGGTCCATTTTTGAAGAAAATCCTGTTGAATTTTCAAGAGCAGCTTCATCTTCGGCTGAGAAAATACCTGTTTTACGTCCTGTACCAATAAATGTACCAAGCGTATCAAATGTGTCAGAAAGTGAAAAAGCAAAAATAGTCATCAAAACAAGCGGTAAACGTGAGCTATCATTAAAGAGGGAACTCATCCCATCAAATGCGGCAAGGAAAGTTGTTCCAAGTTCAGAAAAAGCAGATCCGATGTTGTTTGAAAAGCTAACAGCTGATACATCTACAACTCCCATTGGAATACCAAGAAGCGTTGTTACAATAATACCAAGAAGAATAGCACCACGAATATTTTTAATAACCAATACAGCAGTTAAAAGAAGTCCGATAACTGCCAAAATAACAGAAGGATCTGTAAACGTTGAAATAGCAGGTACTACACCTCCATTAGCAGCAATCGCATTAACACCATTTGACAAGTCAGCCGCTGCTGGAGCTGCACCATTGATTGTCACGATGTTGCTACCAGAAAGTGAAAACTCAATAATATTGGCATTTTTAAAGCCTAGATAAGCAACAAACACACCAATACCACCACCGATAGCATGCTGAAGACTCACTGGAATAGCTTTAATGATACTCTTACGAACCTTAGTTACCGTAATAAAAATATTGAACAGCCCACAAATGAAAACCATCGCTAACGCTTCTTGCCAAGTAAAACCTAGACCAAAAACAACAGTATAAGTAAAGAAGGCATTTAGTCCCATACCTGGTGCCAAAGCGTAAGGAACATTAGCAAAAAGTCCCATAATTAGAGTAGAGATTACCGTAGCAATAATCGTTGCCAAGAATACCGCTTGTGTCGGCATACCAGCTGCACCTAGGATAGATGGGTTTACAAATAAAATATAACTCATGGCAAAAAAGGTTGTCAATCCTGCCATGATTTCTGTAGAAACGGATGTTCCGTTCTCGTTTAATTTAAAAAATTTTTCCATTTGGACAATTTCTCCTTATGTATAAATAAAATTATCCGTAAATTACGAACGACTAGTACAGTTTAACAAACTTTTGTTCATATTTCAACGTTTTTGACTCAAAAAAATAAAAAGATTAGTGGACAGAAGTCACATTTTATAAAAATTATGTCACTTCAAATGCCTATTCCAATGTTTAGAATGTAACTTTTCACAAACCTGTTAGATTTCTTCAAACTGACTATAGCTACAAAATAAAAAGGCTGGAAATGTTTTCCAACCTTGCTATTTTAATGCTAATCACCAAGTAACAGTGCCAAAATCATTTGAATAGCAGCAAATCCTAATAAAAAAGTGACATCAATTGTTGCTGCATTAGCCCATACTATCTGAGCAAAATTAAGAGGACTTGCAATAAAATCTAGCCAACCTACATTAGCTGTTCTCATAAAATGAATAGCAAAACCAGAGTAGACAGTTGCTATCACCATAATAGCTAACTCTGTGTAAACACCTAATTTAAGAACTTTCATCAAGGATTTCAAACTAACCGTTGCTGCGGCTAGTGCAAAAAGAAGACTCGCCAAATAAGTTAAAAAGCTTGGTAAATCTCCCGCTGTCCAAATATGTTCACCACTCCACGAAACTGAAGCAATACTAAATAATTGATAAAATGTGACGGGATAAAAATAAAACCATACAATAGCCGTAAAAAAGCGCACCATCCCATTTTGTGAGTTGATTCCTAAAAGTCCTAATTCCAGAGTGATAAAAGAAGTCAAGGTATTAAATAGCAATCCTTCAACACTAGGCTGAAAAACTAAAATACTAATCACTAAAAAAACAGCAATAATATGCCCAAAAATAACTTTATGCATGCGCCAATCCTATCCCTAAGAAGTTCACTAATCATTATAACACATTTTAGGATCGTTGCTAGAGTTTTAGGTTACTTTTTATTATTTTTAGTTCAAATAATGTTATAAAAATACTACCATTTATTCGCCAGCTATATTTTATTCTTTTTTCATCAAAGTAACATTTCACTTTTTTTTGTTTATTTTTCACAAAACTATTGATTTTTTTCTGAAAACGTTTTAGAATAGAAAGCGTTCTTGAATCTGTGTTACAAAAATGTAAGCGTTTGTCAAGAGACCTTGGCAGTAATTTACAAAAAAAGAACACAAAAAATTAATTTAAGGAGGAACTCAAGAATGGGTATCGGAATCGTTATCGCAAGCCATGGCGAATTCGCCGCTGGAATTCATCAATCAGGTTCGATGATCTTTGGTGAACAAGAAAAAGTTCAAGTTGTAACGTTTATGCCTAGTGAAGGTCCAGATGACCTCTACGCTAAATTTAACAATGCCATCGCTCAATTCGACACTGAAGATGAAGTGCTTGTACTTGCAGACCTTTGGAGTGGTTCACCATTCAACCAAGCGAGTCGTGTTGCTGGAGAAAATCCAGACCGCAAATTCGCTATCATCACTGGTCTTAACTTGCCAATGCTGATTCAAGCCTACACTGAGCGTATGATGGACGCTAACGCCGGTGTTGAGCAAGTTGCAGCAAACATTATTAAAGAATCTAAGGATGGTATCAAGGCACTTCCTGAAGAGCTCAATCCTGTTGAGGAAACAGCTGCTGCTCCAGTTGAAAAAGCGGCACCTCAAGGCGCTATCCCACCAGGAACTGTTATCGGCGACGGTAAACTTAAAATCAACCTTGCTCGTATCGACACTCGTCTCTTGCATGGTCAAGTTGCAACCGCATGGACACCAGCTTCTAAGGCTGATCGTATCATTGTGGCATCAGATGCTGTTGCTCAGGACGAACTTCGCAAAGGATTAATCAAACAAGCTGCACCAAACGGTGTGAACGCTAATGTTGTCCCAATCAAAAAACTAATTGAAGTTGCAAAAGATACTCGCTTTGGCGAAACTCATGCACTTATCCTATTCGAAACTGTCCAAGATGCTCTTCGTGCTGTTGAAGGAGGCGTTGAAATCAAAGAACTAAACGTTGGTTCAATGGCTCACTCAACAGGAAAAACTATGGTAAACAACGTCTTATCAATGGACAAAGACGATGTCGCTGCTTTTGAAAAGTTACGTGACCTCGGCGTTCAATTCGATGTTCGTAAAGTACCAAACGATTCTAAGAAAGATTTGTTTGACTTGATTAATAAAGCAAACGTACAATAGAAAGGAATACAACTATGTCAGATATTTCATTTATCTCTGCGATTTTGGTTGTTATCGTTGCCTTCTTTGCTGGCCTTGAAGGTATCCTCGACCAATTCCAATTCCATCAACCACTTGTTGCATGTACTCTTATCGGACTTGCAACTGGTCATCTTGAAGCAGGAATCATGCTTGGTGGTTCACTTCAAATGCTTGCCCTTGCTTGGGCTAATATTGGTGCTGCAGTAGCACCAGACGCTGCCCTTGCTTCTGTAGCTGCTGCTATTATCTTCATCAAAGGTGGAGACTACACAAACGTTGGAATTAACGTTGCAACAGCTGCTGCTATCCCACTTGCTGTAGCAGGTCTTTTCCTTACAATGATTGTTCGTACAATCTCAGTTGCCCTTGTTCACACAGCTGACAATGCTGCTAAAAAAGCTGACTTCGCCGCTGTTGAACGTGCACACTTGTTTGCACTTGTCCTTCAAGGTCTTCGTATTGCAATCCCTGCTGCTATGCTCCTTGCTGTCCCAGCGGATGTCGTGCGTAACGCTCTTGGACTTATGCCTGACTGGCTAAACCATGGTATGCAAGTTGGTGGTGGTATGGTTGTTGCCGTAGGTTATGCTATGGTTATCAACATGATGGCAACTCGTGAAGTATGGCCATTCTTTGCACTTGGTTTTGCTTTCGCAGCACTTAGCGACCTTACCCTTATCGCTCTTGGTACAATCGGTGTAGCTTTTGCCTTTATCTACCTTAACCTTTCAAAACAAGGTGGCAACGGAGGCGGTGCTACTGGTTCTGGTGACCCAATTGGCGACATCCTTGAAGACTACTAGAAAGGGGATTTACTATGTCTGAAAAATTAACACTTTCATCTGCTGATCGTAAAAAGGTTTGGTGGCGTTCACAATTTCTACAAGGTTCATGGAACTATGAACGTATGCAAAACTTGGGATGGGCTTATGCTTTGATCCCAGCTATCAAAAAACTTTACACGAAAAAAGAAGATCAGGCCGCTGCGCTTGAACGTCACTTGGAATTCTTCAATACTCACCCATATGTTGCCGCTCCAATCATCGGTGTAACACTTGCCCTTGAAGAAGAAAGAGCAAATGGTACAGAAATTGAAGATGCTGCTATTCAAGGGGTTAAAATCGGTATGATGGGACCTCTTGCTGGTATTGGTGACCCAGTCTTCTGGTTTACAGTTCGTCCTATCCTTGGGGCTCTCGGAGCTTCATTAGCTACTGGCGGTGGTATCATGGGGCCACTAATCTTCTTCTTTGGTTGGAACATTATCCGTATGGCATTCTTGTGGTATACTCAAGAATTTGGCTATAAAGCTGGTTCTGAAATCACCAAAGACATGTCGGGTGGTATCTTGAAAGACATCACTAAAGGGGCTTCTATCCTTGGTATGTTTATTCTTGCCGTTCTTGTTGAACGTTGGGTATCAATTAACTTTACCGTTAATCTCCCAGGTAAACAATTATCAGAAGGAGCTTATGTTGTCTTCCCTGAAGGTACCGTAAAAGGTGCTGAGCTGAAAGGCATTCTTGGAAATGCCCTAAGCGGCATGAGCTTGGATCAAGTTCAAGTACCAACTCTTCAAGACCAATTGAATTCATTGATTCCAGGGTTAATGGGATTACTCTTAACTTTCGTATGTATGAACTTACTTAAGAGAAAAGTATCTCCAATCACTATCATCCTTGCACTCTTTGGCGTTGGTATTCTTGCAAGTTACTTCGGAATCATGTAAGATAAGACCTTATTCATAAACGAAACTCTCCATACACAACGAGGCAGGAAATCCCTAGCCTCGTTGTCTTTTCTAAAAAATGGTGTTCTTTTCCTTTAGTTCATCACTATCTTATCCCCCTCGAACATGTTATAATGACCTTAGCGATATCCTAATCTATTCAACCATTCTACAGCGGAACACATGATGAACACTAGGAAAAACTTACAACCATTAACTCAAAAGCATCTTCAAGTTGACCTACTGGATGCTTTTAAGAGTATTCGTAAAGGAGACTAAAATGAACGAACCTCTATTTTTAACCTCACAAATGCATCCTAAAATTTGGGGCGGGACAAAGTTGCGGGATGTTTTTGGCTACACTATTCCTTCAGAAACAACTGGAGAATATTGGGCTATTTCTGCCCATCCAAATGGTGTTTCTATCGTTGCTAATGGAGAATTTGCTGGACAACCACTGGATAAACTCTACCGCGAACAGCCTCAACTCTTTGGCAATCCGAGTGACGATGTTTTTCCACTTTTGACTAAAATTCTTGATGCCAACGATTGGCTCAGCGTTCAAGTCCATCCAGACGATGCATACGGTTTAGAGCACGAAGGCGAACTTGGAAAAACAGAATGTTGGTACGTCATTGCATCAGACGAAGGTGCTGAAATCATCTATGGACATCAAGCCTCATCAAAGCAAAACCTTCAAGAACTGATTGAAAGAGGAGACTGGGATAATCTTTTAACTCGCGTCCCTGTCAAAGCTGGTGACTTTTTCTATGTTCCTAGCGGTACGATTCATGCCATCGGTAAAGGGATTATGATTCTTGAAACCCAACAGTCTAGCGACACGACCTACAGGGTTTACGATTTTGATCGCAAAGATGACCAAGGACAGACTCGAGAACTTCACTTGCAACAATCTATTGATGTGACTTATATTGGCCAACCTCAAAATAGCCATCCCGCAACTTTAAAAACTCGCGATTTAACCTCAACGTTACTGGTTTCTAATGAATTTTTCACTGTTTATCACTGGGTGGTCAATGGCAGAGCTGACATGCAACAAACTGCTCCCTATCTTCTCGTCAGTGTTTTAGATGGCAAGGGAGAGATTAGTTCCAATAACAATAGCTTTTCTCTAAAAAAAGGAGACCATTTTATTATTCCAAATGCAATCACAGAATGGACTTTCTCTGGGCAACTCGATCTTATCGCTAGTCATATTTCAGAAAAATAGGAGAATTTCATGGCACAATCTTTAAATAAAACAATCGACTTCCAAACAACCGGCGTGTCTTACTTCGGTATTGGTAGCAAGGTTGGTAAATTTCTAGTGGGCGATATTGCTTTAGAATTTTATCCCGATGTCAATGTAGAACAATATATCCAAATTCCTTGGGCAAATGTGCTACAAATTGGGGCAAACGTTACTGGTAAAAAAATCAGTCGTCACTTTGAAGTTTACACCGACAGTGGCAAGTTCTTATTCGCTTCCAAAGATTCGGGAAAAATTTTAAAAATCGCTCGCCAGCATATCGGCAATGAAAATGTCGTTAAACTTCCAACGCTCATCCAGCTCATCTGGAATAAAATTCGCCGTAAAAACTAAGAAAAATCAGGGAAAGGCAAAAAATGAACTTTCTCTGATTTTTTAGTCTTTTTTTGCTATAATAAGTCCCATGACTAAAAAAATTATTGCTATTGATTTGGATGGAACACTTTTAAGAAGTGATCACACCATCTCTGATTATACTGTTAACACTTTGCAAAAAGTTCAAGAGAAGGGACATCAGGTCATTATCTCTACAGGCCGCCCTTATCGCACTGCTTTTCCATATTATCAGCAGTTGGGGCTTCATACACCAATGATTAATTTCAACGGTTCTCTCACGCACATTCCTGAAAGCAAGTGGGCTTACGAGCACAGTGTAACGATTGACCGTCGTTACCTTTTAGAGCTTTTGGGAAAAGCTGAGCAGATTCAAGCAGACTTCATCGCCAGTGAGTACCGTAAGAATTTTTATATCACAACTGATTTTCCAGAGACCATTGAACCGCAACTGTTTGGAGTGTCTAAAATTACAGACAAGATGAAATTAGTGACCGAGAAAATCACTAAAAATCCTAATGCCATCTTATTCCAAACTAGAGTTGAAGATAAATATGCACTAGCTAGTGAGCTGCGCCAGCATTTTTCAGAAGAAATGGAAGTGGACTCTTGGGGGGGACCTCTCAATATCTTGGAATGCTCTCCTAAAGGCGTTAACAAAGCTTATGCCCTCAAGTATCTTTTGAATGCTTTAAACATTGATAAGAGCAAGCTCATTGCTTTTGGTGATGAGCATAACGATACTGAGATGCTTGCTTTTGCTAGCACAGGTTATGCTATGCAAAACGCTAATCCATTGCTCCTTGATTTTGCTGATGAGCAGATTTCTTGGACCAACAATGAGGATGGGGTTGCTAGAAAACTAGAGGAACTCTTTTTATCATAAGTGAATAGGACAGAAGTCATGATTTTAAAGTCTTAACTTCTTTTCACTATCTTATTTCCAAACTAAGGTTGAAACTGTCTAGTGGACTATCTAGGTGAACACTTATAACTAAAGAAGCGTCCCAATCAACCACTGCATCAAAGTAAGCCTACGTTAAAATTTAAGAGGCAGGGATACTTTTCTCCACCCTCTTTTTGATATAATTAAGAGAACTATAACACAACAATTATAGTGGATTGAATAAAGGTTAGGACATCATTAAGTAGCTTTGGCCTATTATTCAATCCACTATAAAACTAGATTAGGAGGAAATTGTGCCTGATAATTTAGCATTACGGATGCGACCACGAAATATTTCAGAAGTCATTGGGCAACAGCATTTGGTCGGGGAAGGTAAAATTATTCGTCGCATGGTTGACGCTAATATGTTGTCTTCGATGATTCTATACGGCCCTCCCGGTATCGGTAAGACATCCATTGCTTCTGCAATCGCAGGAACAACTAAATGGGCTTTTCGAACGTTTAATGCAACGGTTGATAGCAAAAAACGTCTCCAAGAAATCGCCGAGGAAGCTAAATTCTCTGGCGGTCTCGTTCTTCTGCTCGATGAGATTCACAGACTAGATAAAACCAAGCAAGATTTTCTATTACCGCTGTTAGAAAATGGCAATATCATTATGATTGGGGCAACGACAGAAAATCCCTTTTTCTCCGTCACTCCTGCCATTCGCTCGCGAGTACAAATTTTTGAGCTTGAACCATTGTCTAACGATGACATTAAGGTAGCAATCCAGTGTGCTATTTCAGACAAGGAAAGAGGCTTTGCCTTTGACATTAACCTTGACGAAGATGCTCTAGATTTTATCGCTACAGCTACCAACGGGGACCTTCGTTCTGCTTATAATTCACTTGATTTAGCGGTGATGTCCACTCAAGAAAATGAAGATGGTAGTCGCCATATTAGCTTAGACACTGTTGAAAATAGTTTACAACGAAGCTATATTACCATGGATAAAAACGGAGATGGGCATTATGACGTCTTATCTGCCCTGCAAAAATCCATCCGTGGGTCGGATGTCAATGCTGCGCTACACTATGCAGCTCGGCTCATTGAAGCTGGAGATTTACCAAGCCTAGCCAGGCGGCTAACTGTTATTGCCTACGAAGATATCGGCCTTGCCAACCCTGAAGCACAAATGCATACCGTAACCGCTTTAGAAGCAGCTCAAAAAATCGGATTCCCTGAAGCTCGCATCCTCATCGCCAATGTAGTCATTGATTTAGCCCTATCACCTAAGTCCAACTCAGCCTATGCTGCCATGGATGCTGCCTTATCTGATTTGAGAAAATCAGGTAGCCTCCCAATTCCAAGACATCTCCGAGATGGGCACTATTCTGGCAGTAAAGAATTGGGAAATGCTGTGGATTATCTCTACCCACATGCCTATCCTGAAAAATGGGTGAAACAACAGTATCTGCCAGATAAACTATTAGGAGCTAACTATTTCCAAGCCAACGATACTGGAAAATACGAACGTGCTTTAGGAGTTAATAAAGACAGAATTGATAAATTGTCACGATAAATGAAGAGGTTGAGACAAAAATATCTCAACCTTCTCTTTTTGATAGCAATAACAGATTGGCGCAGTGGTTGATTGGAGGTCTGTAACTGGACCCTTCTTTCATTTTCAAGTGTCCACCTAAAATAGTCCACTGGACTATTTTAGTACTACGCAATCGTTAGCGGCCATCCTAATCAACTGTGCGGAGGTGGGACGACAAAATCGAAATCGTCTTTTTTGACGATTTAACGATTTTTGTCCCACTCTCTTTTTATTATGAATTTGGGTCATCTAGTGAGCGACCGTGAAGGCCTTTCTCACGTTGGAGTTGACGTAATTTTTCAGGTGTCACATCATTCCCTTCTTCGTCAACAACTTTAATGCCTGCAATGTGGTGACGGACAGCACGACGATACCCTTCAATATATTCTTCACGAAGTTTCGCCTGCTCCACTTTTTCATCAGCGGTTAAACCAACTGATTTTTTCTTGCGAGCTAGCTCATTGATTCGGTCAATTTTTGCTTGTTCCATGCTTACTCCTTTCTTTTATACCTACGATAGTATCCATTTTCCTTCATTATCTGGTAAATAAGCTTCTTGCGGATTCAATGGGTTATAACATTTTCGAACCCTTTTAAGGTCTGGTAACTTAGATTTCATTTCGTATTCAGTAGGGATTGGACTTAGTTTATAGACTTTTCCTATACGATAGATAATAACGTCATAAACTTCATAGTACTTACCATCTACTGAATAAGAATAAATATTAACACGAGAATTTTTAAAAGGTAAAATCCTCGAAAAATAGCCGATTGTTTCGTGTGTACAATTTTTCTTGAATTTTTGCGCCTCACCGCTGGTCTAGCTTGTCCTTTCTCTCGCTTACAGGTTTTACGCACCCAACGAAAGATTAAAAAGAGGGCAAGAATAAGAGCAAAAATCTCTAAAGGGATAAGAATATAAGAAACTAGAAAATTTCTTAAATCATAGAAAACTTCTATCTTATGCCTTACTTGGTATTCAATCGGTTAAAGGCGGCAACAGAACTTGCTTTGGCAACAAGGCTATCCAAGAGGGCAAGGCGGTTATTTTTCAACGCTTCATCGTCTACCATAACCATTGTGTTATCAAAAAAAGCATCAATAACAGGGCTTAGGGCGAAGAGCTTATTCAATTTCTCAAAGGAGCTACCTGTCAATGTCAAGTTAACACTCGCCTCTGCCAAAGCTTTTTCAGAATCATTTTCAAATAGTTCTGCTGTCACACTTACACCTGCGCTAGCTTTTTCCGCCAAATTAAAGACACGAGAGAGGGACTCAACTGCTGCTTTGTAACCATCCGTTTGACTAGCTGCCACAAGGGCTTCTGCCGCTGCCAACATTTCGGGAACAACGAAAGTAGAACCAGCTAGTACCGCTTCCTTGATATCTTTTAGCGTTTTGCCCATCATCTTGTCCACACGCGCCTTGATAAAGCTGATAACCTCAGCTTTGTTGTCATAGGTCAAGCTATCAAACGATAGGGCGTAAAGGCTGTCAACCAGCTCATCCATTGGAATAGTCCAACCAAAGGCATCCAAAATACGGACAATCCCTTGAGTCGCACGGCGAAGGGCATACGGGTCATTAGAACCACTCGGAATGAGCCCTACTGAGAAGAATGACAAGAGGGTGTCTAGCTTGTCAGCCAAGGAAAGCACCGCACCAACTTTTGTCTTAGGAAGCTCACCCTCGGCTGAATTTGGCAAGTAGTGCTCACGAATCGCTGCCGCAACAGCCTTGTCCTCACCTGCAAGAAGGGCGTATTTCTCACCCATAATCCCTTGAAGTTCGTCAAATTCACCAACCATACTTGTCAAGAGGTCAAACTTGTAGATTTGGCTCGCACGGTCAACCGCAGCTGTTTCTTCTGCTGACAGACCAGCTTGTTTGGCAAGTGACGCGGCAATGACTTGGGCACGGTTCATGTGCTCTGCAAGCGAACCAATTTTTTCATGGAAGGTCACGTTTGCCAATTTTGCCACAAGGTCAGCAATGTTGAGTTTTTGGTCCTCACGCCAGAAGAATTCCCCATCTTCCAAACGTGCCACAAGCACTTTTTCATTTCCTTTAACCACATTTTTAATGTGCTCAGCGTTACCATTACGCACCGAAATGAAGTTTGGCATGAGTTTTCCAGCCTGATCACGCACAACAAAATAACGTTGGTGGTTCTTCATTGAAGTGACCAAAACTTCCTCTGGAACATCGAGGTATTTGGCATCGAAGCTACCCATGAAGGCAGTTGGGTACTCGACAAGGTTCAAGACCTCATTCAACAAGTCTTCGTCAATCTCCACCTGAACATTTTGTTCCGTTTCAATCGCCTTAATTTGCCCTACAATCATGTCTTCGCGCTCTTTAGCATCTGCGATGACAAATTGACTGCGCAAATCAGCTTCGTAAGAATCTGCTGAGGCAATCTCAGTTTCTTGCCCCAAGAAACGGTGTCCACGGCTGACGCGTCCAGAATGGATATCCAAGAAGTCAAGCTCGAGTGCCTCATCATCCAAGAGAACTGTCAAGGTGTGGACAGGACGAATGTATTCAAAACTATTCTTAGCCCAGTGCATGCTGACTGGGAACGTCAAACTAGCAAGCACCTTAGGCACCCCTGCAAGAACTTCCTTGGCAGGTTTTCCTGCTTCATTTTTGGTCACATAGACATACTCTTCACCTTTGATTTCCTCAAAGCGGATATCTGCTGTTGTCAAACCTTTTCCGCGGACAAACCCTTCTGCTGCCTTGGTGAAATTCCCATTGCTATCCACGGCGATTTTCTTGGCAGGACCTTTGAAATCCTCTGTCAAATCTGTCTGCGCATCTGCTAAACCAAGTACACGCACTGCCAAGCGGCGTGGCGTTGAAAAGGTTTCAATGGCATCAAAACTCAAACGATTTTCCTTTAAAAAATCTGCCATTTTTTCACCTAATTGTTTTTCACTTGGGGTTACAACGTAGGCTGGAAGTTCTTCCAAGCCAAGTTCAATTAATAAATTTTTTGTCATATTTTTTCTCCTGCTAGGTTTCTATTGTCACACTCTTAACATTGTAATGTCGTTTTTGTTTTATAGTAATTGGCTTACAGTTAATAAAATCTTTCATCTCAAGTTCTCTCTCAAGTTGTTGAATTTTTTGATTATCTATATCTAATTTAACATAATTCAAACAACATTCATTTGTTTCGTCAAGCTCACAATAATCTAAAAGATTTTCATTATCACCTATGCACTGTGAAACATTTTCTATCAACCAATTTAAAATATCATATTGTATTTCTGAGTTATCAAATTCTTGTTTATAAGGAGTATTTAATTCGATTTTTATGACACAAATTGAAGTTGAGCAGGTATTTATTTCTGCCATTATTCCTCTCCTTTTAACAATTCCAATCGTGTTTCTTCGTCTAAAAGCGGGAAGCCGAGTTTTTTACGTTCTGCGACAAAGGTTTTAGCAACAACACGAGCGAGGTTACGGATGCGGGCAATGTAGCCTGCACGTTCTGTTACAGAAACGGCACCACGCGCATCAAGCAAGTTGAAGGTGTGCGAACATTTAAGCACGTAGTCATAGGCTGGGTGCACCAGTCCTTCTTCCAAGGCACGCGCAGCTTCTTTTTCAAATTTCTCAAAGTTCTCAAGAAGCATGTCTTGGTTTGAAATCTCAAAGCTGTATTTTGAGTGCTCAAACTCTGGTTGCAAGAAGATTTCACCGTACTTAACCCCTGGTGCCCACTCAATGTCATAAACCGAATCCACTTCCTGAATGTATGACGCCAAACGTTCTAGACCATAAGTTACCTCAGCAGTTACAGGGCTTGTTGCCAAACCACCGACTTGTTGGAAGTAAGTGAACTGAGTGATTTCCATCCCATCAAGCCATACTTCCCAACCAAGACCAGCTGAACCTGTTGATGGGTTTTCCCAGTTATCTTCAACGAAACGAATATCGTGTTCTAACGGGTTGATTCCTAATTTTTCCAATGACTCAAGGTAAAGCTCTTGAATGTTTGATGGTGATGGTTTCATGACCACTTGGAATTGGTGGTGTTGGTACAAACGGTTTGGGTTCTCACCATAACGTCCATCCGCTGGACGACGACTTGGCTCCACATAAGCCGCATTCCAAGGCTCAGGACCAATGGCACGAAGGAACGTATAAGGTGACATCGTTCCTGCACCTTTTTCATTATCGTAAGCCTGCATCAACATACAGCCTTGGTCATTCCAGTATTGTTGTAGTGTGAGAATAATCTCTTGGAAAGTTAATTTTTTAGACATCATTTGCTCTCTTTCTTGGTAAGTGTATTTTGCGATGTTTCAGTTTCAAAACGATATTTTTTGAAACTGAAACAAGTGCATAGCCTAGGCAAATCGTTATAACGATTGCCGTTAGTTGCTTAAACCTTTAGATTTATTAGCAACTTTGGCTAGGTGGAAAGTAAGTTTTTTTATTCATTGAATTCCTCCAATTATTTGAATTATTTTATGACTAGCTTTAGGATATGAAAAAGAACCACGCTCCCCACTCCCATGCCATCTGACATAGGGGCGTTGAAAACGCGGTTCCACCCTAATTTATTACTTCATTTATTTTGTTGTTAACTTGACACGTCAAGCGAAAGCGCCAATTACTCCTTGCCTCTACTCGGCTTCCACCACCCCGAACTCGCTAAAGAAACAATCAGAATAACCTTCTTTCTTAGGCATTATTATAGCAGAAAATAAAGAGGTTGTCTAATATTAGCAGACTTCGAATCATTCCCGTAGTTGCTAATTTCAATGAGTGATTTTAGGATAGAAAAGTCAATTTTTTGAAAATACAATCAAATAACCCATATTATGCGCGATACAACTGTCCTTACACCTACAATTTCAATTACCTTTATATCTGAAAACGCCAAAACTTTGTGGCGATAATGTTGAAAAACGGATGTTCTTCTATAAGTTGATAAGCTAAAACGTTAATATCATGTGGTTATTTTTATTTTTATAGTCTTCCAATCGCTTAATAGGACTGGGAGAAAGAACAATGGGAATGATTCGACTTCTAGAACTACAGCTTGTCAACTAAATTCTTTTTATTAATACGCACATTAACAAATAGATAAAATCCTGATAGTAACGCAAACAATATCACAATAATTGCAACGGGCATCAACTCAGGAGCATCGTAACTAGCTAACGCCATTAATGGAATAGCAAAAAGCGCATAAGGGATTAGCATTATTGAACCAGCTGCGACAGCTACTTGATTTTTATTAGGAAAATCAACAAACCAAGTAAATGGTAAAAATAAACGAATCCACTTTTTCTTTTCTGTTAATGATATTAGAGAGGTGGGAAATAAACTTAATATTCTATATCCTACCCAAGCTAAAAGATTATACCAAAGTAAAAAATACAACGCCAATAGAAAACCGATAATTACTTCAACAAGTCCTCGACTTTCGCCCGCTCTTCTTTTCGGAGCAAAGGCATTAGCTAGCAATACTCCGACACTTACCATAGGGATATGCTGTACATAGGTATCAAGTAAAGGTACATCATAGCCAATTTTGATATATTGCAATCCTTCTTGAATATATACATTATTTTCACTATCAATATAGGTCCCTTCTTTATATGGACTAAGTGTACCTACTGGTTGTTTAATATACTCATCTGCTGTTTTTCTAAAAGTCACTCCATCACCTACTATTCTTTCACAAACTCCGCCTGTTCCAATCTTGAATCATCCGTATCCAATGTTAACACATTCCCTTCAATGGTATAATCCACTGTTGAGCCATCATTTTCAGCTGTTAATGTTTTCCTATCTTGATCAACTGTTAACTTTTGACTATCTTTATCGTTACCATCATCTGACAAAGTCTCAAAAGTTAACGAACCTGTTTCACCATCAATCTCAGTAGTAACTTCCCAAGTTGCTTCACCTTCATCATATCTTCCATTAACGTGCGGAGCATCTACTTGATAGACATAGGTACCATTATCATTTTTAGCTCCGCAGGCTGTAAGAATACATACCCCAATCACACTCAAAATGACATATCTCAAGCATCTTGTTACCTTCACTTCATTCTCCTTAATGTACAATAGTATAATTTACCAGCATCGGAAGAACATAATACTCCTCCGCCCTATAATCTTTTAACTAACCTATTTTCCCCAAACCTACTCTCTGTCTAATATTTTTCTAAAAACTACTTTTTTCTCAACTTTTTTGTAAAATCTGTTGAAATTTGTAACATTTCCTTTATAATATATACTGTATTATTTTGTAATTTTTAGTAAGGAAGTTCTATGAAATCAAAAAGCGAATATTTTTATCTTTTTCTCAGCGTTATTGTCCTATCAGCATTGGCTGCTTTATACCTAGTATTTGGCCGAAATTTTGGGGCTTATCAAGCAAGCACCCAAACAGCTAATAGTCGTGAAATTTCAACGACTGAGGAAGAATTATCACCCGAAGAGAAACAATTAATGGAGTTAGAGAACGCTCTCTCCGATTTAGAAAATACACCAAGCAACGAAAAATTAGTGGCACTTCAAGATCAAGTTGCAAATATAGCAGATCAAACTAAGAAAGACGAGCTTCAAAAGCGGCTTGATACGGCAAGTACCGAATTGGCTAACCAAACAGCAGCTGAAACGGCTGTCGTAAATGCTGAAGGATATCGCATCCTTTATAATGTCGAAGTTGCACAGGCTGCTATTAATCTGTTAACGTCTGCGGAAAAAAAAGCGGAGCTCCAACAACGACTTGATGTTGTATCTACAGCCATTCAATCTACCTATAGTGAACAAACAACACTTGCAGTCTCTCAACAATAACCAAAAATAACCTTCAGACTTGTAATAAGATAGTCTATTACAAGTCTGAAGGTTTTTATTATCGTTTAGTTTGAAAATAATACCCCCTTTACCCCCATTACAATTTATACTCATTCAGAATCAAAATTAGCAGTTTAGTTAAAAATAAAAGTTTACGAACATATAAACTAAAAGACGTTTCTTTCACCATAGTGATATTCTTATCGGTGGAACGGATGGAATTTGATTATCTAGGGAAGGACTGTCAAATCCTATCACTGAGAAACAGGAGAGTTACCTTAGAAATGAGAGAGTTCAGAGTTTACGCTTGTTAAGAACAGCTTTTAGGAGCACTACCGAAATTGAAAATCAATGTCGTAGTAATTCCACCAAAAGGGGATGATTAGGTTGGACAATATCAAGGAGTCAACATGTAGAACCAAGCATCTACTGCGATAAACAGGCTCAAATCTAGCAACGAGATCACCGTAGGAGATTTTGAGGCAGACTTTGTCAACTTTATTTCCCACTTCGAAAAAGACCCCTTTTGATTGTCCGCACTCTTAAGAACGGAACAAAAAGTAATTTTTGATTTTTGTTAAGTATTACCCGTGGTGCTAGTTGATTTTCAACGACAATAAAAAAACCAAAAGGACTATACTGTAAGTGACAAAACAAACAGGAGGTAGTCCTAATGAGCCACTTACAGTATACCGCTAAATCCCATCATTTCCAATGGAATATCAAACAATTATCCCAAATCAGTTCCCAATTTTATCGTACTTACTGCCCCGATTCGTTGAAACATCGTCGCAATATCGTTTTAGCCAAAGTTTCAGATGAGTCTCTTCTTGTTTTATTACTACTTCAAGCTGAGTTAGGCATTACCTCTCAACGCCATTTTTTATCTAGTGAATTTGTCAATTTTTCTTTGGTGGCAACTTACTAGAAAGAAGCCGATTTAACAGACGAACAAAACAATTGATTTGGTTGGTTCAACTCATTCGACATGCCTTGAGTGGGGCAATCTCGCCAGATACTATTGTGATTATGGACAGTTTTCCCTTGCCGCTTTGCCAGCCTATTCGCAATCATAGAGCCAAGATTTTCAATGATTTCGCTGATATTGGGTATAAGCCGCTAAAAACCTTTGGTCTATGGTTTTAAAGTCCATATGTTGGTCACTTTATCGGGGTTTATTCTCAACTATGTTGTGGCACCAGACTCTGTTCACGACATTAAAGTCGTTGATGAACTCCTAGAAGACTGTAGGCAATCTGTAGTTCTTGCCGATTTAGGCTATCTCAGTCAAGAGCTAAAAGATAGCTTAGAACAGAAATGCTATCACATATGGACACCTTTACGTCAAAACATGGTTGGTGCAGAACAGCATAATCACTGGCAGTTACTTGTCATGAGAAGAACGATCGAAACTCGCTTTTCTGAACTTTGTGCGCTATTTAATATTGAACACACATTAACGAGAAGCATTAGGGGACTACAATTGAGAATCGAACAAATCATACTGGCTTATCATTTGAGATATTTTATTAACTAGCACCACGGGTTAAGTATTACTTCTATCACCTTATGGTTGTTTCACAATGTATTATTACTGGTATTTTTTGTAATTTTATGGGCCATAAAGATACTTTCAGACTGAGCTTAAAAATGAGAAAGCGAGTAAACTTAGACCTGTCAAGATGAAATAAAACTCCCAAGAAGGCTCTCAAACTTTTTTAGGAAAATCATTTTGACTTTTGACAAGTATAGAATCGCTATATCCATAGTAAAAAAGCATAAGGTCACTCTTCAACATGTGATATACTCCCCTTATAGTGGACAGTGAAAAAACAAAAATTCACTAGAAACTAAAAGGGGAGTTTTCGTATGTCAAAAAGAATTCCAAAATCAGTAGAAGAAAAACTAGAGATTGTTAACTTGTATCTAGAAAAAGGGAAATCCATTTCAAGCTTAATAAGGGAATATGGCGTTAGTGATACCACCATTAGGACTTGGGTTCGTAAATACCAACAGCTAGGTATAGCAGGACTAAGAGAAAGTACTACTTGGACGAGGAAGTCAATACACTTCACGGGAATACTGGATGGTAACGCCCCAATATCAGATGCCACACTCTAGGTAACGAGTTGGTAAATGCATTGACAATGCGCCAATTGAGAGTTTCTTTGGTCACTTTAAGACGGAATGTTATGATTTGAAGACCTACAAGACATTTGAGGAATTAGTTTATGATATTGATGACTATATCGATTTTTACAATAACGAACGATTTCAAGAGAAGCACAACGGCCTTGCCCCTCTTGAATTGAGGGACAAGGCCGTTGCTTAATCTTTTATTATTTCATTGTCCACTTGACGGGGGAACAGTTCAATGACGTTATACTTTTTGTGTATAAAATATTTATAATCATTAAGCAATTTCATATCCCATCAGAAGACCACCTTCTTCAGCATAGAATGAACAAAGTCCTGATGTTGGAACATCTTGAATGTCTGCGCCTGGGAACTTAGCATGAATCGCCTCTCTAATTTGCTGGCAAATTTTATCATTGTTATGATGGGCAATAATCGCTTTTCCACCTTGATAACCCGCTTTTAGCATTTCTTCAACTAAGGCAACAACCGCTCTTTTCTGTCCACGAGGTTTCTGAAGAAGCTCTAATTTCCCTTCGTCGCTAGCTTCACCAACCATACGGATATTGAGTAAGCCAACAACTTTTCCTAACAATTTACTTAATCGTCCATTTTTTACTAAATTATCAACTTTAGCAAGAGCGAATATCAATTTCGTTTTAGCCCGATAGGCTTTCATTCCTAAAACGACATCTTCAAATCCAAGACCTTTTTCAATGAGACTTTTAGCATGAAGGACCAAGAGATCAATTTCACCTCCTGCTGATAAAGTATCCACAATATGGATATTAACATTTGGATACTCTTCAAGCAACATTTCCTTGGCTACTCGAGCACTATTATAGCTCCCTGATAAGCCACCTGTAATTGTAAAAACTAGAATATTTTGTGCTCCCTCAAAAGCTCTTGCATAGGCATCTGGACTTGGACAAGCTGAACTTGCAGGTGCTGATGACGCATACATATTAGCCATCATTTGGTCAATATCAAGCCCGCTATCATCTACATAGACTTCAGATCCTATTTGAATTGTTAAAGGAACAGATACAAATTCTGTTCCGTTAGCAAGATTCTCTAATTCTCTAAAGTTACAGCCAGAATCAGCTACAATCTTCCACATCATCATTTTCCTCCAAGGAATGTATTTCAATTATCAAACTATGCTAATTATAGCACAGTTTCAAAATTTTTACCAGTATTACTTCTTCAAAGCATAGGTTTCAATCGCTCGTGCTACTCCCGCTTCATCACAGCTACTCGTTTCATATTTTGCTATTGATTTAACCGTTTCAGTAGCATTCCCCATAGCAACACTAACTCCCGCAAAAGCTAGCATTTCCAAATCATTATCTGCATCTCCTATCGCCATTACTTCCTCAGGAGAATAACCAAGATCCGCAGATAATTTCGCCAGTGCACTTGCCTTCGTAACTCCTTTAGGCATTGCTTCAAAAATATAGGATTGGCTACGCACCGTACTAAATGTTTTCGATAAAAGTTCTGCTTGCTCAGCCTGAAAAATATCCAAAACAGACTTTTCAGCAAGATACATCGCTTGAAAAATTGGTCTATTGTCAAAAACAGTTCCTAAATTGACAGGTTTTGCTTCCGTAAAAACTAATCCTGCATCGTAAGCAACAAGATCTGGAACAACATTTTCCAAAACCGTGTAATTAATCTGATCTGCAAAAGTTAAATAAACACCTGGGTAATCTGCACTAGCTTTTGCCAAAAGAGCCACATCCTCACGCAGAAGCTCTGAATACGAGTGTAAACTCCAGTCAGAAGTATGGTGAACCGAACAACCATTGTTTAAAATCGCATATTCATCATGACCTGCAAAATCCAATTGTTCAAAATATGGAATGACACCAGACTGCATACGACCTGTGCAAATAACAACCTTTATACCTGCTTCTGCTGCCTTTCGAATCGCAATAATGTTATCTTCAGGAATCTTTTTATTATGGTCAAGAAGAGTACCATCCATATCAATTGCAATAAGTTTAATCATATTCTATCCTTCGAACTTTCCTTTACAAATTCAAGCAACCAGGCCCAACTCCTATTTTAATCACATTTCAAAGTTACTCCCTTTCCATTCTATTATAGCATAGAATAGATAACGGTAAAGGAGAAATATTACCGTTGTCACAAGTAAGCATTAAGTAACCTTTTTATCCCTTTGGAACAATAAGAAACCTTTTTAACAGCTAGTCATCAGGACTAAATGATATCAAACTATTTCGACCACTTAGCCTTTGGTAAATGCCAATTATGCTTAACCCCATAAACTCTCAAGCTAGTAATCACAACAACTAAAAAGTAATAAGCAAATTCACTGTGAATAATACGATAATGGATTAATATCGCTACTAAAATCGACCATCCTGCATAAATCTCACTACGAAGAACACCCGGTTTACGCCCTGCTAAAACATCACGGACAACACCACCACCTGTTCCCGTTAACACCGCTGCCACAATCACAGCACTCAGTGGTTGACCTAAATTCTCAGCATAAATTGCTCCCTGAATTGAAAAAGCCGCAAGGCCTATAGCATCTGTTAAAAGCCCTGCACGTTCCCAATGACGAGCTACTACATGTGGCATCAAAAAGAGAAGAAGTATGGCTACAAAAGCCACATTAAAACTTATCCCTTGACTCCAAAGTGCCGACATAGGGAGCCCTATCAGAAGATTTCGGATAGTTCCACCACCAAACGCTGTCATAAACCCTAGGACAAAAATCCCTAAGATATCAAACTCTTCCTCCATAGCCACAATAGCACCTGATAAAGCAAAAGCAACCGTTCCAATCAAACTTAAAATATTCCAAAATGTCCCGTCCAATGATATTACCAAAACTGTCTGAAATAAGAGTTTCTGCTCTGTATAAGACCGTTTTATATTCCTTCTAAAAAATAATTGATAACTGATTTGCTAGTGAGTTTACCTATTTAGAGGCCTAAAATATATTGACCATTTCATATACTAAATTATAGTAATGTCCTCTTTAGCTCTCTTAGTTTACCATGATTTTCTAAGAAAGAAAAGGGTTACATCATATCATAAAAATAGGGGAGGAAATTTCTTTAGACACTCCGCATTCAAAGAAATCTCTCCCACTTTTCAACATATTAAACTTCTTCACCAAGTTCAAATTTAGTTCCCTTTAAGGCACCTTTGAGCAAAAACTTTAACGTTTTCCCTTCTATTGTTACTTGTTTTTTCTCAAGATCAACTTGAACTGATTTAACCCCTGGAACTTTTGAGAGTTTTTCAGTGACTGTTTTAACACAGCCATCGCATTTCATTCCAATGATTTGATAAGTTTTCATGTTATTTTCCTTTCATTTAATAACCAATTATGGACTGGTTTTAGAGTTTTTTTAATTTCAATCGGAGGCTATTTGCCACCACAGAAACCGAACTAAAGCTCATCGCAAGACCTGCTAACATGGGATTGAGAAGGGGACCTCCAAATAGATGTAATACACCCATAGCAACCGGAATCGCTAAAACATTATAAATAAAGGCCCAAAAGAGATTTTCTTTAATAGCTATTAAAGTTGATTGACTGACCTTAAGAACCTTCGTCACATCCATCAAGTCAGGCTTCATCAGCACCACATCAGCAGATTCGATTGCAATATCAGTCCCAGCACCCATGGCAATACCAATATCTGCTAGAGCTAATGCAGGGGCATCATTGATTCCATCTCCTACCATGGCCACTTTTTTACCTTGAGATTGAAGATCTTCAATAACTTGTGCCTTTTGATCTGGCAAGACTTGGCTGATGACTTTATTAATTCCTGCTTTTTGAGCAATGGTTTGCGCAGTCACCTCATGATCTCCAGTCAACATAATTAATTCTAAACCATTTTTCTGCAGACTTTTAATGGCTTTTTGACTGTCTTCTTTTAATTGATCGGCCACCCCTATCAGTCCGACTAATTGACCATCAATTGCTGCTAAAACAGGGGTTTGTCCCTCACTTATCAACTGATTAAAATCGGCTTCCATTTTTGATAAGTCAATACAGTGTTTTTCCATGAGTGAATGATTCCCCACTAAAAGTTCATACCCATTAACGATTCCTTTTAAACCAAATCCTGCCAATGATTCAAAGTGTGTTACCTCTAGCAGTTCTATCTTTTCCTGCTTTGCCTTTTGAACAATGGCAGAGCTAATCGGATGTTCTGACAAACTCTCTAGAGAGGCTAAAAGCTGCAGGATAGCTTTGCTATTGTCATAAATATAAAGAGAAACCAACTCTGGCTTGCCTCGTGTAATGGTTCCAGTTTTATCAAAAACAATCGTATCTACCTGATGGGCCATTTCAAGACTGTCACCCGTTTTAAAAAGAATACCATTTGAAGCTGCCAAACCTGTTCCAACCATGATAGCAGTCGGTGTCGCTAGCCCCAAGGCACACGGGCAAGCAATCACAAGAACAGCTACCGCAACTGTCATCGCAAAGGTAAAACTTTCACCACCAATAAGGTACCAAGCCAAACCAGAAATAATTGCAATCGCCATAACAATCGGAACAAAAACACCTGAGACACGGTCTGCAATTTTAGCAATAGGAGCTTTGGTTTGCTGGGCGTCCTCGACTAATTTAATAATCTGTGAAAGAAGGGTCTCACCTCCCAATTTTTCAGCAACAACAGTAAGAGAACCTTGACGATTGATAGAACCTCCAAAAACCTTGCTATCAAGTCCTTTTTCTACTGGGATAGATTCTCCCGTCAACATTGACTCATCTACAGAGGAAGAACCTGTGATGACTTTACCATCCACTGCAATTTTTTCACCCGGACGGACAATAATCAGATCACCCAAAATCACTTGGTCAATAGGAAGTATTAGTTCTTTTCCATCGCGAAGTACACGTGCTTCTTTAGCAGATAAGTGCATTAATTTTTTTATAGCTTCAGAAGTTTTTCCCTTTGACAAGGTTTCAAAGAATTTTCCTAATGTAATCAAGGTCAAAATTACCGCAACTGATTCATAATACAGCTCATGTGTCAAATGATAGTGACCCGATACAACATGGTAAGAACTATAGAGGCTATAAAGAAAAGCTGCGCTAGTAGCTACTGCTACAAGACTATCCATATTAGGGTGACCTTTGGCGAGAGCCCTGAAACCATTGCTATAAAATTTCCAGCTAATCACCATAACAGGCAAGGTTAATAGTAACTGACTGAGCGCAAACATTATCGGTGAGATTTCATGCGCCAGCCATTCTGGTAAAGGCAGACCAACCATTGACCCCATAGAAATATAAAGTAAAGGAACGGTGAATACTGCAGACCAAATTAATCTCGTCTTCATCCCTAAAAGATGCTCTTGCTCTCGATTCTCCTGACTTTTTTCTTGCCCTTCAATAAAAACATGTGCTCCATATCCAGCGTCTGCAACTGCATCAGCAATCATCTCTGGTGAAACTTTTTCACTGTCAAAATCTACAGACATTTTCTCTGTTGTTAAATTAACAACTGCTGATTCAATACCATCTATTTTTTTTACGGCATTTTCAACATTAAGAACACATGAGGCACAAGTCATCCCATCTATAACAAATGTTTCTTTAACCATGCTTTACCTCCCCATGACGGACACAACGACATTGCCCTGGTATACAATCGCAAATCACTCGTTCCACAGCATTTTCTTTTTTTAACAATAGCAAAGCTTCTAACTGCTCAATATCTGACAAGGTCATCGGCATTTTAGAAACCAAGTAATCAATAAGACTTCTGTGCTCCGTCACACAGATCCGATTAAAAATCATTTCAATTTCATCGCGATAAGCTTGTTTCTCAGAAACCCTAGCTTGATAGATAAATGCCTTTCCCTCTCTTTGACTTGATACTAGGCCTTTATCAACCAGACGCCCCAGTAATGTTTTTATCGTAGAATCTGACCAAGAAAACTTATCTGCCAAGGTAGCAATAATCTCTGAACTTCTCGTCTGTCCTTTTGTCCAAATGACACGCATGACTTCCCATTCAGAATCCGAAATACGATACATAAAAACTCCCTTTCATTGCTTTACGTTTGTAAATTAATTTTAGCATCGTCTCTAAAAAACGCAAGTTTTTTGTTTACATTTGTAAACTTTATAAATAAATCAAAGAGAGTGGACAGAAATCATAATTTCGAAGACTTAACTTCCCCTCACTATTTTATTTTTAAGCTCAGGCTGAAACTGCCCAGTGGGGAGTTTCACTCCCACCTCCGCACAACTCCAAAGGTTCGGGAAATATGATGAACGACGTTCATCACAGTCGTATAAGATAGGTGCTAACGATTGCGTGGTACTAAAACATCCAGTGAATGTTCTAGGTGGACACTTTAAAATGAAAAAGTGTCCAATTGCAGACTTCCAATCAACCACTGCGTCAATCTGTTATTGCTATCAAAAAGAGAAGATTGAGATATTTTATCCCAACCTCCTTTTCATTATGCTGTTTTTTCAACACTGATAATTTTCACTTCATAACTACCCGCAGGCGATTCAATGGTAGCAGAGTCTCCTTTTTTCTTACCAATAAGGGCTTGTGCAATTGGACTTTCATTAGAAATCTTACCTGAAAAGATATCCGCACCAGCCGCACCAACGATGTGGTAAGTATCTTTATCAGTGGTTCCCACTTCTTGAACGATAACTGTCTTACCGATAGCTACTTCATCTTTGGCAATTGCATCACTATCAACGATTTCCGCATAGCGAATTTTAGTCTCAATCGTAACAATTTGTCCTTCTATGAAAGCTTGCTCATCTTTGGCAGCATCATACTCAGAGTTTTCTGAAAGGTCACCATAAGAACGTGCAATTTTAATGCGTTCAACAACCTCTGGACGACGAACTAGTTTTAACTCTTCTAATTCTTTTTCAAGTTGCTCTTTCTCAGCAAGGGTCATAGGGTAAGTTTTTTCAGCCATATTTTTCTCTTTTCTTATCTCTATTTTAGTTATTGTAGTTTACTGTTAACGTATTTTTCGACATTTGCTGAATGTTCTTCATAAGTCTCAGCAAAGTAAACAGCACCTGTTGTGACATCTGCCACGAAATAATAGTATTTTGTATTCGCAGGATTAATTGTTGCAACCAAAGCAGATAATCCTGGACTATCTACTGGCCCAGGCATGAGACCAGTATTCAAATAAATATTATAAGGAGAATTGATGCTAGTGTCAATAGCAGCATCCTCTGCCAAGGTTGTTTTTTCTCCAAGCTTATCCATTGCATAAAGAATGGCAATATTACTTTGGAGAGGTTGCCCAATATTCCAACGGTTATAGAAGACACTGGCAATCATCTTACGATCATCATCTGTCGCTCCTTCTTTCTCAACAAGAGATGCTAAACTAAGCACTTGATTCACAGTCATCCCATTAGTTGTAATTTTCTCATAATAAGGAGCCAAGTTTGTATCCATAGCAGCAAGCATCTGATCTATAATATCGTTTATAGTAGTACCTTCATAATAATCATAAGTCGCTGGGAAAAGATACCCCTCTAAACGATATTTAACCGCAGAAGCCTCTGGAAGGCTTCCTAGAAGTTTTGGGTATTTCTGAACCATTTCAGCAATAAAAGCTTCATCCTGTACAGTAGACATGAACTCTTCAGCAGTGTATGGCGTGTTATCTCCTTTTTCCTCAGTATTCGCGTTTAAAGCAACAGCTTGCGCAATCTGCTTCAAAGTATACCCTTCAGGAATAGCGATTTTCCCTAAAACTGGCTTTTGAGGCTCCGCAGTTCCACCTTGTTGCAAATACTTAGCAATATCATCTAAGGACATACTCTTTTGGAAATTATAAAATCCGCTTTGGAAATTGCTATAATTTTTAAACTTAGTATAAAAATTAAACACTCGTGAATCTTTAATTACACCATGCTCTTTTAAGATATTACCAATCAACTTATTTCCAGACCCAGATGGAATTTCCACTTGAATATAATCCGTTGCTTGACTATCTAAAGGACCGATAGCACTAGTCACATATCGGTATGTAAAGAAACCACCTGATAAAATCACTAAAACTAACAGACTCACAAAAACAGTCGAAATTTTAGCGGCAAGGCGATTTGCTTTTCTGCGACTTTCTCGGCTCATTTCTTTTACTCCTATTTTTTCAATGTCACTATCTAAGTTCCTATTAACTGATTCTACTTGCTGAGTTGTCCAAACCGCTAATTCATCATTAGTTGGGAGAGTAGTCTTTCCAAACTCTTTCAAATTTGGCAACTCTTTCGTTTCTTCTAAGGAATTTTCAACAATCTCTTTCTGATCATGAAAAAGAGCAGAGCTTTCAGAATGTGCCTCACTATTCACTTTAGAAATGTTATTCTCAACATTATCCTTAGGAGATCCTGGCTCTAATTCTTCAGCATTTTCGGGAATACCCTTAGAAACGAATTTTGTCGATTCAACTTCTAAAGTTTCACCTACTACAACCTTATCAATCTTAGCATTTTTATCCATGCTTAGGTCTTGCTGATGCCATTCTTCACGTTTACGCTGACGTTCTTGTGTCGCTATTGCCAAGTCTGCTAATATTTTTTCTTTAAAACTCATGGCATCTAAATGTTCTTGAACATTCTTGTCCTTATTTGTATCGGTCAAGTCCAGTCCTCCTCATACTATCTTCGCCATTATATCCTAAAAAGCGCTTAGAATCAACCCTTTAGGGCTTATCACAGGCATTTTCACGTCACAAAACAAATATTATTCTATAATTTATCCAAATAAGGGTTTTCCCAAACCAAATTATACCAAAATGCTCCACCATGTACTGATGCAGATTCCCCCTCATCAACAAAACCATTCGCTTCATAATAAGCAATTAAGTAATCATGGCAAGTCAATGAAATTCCTTGTCGTTTTTGCGACACAGCTACATCTTTTAAGGCAGCAAGCAAGGCAGTTCCAATACCTTGCCCTTGAGACTCTTTAGCTACAGCCAAACTGGTCACGATAATAAAACCACCTTGATTAGTATTTTTCTCAACTTCATGAAACAAATTATCACTTAAGTAGCGCTGAAAAACAGCTTGTCCTACAATATATCCCGCAACACAACCACTAATTTCAACCACTAAAAAAGTATCTCTCAACTGGTTAATACGTCTTCGTAAGTCATTAGGTGTCGCTGCCTCTTGCTTAGGAAAATTGTCTGCTTCAATTTTACAAATTGCCGCCCAGTCCTCACTAGTAACATATCTGATAAGCATGCCTTACATACCACTCTTCGATAGAAAGTCCCATTAAAACCATCATTTAATTAACTTCTCAAATTTACTTTACTACCAAAGATATCCTTTCTCCTAATACGAAAAGGCGAGAACCATGTCCTGCCCTTCAATTTCATCTTAATCATTATTGCAAAATATATTTAAACTAATAAAACTGGCATTAAAAAAACATCTCGAACCCCCAACAGGATAATCTCAAGTTTTCTTTAAATAGAGAGCTTTAACAAAGAAATACTTTATTGGTTATTTTTACTCAAATTAGACAACAATTCTTCAAAAGAACGTTCATAAAGTTGGATATCTCCCGCCCCCATAAAAATATAGACAGCATTATCATGATTGAGAAGTGGCGAAACATTTTCTACAGTCACTAAAGCAGCGGGCTTAGTGATTTTAACAGCCAAGTCCTCTACTTTGACATCTCCATTATCCACTTCGCGTGCTGAACCATAAATTTGAGCCAAATAAACAGCATCAGCCTCATTCAAAGCACTAGCAAACTCATCTAAAAGTGCAATCGTCCGTGTAAAGGTATGAGGTTGAAAAATAGCTACAATTTCCTTCGTAGGATATTTTTGACGTGCCGCATCTAGTGTTGCAATAATTTCAGTTGGATGATGGGCAAAATCATCAATAATCACTTGATCATTAACAATTTTTTCAGTAAAACGACGCTTCACGCCAGAAAATGTTCTAAGATGTTCTGCCACTAAAGACATCTCAAATCCTGCAATATAGAGATTTGCAATGACTGCTGTCGCATTTAAAACATTGTGTTTTCCAAAAGCTGGAACATGGAAAGTTCCCAATTCTTTATTACCATACTTAACTTTAAAGTCCGAACCATTTACCGTACGTACTAAATCGTAAGCTACAAAATCATTCCCCTCTTCAAACCCATAATAATAAATAGGAGCACTTGACGTTAATTGACGCAGGTAAGTATCCTCACCGTAAACAAAAAGTCCTTTTGATACTTGTTTTGCGTAATCATTGAAAGCATTAAAAACATCATCAATGCTTGTAAAATAGTCAGGATGGTCAAAATCAATATTTGTAATAATCGAATACTCTGGGTGATAAGGCATGAAATGTCTCTCATATTCATCAGATTCAAAAACAAAATAACGTGCTTTGTCTGACCCTCGTCCTGTTCCATCACCAATTAGATATGAGGTATCCGTAATATTCTTCAATACGTGTGACAAAAGCCCTGTCGTCGATGTTTTACCATGTGCACCGGCAACTCCCATACTCGTAAATTGACGCATAAAATCACCAAGAAACTCGTGATAACGCTTATATGAAAAGCCTTTATCAATCGCAGCATCAACCTCAATATTTTTCCCCTCTTTAAAGGCATTCCCTGCAATCAATTCAACATTTTCTGTAATATTATCTGCTGAAAATGGCAAGATTGGAATACCTGCTTGCTCTAACTCACGCTGAGTAAAATAATATTTATCAACATCTGAGCCTTGAACTCTATGCCCCATTTGGTGAAGCATTAGTGCAAGAGCGCTCATTCCTGAACCTTTGATTCCAATAAAATGATAATTTTTTGTTGTCATGATGTAACATATTAAGAACGATTTTTAAGTATTGCGTATCGTTCTCTATCTAACTCACCTTTGTAAGCTAGATAACCCTTTCTATAATCATTTACACTTTTTCATAATTAATCTAAGCGACTTAAATTTAGTTCTTGAGCCACCTGGTATTCTTTTCGGTTTTGATTTTCTTCATAATTGTAGATTTGACTCTTCTTTAAAAAATCATACGAATTTTTTCGTGTTCTCCCTAAATCAGTTGTTTGACCGGGAACATAAGTTGGTGTTATTTCAGCTAAAATATAATGTTCTTGTTGTAACTTACTTGCTGCACGCGATAATCCCGTAAGTTCTTCCTTAATCTGCACTAATTTTGCAGTAGGAGACTGCTTAACCTCCCTATGATGAACGGCTGTTTTTACAGTTTTTTTAGTCTCTTTTGCGAGAAAGGCTTGTCTCTTTTGCTTAACATCACGTTTAGCCTCTTGACGAGCTAATGTTGCATAGGATTTACCAGCAGCAATCGTTGCTGCGCGATCTGGTGCTGTTTTTTCAAGTAAAGACATATCCTTTACAACTTGGAAATCTTTAGTGACATCGTGATAATCTTTTTCTTGATAATCACCATGAATATTAGTAATCAAATCTTCCTCATCATACAAGGCCATTTGCCTCAACGGACCAACGACTGGTTCGTCATCCGCAACAAGAGGAAAACGTTTCACAAAATTGTCCACAAGCTTACCTTTCTACATCTGGCACTTACTAAAACCAAGTTATACTATAGCAAAACATCACATCGCTCCAATAGTTCAGCAGGTAGGCCTCCAGATAAAGAGTAGTCAAATCTAATGAACACAGTAAAACTTAACTGTTTCAGACTAATCTTAAAATTCGAGAGAACGGAGACCTAGACTTACAAAAAGAATAAAACTCCCTTCACCACATGACATTAGATGATGTGCAATTGCAATAAAGACTAAGTAACTATCAAAATAAATGTAATTTAAAAATAATAGTCAACTTGCAAATAGCAACAGTCCTATTATAAACTAAAATTAATATTTTATCAAAAAGAAAAAGGTGAGTCAGTTTTTCACCTCTTACTTTTGATTATTGAATACCTAAAATCTCCTTAATCTCCTCAACACTTAGGCTACTACGACTTTCATTACCATCAAGCACTGTAGTCACCAGGTGCTTCTTACTCTCTTGGAGTTCCAGAATTTTTTCTTCTATTGTTCCTTTTGTTATGAGTCGATAAACTTCAACATTTTCTTTTTGTCCAAGTCGGTGAGCTCGACCAATCGCCTGCATTTCCACTGCAGGATTCCACCAGAGATCAACAAGAATAACGGTATCCGCACCCGTCAAATTAAGACCGACACCACCAGCCTTAAGTGAGATAAGAAAGGCATCTTTTGCCCCCTTATTAAACGCTCGAGTCATATCTTGCCGTTCCTTTGCTGGCGTTGAACCTGTTAGTTTATAAGCAGTCATGTCAAGATCATTCAGCTCATTTTCAACCAAATCTAGCATCCCTCTAAATTGTGAGAAAATAAGTGCACGCCTTCCATTAGCCTTGATTTGGAATAAAAGCTGACGCAGGCTTTCTAACTTACCACTGTTACCTAGATAGTCCATAAACAGTTTTGGAGTGTCACAAATCTGACGTAACCTAGTGATACCTGAGAGAATCTCTATCTTGCGACCATTGATCTGATCATCTGTTGCTCCACGAACAGATTCCTGCATTTGCCTTAATTGGGCAAGATAAACTGCTTTTTGTTCCTCCGTTAATTCATTGGAATAAGTCATTTCAATTAACTCAGGCAACTCTGGCAAGACTTCCTCTTTACGCCTTCTAAGAATAAAGGGTTTAATAAACCGAGCAATTTCTTTGGCAGACAATTTTAAAAATTCCTTTTTACTTGGCAACAATCCAGGTAAAACAATTTGAAAAATCGACCAAATTTCCAATAGATGATTTTCTATTGGCGTCCCTGATAAGGCAAAACAGTGCTGTACTTCAAACTCTCTTAGATGCTGAGCAATTTTGGTTTGGCTATTTTTCATCACCTGTGCTTCATCTAAAATTAAGTAGGTGTAACTACCCTGACGATACTCCTCAAAATCTTGACGGAAGGAAGCATAGCTGGTTACCATCACCTGATGCCCTTCAGAAATTAACTGGTCTCTCTGGGACTTTGCTCCATAGGAAACCACAACATCTAGGTCAGGAGTAAACTTAGAAAATTCATCTTTCCAGTTATAAATAAGACTAGATGGCGCTAAAATAAGTACCCTATCTTGATCAGAAAGTCTGCTAGACAGAAAAGCAATGGTTTGAAGTGTTTTCCCCAACCCCATATCATCAGCTAGGATACCTCCAAAACCATAGTGCGCTAACATTGATAACCATTTGATCCCAAGTTGCTGGTAATCCCTAACCTGAGCTTTTACATCCAGTTTAGGGAGTTTAAACATCTCTGGATGTCTTAAATCATAGATTAAAGACTCAAAACTCTCCGTGAAGGAAACTGTTTCATTATCTTTAAGAGTCTCCATCACTTGAAAGGCTGAAGCCTGGTTCAGTTGCAAGTGACCATTTTCTACCTTTCGATGACGTAAATTTTGCAACACTTGACTAATTTTCTTAGTTTCATCATCAAAGATAAGCAATTTACCAGTTTTACTGACAAAATAAGCCGATTGGTTAATGAGCGCCTGCATGGCATCGTCAACATCACTTGCTTCAACGTCAGAAAAATCAAACGAGATATCTAACAGCCCTCCTTGACTGTCAATAATCAGTCTAGGAACAGACGAAACACCTTTTTCCGATAATTCTTCTGACACCATGACTTGCCCTAATCGTTCTAAACGAGGCAAGGTCTGGTTAAAGAAATGGTATATGGCTTCTGGGGTATCAATTGTTTTGTGGCTTGAAAATCCTAACGGGAAGCCCTCTTCTCGAAGTACACGAATAATTTTTTCTTCTTTTTTAAAGTGACTGGTAAAGGGAAGCTGATTAAGGTCCTCACGATTAGAAACCTTCACATTACCATAATCAAATGTCATCTGTAAGGAAACCTTATCTCGCTCTGCCATTTCCAAGAAAAAAAGAACCTCAAAATCCCGTATTTCAAAAGCTTTAGGGGCCTTAACAAAACCTAACGTCTTAAAATCCAAAAGGCTAGCTGCTAATTTAGCTTGGTCATCTACGCTAAAATTTAAATGTTTTTTTAAATCGGCACTAATAGGTAAACTTGCTAACGCTTGTGCTATTTTTTGCTGACGCCTCGTTAAACGGTAAAAAACACCGTTATAATAAAGATAGGTAAAGTTAAAAAGAACTTGCACCTGTTTTTCGGCCACAATTAACTCCAAGAATTGTCTATGAACAAATACCTCAAACTGATACAAACCACTTTCAGCCGTTAGACTTTCAAAAGAAACATGGCTAAAATTAGCTCCCTTTAATTCCACCGTAAACTCATAGAGGGACTGGAGTAATGCCACCCCTTCTTCAAAAAAACCAGCTGGCAGGTTTAAATAGCGTCCCTGACTAGGAAATAACCGGTCACTTATTGAACGATCGCTATCAGGAAGTAATTTCCATAAAAAATGAATTAAGTTTTGACTTTCCTCATCAAATTGAAGATAAGAAAGTGGTTCAAAATAACCTTTTCCTATCTGGTAAGATGATTCTTTTTTGACTGACTGTAAAAAACTCGCAATGTCTCGAATCACATAGGCTCTGTCATCCGGGAGACGATTAAGCCGCAATGTCCAATGAATCTCCTTTGTGTAGAAAGCCTCTACTCCCTCAGCAGACAAACGATATTTTACCCTATCGTCTTCATTCATTGTAATCCCATCCAAAAATAACGAGCCAAAAGACGTTTCAACCTGTTTAGTTTCTTTCTCTTTTTCTTTTGAAAAAAGCTGTGCTGCTAAATCTTTTCCATAGGCATCATTTTTTAGAAACGCTTCAACCGCCGCTATATGTTCGCAATAGCCTTTGCTCACAAAAAAATCACAGGTACACTGAACTAGACTATCATCTTCCGTAAAAGTCACTTCTTCAGCATCTACTTTCAAAAGTAACTGATTAGCATTTTCGGAAATAAACGTAACCTTCCCCTCTTCATAAAGGGAAATCCCAGCATTTCTGACCCGTCCAGGAATTAATTTTGCCATATCATACCGCCTTTACATTATCCCTTCATTATAGCAAAAATAAAATTATTTTTCAGAGATAAAAGTGTCAATTTGCAGTCAAAACACTTAGTAAAATTATTAACTACCTAAAGAAGAGGCTGGGCAAAAACTAGCTTCAAAATAAAACCACACAGTGATTTCCGTCTCGAAAACAATCAAGATGAAAGAATCGCTGTGTGGTTTTTGAGTATTTGAAGTTTTTGAGCCTAGATTCTTGGCCAATTTTGTGAGATTCATACTCATAAAGAGGAAGCCAACTTCCGTTTGGACAGCTTGATTGCCTCTTACATGAACTCTTCGCACACCAAAAACACTCTTTAATCTGCCAAAAACGGGTTCAACATCGATTTTCCGTTTGGCATAGATACGAGAGCCTTCTT
>NZ_CACVCC010000001.1 GCF_902729355.1 Streptococcus sp. S784/96/1 | reverse complement strand
TAACTCGCAGCCCTCGCCCCACCATAGTAACTCGAATAACTGGTTGCGCTGGCTCCAATTTCGTTAATGGAATAACTGGTTGCGCTGGCTCCAATTTCGTTAACGGAATGACTGGTTGTGCTGGTTCCAATTTCGTTAATGGAATAACTGGTCTATATGTAACCTCTTTTAATTGATTATTAGGTTGGGCGTCACCTGCTTGATTTTCAAAAGTTACAGATTTCTCATCAGTATAATAATCAGCAACTACTGGTGAATCAATAATCGTTTGGTCAATATTTGGCTTATATGTTGATAGGTTGGTAACCAAATCTTTATCGACCGTCCAAGTGACAATTGTTTCTTTCGGTTGCTGATTTGGAACACCTTTATAAACGACACGATTAACCGTCTCAATTTGGCTGATTTCATGCTTATGTTTTAACGAAACTGTAATAACTTGACTAATATTATCTGTATCATCTATTTTATCAAAATAATACGAGCCAGCAGTTTTATCAGGTTTAACTTCTAAAATATCGTATTTATCTTTGTCAATAGATGAAAAATCTACCTCAAAAGCATTAGATGTGTTACCAGTAATAATTTTTTCTTCGACAACATCATTATTATTATCAATATCAATAAATTTAACCTTAGCCTTGGCGGCTTTTGGTAGGTATACGACATTGAATACTGTATCCAATTCGCCAAATTTAGGAGTGTCCTTAATAGCTTCTTCGAGACTCGATTTTCCATTGATAGTATAAGTATAGCCTAGTCGTTCTAATTTAATTTGGGATTGATTAAATAGGATTGGCTCATCTTCGTACCCCTCAACATAGTACCCCTGAGATGGCTGTTGCTTTTTATCCTGTAAATTAGATTCTGGGTCATTATCTGAAACAATGATAGCCCTACTCTGTTTAGCGTAAATAACCTTAATGTCGTTATCTCCACCTATAGATAGTGCAGATAAATCAATTTTTTCGGTATTACCAACATTATGTGGTGTCACCTCAATCACTTTATAGCCTTCTACCTTTGGATGAGAAACTTCTTCAAGATGGTAACGAACGCTACTTAACCATTTTTCCTTATCCCTTGTATAACCTTCTGGTAATTGTTCACCTTCAAAACCTGAGACTAATCCAGCACCCTCAACTTTTTTCCAAATAACCTTACCATTACTAATTGGTTCTCCTTTATCATCTAATCGAGGTTGTTCTTTAACTTCGATTCCTTTACCTGTACTAGCATCAACCGCATAATAAGCATAGGTTACTTCTGCATTATCACGTAAACCAGTCAGAATATTTTGCTTATGACCAAGATCTTTTTCAGTTGTATTAATAGCAGATTTTTCAAAAGTAAACTTGAAGTTTGGATCTTGCCTAGTTACTGTCACAAAGGAAACTTTACGTTCTTTTTCAGGACTTACTACATCTCCCTTCTTATTCACGTAATGAATGGTCTGTTTAACCGTTTTCATTTCTAACAATTTTGGCTCAGCAGGTATATAGAAAACTGTAGCAGATAGATGGTCCAGAGTGACTGTTTTCTCTCCAACTGTCTTTCCAATCCTATCGTATAAATTTTTAGAATTGCTTAGGACAATAAAGGCGTTGGTGAAATCATTGTTATCATTGATTCTACCGCGGTTACCTTCATGATTCAAAGGCTGTTGGTCTAGTTTACCACCATAATACCAGGAATTTGCCCCTCCTAATGTGAGACTTCCTTGATTTTCCGTAGCGGTATTATTATTAAAGACAACAAGATACCTATCTCCTTTTTCTCCACGTAATTCATAAGTAATAATTCCGGAATTTTCTTGGGCATTTGTAATAACCATTTTAGGTTTTCCAATTTGACCATTAACATCTCGATAATCCGTTAAGTGCATGAGAGGTTCTTGTGTTCTAAAGGCTACCAAAGCTTTGTAGAAGTTAACCATATCAGGGTTCTGTTCAACGAGTTTCCAATCAATTTTATTAAGTTCGTCACCTCCATTATAGGTATTATGTTCATGATTTTTAGTACGGGCGAATTCTTGCCCCATTTGTGAAAAGTGGATTCCTTGAGACAAGGCACTCATAGCTGTTGCCAATTGAACACGATTTTTCAGCTGAACCTCGCTATCTGCTTCGTTATATTTTTTCAACAAATCATACAAGGTTTTTCCATCATGAACCTCAACATAGTTCAATTGTTGAGAAGGGGTGGCATAATTCTGATCGAGCCCCCCCAGTAAGCTCTTTGTCACTTGATCTAAAAGTCTAGACTTATAATCTGATTGTCTATTAACAAATCCCTGTGCTCCACCATGCTCATTGTATTGAGAACCAGCAATTGCATCACGACCAGTTGAATCAAAGAAACCGTAAGTTGGTAATCTTTTAGCGTTTCCAATACTTGCCTTAACTTCATCACCATCACCCTTGAGATAATTTCCCATACTATCCCAACCTTCGCCATAGGTAACGATTTTAGGGTCAATTTTATTTAGAGCTGTGCGTACATCCGATAATGTTTTTGTATCAAGGTCACTCATAGCATCAAATCGGAAACCATCAATACCATATTCAGTCGCCCAGTACACAACAGAATTTACAATATACTGACGCATCATACGAGAATTTGAACGAACCGCATTTCCAACACCAACATCGTTATTCATAGCGCCATCGCCGTTGACAGCATAGTAATACCCCGGAACCGTCCATTCAAATGGGTTACGTTGACCATCAAAGAGATGATTATAAACAACGTCTAGGACGACATTGATTCCCGCATTATGAAGCCCTTGAACCATTTTTTTCAACTCTTCAATACGCACCTCTGGTTTACTTGGATCACTCGAATAAGAACCATCTGGTGCATTATAATTTTTAGGATCATAGCCCCAGTTTTGTTGATTGTTATGAACACCATCCTTTTCTTTTTCAGCTAATTTAGTATTATCCTCTTCGCTCGGAAGTAATTCTGGGACCGATTGAAAGTCATTGACAGGCATGATTTGGACATATTTGACACCCGTATATTTAAGGTAATTTAAACCAGTTAATTTACCCTTATCTGTTTTCGTATCCTCAATAACTCCTAGGAAATTCCCTCTATTTTTTACGGACACACCTGATTTTTCATCGATTGAAAAATCACGCACATCCATTTCCATCACACTTAATTCTGATAAAGAAGAAACTCGCTTAGCATTACTTTGTGTGACTTTACCATATTTACTTGGATTTAAAATAACTGAACGAGATCCATTTTGTGTCAAAGCGACTGAATAAGGATCTTGAGTTTGAACTTTTTGATAAACTTGTTCTTGAGGAATAATTTCACTATTTAAATCACTTTGATCTTTATGCACTACAGCATCACTGGCATAAAAGGAAGCAACCTCTTCCCACTTAGCTTCACGCTCTCCAAGAATAGCGTCTTTTACTCCATTTAGGACTTTTCCTGTTTTTGAATTACGGTAGATATAATAATCGTGTACCCAAGTATTATCATTTACTTTTTTCTTCTTATCTTCAGCCTGAATAAAATACGCATTTGGAATTTCTAATTCATAATCATAGGATAGCTTTTCAGCTGTTGATAGACCATGTTTCTTTAAAATTTCTTGAGTTAAATCAGCTGTCCAAACACCTACTGTATTTTTTTGATAATTATCCTGATTACTTACTGTCCCACGCTTCATATCAATTTGGAAGATGCGTTCAGAATTATATCCAGCTTCCGTTTTATAAATGTTCACTTTAACTGATTTAGCTGTAGGTGCCCAAAGGTTGAGACGAGCTTCGCCAGTCTCTTCATTCAGTGTCGCTCCCAATCGTCCAAGAGAACCAACTGTTTTAAAATTATCTGGTTCGCTGGTATCAACAACCTTATCTTCATAGGCAAACATCTTATCAAAATTCTCTTCTTGCGCAGAGGTTTGTGTATACCAGCTCTTCTTACCAGAATTAGTAGATTTATCTTTTCCAATGTACACATGAGTCGGTGCAAACTCATTAACTGTGGCTACCATGTTACCTGTTTGTTTAACTGCACCATTATTCCATCCCTGACCTTTGGTAATAATATAATTGAGATAAGTTTTTTCAGGCTTAACATTCAGAGTTATTTCATGCTTGCCATTGTTATTAGTCAATTCATTAAACTTGTCATCTTGTTCAGCAATCCCAGTTCCCCAAACCCAAGCATAATACTTAGCATTATTATCATCCGTTTCAAAATGGATTGTCACTGGCTTCTTTTCGCTAAATTGCTCAATCTTAAATTCCTTTGTCTCTTCAACAGGTTCAGAAGTTGAAGCCGATCGAACACTTCTTGGAGCAGGTGTTGATTTATCCTCCGACGAAGGTGTTAGACTCGCTGCCACTGGGGTTCCTTCTGATGACATTGGTACAGCAGCTGTTTCTGAAGCTGGATCGTTTGAAACTGTAGCAATTGTTTCGGTTTTAGGCGTTACAGCCTCCACATCACTTTCAGGTCCAGTAGAGGGAGTTCCTCCTATGTTTCCATTCTCACCTGTGGATGAATTTGAATTAACGACTGCTGAAGAAACTGTATTTGTTTCACTACTGGCAGAAACCGTTTGCGTTTCAATTATAAAACTTGTAGCAGTAATAATAGTAGCACCAAATAACCATTTCTTGCCTGATTTCCACATCCTAAAACCATTTATTTTTTTATCTAAAAATTTATTATTCTTTGACATAAGTGTCTCCAATCTCAAAATTACACAACCATTATGCAAGCGTTTTCTCTATTTGTCAAGAGATTTTATAACAATAAAACATTTTCACTTGTTTCCGTTTATTTTTCAACAATTAACAATAGTTTACCGAAATTTCTCTGAAAAATGTTGATTTATAAAACCGACAAAAAGCCTCGATAACATCGAGACTTTTGTAATGGATATTATCTAGTAGGTGACAACCTGATACTAGATAGCATTTTTATCTTGTCCAAGAGCACGCTGAACAGCTTTTACCAATTCAACAATGACAAAGGCAAGGAAACTTCCGATAAGAACAACTAACCATTGACTCAAATCAAGGTGAGACACATGGAAGATTTTCTCTAGGAACGGTATTGTTAGGGTCGCTACGAGAAGTAAGAGAGAACCAACAATCGCCCAGTTAAACATCCTGTTTTTAAATGGCCCAACGGTAAAGACAGATTGGTAAACAGACTTAACGTTGAAGGCATGTACCAATTGGATGAGACCAAGTGTTGCATAGGCCATAGTAAGGGCATCTGCGTGGATGGCATGATAGTCACCAACGTGAACTGGGTTTGCGATGGCATATCCATACACGCCAAGTACCAAAGCACCTTGCATCAATCCTTGGTAAGCGACGGCACCAAGCACACCACCTGAGAAGAAGCTTGAGTTACGTCCACGAGGTTTGTGTTTCATCACACCTGGTTCAGCAGGCTCCATACCAAGAGCGATAGCTGGAAGGGTATCTGTTACCAAGTTAATCCAAAGAAGATGAACTGGCTCCAAAACATCCCAACCAAATAGGGTTGCAAGGAAGATGGTCAATACTTCAGCGATGTTAGCTGAAAGCAAATATTGAACTGTTTTTTGGATGTTTGAGAAGACTTTACGTCCTTCTTCAACCGCAACGATAATTGTTGCAAAGTTATCGTCAGCAAGGACCATGTCAGAAGCCCCTTTAGATACTTCTGTACCAGTGATCCCCATACCGATACCAATATCAGCAGTTTTAAGAGATGGCGCATCGTTCACACCGTCACCAGTCATGGCCACGACTTTACCTTCATTTTGCCATGCTTTTACGATACGAACCTTGTGCTCTGGAGACACACGCGCATACACTGAATACTGTTTGAAAACTTTTTGGAATTCTTCATCTGACAATTCATTCAACTCTGCACCAGTAAATACATGGTCTTCTGTATCATTTGGATCAATGATTCCAAGACGTTTAGCAATCGCTTCCGCAGTGTCTTGGTGGTCACCTGTGATCATGATTGGACGGATACCAGCTTCTTTGGCAACGGTAACGGCTTGCGCAGCTTCTGGACGTTCTGGGTCAATCATACCGACCAAACCAGCAAAGACAAGGCCATTTTCAACAACTTCTGTTTCAAGTGTTGGAATGGTTGACTCGTATTTATAAGCCATCATCAACACACGAAGTGCTTCTTTAGCAAGTGATTTATTTGTTGCAAGAATAGCTTCTTTATCAGCAGCGGTGATTGGACGAACTGTGCCATTGTCTTCAATTTGAGTCACACGTTTCAATAACTGGTCTGGAGCACCTTTAACAGCAACAAGGTATTTGTCATCAGCCAATTTATGAATCGTTGACATCAATTTACGATCTGAATCAAATGGTAATTCTGCCACACGTGGCTCAGCTTTCAGCATATCACGCACATCAAAAGCATGGTCAAAACCAAATTGAACAAGCGCAGTCTCTGTTGGGTCACCAATTAGCTTGCCATTTTGGTCAACTTTGGTATCGTTGGCAAAGTTCATAACGCGAAGCGTCATATTATCATCCGATATATCATCTGCCGCTTCAAAGACTTGACCGTTGTAGTACACTTTTTCAACTGTCATTTGGTTCATCGTCAACGTACCAGTCTTGTCAGATGCGATAATTTCTGTTGAACCAAGCGTTTCAACGGCTGGTAATTGACGAATGATGGAGTTTCGTTTCGCAAGAACTTGAGTTCCCATTGAAAGAACAATGGTAACTACGGCTGGGAGTCCTTCAGGAATCGCTGCTACTGCAAGAGCTACCGCAGTCATAAGGTTTTCAAGTGCCGCTTCTCCTAAAGTAAGACCTGGGTCACGACGGAACATACCCACCACGAAAGTAATCGCTGCAATTACAAGAACAGCATAGGTCAATACTTTAGACAAGTGGTGCAAGTTTTGTTTGAGCGGTGTATCCGTCTCTTCAGCATTAGCAAGCATGCTAGCAATATGACCAACCTCTGTGTACATACCGGTGTTTGTAACAACACCAATACCTCGTCCGTAAGTAACGTTTGAGTTTTGATAACCCATGTTGACACGATCACCGAGACCTGCATCTTCAGCAAGTGTCACATCTAAGTTTTTCTCAACTGGCACAGATTCACCTGTAAGAGCAGCTTCTTCAATTTTAAGCGAAGCAGCATCTAACAAACGCATATCAGCTGGTACCACATCACCCGCTTCAAGCATGACAATATCACCAGGCACTAAATCTTTTGAATTAACCTCTGTGACATGACCATCACGACGAACACGCGCTACCGGACTAGACATTGACTTAAGCGCATCAATCGCGGCTTCTGCTTGTCCTTCTTGGTAAACCCCAAAAGCAGCATTTAGGACTACTACGAGCAAGATGATAATGGCATCTGTTAAACCGTGCATTCCTTCTGTCACAACAGATAAAGCTGCCGCACCAAGAAGAATAAGAATCATCAAATCCTTGAATTGATCCAAGAATTTTTGCCAGATGGTGCGTTTTTCGCCCTCATCAAGTTCATTGTGGCCATAAGTAGCCAAACGTTTTGCTGCTTCGTCGCTTGTCAAACCTTTTTTAGTAGTTTGCAAAGCTTCCAGAACAGCTTCTTCTGTCTGCGTGTAATACGCCTGACGGTTTTGTTCCTTAGACATTGTGTCTCCTCCTTTGGTCTTTTCAAAATAAAAAGACCTGTTTTACTCCAAACAAGTCTCGCGGTTTAAGATTATGCCGGAAATTGCTTTCGTAATGACGACATAATCACGGGGAAACCCGTCTGCTACTCCCTTGATACTTTTCTATTATACCAAAAGACATAAAAAAAACAAGATTTTAATGTTTTTTCAACAGAGGATCACATCTTTACTGGTATCTCAACCTTCTCTTTTTGTATAGTAATTACAGATTGACGCAGTAGTTGATTAGCGGTCTGCAACTTTAAGGGTCCACCTAGGACTATTTTAGTACCACGCAACCGTTAGCGGCCATCCTATACGAATGTGATGAACGTCGTTCATCTTATTTCCAACCTCCAAAGGTCTTCCAGACCTTAACGATTGAGACGAACTTCGTTCGCCTTATTCCCCACCTCAAAAGGTTCCCCAAACCTTTTGAGCTATACGGAGGTGGTGAAAGTGTCCAGTGGACAGTTTCAGCCTGAGCTTAGAAATCAGAGAGCGAGGGGAAGTCAAGACTTCGAAATCATGACTTCTTATACGAAGACTTCAAAAAGCCCTCACTGAGAGTATAGCACTTAGCGAGGGCTCTGCCTATTGGTTGTCATTGTTTTGTGGGTGTGGGCTCCGCCATCGTGCTGGTTTATCCCACTCTCTTAATATTTTTGACAATTTATTTTATGTGCCGTTGTCTCCAAAGAGTGATCATTTTTTCAAGGACTGAACTTATCATTATTAGGAAAGTGCCTAGCAATAACCAATAGTGGGAAACAATTTCACCCGTTTTGGGTAATGTTTTTTCTGATTGGTTACTTTGAGATACTGCATTTCTTGATGACATGCCTGCTTCAATAGCACCTACTGACGAAAATTCTTGTTTTTTAGGAGTTGATAGTTGCTTCTTTGAATCATCTTTTCTTCCTGCATCATCTTGACTATTACTTCCTTGCCATTCTTTAGCAGCGTCTTTCACAGTTTCAAATATGGCTTGGCGGTGATAGACTGCTTTTGGTACTGTTCGGATTTGTACGATTTCAGTTAATGCTTTTGTCCGAATATCGTCAACCGTAAGACCTTCATAATCAGGTAAACTTTCTAGTGCCAAGACATGATACCCTTCATTATCTTCATCAACATTGACAACTGGATTACCATATGAATCTAACTGCCCTTGACCGATGCTAGTACTGCGGTCCAAGATATAGATAATAGTTCCCTTAGCATCTAAATAGACATTTAATCCAATATAGTATTCAGGCAATGGAAGCGGACTCTTAAATCGGTAGACACCTTGAACGAGACTTGCGTTGGCCAAAATCCCCTTACCATTTACTAATCCTGTTAAGAGGAACAGTTCTTTCTCTAATCGTGATACTTGTTCTAATGATAAGGCACTATTGTTATAAGAACGTAGGGCATAAGCATATTTTTCTTGCAATAATGACACATTAGGAGACATAACAAAACCATTTATGGCAGCTTCTGCTTCTTTCATTCGACGATCTAATGCTAAGCGTCCCATGAAAAAGCGACTGTTCTGGATGTATTGCCATTGTTCTCCTTGACGTAACTCTTTTTTCGTCAGCAAATCGTCACCTTGACGTATGATATCTTTAAATTGCTGTTGGGTAGAGGCGCGTAAGGTTAACAAATCAATACCTCTCAACTCTGCTACCAAGTCAGATAAAGTATCACGGTTGGTCGCCATTCTATCTGGATTGATGACATGACCTTCCCCATCTGGTAGGTGACTTTCGATATCGCCTACTATATGAATGTTCACTCGCTTCCCATCGACACCGTTTTGAGTAAAAGCATTGAAGGCAATTCGTTCAACTGTTTCAGGTAATTGCAATTTGCTCAGTTGGTTGGCATGAAAAGCTTCTTCTTTGATGTCTCGTAAATGAGTTGGTAATATCACTTCTTCTAAGCGATTATCCGCAAAAACTTGAACGGATAAGGTCTGTATTTTGTCTAAATGATTCATATCAATCTTTGTCAAAGCATTAGATAAGAATGACATCTCTCCTATTTCCTCTACACGATTACCTAAGAAGAGTAATGCCTGCGCCCCATTTTGACGAAAAGCAGAGCGACCAATCTGTTTAACAGCCGGTGGAATCACAATTGCTGATACATGATTGATATGGAAAGCCGCATCACCAATACTTTGTAGCGAATCTGGCATATCTAAAATCGAGATACGATTATTCATGAAAGCCCCTGCACCGATTGACACTACACTTTCTCCCAAGGCCAGTGACTCAATCCGGTTCGACTGAAAGGCAAACTCTCCGATTTTTTGAATACTATTTGGTAAAACAACTTCTTCCAAATCGTATTTTCGAAGACTTTGCTGGTCAAAATCAACGTTACGAAAAGCATTTGCAGCGATTTCAGTCACCATTTGATTACCATAGCGATTTGGAATTTCCAATTTTTTTAAATGTTTCACTTTTTGTTTTCCTTGCTCTGAAAAACCAAGGATGACTGAACCTTGAAACTGGAAATCTTCTACTTGCCAACGACTATAATCAAGTTGTCCAGCTGGAGTCTGAAGGTGCTTACCTGGATTGACATAAGCGGCTTCTGTTTTGAGCTTATTAGGGTTCTTACCATCACTTGTTAGTAACACCACGTGATTGCCGTAGCGATTATCTCCAGGATTTCCTGTAAATGCTTCTTGTCCAATGGTTTCCAGATTATTTGGAAGAACAACCTGTGTCAGATCATTATCCTGAAAAGCAGCTTCGCCAATCACTTTGAGCGATGTTCCTTTAAACGCCAGTTCTTGTAACCGATTCGATTTGAAAGAACGCTCCCCCAGATAAGTCAACTGATTAGGCAATACCAACTCACCAGATAAACGATTATCAAAGAATGCCATGTCTCCAATATGTATCACTCCTGATGGTAGTTCAATGCTGCGCAATGCCATGTGAGCAAAGGCATAATCTGAAATATGTTTTAAGCTTTTTGGCAACATAACTTCCCTAACATTCTTATGATCTGCAAAAGCATCCGCACCAATATGGGTATACCCTTCTGGAATAGTAATTTTCGTTAGGATATAGGCATTGATGGATTCCCCCTCCGTGAAAATGTCATTCCCATCAGCATCGAACTGATCTATTTTCCCATGTTCGCCAATACGGCTAGTATAATCTGCAATGACTGTTTTTTTATCTGGGGCAAAGGCAAAACTAGCTACACGCTTTAGGGCTGTACCATCTGTTCCATATTGAGGTAATACCAAGTGGTCAGTATGACTAAGTTTTTTAGCTCCCTCTGCCGAAAGACCAACAAGACAATCTCCATGCGTAATGAAATCACCGTTCTTCCAAATCGAAATCGAATCAACTGGTGTTTTCTTCTCTGATGAAGGAGTTGTGTCCCTTTCTACAGCGGTTTTCTTTCCCACTTTATGATCAGTTAAGAAATCTTTTGCCTCTTCTGATACCCCTTGATGCGATCTGCTAGGAACCTCTGGTTCCTTCTCCTCAAACCAGTCATCCTCAGTTGTCGAATTAGGTTCCACTGTTTGCGACAATTCTTTTTTAGACTCTGGCACCACATCTGCAACTAAATCAACTACCTCAGCAGAAATCTCTCTTTTATCAGTTCGATTTTGTTTCGGCGTCACACGAGTGTCTCCTTCCTCTGAAGGTCCTGGTAATGGCTCTGTATTTTGAGGTTTAGATGACTCATCACCAAATAAATCGTCGACTTCTTCAGCTACCTCACTATTTTCCAAGGTCGTTTTAGATGTCGTTCTTGAATCATCTCTATCATCGAACCAATCACTATCAGTATCAACCAGTTGATTTGAGGCTGTAGCCTCTTTTTCCAGGCCAGATACCTCTTCAGCTGCTATACCGGTAGCCATCATTGCAATTACTGCCAATGCCACGGATTGTTTTTTCATGTTATATCCTTTCATTTATTGTGATACTATTGATTAATCTTTAATTTAACTAGCAATTAATTGCCAAATGTTGAAGCTTCATTTTAAAACCTATAATACCACATCAGAAATTTATAATCAATAATAATTTAGGTTTAACTATTTTATATATTAGGCAAACCTATCTTTTTTAAATTTTAACAATCCAAATTTTCTAAAAAAGTCAATATCAGTTTCGCAAAAAAGAGTGTACCAAATCTTCTTCTGCCAACTGTGGATTGAAAAAATATTCCAGCCTATTAATTATAGCAGTAAGCCTTTGAACCAGTGATTGAACTCTTTTTTATTTTTAATTACTCACCTTAAACCATTCCTAGATTTACCTCGCTCTATTGTTTTTAAGTGCAAACCTAAAATCATTTTAATGCCATACAATCATTATCAAGCACTTTATTTCTGCCATCAGAAGGGGACTAATCAATTTTTAATCGTTAAATTGATAGTCCTAACACTATTCTATTAGAATGTGAGGTCAAATTCTCAGTTTTTCATTTACAAGTCCTAAAAATAGGGTTAGAATAATAATATGAATATGATGTTTTATAAAATTTTAGCTGCTGCCTTTCTTTTTTTAACACCACTCTTTGGACTGGCTTTGGTCAAACTCTTTGGTTTGGAACGGTTTAAAATTAATTTTGCTGATTTAGCTTTACCAGTTCTTATGTTTGAAATTGTCATGGTATCTCAAAAGTTTTTCGTCCATTCTTATCTTCCACACTATCTAATTGTTTTAGCCCTCGTTGCTATTGGAGTAGTTTATTGGCTGTTTCGAAAGGATGGGGAACATTTTTCTTACCGTCGCTTTTTTAAATTTTTCTGGAGATTGAGCTTTATTTTTAGTTTCTTCTTTTATTTAGCGGTAGTTATTGCTGTATTTGTTTTTTAAAAAAAGTCTGCCCAGAATTACTTCTGGACAGACGTTTTTTATTTTTAGCGAATACTATTCATGAATTTCCAATGGTAGTCCATCTGGATCAAAGAAGAAAGCCATTTTCTTCCCATCAAAATCATCGTAGCGCAAGGTTTCATGTGGGATACCAAGTCGATCAAATTCTGATAAACAAACCTCGACATCTTCAACTTTAAAAGCTAAATGTCGTAATCCAGTATGTTCTGGATTGGGCATAGCAGGGCGTTTGGGTGCATCTGGTTTGATAAAGATTTCTAAGGTCAACTGACCTTTTTTCACATTGAAAAGAATGTCATTTTTTTCAGGACGAATATGTTCATCCAATTGTTCAAATCCCAAATAGTCGACGTAAAATTGTCGTGTTTTTTCATAGTTACTTCCAATAATCGCAACATGGTGGACAATATCTAATGTCATTGTTCTAAGACCTTTCTTGGTTTCGTTCCTTCTGCTGGTCCGATAACGCCTGCTTCTTCTAATTCTTCCATGAGACGAGTGGCACGGTTAAAACCAACTTGCAAACGTCGTTGTAACATTGAAGCACTCGCTTTTTGTGTTTCAATGACCATAGCTTTTGCTTCTGCAAAGAGAGGGTCTCCTTCAGAAGCTCCGCTTTCTCCATCAAAACCACCGTCAGCTTCTGATACTTCTCCAGGATCAAATGATTCATCGTAGTCAGCCTCTGCTTGATTTTTGACAAAGTTGACAATACGCTCAACATCATCATCTGAAATAAAAGATCCCTGTAAACGAATCGGTGCAGACTCACCGATAGGATGAAAGAGCATGTCTCCTCTACCAAGGAGTTTTTCTGCCCCATTTTCACCCAAAATGGTACGTGAATCTGTTCCTGATGCTACGGCAAATGCAACACGCGATGGCACATTAGCCTTGATTAAACCGCTGATAACATCCACGGATGGACGCTGAGTTGCCAAAATCATATGAATACCTGCCGCACGCGCCTTTTGTCCTAGTCGGATAATAGCATCTTCGACTTCTTTGCTAGCAACCATCATCAAGTCCGCCAACTCATCGACGATCACCACAATTAGTGGTAGTGGCACCTGTTTTTCTTGAGAAGTCGCGCTATGTTCAGCTACTTTAGCATTATAGCCCGCAATATTACGAACACCGATATGACTAAATAACTCATAGCGGTTTTCCATTTCTTGAACAACTTTCTGCAAGGCCTTACTTGCCTTACGTGGGTTGGTTACAACGGGAATTAAGAGATGGGGAATGTCATTATAGACAGACAGTTCAACCATCTTAGGATCAATCATCATAAACTTGACTTCATCAGGTCTGGCTTTCATGAGAATTGATGAGATAATGCCATTAACGGCAACTGATTTACCAGAACCAGTCGAACCTGCCACCAAAAGGTGGGGCATTTTCGCAAGGTCAAAAGATTTAGCTGTGCCATTAACTGCTTTTCCAAGTGGAATTTCTAAGAGATTTTCAGGTTTGGTATCTGATTGTTCCCATAATTCACGGAAAGAAACAGTGGCAATTTCTGAGTTAGGCACTTCAATACCTACTAAGGACTTACCTGGAATCGGTGCCTCAATACGCACATCCTTAGCTGCAAGAGCTAGCGCCAAATCATCAGCTAGATTAGAAATACGATTAACACGGACACCGACTGCTGGTTTTAATTCATAGCGAGTAACAGACGGTCCAATTTCTGCTCGTTCAACCTTGACTTCAATCCCAAAACTTCTAAAGGTCTCTTCTAGAGTTTTGATATTCTGACGCACAATGTATTTTTCTTTTGATTGATTTTTTGGCTTATCAGGTGCAAAAAGGTCAATGGAAGGTAATTTATAAAGAAGGATAGCTTTTTTCGGTGAGAAATCAACCGTAACAGGATCGTCATCATCTTCTTTAGTAGGTGAAGGCAACGGCTCTTGAGGCTGAACCTCTAATAAGCTATCAACATCATAAACCTCATCATCAAGTTGGTAGCCGACAATTTCTGGTTCAAAATCATTTTCGACCTCCACTTGATTTACGGGAACGTTCTCTGTCTCAAAAATCTCTCCCGTCTCTTCATCATAGGCTAATTCTGCCAGACTAGCTTCTTCTTCCAGTCTAGCTTGTTCTTGAGCGGCTGCCTCTTGCTGCAATCGTTTTTCTTCTTGACGGATAAAACGCTCTTGACGTCTTAACTCAGCCTTGCTCTGCCATTTATCAAAAGCTTGCGCAGAAAATTGAGACAAATCATGGACATCCCAAGGACTCATTAAAAATAAACCTAATAGAATAAACAAGGTCCCAATCATAAAGGTACCTATATTTGTGACAAGAAAAGACACTGGAGCATATAGGATAGCGCCCAGCATACCACCACCAACAAAGTTTTTGACTTCAAAGGATGATAAATCTCTAACGAGTAGCGCGATTGTAGTTTTAAAAATATCCTTTCCCGCAAAAGCTTTCATGGTGAATAACCAAGCATGCCACTCCATCAGAAGACCAATCATTAAAATAACAAAGCCACTAACTAATCCTTCAACCTTGCGGAAAAATTTAAAGCCAGTCAAATAAATCATGGTACAAAAAAGAACGAGATAGGCTAAACTTCCTACTAAGAATCGAGCTATATTATAGAGTGTTACACCAAAAATACCAATTCGAAAGACAGCAAAAATCGAAAAAAGGACAACAATAACAGCTGTAATCAACCGTTGAGTCGCCTGACTTTTTTCATAATCTGCCTTAGTCTGACGCTTGGTAGAACGTTTTGTAGAATTTTTTCGAGTATTTGACATATCATTATTATATCACGTTTTTCTCGTTTTGAGGAATAAGACTCATTGATCATTATTTACCAAAAAAGAGACGAGCTCTCTAAAAGAAGTCGCTCATCTCTTATATCCATTATTCAGAATACTTATAGGTTAAAAAATATTCCCCATTTTTCTCTGTGAAAGTAAGGTTAACATCAGATAATTTTCCTGCATCAGCTGACCAATCAGTGTAATAAAGATTAAGCTCTCTGGTAAAACCATCACCATAATTTGACAATATGTATTCTGCAAATGTGGGTTTCCCATATTTTGAATTGATATCTTTCCATGAGCTCCCCAATTCTGGACGACTATAATCCCCTTCTATCAGTTTATCAAAATCTTCTTTTGTCCAAGTAGATTTATAGGCTTTCTCAGCTACTATTTCAATATCTTTCGCTTCAGTTGCCATATAGCCATGGTTTAGCACCCAATCTCCTAATTCATTTCGCACAAAAGATAGGTCAACATATTTGCTGTGAGTTTCATCACTATAAACGAGAGTTAAATAATCATCTGAATAGGTAGCCTCATTAGCTTTTCCATATTTGTCAACAACCTCCTCTACTGTGATAATTGAAGTGATTGTATCTGGTTCAAAATCTAAGGATTTAAATTTTTCCTCTGTCCAATGAAAGGGCGCTTCTGAATCAACATAAAGAGTACCATCAAATGTTCCTTCAAAAATATCCTCCTCGCTATAGTCCCAATCTGCATCAAAACTGCTCTGAGCAATACTTTCAAACCTCTCTAAAGTGGCATGATAAAGCCCAACACTAGTCGCGATAACTAGAGCTCCTATGGCTAATGGCAAAGCAATCACTGATAGGATTTTCTTTTTCTTCTTAAAATTAACCGCTAAGCTCACAATTCCTAATGTTAGTGAAGCAAGAGATAAGATTAAAAGTAACAAAGGTGACTTAACCACTAGACTCAAAAGAATCGTCAGGCCAGATATAACAAATGACACAATAGGTAAAGCAATGATTTCCTTGCTAGGTTCTAGAATAACTTTTTCAGCTGATTTATGACTAGAAGATGTATTACCAGATTTCTCAATATCCTCTAAAAAAGGAACAGAAATCGCTTCGTCATCATCAGGTGTTACCATTTTATCTGCGACAGCACTTTCTTCAAAAATCTTACCTTCAGAAATCGGTAAAATAGCTTTTGGGTTAAAAAGACTCTTCTCAGCTGCTAAAATCTCTATCTCTGTTGGCATACGGCCAACGACTACTTCAAACAACTGACACCATTCTTCTCTTGTTTTCATATCATTCTCCTTAATAACTTTTTTCTATTATAACATATCAAATACTCTCACTTATCATTTTAAGCTAATAAGATCACTTTTATGGTAAAATAAAGAGTAATTCAATAGTTAAGGAGAATATATGACTAAATCTAAATATTTTAAAGTATCTATGCTCGCGCTAGCATCTTTAACCATCCTTTCAGGCTGCCAACAACTCGACCGTGCTATCAAAGGAGACGACTATGTTGATGCCCAGCTTGATAAACAAAAATCTGAAGAGCGCATCAAAAAACTGAATCAAGCAGATGTTGTTTTTCCACAACTTTCCACAGAAGTTGCTAAGGATGAGGCTTCTGTTATCATGCATACTAGCAAGGGTGATCTTACAATCAAACTCTTTCCCAAAGAAGCGCCTTTAGCTGTTGAAAACTTTTTGACTCATGCTAAGGAAGGTTACTACGACAATGTTATTTTCCACCGTGTCATCAATGATTTCATGATTCAAGCAGGTGACCCTCAGGGCAATGGTACTGGTGGAGAATCAATCTGGAAAGATAAAGACAGTAAGATTGATAGTGGTTTCGGATTTAAAAATGAAATTTCGGATTATGTGTATAATCTTCGTGGTGCTCTTTCTATGGCAAATGCAGGTCCTGACACTAATGGCAGCCAATTCTTTATCGTTCAAAATAAACAAGACTGGTCTACACAGTTAGACCCAAGTTACTACCCAGAAAAAATCATTGAAGCCTATAAAAAAGGCGGTTTCCCAAATGTATCTGGTGGAGACGGTAACTATACTGTCTTTGGTCAAGTTATAAAAGGGATGGACGTTGTTGATAGTATCGCTGCTGTTGAAACCAAAGAAGCTGACAAGCCTGTCGAAGATGTGATTATCAAATCAATTGAAGTGACTAAAGATTATCAGTTTAAGTAGAAATAAGCTATTAACTGAGATAAGATAGTATTAATAACTATCCTATCTCTTTTTCTTTTAGAAAAAGATTAACTCACTCTGAAGTATCCTGTCTTGAAATAGGACACATTGATTATAACAATTGGTTAAAACATGCTAAAAAATTTCAAAATACCTATTGACATTATATATAATGCGCTTAGGAGGAATAATATATGAAATTTTTTGGTAAAATGGTAGCTAACAAATTAGCTACTGTAGTAGTGTTACTAGTCATTTTAGTAGGCTTGGGCTGTTTTTTTACTTGGAAAACAAATAAATTTAATGGAACTGTCAATGCTCAGTATAATTTTGTCCTCAAAAAATTCACAAAGGAAAATCAGTTACTCGTAGCTGGTGCAGAGTAGGAAACAACTCGTAATCAGAACTTTGAATCTGAGGCTACAAAGAAGTGGCCAAAATGGACAGCTTTTTTCAAAGATTTAATTATCAGCCGAGATATCGAAGTCAAAGTTCCAGTAAAGACAGAATTTAAACTTGATTTAACACAACTAAATCAAGATGATATCGAACTCAACGATAATGTTCTAACTTTCAAATCACCTTTGACAGTCAATGTTGATAGTCAACAAGATGGTACTCCCGATATTGTTAGCACCTCTTCTGGAATTGTTGATAAGGCTGTTGACCTTCTTACTGCTAGCAAAAAAGCAATGGATTTTATAGAAGAAAAAGCCCAAGAAACAGTATATGAAACTAGCCAAGAGGCTATAAGGGATCGTGAACGTCAGGAAAAAGTTGCTAAATATGCAGCTGAAAATCTTGAAAAACTACTCAATTTAGATAATCAAAATCAAGAAGACATCGATGTTCAAATCTCTGTTTCTGACCTAACGTTTAAAAATATAGATCCTAAAAAATAGCTAAATAAGCTAAAATAATTTTTCTCAAAGTTGACAAAGTTCCTAATCTCTGATATATTATTGTTTGGGCACCTCTTCAGAGGTCAGAAAAAAGCTCCCTAGTTTCTAGGGAGCTATTTTTGTTTTTTACAACGTTTTAGTCTTAAACATTATTAAAAGCTCCCATTTTAGTCGTCACCTTTTATCTCCTACCGAGATAAGTTACTTTCTATTTATATTATGGAGGATATTTCAAGATGATTCAACAAGCTTTTAGCTCTGAACACTATTTAAACCTACAACGTGACCATATTCTTGAGAGAATTGCGCAATTTGATGGCAAACTCTATATGGAATTTGGTGGTAAGATGCTTGAAGATTTTCATGCAGCCCGTGTGTTACCTGGCTATGAGCCTGATAATAAAATCAAACTCCTACACGAACTCCGTGAGCAAGTTGAAATTGTAATTGCTATCAATGCTAGTAACATTGAGCATTCTAAAGCCAGAGGAGACCTAGGTATTTCTTACGACCAAGAAGTCTTTCGTCTCATTGATAAGTTCAATGACCTAGATATCTTTGTAGGTTCTGTTGTCATTACACAATACACTGGACAACCCGCTGCTGATGCTTTCCGTAAGGAACTTGATAAACACGGCATCGCCTCTTACCTCCATTACCCAATCGCTGGATATCCAACAGCAATTGACCATATCATTTCACCTGAAGGAATGGGGAAAAATGACTATATCCAGACTAGCCGTAACCTCATTGTCGTAACTGCACCAGGTCCAGGTTCTGGTAAATTAGCAACATGTATTTCCCAACTCTATCACGATCAAATCAATGGTGTCACTTCTGGCTATGCTAAATTTGAAACCTTCCCTGTTTGGAACTTGCCACTACACCACCCTGTTAACCTTGCCTATGAAGCTGCAACAGCAGACCTTGATGATGTTAACATGATTGATCCTTTCCACTTGGAGACCTACGGTAAAACAACTGTCAACTACAACCGTGATATTGAAATTTTCCCTGTGGTTAAGCGCATGCTCGAACGTATCCTAGGAAGCTCACCATACGCTTCTCCTACCGATATGGGAGTTAATATGGTCGGCTTTGCCATTACTGATAACGAGGCTGCTAAAGAGGCTTCTAAGCAAGAAATTATCCGTCGCTACTATCAAACCCTTGTTGAATTCAAGGCAGAGCGTGTTGGTGAAACTGCTGTTAAGAAGATTGAACTTCTGATGAATGACCTTGGTATTTCTCCTTTGGATCGTTTGGTGACAAAAGCTGCGCGTGAAAAAGCTGAGTTGACTGGTGCACCTGCTTTGGCTATGGAATTACCAAATGGACAAATCGTCACCGGTAAAACCTCAGAACTCTTTGGACCATCTGCCGCAGTTATTGTCAATGGTATCAAAGCCCTTGCTGGCATTGCTAAAGACACTCATTTAATCGAACCTGAGTATGTCAAACCAATCCAAAACCTTAAACTGAACCATTTAGGAAATCGCAACCCACGTCTTCACTCTAGCGAGCTATTGATTGCCCTTGCCATTACAGCTATGAATAACGAAGAAGCTAATAAAGCTATGAAGGAGCTTGGCAACTTAAAAGGCAGTGAAGTTCACTCAACTGTAAACCTGCCAGAAGAAGATAAAAACGTCTTCCGTAAACTCGGTATCAATGTTACCTTTGACCCAATTTACCAAAAAGACAAGCTCTTCAGAAAATAAAGCATGCTAAAAAAACTCAGGACTAAAACGTTTACAACAGACGTAGTTCTGAGTTTTTTAGCAATCAACACTTCAATTACCTTAACAGAAAACACTTTAAAGATTTATCTAGCCATCTTAGTAGTTTATTCTCCTTGTATTATCGGTTGGTCGAACTTACTCCGGAAATTAAATTGATACTAATCAATTTCCCTTTTTTACATTTCAAGCGTTGACTACACTCTTGCTTTCTAATATATCAGTTTAGACTTTAATAGTTTTTACACAGGCTGTCACACGACTTAAGACAAGTCGCTTAATCATAGCTAACTTTTATTCCATTCACTATAACTTTGAAATAGCAAAAAGAACTCAGTATCTTGGCATACTGAGTTCTTAAGGTAAATCTATGGCATCTATGATTAGAGAAAATAATTACTGATGTTATGGCTAAAAACATCTTGAGTAATCTTCCTGTCGTTTTGCTTACACTCAAAACGACTAGAATAAGCATAAAAGGAGTGATGTGCTACCAACTTGCTTTTGTCACACCTGGAATTTGTCCCTTATGAGCTAACTGGCGGAAATTAATACGACTCATTCCAAATTTTCGCATATAGGCATGAGGACGTCCATCAATTAAATCACGGTTCTTCAAACGATTTGGATTTGAATCACGTGGCAAACGACGAAGTGCTTCATAATCACCGGCAGCTTTTAGCTCTCTACGCAAATCAGCATAGCGTTCAACAAGTTCCTGCTGTTTTTTAAATTTAGCAATTTTTGATTTTTTTGCCATCTTTTTCCCTTTCTAAATTTTTCTGCTATCAATAGATACTAGCATTTTAATTAACGAGTTAATTAAAATACTCTTTTATTATAACGTAAATTTTCCAAATTGCAAGCAAAAACTGTTAACTGGTTAATTATTTTTTGAGTTTTTATTTCCTCGCTCCAAAAAAAAAACTACCCTTTCGAGTAGCTTTTGTGTCTTATCGCACTTCTGCTCCAACGTTTTCAACAAGAGCTTTAGTGATTTTTTCCATGTAACCTGCGACTTCTTCGTCGGTGAGGCTATCGGTTGGATTTTGGAAAGTAAGGCTATAAGCCATTGATTTCTTATCGTCACCAAGATTTGCACCGGCATACACGTCAAAGAGCTTGATGGCTGTCAAGCGTTTCACGCCCGCCTTCTCGATGGCTTCTACGATAGCTTTATGCGTGATGTGTTTGTCCAATAGCAGAGCAATGTCACGAGATACGGCTGGGAATTTTGTGATGTCTTGGAAAACTTGTTCAGTCGTTATAGCAGCTTCAACCGCATCAAGGTTGATTTCTGCCACATACGTTTCTGGAATGCCATATACCTTAGCCGTTTGCGGGTGAACTTGACCAACAAATCCAAGGGTAACATCGCCAAATGTAATCGCTGCGGTACGACCAGGGTGCAGGCTAGCAACTGACTTGTCTGCTGTGTAAGCAACGGCTAAACCAAGTTTGTCAAAGAGAGTTTCAAGAATCCCTTTCGCATAGAAGAAATCAACAGGTACTGCTGGTGTTTGGAAATCTTTTTCCGCTACCAAACCAGAAATGGCAAAAGCAAACGTATTTACCTCTTGTGGTAGATCTGTCTTCACATCACCTGTTTGGTGGAAGATTTTACCAATTTCGTAAATAGCAACATTGCTATTTTTACGGTTCACGTTATAAGCTACCGTGTCAAGCATTCCTGAAATCACATTTTGACGAAGGGCAGAGCGGTCAACCGTCATTGGCCACATGAGTTCTGTAACCTGAGTTGGTTCTGCTGTAAATTCAATTGCTTTTTCTGGTGTTGTCAGAGCATACGAAATGATTTCAGTCAAACCAGCCCCTTCAGCAATCGTACGAACCTTGCGACGGAGTTTTTGAGTAGCTGTCAATTCACCAGCAGTTCCCCCAGCTTCTGGCAAAGTGGTTGGTAAGTTATCATAACCATAGATACGAGCGATTTCTTCCACCAAGTCTGCTTGAATACTGATGTCCCAACGGCGACGAGGTACAGCAACAGTGAAGCGCTCTGCATTGCCAGACAAACCAAAACCAAGTTTAGCAAAGATAGCTTCAATGTCAGCATAAGTCAACTCAGTTCCTAAACGCACATTGACATAGTCAAGGCTGGTTGAAACCTCCACTGGACTTGTCTCAACTGCTCCAGCTTGAACACGACCAGAAAGGACCTCACCACCTGCTAATTCTGTCAGCATCGCTGCTGCAAAATCAAGCGCTTCAGTAACGGTTTCAAGGTTAATCCCTTTTTCAAAGCGTGATGAGCTTTCTGAACGAAGGTTCAAACGACCAGATGTTTTACGGATGGATTTGCCATCAAAGACCGCTGCTTCAAGAACAACCGTCTTCGAGTTATTGTCGATTTCAGTTGCTTGACCGCCCATAACACCTGCAAGTGCCACTGGCTTATCCACAACTGTAATGACGATATCATCAGTTGTCAATTCACGCTCTTCACCGTCAAGAGTGACCAATTTCTCACCGTCACGCGCATCACGAGCGACAATAGCATTGCCTTCAAATTTATCAAAGTCAAAAGCGTGCATTGGCTGTCCAAAGTAAAGAAGGACGTAGTTTGTGATATCCACAACGTTATTAATTGGGCGAATACCGGCATTCATCAAGACATTTTGCAACCATTGTGGACTTGGTGCCACGGTCACATTTTCCACGACACGGCTCGCGTAAATCGCTACCTTATCGCTTTCAATAGCGACAGAAATCACATCATTAGCCGCTTTGCTATTTTCCACCAAAGCCTTCTTAGGGAAATGCACAGATTTGCCGTAAATAGCAGCCACTTCGTGAGCGACACCACGCATAGAAAGCGCATCCGCACGGTTTGGCGTGATCGACAATTCAATGATTTCGTCATCTAGGTCAAGGTATGAGAAAATGCTATCGCCTGGCACGGCATCATTAGGCAAGATTTGGATTCCATCTGAAAATGCTTTTGGAATAATGCTATCTGGCAAACCAAGCTCTTGGAGAGAACAAATCATCCCAAGTGACTCCATGCCACGAATTTTCCCTTTTTTGATTTTGTAGTTGTCTGCAATACGAGCTCCTGGAATCGCAACAATAACTTTTTGACCAGCTGCTACATTTGGTGCCCCACAGACGATTTGACGAGGTTGGTCGTCTCCAGTATCGACTTGGCACAAGTGCAAGTGCGTATCTGGCACATCGTCACAAGACAACACGTGACCAACTACTAATTTTGACAGACCAGCTGATGGGACTTCAACGCCCTCAACTTCAATACCTGTCGTTGACATTTTTTCTGCTAATTCCGCTGATGGGACATCAATGTCCACCAACTCTTTTAACCATTTATATGATACAAGCATGATTTTTTCTTTCTTTGTTTATTTTTTCTTTTTTAAGCAACCGCTTAGGCTGCATGGTCGCCATGAGTTGCTTTCCAGTTTCTAAGCAACAACCTGAGATAGTCCAGTGGACTATCTCACTCTTCTTTGTCCCAACTGTGGCGCAGCAGCGGTCTTGCTTGGAATGTGCGACCTTCGGTCGCTGTGCTGTCGCTTCTCAGCTTGGTATTATTTCAATTTTTTTCTGAGTAGCCAATCCACATCAACTTGATTTTCCGAAATGATAAATTGATGTTCTGAGAATTTTTCAAAGCCGTATTTGGCATAGAATCCTTGAGCTTGGGTATTGTGTTCCCAAACACCGAGCCATACCCAAGATTTATCCATATCTTGAGCAACCTCAAGCGCATAATCAAGAAGCATTTTCCCAAATCCCTGACCCTGATAAGCTTTCAAAATATAGATTCTTTGTATTTCAAAAGCATCATCTAGTTTTCTTTCAGTTTGGACATTTCCCCAGTTTACTTTAAGATATCCGACTGGTTCGTTATTGACCATAAGGAAATCAATTTCCGTTTCCGAATGGTCCAGTTCTGCTGATAATACTGCCTTATCATACTGATTCGCAAAAAAAGTTTGTAACTGCTCCTCAGTATAGTTCTCTTCAAAAGTCTCTCTGAATGTTTTCATAGCTAGTTCTTGCAAGATTGGCACTTCTTCTTTCGCTACAGGTTTAATCCCTACTGTCATCACCATTCGTTTTACCTCTAATCCTTAATACATTTCCTTTTCAACATCTCAGTTACTATTTAAATTGCTCACTAAAGCGGACGTCGCCTTGGTAGAAGCCACGAATGTCATTGATGCCGTACCGAAGCATGGCAATACGTTCTTGACCTAGACCAAAGGCAAAGCCTGAGTACTCTTCTGAGTCAACACCAGACATTTCAAGAACCTGTGGGTGAACCATACCAGCACCGAGAATTTCAATCCATCCTGTTTTCTTGCAGACGTTACAGCCGTCTCCACCACATTTGAAGCATGACACATCCACTTCAACAGATGGCTCTGTAAATGGGAAGTAAGAAGGACGAAGACGAATCTTACGCTCAGCTCCAAACATCTTTTGAACAATCATCTCAAGAGTACCTTTCAGGTCACCCATTGAGATATTTTTCCCGACCACAAGTCCTTCAATTTGGTGGAACTGGTGGCTGTGCGTCGCATCGTCCGTATCACGACGGAAAACACGACCTGGAGAAATCATCTTCAACGGTCCTTTTGAAAAATCGTGTTTATCAAGCGTGCGAGCCTGAACAGGACTGGTGTGCGTACGAAGCAAGATTTCTTCAGTGATATAGAAAGTATCCTGCATGTCACGCGCTGGGTGATCTTTTGGCAAATTCATACGTTCAAAGTTATAATAGTCCTTTTCAACCTCATAACCATCAACAACCTGAAATCCCATACCTAAAAAGATATCTTCAATTTCTTCAGAAGTCTGCGTCAACACATGACGATTTCCTACTTTAATCTGACGCCCTGGTAAAGTGACATCCAGACTCTCACTCTCCAACTGGCGTTGAATCTTAGCGGCTTCAACAATCTTTGCCGTTTCTTCAAATGCCGCATTCAAAACGTCACGGACTTCATTGACTTGCTTACCAACAACTGGTTTTAATTCATTCGACAGGTCTTTAAGCCCTTTCAAAAGGTCTGTCAAAGAGCCTTTTTTCCCAAGAACAGCGACACGTAGGTCTTGCAATTCCTTACTATGGTCACCTGTCATTTCCTTTAACTTAGCCTGAGTTGAAACCTTCAACTCCTCTAACTGTGCCTGTAAATCCATAATTAAGATACAAAGGGACGCTTCGGTTTGCCGAAAAATGCCGTCGAAGAATAGAAAATCTAACGAAGATGTCCTAACATCTAAGGAAGATTTGTTATTTATCCTAGGCATTTAGTCCCGTGTTCAGTTCAGCTATCTCGCTAAACCAAACCTTCCTTTCCATTATTTTTAAATAATCAGTTGAATAGCAAGTCTTAGACAACCAAATAACCGCATGCCAAAACCCCATTAGCGGAGCGTTGACACGCGGTACCATCCGTTTTCGTCTCAAAAAGACCTTAATTCACTAGCCCTCACTTGAGTGAATTCGCTAAGCTTTCCACGAGGGAACTTCCAGTCCACGATTCCCACTCCCTATCATTTGCCACCTAGTTACTAGTCTCAAAGGCTCTATTCAATTAGAGTTATTTTACCAAAAAATAGCTGAATTGGCAAATAGAATATCAGCATAACTAGCTAAAAACACATCTAAAAACATCGGAACTTGGTTTAAGAGGTAGCCAATCACACTTCCAAAAATTGGTCACGTTCATAAATTTAAAAACCAGCTTTTCTTAATTCCTCTAACATTGCCTTACGACGTGGGTAGTCTTTTTTCCACCCTGTTGCAACTTTTTGACTAATCACTTTACCATCTGGATAATCTTCTAACACTTTTAAATAACTAATCAAATAACGATAGGTGTCCCTACCTGAGACGCTTTCCATGCCGTGCTGAATTTCATCTAAGATCACATCTCTCACTCGGTAGGGATTATAGGACTTCAAGCCTTCCTCATAACAATCAATTAAATCCAAACGTTTGAAATGACTTGATAAAATTTCCTCTAATAATCGACCAAATAACTGTTCTTGATTCATCAATTCAAAGCGGTAGCGACGGCCACGATCATTTAAGTAATGCTCACGGAACTCAATCCACTCCTGATCAGTTGAGACCTCCTTAAGTAGCATGAGACTATCTAAATTGTCATTCCAGTAGTCCCAAATATAAGTTCTCAGCTCCTCTTTATAATCCTCAAGTCTCCCTTGTTTGTCATAAATCTCCATCAAACGTTCACTGTGACGAGACAATTTATCTTAAACGAGTTTACTATTTTAAAGCTAAAACACTATAGCATAGTAAAAATAGCTCATCTCACTCTATGCCAAATTTCAATTTTTCTAAAAAATCCTAAATAATGTGCCTACTAGGAGCTTTTGTTACCTGCTTAATATATCCCAATTCCTGAAGATACTTTATAGTGTCTTTTATTTTTTTCCTAGCAAATCGATCTGATAAAAACTCAATAAGTTGCCTGTCTTCAATACCATCTTTTTTATCATCGGTAAATGTTGTTGACTGAAATAAAATAAACATAATCTCTCTTTGTAAATCTGTAAAAGAACCTTCTTCTAACTCTTGCCAAAAATCATTTAACAAGGCAATCTTTTCTTCCAACATGCTAATCATATCATCTTGTCCAGAAGCTAATAAAGACATCATGTCCCAGACAAAGAAAGTCCCTTCCCCACGATTATCAAAATCGCCAGTTTTTTGAAAGGCCTTATAATAAATCGATCTAGATGCATTGATTTTTTGTGAAATCATCAATCCAGAAAAAATGTCTAGTTTTCGAGAAAGGTACCTCGATAAGATGTAACGACCTATTCTACCATTGCCATCATAAAAAGGATGAATATTTTCAAAAAAATAGTGAGCTAAAAAGGCTTTTGTTAAAAAAGGAATAGTCCGATCATTAATAAATTGAATCCAACTTGATAGCATAAGAATAATCGTTTCTTCCATAATAGGTGGGATGTGATCAATTTTACCATTTTTATCATCCAAAACACTGACCGGACCATTTCGAAACAATCTTCCATCAGGCTTATCATCTTGCCTTATTTCACCATCTGTTAATTTATCATAAATATCTCTGATAGATTCAATCGTGTCTATTCTAAACGGTTCCTGTTCCAAGATATCTTGATAAAGTCTGACTGTGGAAAATAATCTAATACCACTCCCTTTTCCATCAGAAATCGCTTGATAGGCATCTGAAACCTCTCGTCTCGTTGTTTTGACACCTTCAATCTCATTCGTATCAATGACAGCTCGATATAATTGCTCCCTATAAAGATGATTTTGAGCAATTGGAGGTAATTGCGCACTAAGAGACAATATCTGATTTGATTTTTCCTGAATTTGTTGTGATAATATTTGAATTTCTAATAAAGGCACTACAAATAATGGAAAACGACGCCCTTTTGTTTCACCACGCTTCATCAAAACAGGATACATCTCTGTCTTGACTGTGCCTATATTATTTAACCTCTCTTGATATATTCTTTCGATGTCATCTGAATGTTTAAATTTGATGATTTTTAATTCTTTATAAGTCATAATCTCTCCAACTTTTTAAAAAATAGCTATTTTTTAAAAAGTTTAACACATATTCAAAACCAAATCAAACAAAAATAGAGTTTTTTACATTTTTTGTTCATGATCACTTTCCGATTCAATCAAGAACTATGTTGAGAAAAAAGGCAAAGAGCCCAAAAAAGAAGCCTCAAGATTGAGACTCCTTATTTGACAATCCTCAGTTGAGGACTTTTTTGTACTAACTGTTTATTATCAATCGAAATATCCAATGATTTCTCTAACTCATCTTTAGGGAGGGACAAGTAAGAAATTAATTCATTTTTTTGTAAAATATCATTTTTAACAATTAAGTCAAATACTTTATGATAAAGATTAGGCTTTTCAGGAGTTAATTCATTATCTAAAGGTTCACGCCTTTTCCATTTATTAAAACCTATTTTCTTAAACAAATATAATTTTTGATCGTCATTGATTAACTCCAACTGATAAGTTCTCATAATCATCGATTGAATGGAGACCTTCCAATATTTCTTTAATTCAATATAGAACTCTAAGTTAGTAGATAACAACGATTTTAAAAAACCATTCTCAGGTAACAATAAGCAAGAAGCAAAATAGTTCGCCTGCTTTTCAATAATATTCTTTAATTCTTGAGAGGTATAGTCGTGAATACTTTCAATGTCTCCATGAAGTAAAATATGGCCTAATTCGTGGGCAACATTGAAACGTCGACGTACAGCAGATTCACCATTATCTGTCAACATGATAAAAGGTCTATCCTCAATCCATTCTGACACAGCATCTAATTTATCATCAGACATATTTGATTCAACAACAACAATACCATTAACTTCTGCAGCCTCAATCAGATTAGAAATTGGTAGGTCTTTGCCTAGTCCCCATAGGCTTCTTAACTCCTTAGCTTTTTCCTCGATATCTTCATTTGTAATTTCATAAATATTTTTCATCAAAATATCAGGTAGAGTTAGTTCAGGAAAGTTAACATATTGAGATAGCAAATCGTAAATTTCCTTTTGAAATTCTAATCTGACCGCCTGCATATCCCTTGCCCTTTTAGTAGCTGCGGATTGACTACGAAAAAAGGTGGCTCCTTCATAAAAATTTCTAGTTTCAGAAGTAAAGTAAGTGTATGGAAAATCTAACTCCGAAACAATTGTCAACAACTTACTTGCCCCTGGATACGTTTTTCCTAATTCGTAATTAGAAATCATTTGTCTGGATATTCCAGTACGTTCAGCTAATTCTTTTTTGGTCAATCCTCTAGCGATTCTGGCCTTTGTTAGCTTAGAGGGATTAAATATTCCTTGTTCCATTTACTTCTCTCCTAAGAAGCTCTTCTGATAGCTCCGTTAAAGTCAAATCTAATTTCTTTTTAGTAGCTTGTTCTTGCTCAATTGAAGAAACAATCCGTTGAGCATTCATAATGTCTACTTTCTCAATCCATTGCTCCGTATCAACATTGGGTAATCCTAACTGAACAAACTGAAGATGATGATTTTTACCTCCATATGTCAAAAGAATAAATGGTGGATTATTAACATCATACTCCTTATTAATATCCTCTTGGGTTGTAAAAAGGTCAAATTGTTTATTTTTAATACTAGCTACACTTCTGTGAAGAGCTTTTTTTGGCATTGTTTTTATACTTCTGGTTTTTACTGGAGAAATAATTGCTCCTTTTGTTTCAATCATTGTATAAGTATAGCCGTTCTTTTTATTATTCACAGCAGATAACATTTGCACATCTGTTCTCATTGAGGAATCTTCTAAAACTAAGCGCAACGCCACATCAACTAAGGCCTGTCTGATATGCCCATAAGTTTTCCTCATTTCTGGATGTTTCAATACAGGAGTAGCATCAATTAGCTCCCACAAAAAACGGTAGGCTTCTTTTATACTATAGGCTAATTCACCCGCTAATCGTGGATCACACTCTGCTTCCAAATGAGTTCTTAAAATGCCCATCTTATCTCCTAACTATCAACTTTATATACGATATGTTAATAGTTTACCTTTTTTTAAAAAAAACGTCAACACAAAAACGGCTTAAAATCAACGTTTCTTGAAAACGTCATTCTAAGCCATTTTGTATTTGGAGAATTTCTTCCTGCCTCTTCTTATCGAGGCATAGCCTTTCAAAAATCAAAATCCTCTATTTCGAGTTCAGATAAGATTGCTTTTGCTCTAGCGATACCGTCTTCAGTCAAGGTAATGTACTTGGCTCTGTGGGATGATTGGTAAATCAAAGCATCCTCATCAAGTTGATTAATGACATCAAAGTCATAGTCTTTCCATGACTGATAAGGTGCCTTCACATCTCCCCATGATTTGGGGAGACGTTCTCGAAAGCGATTTAAATACATTAGTGCTAATGTCAAATCTAACTGGGCCTGCTCTGCACTTCTTTTAACCATCTTAGTTACCATTAAGTAAATTTACTTAGATAAGCTTACTCAAAGCCATTCAATCTCTTCTAAAAATATCTCTTGTATAGACTTTTTGAGAAACATCATCTAAATCATTACTATATCTATTAGCAATAATAGCATTACTCAATGATTTAAATTTTTCCAAATCATTAACAACATCACTTCCAAAGAATTGGCTTCCATCCTCAAGACTAGGTTCAAAAATAATGACTTTAACACCTTTTGCCTTGATACGCTTCATGACACCCTGAATAGAACTTTGACGGAAATTGTCACTATTACTCTTCATAGTGAGACGATAAACACCAATCGTTATCTCTTGAGCATTACTTTCATCAAAGTTTGCTAACTCAAGGACACGATCAGCAATATAATCCTTACGAGTCCGATTACTTTCAACAATTGCCGTCATCATATTCTGAGGAACATCTGAGTAATTGGCCAATAATTGTTTTGTATCTTTTGGAAGGCAATAGCCACCATATCCAAAAGAAGGATTATTATAATGTGACCCAATACGAGGATCAAGACCTACCCCATCAATAATTTGTTGTGTATCTAACCCTTTTGACTCAGCATAGGTATCGAGTTCGTTAAAATATGAAACACGTAAAGCTAAGTAGGTGTTCGCAAACAGTTTCACCGCCTCAGCTTCAGTAAATCCCATAACTAAAACTGGTGTTTCGTCATCTAAAGATTGCTCTTTAAGTAACTCGGCAAATAATTGGGCTTTGTCTGTTAGCTCTTTATCAGATAGATCAGTACCAACAATAATACGTGAAGGATGCAAATTATCTTCTAGGGCTTTTGACTCACGTAAAAATTCTGGACTAAAGATGATGCGCTTGGTATTGTATTTGTCACGAACATGGGCAGTATAACCAACTGGAATTGTTGATTTGATAACCATAATCGCATGTTCATTAACTGACATGACCTTCTCAATCACTGCCTCCACTGCAGACGTATCGAAGAAGTTTTTCTTACTATCGTAATTTGTAGGTGCAGCAATAATGACAAAATCAGCATTACTATATGCCTCATCTGCATCCAAAGTTGCAACCAAATTTAACTCTTTATTTGCAAAGTACTCTTCAATTTTATCATCCTGAATTGGTGAAATACGTTTATTAATCATCTCAACCTTTTCAGGAATAATATCTACTGCAACAACTTCATGACTCTGTGACAATAAAGTTGCTAATGACAAACCTACATAACCTGTTCCCGCTACTACAATTTTCATAAGCTTTCTCCAAATTTCATTAGCTAAATTGTTTATTTAATTATAAAATTCTTTATACCATTCTGCAAACTTTCTCAAGCCCGTACGCAAATCTGTATTGGGTTTAAAGCCAAATTTTTCTTCCAGTGCTGTTGTATCCGCAAATGTAATTGGAACATCCCCTGGTTGCATTGGAACTAACTTCTTATGACTTTCAAAATCATAATCTTCTGGTAAAACACCTGCACGAATAAGTTCTTCTTGTAAAATAGTAACAAAATCTAACAAATTTTCAGGTTGGCTATTACCAATATTATATATGGCGTATGGTGGAATTGGTAACCCATCCTCACCAGTGACTTTTTCGGGAGCGCCAAACATTACACGCTTCACACCTTCTACAATATCGTCTACAAAAGTAAAATCACGTTTACAGTTTCCATAATTGAAAATCTCAATTGTTTCTCCGTTTTTTAGCTTATTTGTAAATCCAAAATAGGCCATATCGGGACGACCAGCAGGTCCATAAACTGTAAAGAAACGTAAGCCTGTTGTCGGAATTTCATATAATTTACTATACGCATGTGCAAATAATTCATTAGATTTTTTAGTTGCTGCATAAAGAGAAACAGGGTTATCTACTTTGTCTTCCACCGCATATGGAACCTTTTTATTTGACCCATATACAGATGAACTTGACGCATAAACTAAATGCTCAACAGGATAACGGCGACAGGCTTCAAGAATATTATAAAAACCTATCATATTAGAATTGATATAGGCATCAGGATTAGTAATGGAATAGCGAACCCCTGCTTGAGCAGCTAAATTCACTACAATTTCTGGACGATATTTTTCAAAAATAGAATCAATCAAAAAACCATCAGCTAAGTCCCCCTCAATAAAAAACCATGTTGACTTACTCACTTGCGAAACTTCTTTAATTCGATTAAGTCTATAGTCTTTCAGATTGACATCATAATAATCATTTAGATTATCTAAACCGATAATATTAAATTGATCGCTATCTCCTAAAAGTTCTAAAACAAGATTAGAACCAATAAATCCCGCTGCTCCTGTAACTAATATTGTTTTTTTCATCGCTATCCTACTTACTAACATATTCACGTAACAACTCTAAATCATCATGATTATCAATTTCAAAGATAGAGCAAGGTTGTAATTCCACACAATCTATGGTTAAGGACGATAAATTTTCAATGACTAAGTTATCCCAATATAACTCTTTAAAATCATTATTGTCATAATGAGTTTCAAGAGCCAATTTCAAGAGAGCTCCATCCTCTTCATTCCAATAAGAAACACCTGAAATAATCTGTCCTTCTCCTGAAATAATTTCAATATCTATGACATGGCCTTCATCATCACATCGCAACAACCATTCATCTTGAAAATCCTTCTTATACTCACTAAAATAAGTTGAGGTCGTTAAATCTGATGTTAAAAAATTTTCAACCAAGTAATTATCCGCATCAATCACGATCGCATCGCTTAAAAATTCTTTAACGAGATACATTGTATAAAAATTATTGTACCTGTCATAGTATTCATTATACACTAAATTAACACTATATTTTTCTTTTAAAAATTCAAATTGCTCTGAGAGATACCCTGTAACAACATATATTTCAAAAATTCCTCTTGCATTCAAAAATTTAATTTGTCTTTCAATCAAAGTCTCATCATTCACTTTAATCAACGATTTTGGTGTATACAAGGTAATAGGCCTAAGCCGTGTCCCCATGCCAGCAGCTAGAATAATCGCTCTCATAATAACTTCCTTCTAATTGTGATAACTTTTAAGCTTTTGATACTAATATTGAACCGACAATAATCATTAATCCACAAATTATCAATTTGATATCAAATGTACCATTTAACAGTATAATAGAAAAGACAACCGCCCAAATAGAGTAAGTAACATTCAATCCAGTTGCTCTAACAGGACCAATTAAATGAATTGCATTATAATAAAACATATATGATGTTGTCCCAACAATAGCAATTAGGAATATCAATATAAAAACATTAACTGAAAAAATCTGTTGGAGACTAAACAAAAAATTTCCATTCAAAAATAACAATATCAGATAAACAAAACTAGATGTTATTTGTCTAATAAATAATGCTTCATAGGGTTGAATATCTTCATTCATCCCATATGAACAAATAACACTTTCAAAAGCCCAGCCTAGAACACAAAGAATAGCAAATAGATATCCTAAATAACTAAACTTAACAGTCTCCACATTAGAAAAACTTAATATTGCAACACTTAATATTGATAAACTAAGCCCTAGCCATCCTTTACTAGTCAACCTATCTTTTAAAAATAACATCCCAAAAAAAGCAGCTACGGCTGGATAAATAGCAGAAAACGTTGCCGAAACTCCTGCACCTAGCATTTTTACAGAAATAAGGTATGATTGCATCCCTACAGGACCAGCAAAAATTGCTGCAAGCATAACAAAATATGTACTTCTAATTGAAAGTAATTTTTTAATGGTAAAGTTGAACTTGATTTTATTGTATAATAGCAAAGCCACGGCTGAAATAGCATCATGAAAAAAACCAATTAATAAAGTTGGCGGAATAAACCGCTTATCCATAAGTAGGAACGGAGTTAATAATAAGATATACCCATTTAAACTTGTATCCAATCCCCAAAAAACTCCTGATAACAAGCCCTGAATAGTTCCTTTTACTCTCTTTTGCATGTATTAGCCGCCCTTCCCCTTTATTTCATAAGCTAAATATTCTTTTACAATTTTTGAATAGAGCGTTGCATATTCAAATTGGAGTACAGCATACTCACCAAACTCAACACCTAACGAACTTTTATATTCGCACCAATTACTCCAAAGTAGTCCCGCTACGGCAACATAAGCATATATTTTATATCTTATATTAGTTTCACATTGATTATCGAAATACAAATTAATTAACTTATCTAATTCTATCCTAGAATAAGAAGAATAAATCGCAAACATCGCTAAATCAAGATGTGGGTCCTGCATAGCTGCATATTCCCAGTCAATTAATTTTACAACTAATTGCTCTGCTTCTTGATATATTAAGAAATTATCTGACACCGCATCAATATGAGTTAGACATTTTCGTTCAACATTATCTTCTATAAAGGATTTCAAACTAAAGATAGTTTTTTTGACATCATCATAATTCGGATAAACAGATTGATTGCTATTTATCTGTTCATAGAAATTTATCTGATCAAATAAATCAAATTCATGATCAACAATCAGTTCCAATTGATGAAAGGATTTAAGCTTTTTGATACACAACTCTAAATCTTTGTTATTTTTGGGATCACAAGTTCTAGTGTCCGATATAAATTTTGTAATTTTATACCCACTATTCTCATCAATTGAAATAAGCTCATCACTTAACAAATATGGTGCAATAGTGTTATAAACTGATGCTTCACTTTTTCTATTAATTAGCAAATCGGTTCCTTCACCTGGAATTCGCATAATATATTTTTGATGATGACTTTCAAAAAAGAACGATCTATTTGTCATTCCCTTTTTCATAGCTTTGATATTATAAATATCTGATACCTCTACATTAAGGATACTACAAATATAATTGACAGAATCTGCATTCAATTGAGGGGATTCTGAATCAAATTTTCTTAAGTCCTCAAAAGTATCTATTTCAATAACAGTAGCTTTTTGATCAATAATTTTCTTTAAATTAAGTTTATTAGAGCAATATAAGATTTCTTCCCAAAAAAGTTTTTCAGATCCAGTAATATGCTCTAACTTTTCCAACATTTTACTAAAATACTCACTATCATTCTCATTAATATAGGCTATACCTAAAAGATTATCCCACTGTTCTTTAGTATCACCAGTATCTGAGTTCTCTGCAGCAGCAGATAAATAGCAACAAGATTCACTTAAAGTATTATCAAAAATATTATCTTTAATCCATACATCGCAAGGAAGTATGTAGGAATTTGAAATATAATCCTTTGCTAACCATAATGAATGCAAACTATTTTTTTCAGCAAATTCACTATTTACTATTAAATGAACATTGTACTCTTCTTCTAAATATAAATATTTTTCTGACATATAGCCAATCACAATAACAATATCATCTATGCCTTGATTTTTTAATTGAGAAATCAAGCGTTCAATTAAACGTTCTCCGTGAACTTTTATCAATCCCTTTGGTATATCGATATTGATTGGAATTGATCTCATACCAAATCCTGCTGCAAGAATAATTGCACTTTTTTGAATACGCATAACATCTCCTCGACTTGTCTATACGCCACTTATTTTTTTTGAGATTGTTTAACAAGTTTCTTATGATTTTTAATCAATTCTGCTAATCTGTCTGAAACCGGATAAAGTTTTCGATAGTCCTCATAAAATAGTTTTAATAATTCCTTACGTCGCACCGGTACTCTGAATGACCCCATTGACGTCTCTATCAATTCTGTTTCCAATAAAAACTCTGAAGGTAACTCATACCAATCCGCAAATGTATCAGCTGTTATACAATATTTCGAGTCTTTAGGATTGTACTTACTCACTAGTGATTCATACTTGTGACGAAGGCTTCTTTCTGAAATAAACATCGTCCTAAATTTCAGTAATACCATCTTAACTAGATTTCGAAAACTACTAGCTTCTTGTAACACCTTTACAAACTTATCATACCTCATTTCTGATATTTGCTTAATTTTTAAGGCATGCTTTTTCCTATCTGTTGAATCATCAGGACTTCCTGTGAAATAAAAGACATCAACATGCAATACTTCACTACGATACCCTTCAGGTGTTAATCTCATGATAACATGACGACATTCCCGATCACTCTCTGGACAATAGAAATAGTAATTGGGATTTAAATCTCTTGATAAGGCTTCAACTAGTTTTTCCTTCTCTGTGATAGATACTAAAACATCAATGTCATAATCCCATGGAATCATACCATTATCACGAACAACACCTAAAAGGGTTCCAAAGGTTAATTGATAATCAATCCCATTCTTCTCACAAACATTATGAAATTCTCTTAATGTTTCTAACGCTAAATTTTGAAAATGCCCAAATTCATTATAAATTGTTTCAAAATTATCTGGCCCTATCTGTGCTTTTGTAACTTCTTCAAAAAATTCTTCTCTATTCATTTTTTACTTATACCATTTGACTTGGTGTAACACCTTACTTAAATTTATTCCTCACTTGAGATATGATAGACATAACAGAAACTTTGTATTTCATCATACAAATCATAAGATACATCACTATGATCATACATCTATATAGAAATTCTAAAATACTAAAACTTGTTTGATAATACATATAGGTCCATGAAAGTCCAATGATCATCATTGTTAATATGAAACCAATATTTTTGATAAAGTCTCCCAATTTCAAACCTACATCACTAAATTTTCTACTAATATATACAACAATAGCAACACGCACTAACATAGCAATGATATCGGCTATAATTGACCCTAGAACACCAAAAGATTGAATGGAAAAATATGAAATAATAACATTTAAAAAACTACTACTAAGCGTCGCTATAAATAACAATCGTGAGGCACTTTTATAAAAGAACAATACTTCTACATAGAAGTAATAGATTATTTTAATTAAAAAGACACTAACTAATAGTGGCACATAAATCCAGGCCAAAGCATAGCTTTTATGTAGAAATAATACAATGTAATCATGAGAAAACAAAGAAATTCCCAGCATAAAAAATCCAATAACTAACGTTAACATATTAGAAACTCTTCTGATATGTGTAGTTATTCCCTCCTGTTTTGCACTTAATTGTTCATAAAACCATGGACCATAAGCTGTACTCACGTAACCTTGTATTGTATCAGCAATGTTACCAAATTGTGATGCAATTGAGAATAATCCTACCATTGCAACAGTATCAGTTGTACCGATTAATATTTTTGAAATGAGTATTGCAATTTGTGTAGAAAGATTATGAGGAATTATTGGGATAGAATATTTTAAAGCTTCTTTTAGTAATCTCTTATCTATACAAAATTCAATTTGCTTTGTACAGATTAAGCGACCTATAAAATAAATAAAGTAAATCACATAGGAAAGTAAATTAGCTAGTAAAACACCATTTCCACCCATTTTTAATTGAATAATGAAGAAGAGATTTAAAACTACGGTGAGTATTACATAACTAATCATCACGATTGCATATTCAGTTGCTTTTTGTTGACTTTTTAGAATATTTTCATAAATACTATACTGGCAATAGAAAATCATCGAAACAATGGTAATCATTACTGTAGGATAAAAATCCATATCTATCAATACATATTTGAGTAGCAAAGATTTTCCAATAATTAAAACAATAGATACAACGATACTAAATAAGAATACAAACGTGATAATTGTTCCATAAAATCGTCGTAGTTGTCTCTCATCGTTTTTTAAATCTACATAAAATCTTAATACAGCTGAAAATAAAGATAAAGCAGTAATAAAAGATGAAGTTGTTAAAAAACTCCCTACAATACTAGTCATCCCATAATCAGCTGTAGTAAGATAGCTCGTATAAATCGGAATTAGGAAAAAACTAAAACATTTTACGCCTATACCGCATATAGCATATATCATTGAATTGCCAAATAACTTTTTAACGTTTACTGTCTTTGACATCACTAATCCCCTATTTTTGTTTTTATTCCTTCAATAATCAATTCTTGATGTGTTTCGCATTCAAAATAGTTCAAAAGGGTCATCAATACTTTTGCATTATATTTACGATTCAGATACTTTTCACGCAGTTTATTGCCACTCAATTTATTTAATAGTCTAAATAACAGTGACTCTCCTCCTTGGAGTCTGATCAAATAATGTTGAAATTGCTTTTTGGCATATTCTTGATAGATAGACTTTATAACATTCACATCCTTTATTTCTTCAGAACGTTTGAAAAAATCATCCAATATTTGATGCGCTTCTTGTGAATTGGCTTTTCGGACCAATTCATTTGTCTTGACAACAGGAATATAGCTAATATTAAAATTCTCATCCAGTTCGATTAACAAACTCGTATTCCAAAACTCATTATCATCTAAATCGAATATAAAATTTCCTTGTCCGTAAATAATCTTCGAATCATGGTAATTTTCTTCACAACCTATGCAGTGACTGTGTTGACAAATCACTAAATTTGCCCCCGAATCAACTAAACTATGACAAACTTCTTGCAAACGCGGAGAAGGATAGCGATATTCTTCTTTTCCACCATGATAAAGAACTATCAAATAGTCACACTGATTAGATGCCTTTTTAATATCAGAAAATATTTTTAATGAATCAAATGGATTTGCTCCAGCTCTTTCGGAAGTTGCCACTGAAAATTCATGATCTACACAAGCGTAAAAACCTATTTTTCGTCCCTTTAATTCGGTAAAGTAGACAGTACTAGCCTCTAGACTATTTTCTCCAACACCAACTGTATCTATTTGAAAATGCTTTAAGGTATCCAATGTGGACTCTAAGCCTCTCTTACCTTGATCCATAATATGGTTGTTAGCAAGAGTTAACAAGTTAATCCCCAAGGAACTAAGTCCATTTGCAGTCTTCGTTGGTGCCATTAATGCTGGACCACTTTTTTTAATAGGGGTCTCCCTGTCTGCAAGAGGCGTTTCTAAATTAAAAACTTTAAAATCAGCCTCAGAGAACACGTTTACCAAATCTTCACCAATCAATTCATTCACATTACCTTGATAAAATAAATCATAATTACTTGGTGTTGGTACTATATCCGCACCAATCAAAATTTTCATTTTGACTCCCTCCATTGTCGTAATAACATTACCACTCCAACTTAACTAAACTATCTAAAATTATTCTCAATTTATTTTCTAACGAAATCGCTAGCTGACGAATTCTTAATTTTGGGATTAAATACTCTCTAGCTTTATCAACCAAAATAGATCCCAAAAGAAAAATTAACGAAAAAGCAATAACATTTATACTCATAATTAGCCAACCTTTATCAACTAGACTAACGAAACGCCCTTTAATAACAAACTCCCAAATATAAAGATGATTATTCAGTAAATACGCTGCAAAAGCTGATGGTCCTAAATAAGCAACTAACCTTTCAATATTAGGAGGAAGTTTCAACTTTAGGGCAAGAATCAGATAACACATTGATACTAACACAATTGTTGGGGAATTATAAGCAATAAACAAATTTTGGGTAACAGAGAAGCCGTAGAGTTTCCAAATCCATGTAAATAGGATGAGTATCACTATGACAGAAAAAGTTCTAATCACAGTGATGCTTTTCCCAATTTGACATTTTTTGACAATTCCACCAATTAAATAAAGAATTACTAACCACAGTACACTTTGACCTTGATTGATTCCAAATACATCTACGACACGATCAAAAATGGTAAAAACAAGAAAAAAATAATCAAAAGACTTTTTAGAAATTTTTCAGAACTATGGCGTAAAATTAAATTTAAAAGTGGTATTAAAACAAATAAACCTGTGTAAGCTGTAAAATACCAATAAGCATTTGTTGAAACTGGTAAAAACATTTTCAAAACGTCTAAAAAATCGACAACTTCCGGTTTTACAATACAGAAAACAATGCTGACCATTATTCCATAAAAGACAACTTGCCCCCAAAGTAAAAATAGTTTGATAATTTTAATCGTTTAGATTTTTGACTAAAGCCAACAAAACCGCTTATCATAGCAAATATATCTACTGCACCATAAGCCATAATCTCCAAGAGCCACGCCATATTATAAGCCTTAGTTCCCTCTTGTACTGTTTCTAAAATTCCACCTTTCCCTAGCGTATGCAAAATAAGTACAAAAAGCATCGCTATGATTCGGAGTAAATCTAAACCATAATTTCGTTTCATCTGTGTTCTTTCATTTCTCTTAAATTAGGCAAAGTTAACCATTCACCAAATTTCATGTCCCAGCTTATCGGTTCAATCTTATCAAAACCACTTCCATCATAAAATGTTAACTCTCCAAAATAAAGTTCTCCATTCACTTCATAAAAATCAACTCTTAGATGAAGCAGGTCTTTAGCTAATATTTCAGAAAACGATAACATCTTTTTAAAATTCTTCGGTAAAATTGGACGCATTTCTGCATGAGAATATCCCCAAATAAAATCTAACCAATTTCCCTCTCTGTCAAAGTAGTCTGCTCTTGTATCAACACCTCTTGAAGAATTTAGCATCATGAATTTTGCTTGCCCATTAAAAACATAAACTTTATAGTCACGTAACTCTCTGGTCTCTATATCTTCCATATATTCTTCAGCAATAATTCGAGGAACAACATCTCGATATGGCCATTCCCTTCCTTGCCAGTAGTAATTTCGTTTCATACATTTACTTAATATTACCTTGGCTTTTTCAATATCTAAAGTTGACTTATCCTTACAAATAATAACACCACTACTATCATGTGTACATTTCAATACAAAACGATTAGGTAATCTATCAAAGTCAATCTCATCAACAGTATTCCACACTGCAATAGTAGGGATAATGTATTTTTCACCAATCTTATTGGCAACTATTTTTTTTGCTTCATATTTGTCTACATAATTCGTATAAATTGGTTTACGGTCATGTAACTTTAACCACTGTAATTTTTCATTAAAGGTTTGAGGAGCTTCTAAACTAAGAGGATAACCTTGTCTAGCCTCAAACATTTTCTTAAGATATGCTTCATCGGACAAATATTTACACATCCCTAAATGTGCCATTACCCTGAATCTATAATTTTTATCTAAAATGAATTTTTTAAGTTTATCTATCATACATTACCTCATTCCATCTAGATTTTAATTCCTTTGCCCCAAGATAAAAGATCAACAACCAAAAATAAGTATCTTGATCATAGTAAGAGACAGCTCCAAAATCTATAATTAATCGGATAATTAACAAGGTTATGCAAATTCCACATAACTCAGTATTACCTTTCCTATATTTAAAATATGCATAGAAGAGATAGCCGTAAAACCAATAATAAACAATAAAGCCTATTAATCCGCCTCCACTTAAGATTTCCATATAATTATTATGAAGATAGAGCACTTTACTAACTACAATCCAACTAAAAATTCTAGGATTATCCATCCCGACACCCAAAATTGGATTTTCTTGGAATAGCTTCCAGCCCAATTTTATTAATTCCAATCGTTCCCAAGTAGATTTATCAATACTTGCATTGCCATTAAAAATATTTAGCATTGACTCTAATCGTTCCATGACACCTTCAAACATCGCTAGTCCTGACAAAAATTGAAACGCCAATAGCAATACTATCCCTGATATCAAAATTTTCGGAAACTTGCGAAACAGTTTTCCACCTCTAAAGTTCTTAAAAAAGGTTATTAAGACAACACCTAATAAAACAATGGTAATAGCCTTCCTGCTTCCTGAGCCAGCTAGAACAATCAAAGCAAATGGTAAAGGAAAAGATTGCCAAAAGGGGGTTTTCCGATATAAAATAAGATAGTAATTAATTACAATTGAATATGCAACAACCATTCCCAAGGTGTTAGCATTGAGGAAATCACTATGTATCCTTACAGTCTCTGATAAAAGTAACATTAGCTGAGACCAGCCATAAAAGTAAATTTCATAGGCAACAATGAGATAACCGCTCCACATCATAATGGTAAACAATGTATTAACTATATCCTTATGACGTTCACTATAAATCATATAGAAGATGGACATCGAAATAGCAATGTCTAAAATCCGCTCACCTTTCAATGTTGATAAACTACTATCTTGGGCCCACAAACTACTCAATGTACAGAAGGCAGCAAAAACCAACATATAAATGTGGTAAATGGTTAATGTGACTGAAATTTTGAACCAATTTTCAAAAAGAAAGACAACTGCTGATAGTACAACGAAAGTTAGTAAAACAAACCCTGAGGTACGACCAAATCCGCCGAATAGCTGCCCCGCAATAACATTCAAAACAAGAAAAACAGTTGTAATGACATATTTAAGATATGAAAAAAGGTTATCCTTTTTATTGTTCACTATATGTCCTCCCTTACTTCATCAATTCTATCCACTGATTTGCAATTTTATGTATTGGATAGGCTTCACGTACTCTAGTCGCCTGTTTTGAGAGCTTACTAGCAAGTATAGGGTTATCTAAAATAGACTTCATGGCAACATATAAAGCTTCTACGTCCCCAACTGGTACAAGCCAGCCATTCTCTTTATGAGTAATGACTTGTCTAGCTCCCCCAATCGGACAATCTGTTGTGATTGTTGGTATACCTAATCCTAGAGCTTCTAACATCGAATTAGAAATCCCTTCATAGTCAGAAGAACAAACATACAAACTTGCATCTCGAATACATTGATGAACATTTGTAGCAAATCCTTTTAAAATCACTACCTCTGATAGACCAAGCTCAGAAATTAAGTTTTCCAAATTTTCTTGCTCATCTCCAATCCCATAAATCTCCAGATAATATCCGGGATAATCTCTATGAAGCTTAGCAAAAGCTTTTATTAACATCGGAAGATTTTTTTGAGGACGTAAACGAGAAGCTGTCACAATTTTTTTAGTTCGATTACCTTCAAATGGTAAAGGAAGATTTGGGTTTATAGGATTGACAATAACTAGTCCTTTTTGCTGTATCTTTTTAGGGAACATGGCCTTGGCATCTTCAGTTTGAAACACTGAAACATCCGCTACATAAAAAGACATCGTTCTAAGAAAACGCGTGAATGGGGTATATGGGCAGCGTTTTGGATCATTTCTCTCAGAAAAAATGATTCTATTAGAAATAAATGGACGCAGTAATGCTAATAAAAATTGTGTCGTAAATGAAAAAGAAAGGACTGCCGCAGTAGAATGCTTATTTAAAATTTTCTTTAACTGCAAAAGATAAGAAAAATATTTTCCAATTTTCGAATTTGCGCTATTCTTCAGTGTTAGTATATTTACTTTTTTATCCACTTGATAGGAATCACTTCCAAATGCTTTTTCCATCAACTGAACAATAGTCACCTCGTGACCATTTCTAGCCCATTCACTTGAAAGCTCACTTAGTACACGTTCTGAACCATTGTTACTCAAAGAGAACGTTACAATCACAATTTCTTTTTTCATAATACTCCTATTTTTCAAATGAAGATTTCTTAGGCACAATTTGTTCAAAAGAATTTTTTATCAGTAGAACACATCTTTCAAACTCTTCTTGTGACATTTCTGTATCATTTAGACACATCATTTTTCCCTTTTGTTTTGAGATATATTCAGCAGCTTCTTCTATATGGTAAGCAGGGATTGACTTTCCTATATTTAGTTTTCTTGGATAGAACTTCCCACTTGCTAATTGCCATTCTTTAAATACCCACTGATTAACATCAGTCATTTCTCTAAATCGATTTTGACAAGTGCTATCTAAAATGGCATAGTGTTCTTCCCAAACTTCATTAAAAACTTCTTTTTTAAAAGCAGTTGGCAAATGTTGTTGCAACATTCCAGGAAATCTAGGACAGGCTAACAATATTAAATTCCGTAAATTGTTAAATCCATATTTAATATTAAACCATCCAAATGGATTTTCCTTAATCACTCTTCTCATATTAAAAGAATGGTTAATGACACCAATATCTCTAAACGGAGCCATGATATACATGTCTTCCATATTATAGCAATGAACATTCATAATTGCAGAATCACAGGGTAAATTATTACGAAAGAAGAATGTCGGTTCAACATTATCAATCATAAATGTATCATCATTAAAATAAACAAAATTATCTGCCAAACCTTTGATACGATGAAGATTTAACTCAATTGTATGACTACTAAATGTTGGTAGGTATTCTTCTGGTATAAAGTCACTATGTTTGACAATATTTAACTTTGGATTAGAGGTATCTAGCCACTCCGGCAAATGTCCCCAAGTCACAAAATGAATTTTATTGACCCATGGACAAAATGTTTCAACTCCTCGAAACCAATACTGCAAATTATTCCAATCTCTATATCGATGAACGCTATTGTCTGTTGTCGTTTTTTTTCGTTTATCATATTTGGAACGTTCTGCCAACCATTCTGGATCATTTCCATCTACCCAAATTAGAACAAAATCAATCTTTGACTGAGTCACTAGTTTTTCTCCAAATCATTTTATTCACAATCGCCACATAGCTCTGTATAATTTTTACAACCTTTGTACTAACGTTATTATCTACATAGGACGGAACTAAGCTCGCTAAATCTCCTGATTCATTTAAACCTGCTGCTAAATCAACGGCTTGTAAAACTTGCTCAGTTGTAATTGATCCTATAGTGAAGACACCTTTCTCCATTGCCTCAGGACGCTCCGTAGAGGTACGGATAGAAACTGCTGGAAATTTGAAATAAGCACTTTCTTCCGGCAATGTACCACTATCTGACACCACACAAAAAGCCTCTTGCTGCAATTTATTATAATCAAAAAAACCAAGTGGCTCATGTTGTACAACACGAGAATTGAATACAAAGTCACGTGATTCAATAAATTTTTTAGCCCTAGGATGGCAAGAATAAAGTATTGGCATATCATACATTTCTGCCATTGAATTTACTGCAGTCATTAAAGAGAAAAAATTCTCTTCAATATCAATATTTTCCTCACGATGCGCTGACAACAAAATATACTTCTTAGGCTCTAAACCTAATTCTGATAAAATAGGACTATTGTCAATATGTTCTCTATTTTTATCTAAAACTTCTGCCATTGGTGAACCTACAACATAGGTATATTCTGGTCTAACACCACTATCCAGAATATAACGTCTGGCATTTTCTGAGTAACACAAATTAACATCACTAGTCACATCAACAATGCGTCGAATAACTTCCTCAGGAAGATTTTCATCTTTACAGCGATTTCCAGCCTCCATGTGAAAAATCGGAATTTTTAGTCGTTTCGCTGCAATTACAGATAAACATGAATTGGTATCTCCTAAAACAATAATTGCATCAGGTTTTTCTTGAACTAAAATGTCATATGATTTAGCAATAACATTTCCCATGGTCTCCCCAACATGTTGTCCAACTACTCCTAGATAGTGGTCAGGCTCTCGAATACCTAATTCTTTGAAAAACACTTCATTCAGAGTATAGTCATAATTTTGTCCGGTATGCACAATAACGTGATCAAAATAACGATCACATTTTTTTACAATTTCTGACATCTTAATAATTTCAGGTCTTGTTCCTAAAATCGTCATTAATTTTAATTTCTTCATGGTAACATTCCTTTTAAATTTCATAATGTGGGTATAATTCTTTATGACTACGCATCCAGTCACCTAATTCTGCAACCATTACTTCATAATCTGGTATAGCATAATCAAATTCTCCAAAACGAGTACGTATCAAAGACTTATCAGCCACAAAGGTTTGCTGGGGAATAATTTCAATCGGATATTTTCTAATGTATTTATTAAACAAAAGCAGTAATTCATATTTATTGATTGCCTGATTAGGCACTGCATTGTAAAGTCCAGAAATGTGATGTACAGCCACATATTCCATTGTTTTAGCCAATTGAAGGGTAGTTTGACCAGTCCAAATAGCTTTTTGAAAACCAGTTACCGTATCGTCCTGTTGCATAAACCAATTCAATAAACCAATTCCTTGACGATTAATATCCGGTCCAATAATAGAATTACGTAGTGTCACATTCTTATTATCAACTAACTCCCCAATTGCTTTTGATCTGTCATAGAAAAGCTCACCATCAGGAAAATCTTGCTCTGTGTAACCTCCTCGCTTACCTGAAAACACACAATCTGTACTCATATGAATAATTTGTGTCGGCAGTTCTTCTGTAACCTCAGCTAAAAAATGAGGAAGATAGCCATTTAACAAAACAGCCTGCGCATGATTTTCTTCTGCAAATTGATTTAACAAACCAATGCAATTGATAACTGTATCGAAGTGCTGTGTTACTATTATATCTTTTAATAATACAAAATTCGTTGCATCTCCAACAATTGTAGGAATATAGGGAGACTTTTCACGAGCAAATCCAGTAACATCATGCCCTTTTTCCTTTAAATAAATAGAGATAATATGACCTGCCATGCCATTACAGCCTAAAACTAAAAATTTCATCACATCACCTCCATGTTGATAGCATATCTTGGATATAACCCAACGATAACAATTTCTCCTTTACTTCTTCAACAGTCATTAAACGTGTATTATTGCTATTAAACTCTGTCAAAACATTCCGTTTAATATCTCCATCGTTAAAATATTTATCATAATTTAATTCACGCTTATCTGATGGCACACGGTAAAACTCTCCCATATCAATAGCATTAGCACACTCTTCATTTGTCAATAAGGTTTCATACATTTTCTCGCCGTGACGAATCCCAATTGTTCGAATTTCATGTCCAGGTGAAAATATTTCAGTCGTTGCTTTAGCTAATGTTTCAATAGTACAAGCAGGTGCTTTTTGAACTAAAATATCCCCTGTTTGACCATTTTCAAAAGCGAACATCACTAAATCTACAGCCTCTGGCAATGACATTACAAAGCGTGTCATATCAGGTGAAGTAATTGTGATAGGCTTCCCTTCTCGAATTTGTTCAATCCATAGCGGAACTACAGATCCACGTGAACACAAAACATTCCCATATCTTGTACAGTTAATCTTTGTTTTTTCTTCACTCACTGTTCGACTTTTAGCGACAATGACTTTCTCCATCATGGCTTTTGAGGTTCCCATTGCATTAACTGGATAAGCCGCCTTATCAGTTGATAAGCAAATGACTGACTGCACTCCAGCTTCAATGGCCGCATTAAGAACATTTTCAGTTCCTAAAATATTAGTTTTGACAGCCTCAATGGGGAAAAATTCACAAGATGGTACCTGTTTTAAAGCTGCTGCATGAAATACATAGTTGACATCGTGCATGGTATTTCTCAGTGATTGAATATCTCGAACATCGCCTATATAGAACCGAAGCTTATCAGAAAATTTCGGAAATTTTGCTTGATACTCATGTCTCATTTCATCTTGTTTTTTTTCGTCTCGAGAAAATACTCTTATTTCTTTAATATCCGTCTCTAAGAAACTATTTAACACTGTATTTCCAAATGAACCTGTTCCACCTGTAATCAATAACACTTTATCTTTGAATAATGACATTACCTACTCCTTTTATAAAAATCACTTATACCATCTCGGTATTAATCGCTTGTCTAACAATTGAACTGAACCATAGCTCAAAACAGAAGTCACTAGTACGATTAGAAGAAATATAAGAACCGCCTCTACACCTGTATCAATTGTCGGATGAAATCTATCTTTTACAAAATTGATAACAACCATATGATAAAGATAAAACGCGTATGAATAATCCGTTTTTAATCTATGCTTACCAAAACCATAGCCAACAACAATTAAAGTTATCAATAAAAGAAGGGTTGATACAACATTATATCTAACACCTGAAAAAACAAACCTAATTGAAGTTGGAAGTAAACTCCAAATAATATAGAGACTAACAATCCACCACTTGTATCTTAGAATGAGCGGAATGAGCCTATCTTTAAAATAATATAGCATCATCCCAAATAAAAAAATATAAAAAAACGGAATCAATGACACACTTAGTAATTTAAAAATAATAGTCGAAAATAAAAATTCATACTTGTCAATAAGTAAGGATAATGTTGCAAAAGAAGAAACTACACTTAGCCATACTTTTAGGCTCTTTTGTTTTAAATATTTAACAACAAAAATAACGATTAGATAATATTGAATATCTACAGCAATTGTCCACAGAGCACCATTCGGAACACCTACACCATAGTTGCTCAACCAATTACCTCCATAAAATTGTAAAAAGGTAAACTGAGTAGCACTATAAATCATTAAATCTTTCACTGTCGGTTTAACCACATAGAATATTAAAATGATAAAAAGATTAATGAGCATGCATAGCCAAAGCGGTGGGTATAACCTGAACAACCTATTTTTAAAAAAGTTTCGCAACGTATATCTTTCCATTGAACGGGCAGTGAAAAAACCACTTAGAAAAAAGAAAATAGGAACCCCCCGCACAAAATATGCAACAAAATAAGAAATATCTGATGAAATTTTAAAATGTGTTAAATAATGTCCAAAAAGGATTAGTATTGCACAAGCTATTCTAATATAATCAAAACTATTATCATTTACATCTACTTCTTGTCTACAATCCAAATTCATGTATTCTTTCCCTACCTAGTGTATTCATCAAATAAACTATCTAGACGCTTTAACAATCTTTCTCTCTTAAAATGTTCCTCTGAATAACGCAACGCATTTTCACCTAATTTGACACGTTCCTGTTCAGTATAACTTAAAAATTGTTTGATATTTTCAACAAACGCCTCTACATTTTCTGCCCCTGAAGTTAAACCTGCCTCTGCCTCTGATATAATAGACTGGACTTCTCCATCAGCAGATACTAAAATCGGTTTACCACTTGCCATACACGATTGTGTTTTCGCTGGAATAGTCATCGCAAACACTTCACTTTTAGCCAATAGAATCAACAGTACATCAGCTTGTGCTAAATAGATAGGAATTTCTGAAGAAGATTTCCTATCTATGAACTGAAAATAGTGATGAAGTTCATACCGTTCCACTTGGTCTAATAAGTCTTTTTTATAGCGTCCATCACCTATTAGCGTAAAACGAACCAAAATGTCCTCTGACCTTAATTGTTGAGCAGCTTGAACTAGTATCCCTAAATTCTGTGCCTGTCCCAAATTACCTGCAAATACAAAATTCAAAACATCTGATTTCATTTCCGGAATAAGGGGAGGATTTGAAATTGGACCATATATTTGCTCGACATATTGAGGCCAATATTCCACTTTATAATCTGGTACATTCCTCCCTAGTACACTTGGTACAAAACTCTTTGAAGCCGTCAAAATATAATCACTATTTTTATAAATGTAATCTACCATCAACTGTATTGGGTATAGTAAAATCTTGCTCTTAATTCCAGTAATAATCGAAACATTTTCAGGCCATAGATCGGTAATGTAAAGAAAATGAGGGACTTTGAACTTTTTAGCATACTTCACACCAACTAGAGCTTGTGTCATAGGTGAAACTTCAAAGGTATATACCAAATCAGCCCGTATTTTAGTCTTTTTCACCCATTTCAACCCCTCTCTTACAAAGGAGAAATAATTCTTAATTAAAGATAGCGAACCTGTTCTCCGTGGTAAAATCGGTAAACGAATGATGTCAATACCATTCCAATTTTCCGTTCTTTTTTGTTCATAGGAATAGCCATCAAAAAATTCTCCAATAGGATAATTCGGAATTCCTGTCACCACTGTTACTTTATAGCCACGTTTAACCCATTCACAGCAAATATCATTTATCCTAAATTCCTCAGGATAAAAATACTGAGAAATGACTAGAATATGCTTTGTTTTTATATTAGTTTCCATAATTTTTATTTTTCTGCAATGATTCTTCTAAACTAACTTTTTGATACTCAATCCCTTCATATTGAGAGGAGGTTAATTCATAAGTCATGTTACCAAATGCTTTATTGACCATCTTACCTATTTTCCCAGGAAATATAGCTATAAGTTTTACCATAGGATTTAAACATGGCAGTAACTTTATCTTTCTTCCATAGGATAATGCTAGAATCTTTACTATATCACTTGTATTTGCGTACTCTGCATTTTGTGGAAAAAATATTCCACTTTTTTCTTTCAAAATGATTTGGCAAAGAAATTCGCATAGATTTTCAATAAACAACATAGACCTTTGATTGTTTATTTTCGGAAACACTCTTAATGACTTAGACAGCTTTATCAATAATGGAAAATTACCTTTGCTTCCTTCGCCATAAATCATCGGAGGACGCAGTATTGCAACTTGAAACTGATCATCTGCTAAACTACGGATTCCAATATCTGCTTGAAGTTTTGAATCTCCATAAAAATTAGCTGGCTGTGGCTTTGTTTTTTCATCAATAATCTTTTTTTGACCAATGGGAGCGGATTCTCCATATATGATCATGGACGACATAAAAATAAAGTGCTTCACTTTAGCTCGTTTTGCTATTTCTGCAACTTCAATAGCAAGTTTGGTATTTACATCATAATACTTCTGCTTAATACTTTCTGTAACTTGACCAATATCAGCATGTGCCAAACCAGCAACATGAAAAACAACATCAAAGTTAGAAAAATCTGTTTTCCGCCACTGACTATCCAATAAATCCAGAGTGAAAATCTCAAATTCGGATGCGAAATTAGTATTAGCATAATTTTCAAAAGATGTCCCTACGTAAGAATTAGCACCTGTAATTAATATTCTTTTCATTCTTCTCTCTTACTTCCTGTTCCACCTTCAACTACACCATCACTTTTAGCAACACTAAGAAAAGTTCCAAAAAAACATTTAGCGTCAAGGACAAGTCCCATATGTTTTACATAATAGCCATCTAACGTTGCTTTTACATCAATTTCAAGTTCATCTCGACCATTGATTTGCGCCCATCCTGTCAACCCTGGTCTAATGTCATTTGCACCATATTTATCACGTTCTTCGATTAAATCGTACTGATTCCATAAAGCTGGTCTTGGACCAACAATAGACATTTCACCTTTAAAAATATTGAATAGTTGAGGCAACTCATCTAGACTAGTCTTTCTCAAAAAGCCACCAACCTTTGTAATCATTGCCGCTGGATTTTTGAGCATGTGAGTTGGCATATCACTAGGAGCATCAATATACATGCTTCTAAACTTGTAAATCATAAAATACTTTTTACCTTTTCCAACTCGTTTTTGTTTAAAAAGAACAGGACCTTTTGAGTCTAATTTTATCGCAATTACAATAATCAATAATATCGGGCTTAACACTAGAATAGCCAAACCTGAAATAATGACATCTAACATCCTTTTCAGCTTTAAGTACATGTTTATCTCCTCAATTTTTACCTTTTTAGAAGTCAAACTCCCTTGACCTCTAAGAAAGTAAAAATAATTTACTTTCTACTCCTGTTTTGCAAACTCAATTAATTTTTCTTTCAGTGTAACGACATTCAAATCTAATAATTTATTGATGAAATCTTCCACTTCTGCCATTGGTTTTGGTGTGACTTTTCCGATAAAGATTTTTTCATGGATTTGGTCACTCACACGTTCTTCTGATGACAACAATTCCTCATAAAGTTTCTCACCAGGGCGAATTCCTGATTCGACAATTCCAATCTCTTTTTCAGTGTGTCCACTAAGTTTGATGACTTTTTTAGCCAAGTCAAGGATCTTAACTGGCTCTCCCATGTCAAGAACAAATACTTCGCCACCTTTAGCAAGGTAACCTGCTTGAATGACCAGTCGACTTGCCTCTGGTATCGTCATAAAGTACCGTGTCATTCGGAAGTCTGTCACAGTTAGAGGACCACCTTGGGCAATCTGGTCTTTAAAGACTGGAACGACGCTACCACGACTTCCTAGAACATTTCCAAAGCGAACAGCAACAAACTGAGTTTGACCTGCTTCATTTAGTCCTGTGACAATCATCTCTGCGACACGCTTGGTAGCCCCCATAACATTTGGTGGGTTAACAGCTTTATCGGTAGACACCATGACAAACTTAGCAATACCAGCCGCCTTAGCTGCTTCAGCAACATTTTTTGTTCCAAAAATATTATTTTTAACTGCCTCACGAGGATTATATTCCATCAAAGGAACATGCTTATGAGCGGCAGCATGATAGATTACATCTGGTTTATAGTCTTTTATTAAGGAAAAAATCAAATCACGATCCTGAATATCTGCAATAATTGGGATGATTTCAAACTTTTCCTTGTACTTATTGGTTAATTCACGATGAATGAGGTAAATTGAGTTTTCTCCATGCCCTAGCAATAATAATCGCTTAGGAGTAAACTGCGATATTTGACGACAAATTTCAGAACCAATTGATCCTCCAGCACCCGTCACAAGAACTGTCTTATCTGAGAAAAAATCACTTAATTGGCTTTGATCAAGCACTACTTCTTTTCGTCCCAAAAGATCTGCAATATCAATTTCTTTCAATTGATCCGTATTCACCTGTCCTAAGACTAGCTCCTCTACTGGAGGCATCACATTGACCGGAAGGTTGATTTCCTGGCAGATATCCAGAATCGTTTCTTGCTCACTCGCAGTTATTGAAGGGATTGCAATTGTTAACTGGTCTACACTTAACTCTTGAACCAGTCTAGGAATATCAAAATGATTGCCTAACACTTTAACACCGTGCAGGTAGCTTCCTTTTTTATCTAAATCTTTATCTAATATACCAACAATGTCAATATCCGTATCGCTATTTTGAACTGTTCGAATAAAAACACTTCCACCAGAACCTGCTCCTAGAACTAATGTTTTTTTCTTGTTAGTTTTTTTATGTGATTTATCTTTATAATGCCACTCGTAGACCAATCGCCATAAAATCCTTGGTGTAATCAGCATAGCATAAGATAACAAGGCACCTAAACAAATAAAACGCAAGCTAAAAACATTAAAAACAAAAAAAGAAAATCCTGTAAAAAAGACATAACTAGAAACTACCGAGATTCCGACACTGCCTAAACTTCTGTAGTCCGTGAAACGGTTAATAACCGAGAAAACTTTTAACATATAGGCAATGATAAGATAAAATAACGGAACTAAAATAATGGCAATTCTAAAATAATCACGAGTAATATGCGTAATAACATCTAAAAAGATTTGGCTAAGATACAGCGAGCTAATGATCAGCAAAGTATCTAATGCCATTAAAATGATTTTCTTATGATTACGTGTTAAAGTCATCCTAAATTATTCTCCAAACTCTCCTTTAACGCACTGTAAGGCTGCTGCTATGACTTGATGCATGTCATAGTAACAGTATTGACCGAGACGTCCACCAAAAATAACATTTTTTTGCTTCGCAGCTAATTTTTGATATTCCTTATAGAGATGATTATTGCGCTCGTTATTGACTGGATAGTACGGCTCATCCCCTCTAGTCCAAGTTTTTGAATACTCCTTGGTAATAATGGTTTTATCTTGCATACCGAACTCAAAGTGCTTGTGTTCAATGATACGTGTGTAAGGTGTCTCTGCATCGGTATAGTTAACCACAGCATTTCCTTGATAATTTTCCACGTTCAAAATTTCTGTGTCAAAGTGAAGGCTTCTGTACTCCAATTCACCAAATTCGTAGTCAAAAAACTGATCAATCATTCCTGTGAACACAATTTTGGGAAAACTTTTTAAATACTCTCCTTTCTTATCAAAGAAGTCAATACCAGTCTCAACATCAATGTTCTCATGCGCTAGCATTTTTTCCACAATCTGAGTATAACCACCGATTGGTATGCCTTGGTAAGTATCATTAAAATAATTATTATCATAAGTTAAACGAACTGGTAAACGGCGAATAATAAAGGCTGGTAATTCAGTCGTTGGTTTGCCCCATTGTTTTTCGGTGTAGTCTTTGATGAGTTTTTCATAGATATCTGTACCAACAAGTGAAATGGCTTGTTCTTCGAGGTTTTCTGGTATTTTGCTATTTAGCACTGCACGTTGCTCATCAATCTTAGCTTGTGCTTCTGCTGGGGTTACAACACCCCAAAGTTTATTAAAGGTATTCATGTTAAATGGAAGGTTATAGATTTCACCCTTGTAGTTAGCCACTGGACTATTGGTGTAGCGATTAAATTCCGCAAATTGAGTCACATAGTCCCAAATTTCCTTATCAGATGTGTGGAAAATATGAGCACCGTACTCGTGCACTTGAATTCCTTCTACTTCTTTGGTGTAGATATTTCCTGCAATATGGTCACGTTTTTCAATAACCATAACTTTTTTTCCTTTTAAAGCAGCTTCATGAGCAAATACTGACCCAAAAAGACCCGCACCAACAACCAAATAATCATACATACCAAAAAAAGTATGTCCTGTGGCCACCTCTTCTTTTTCCATTAACAGCTAAATACCTTTCTATTTTTAGTGCTAACCATTCTTTGGCACACACTCCTCCATAATAAGCATATTAATTATAGCACAAATAATGGGAGTTTGACAGTTTTAAATTATAAAAAGTTCTATAACAGTTGATGCGATTCTACTAATAAAAATGTTGGACAAAAAGTCTAAAAAATAATAAATACCTTAGTTTAACTAACTCTGACAACTTCAAAAAGCGGATTTATTTCGCTTTAAACTTCAAAAGAGAAGACCAATCTAGTCCTCTCCTGTTGTTCATTATAAGTCACCCGCTACAGTTAACAAAGCTCCGATTAACATCGCCAAGAAACGTTGATTTTAAGCTATTTTATATTATTCGATTTTAAGAGAACGGTTAAAAATTGAGTTTTTACCAACCTCTTTCGTTTCTATTATTCTGTACCTAGAACGCTATTTTGATGGTGACGTTTTTTAATAACATGATCCTTGATGATTTGATAGAGACTGGCTGCTAAAGGTACTGCTATTAGCATTCCTAAAATACCAGCTAGAGCCCCGCCTATTGTGATAGCTACTAAAACCCACATGCCTGGTAAACCAATTGAGCCCCCAACTACTCGAGGGTAAATAAGATTACCTTCAAATTGTTGCAGAACTACTAGAAAAACAACAAACCAAAGTGCTTGAGTGATTGATTGAGTCGCTAGTAAAATAAACCCGATAACCAAGCCAATATAAGCTCCTACAACAGGAATAATGGCAGTAAATGCAACTAATACTCCTACTGTTGCAGCATATGGAAAGCCAAAGAGAGTCATTCCGAGAGCTGTAAGTGTTCCCAAAATCATTGCTTCCAGAGTCTGGCTGACAACAAATCCATGGAATCGTTTATCTAAAATGCCCACCACATAACGCACTGGTCCTGCGTATTTTCCAAGATAAGTATCCATCAAAAGCCCAACTTGTCTGACTAAAGTTTCTTTATTTCCCAAAACATAGAGGGAAAAAATAAGGCTGACAAACACATTGAGTAAGGTTGAAGCAATAGAAGAGACTGAGGTTAAAACACCTGTCAAAACGCCTAAGACCTGTTGTAAAATTTGTTGACTATAGCGACTAATCGTTTGAGCTAAGTCTTTATCTTGTCCAATATAATCAAGTATTCTAGAGACGTAGGTATTATCATTCATTTCATTAATCCATTGATTAATAACAGAAGTATCTATCGCTAAAAGAGACTTAATACTTTCAATCAAATCTGGGAGGACAATAGAAAAAATCCAGACAATGACCACCACAAAAGTCAAATAAGCCAACGTCATTGATAAGCCACGCTTGACATTTTCTGCTCGTGTACCTGATAAAACGATACCAAATACACGTTCATAAACAGACATAACGATATTCACAATATAAGCGATAGCTGCACCAATTAAAAACGGTTGACTAGCCGACCAAACGGTACCTAAAAAATTAGCACCAGCCTTCCAATAGGCTTGAATCATGTAACAAAGTACAAATGCCGTGACAATCGAGTAAACGTGTTTTTTTTCAAAATTCATATGTTGATTATACCACACTTTCATTCAAATAAGATCCCAACACCTCCGCTAGACTCTCATAGGCTAACTGACTGAGGTGTAATCCATCTGTTGTGTACTTACTGGCTAACTGACCATCACCATCCAAAAGCAAGGGATAAAGGTCAATAAAATCCACTCCCGGCAAAGTTTTCAGATTGGCATTAAGTAACTGAATATCTGCATTTTTCCTTATTTTTACCATTTTGGAAAAAGCTTGCGCTTCATTTACAGGAAGAACCGAGAGCAGGTAGATTTCTGATTGAGGACTTAACATGCGAAGCTGGCTAACCAGCTCTGCTATTTTGCCAACCGTATCCGTCACCGAATAACCCAAACCAAGGTCATTGACCCCAATCATGAGAAAAAGCTTGCTAGCTTCAAGCGCTGCTACTTGCTCATCCAAATGTTCTAATAACCAGTTCGTATCTGTCCCTGCAATACCACGATTAACAAGTGGCAAATGTCTTCCCAGATATTTTTTGATTGGAAAAAATTCTGTAATCGAATCCCCTACAAAAACGATGCTTTCCGGCTCTACTTTTTCATTTTCCAAACGAAACTGTGCCAAGCGTTTTTGGTGATAGGCTGATAACTCTGGACTAATGGTATCAGTATTAGGCATCTAAATCTCCTTAAATAAAAAATCTCCTTTTACCTATTATAGCAAAAATGGTGCCTTAAACAAAAAAACTACCTCAACATATGAAGTAGTTCTTAATAGATTATTTCACTTTTTCTTCTTTGTAGTCGCATTCTTCATGGCTACATGTGACTTGTTTGCCACCGCCACGAACTTTCTTTTCAACAAGGTAATGACCTGATTTTGGACAAGCGCGACCAACAGGCATATCCCAAGAAGTAAATTCGCAGTCTGGATAACGGTCACAACCATAGAAAATGCGATTGCGTTTTGTCTTACGTTCAATGATTTGACCTTGTCCACAGGTTGGACAGGTCACGCCAATTTCTTTTGTAATGGCTTTTGTATTATGACAGTCTGGGAAATTGCTACAAGCGTAAAACTTACCAAAACGTCCCAACTTGATAACCATTGGATGACCACAGAGGTCACAATCAAAACCAGCTGGTTCATCCTTGATTTGGATTTTTTCGATTTCAGTCTCTGCTTTTTCCAACTCTTTAGAGAATGGCTGATAGAAAGCATCTATGACTTTTTGCCACTCTTCTTTACCAATTTCAACTTCGTCAAGTTTGCCTTCCATTTCTGCCGTAAACTTAACATCTACAATATCTGGAAAAAATTTGATAATGAGAGAGTTAACGATTTCACCAAGTTCTGTTGGTTCAAAGCGTTTTGCTGCTAATTTGACATAGTAGCGACGCTGAATCACATCAAGTGTCGGAGCATAAGTTGACGGGCGTCCCACACCATTTTCTTCAAGCGTCTTGATAAGAGTTGCTTCCGAATAGCGTGCTGGTGGTTGGGTGAAATGCTGCTCTGGGCTTGTTAACACTTTTTTAACCGTGTCGCCTGCCGCCATTTCTGGAAGCATTTTATTTCTATCAGAGTCATTATATACAGCCATGTAGCCATCAAATTTGACCTGACTACCATTAGCAACAAACATAACACCATTTTGTGACAGTTCCACCTTCATGGTATCAAAGACTGCAGCCGTCATCTGACTAGCGACAAAACGATTCCAGATGAGAGTATAGAGTTTAAGCTGATCTTTGTCTAAATATTTCGCAATACTCTCTGGTGTTTGATAGACATTTGATGGGCGAATCGCTTCGTGAGCATCTTGGGCGCCGGTGCTATTTTTGACACGATTCCCGTGCTTGGAATATTTGTCACCGAAACGTTCACTAATGTACGCTGCCGCTTGACCTTGGGCAATTGGACTAATACGAGTTGAGTCCGTACGCATATAGGTAATCAGACCCTGCTGGCCAGACCCGAGATTAATCCCTTCGTATAATTGCTGCGCAACCATCATGGTTTTACGGGTACGGAAATTGATTTTATTAGCTGCGTCTTGTTGCATTGATGATGTAGTGTAAGGAAGCGGAGCATTTCTACGACGTTCTTTCTTCTCCACATTATCAACAAGGAATTCATCTCCCTGTAAACGTGCCAGAACCGCCTTGACATCGTCATGATTAGTTAATTTGAGCTTTTTACCATCCACTCCATAAAAAGATGCTTCAAATTTTTTGGTTCCCTTTTTAAAGGCACCGTTGATGGTCCAGTATTCTTCTGGTTTAAAAGCCTTGATTTCATTTTCACGGTCAATAATAAGCTTTAGGGCAACAGATTGCACACGCCCCGCTGACAAGCCTTTTTTAACTTTCTTCCACAAAAGGGGTGAAATCGAATAACCAACGATACGGTCGAGGACGCGGCGTGCTTGTTGAGAATTCACTAAATTCATGTCAATTTGACGAGGTTCAACAAAGGCATTTTTTACCGTATCCTTTGTGATTTCGTTGAAAACAACACGATTCTTATCTGTCAAATCCAAGTCTAAAATGTGCGCCAAGTGCCAAGAAATCGCTTCTCCCTCACGATCCGGGTCACTTGCGAGGTAAACTTGCTTGGCACCCTTAGCTTCCTTTTTCAATGTCTTAATCAGGTCACCTTTACCACGAATATTGATGTATTCTGGCTCATAGTTATTCTCAAAATCAATAGACATAGAGGATTTTTTCAAATCACGGATATGTCCAACAGAAGCCACAACTTTATAATTGCGTCCTAAATATTTTTCAATGGTTTTAGCTTTGGCTGGTGACTCTACAATAACCAAATTCTTTGTCACCTTACTAGCTTTTTTCTTCGATGTTTTTTTCGTTTTACTAACTGTTGCAGTCGCCATAGATTTTCCTTTATTTTTTCAATTAAATCTATAGCATGATAACCCAGTTTTTTAATCCTGTCAATAGAAAACTTCTCCTATAGGAAAAAGTCAATTTTCTAAAAATACTCAGAAATGATGTCAAAGCCTGTAGTGACGCACTTTGCACCTTCTTGGATTAGATGATGACAGCCATCTGATTTTCCATCCAAAATGTTACCTGGAACGGCAAAAATATCTCGTCCTTCTTCCATAGCTCGTTCACAAGTAATCAAACTTCCCGAGCGCATTTTTGCTTCCACCACGATAATGCCACGAGACAGTCCAGCTATGATCCGATTGCGCTCTGGAAAATGGAATTTCTTTGGTGCCTGACCAATCTCATATTCGGTCAAGAGAAGTTGATTTCTAGAGATATAGTCTTGTAATTTTGCATTTTCTTTAGGATAGTAAACATCTAAGCCACAACCGATAACCGCAATCGTTGCTCCACCATTTTTCAAAGCAGCCACATGGGCACTGGTATCAATCCCACGCGCCAGACCAGAGACAATCACAAAGCGATTCCCCATCTCCTTAATCAGCTTGGCTACAGATTGGGTACCAACTTCTGAGCACTTCCTGGAACCAACGACACCCAATTTTTCCTTATTCAAAAGGTCTAAGTTTCCTTGGTAAAATAGCAGAGCAGGTGGATTATAGATATTTTTGAGTTCAAGTGGGTATTCCTTATCCAAAATTGACAAACTAGGAAAACGGTTGAACTCCTCACGCAGTTCCTTACTATTAAGATTTTTAAAGGTTTCGATAAATAGAACAGGATTTTTACATTGAGAAACCACTGCCATATCGCGTAAAGATAGAGATTTTTCAACACGCTTTTGATAGTCTAGGATATTTAAAATATTAAGATTGGTTAACCCAGCTTTTCGTAATTTGTATAAGTCAAAATTGTTCATGCCTTACCTCCACTTGATTATTCGTAGAAAAGCAAAAAAAAGTTGAGCACCAACTCAACTTTCTAAGTATTTAATAATTTTAGCGGGATTACCAGCAATGACCACATTATCACCAAAAGACTTGGTCACAACGGATCCTGCACCAACAACGACATTATCACCAAGAGTTACCCCCGGTAAGATGGTCACGCCACCACCTAACCAAGCATTATTGCCAATAGTGATTGGTGCGCCATATTCTAGACCTGAGATACGTTCCTTGGCATCCAAGGGGTGGAGGGGCGTCAAGAGCTGACAATTGGGACCAAACATGGCATTGTCACCAATTCTAATCTCACAGACGTCCAAAAAGGTCTGATTAAAGTTGGCATAAAAATTGTCACCAACATAGATGTTACTGCCATAATCACAGACAAAGCGTGGTTCGATCAGCAAGTTTTCACCTGTCCCTCCAAACCATGATTTGACCAGCGCTTTGCGCTTCTCCCTGTCGTCTTCATCATTAAATAAACGCATGTTCTCTCTGGCTTTTAAGCGCATGGCAACCAGTTCCGCATCCCCTGCATCATAGAGTTGCCCAGCTAGCATCTTGTCACGTTCCGTCATCCTAGTCTCCAATCATACTCTTAATCGGCTCAAAGGTCTTACGGTGAATCGGAGTAATCCCTAATGTTTTCAGACCTTTTAAGTGGTCTGCTGTGCCATAACCAGCATTTTTGGCAAAGGCATAGCCAGGAAAAGTTTCATCATAATCTGCCATCATATCATCACGCGTCACCTTTGCAACAATAGAAGCTGCGGCGATTGACAACGAATTGGCATCCCCTTTGATAATAGACTGCTGCGGCAAATGAACATCCAAAGTCATGGCATCAATCAACAGTCCATGTGGTTTGATTGATAGGTTTTCAAGCGCCTCTATCATGGCTAACTTGGTCGCCTCATAGATATTGACCTCATCAATGACCTGACTATCCTTTATTCCAATACCGACTGCTAAAGCCTCTGCCATAACAGCATCGTAAATGGCACGGTGCTTGCTTTTGGGAATTTTTTTACTGTCATTCAAACCTTGAATTTTACAGTCTTTCGGCAAAATGACTGCTGCTGCGACAACTGGACCAGCTAAGGGACCTCTGCCCACTTCATCAATCCCTGCGATCAGCTCAATCCCTTCGGCATACCAGGCCTTTTCGTAGCACAGCATTTTTTCCAAACGTAGCTCCTCGTCCATGAGGGCTTGAATGGCTTTGCGACGTTGTTTAATCGCTGTCTGCACTCCTGCACGGGCATCCTTGGCAAAGTCTTCCCATCGACTGTCCTCAAGAGTTGTAATACCTTGGAGGACTTCCTTAATTTCCTTAATCGTTGCCATCTAAATCACTGACCTTATCTAGCGTGTAAAGACCGAGCTTGCCATCACGAACTTCTTTGACAAATAATTGGTAAAAGCGGTCATAATCGTCTCTAAAACCCAATTTTCGAGTCATAGACATAATAATTTCAGGAGCCTCATCGTCAAGGTTAATCCCCTTAAATCGTTCCTGTAAACGCTCTGGGTAATTTTCTTTGAAATAGGTCAAACCAAAAATAGTCACCTCATCCATGGGCAACAATTGATCCTTGATTGCCCCTGTCAAAGCTAATTTTAGCCCAACTAACTCATCTTCAAATTTGGGCCAAAGAATTCCTGGCGTGTCCAAGATTTCCAAATTTTTATTGGATTTCAACCATTGCTGCCCCTTAGTAACCCCTGGTTTATTGCCGACAACTGCAATTTTCTTCCCTGCTAAGCGGTTCATTAGCGTTGATTTACCAGCATTTGGAATACCGATAATCATGGTGCGTAGGGTTTCTTTTTGAATACCACGTTCACGCAACTTAGCAATCTTATCTGCCATCAAGTCTTGTGCTGCCTTGGTTACTTTTTTAACTGTAGATTGCTCTTTGGAGTTGATTAACAAGGTTTTAATGCCTTGTTTTTCATAGTAGCTCTGCCATTCTTTAATCAAAGCCATGTCAGCTAAATCAGCCTTGTTCAAAATGAGCAGACGAGGTTTATCTCCTACAATCTTTGTCAGCATGGGATTTTGACTGGATAAGGGAAGCCTTGCATCCACCAAAATTGTCACGAAATCCACGTGCTTTAAATTTTCTTGTACCTGTCTCCGAGCTTTAGACATGTGCCCAGGAAACCATTGAATAGTAGCCATGAGTTTATAGTTCCTTTCATATCAAGGGTTTGAATAGCCAAATCTCAATTATTTAATTCAGATAGAATCCTCAATCTTCTTTCCATTAATATCTTCATTCTTATCTATTATAGCATGATTTTGAAGATTTGACCGTCATATGTTTTCATCTAACAAACAGTCATTTTCTCTCTAGATAATGCTTACCAAAACTCAAAATGTTTTTTTGGGTTGCTTTCTTATAAAATACAGATGCTAAAAAATCTGAGGAATCCTGTTTAGAAAAAATCTTCTTTTGAAAAGAGTAAAAGCTGTTCCTTGAACTGAAACTGCTTCTACTCTTTTATTTTCCATTTTTTTAAAAAGTCATCCAAATGCCAGCTAGGCTTAAAGTCGGGCTTACTATTTTGAGCAAAAGCCGTCACTAGATTCCAAAGCGACTTTTGAATCAAGGCTTGTTGCTTTTTGTCCAACTGATTCATAGTCCCAAATGCAGATAAGAGTTTGAGAATAGCTTCCTTAGTTGTTAAATCATTAAGACTGTTAATACCTGCATCCATCAAGGTATCAAAAAGTAAATCAACGATTACTTTCAATTCTGACTTGCTAAGTTCTGATACCCATTGGTCAAATGTTTTATCCAATTGCTTGCTGAGATTGGTTGGTTCATTGCTAATAAAATGGCCTTTTTCAGAAATTTTCCAAGTCGTTACTGCATGCTGCGACACTCCAAATTGGTTTGCATCTATGATAAATGGTGTTACATCCAATTGTAACATAACACCTACAATTGATTCTTTAGGTCTCATGACAATTAGTTTATCTCGAATCCCCTGGTAACCTTCTTTCTTGAAAAAAATTGGATTAAAACCTGGAGCATCAAGCATAAAGACTGCTTTAATTTTCTTTTGAAGCACCGCTTTTTGATGACTGGCTGCATAAACTGCTAAATTACCACCTTTGGAATGTCCTGTCACATAGACTGGTTGCTCTGCTTTTTCCAAAAACTGTTGAAGATAGGTAACCGCAGAACGCTGGGCTGGAATCTCGCTCATATAGGTCAATTTAAAATCTTCTTTCCAACCAATGAGGGTATCATCTGTTCCCCGAAAAACCAGCTGCCAATGATTAATAGAAGGAATATGGAAAACCATTGCCGCAAACTGTTTTTCAAACTCTTTACTAATATCATTCACATAATGAGATAGTATCAAATCTTTGAAACGCTTGCTATTGAGCATAGCATCAAATAGCTTCACTCTATCTTTGGTTAGCATAAAATCATACTGAATAGCAGATTTTTCTTTCTTTAATCTCTGGCGCATATCTTTAAAAGAAAGGGCAGTATCCTGCGTTACATAACCATCAAAAGGGAGGTAGGCCAACTCATTAAGGCAAACAATATCCAAATCATTCAAAGCCAATTCTTCAAAATCTTTGTTTGAAGCACTGTTAACATAATCACAAATCGTTGGCATAACGTCGCCCTCCTTCAATCCTTTTGATTGTACAAATATTTCAGTCGCCAGTCAAGAAAAAAAGTGGTATAATGTAAAACAGTTTGATTTCCAAATAAAAGAAAGGGAATGTTAATGAGTAAAATTAACCCAATTATCAAAATAGCCAAAGTACAATTTTATAGATTTATCGTTGCTTTATGTGGAGTGATCGGTGTTGGTATGCAAATCTATCAAGATGGCTTTGGTATGCTACTTTATTATACCGTTATTTCAAACATCCTTGTTTTTAGTTTTCTCTTCTATCTTATTAGCTGGGAAGGTAAGAATGGTTCTATAAATCATTCTTCAAAATTATTACGTTCAAAGGGGACTGTAACAATGGCTATCATGATCACAGCCGTTGTCTATCATTTTATGCTAGCTCCTTTAGCAGAACCTCACGCTTATTGGAATATTCGTAATTTCCTTGTTCATTACATAGCACCAATCGGATTTATTCTTGATACGCTTATAATTGATAAGAAAAATAGCTATCGTTGGTTTGACCCACTAACTTGGACTTCATTCCCTTTAGGGTATTTTGCTTTTGCTATTTTTAATGGTATGGTATTACAACTACCGATTCCTGGCGCTAAAGACAGCCCTTATGCTTACTTCTTTATTAATGTCAATAAATTTGGACTTCAAAAGGTACTCATTAATTCACTTATCATTGCTTCAGCTTATGTTGTCGGAGGTTACCTTCTTCTTTTAGTGAAAAAACTCGTTGGAGCTAACTGCAAAGAAACTGTCAGATGAGGAGCTTGATAAACCTTTCAGAATACAGTAAAAGGCATGGAATGATGTTCTTAAAAAACGTCAATTCTATGCCTTTTTAATTGTTCGATAGTCATTTTATGGTAGATTGAGAAACTATAGTTAATTGAACATAGATTAGGACAAAATATAGAATAACTAATTAGGATTATCTTTGATCAAAATGATTCATCGACGTCATGTTCTTAATTCAAATTACTATAATAGGGCAAGGCTAGGAGCTTCTGATAGAACTAGACTTCATCAAAGCTATTTAATGATGTGCTGACCTTTATTCAATCCACTATAAAAAAAGTATGAAACTTGACTTTTTGACTCTATCCTTTTTTAACGACTCTATAATTTGATACCACAAAAAAACGACCTTAGCAGAGGTCGCTTAAACGGTAACTCATTATTTACCTAATTTTGCTTTAGCTGCATCTGCAAGAGCTGTGAAAGCTGCTGCATCGTTAACAGCAAGGTCAGCAAGCATTTTACGGTTTACTTCGATTTCAGCAAGTTTCAAACCATGCATCAATTGTGAGTATGACAAACCATTCATACGAGCAGCCGCGTTGATACGAGTGATCCATAATTTACGGAAATCACGTTTTTTCTGACGACGGTCACGGTATGCATAGTAGTAAGAGTTCATTACTTGCTCTTTTGCAGTACGGAACAAGATGTGTTTTGCTCCATAGTAACCTTTAGCTAATTTAAGAATACGTTTACGACGTTTGCGTGAGACAACGCCACCTTTAACACGTGCCATTTATATTTTCCTCCAAATAATTCAGTAAGTAGTTGAATGCTTCTAGCGATTAACGCATTTGAGTAAGCATTGCTTTGATACGTTTAAAGTCACCAGCATGTACCATGCCTGCTTTACGCAAGTGACGACGTTGCTTTTTAGTTTTCCCGTGGAAACGGTGAGATGTGAAAGCACGGAAACGTTTAAGACCACCAGAACCTGTACGTTTGAAACGTTTAGCTGATGCGCGGTGTGTTTTTTGTTTTGGCATTTTAGAATTCTCCTCTATAAATATATTATCTGACTATTTCTTGTCAGGGATTGGTGCAAGTTGCATGAACATTTGGCGCCCATCCATTTTAGCGCGTTGCTCAATAATTGCAATATCTTGTGTTGCTTCAGCAAATTCTGCTAACACCTTTGCACCAATTTCTTTATGGGTAATCATACGTCCTTTAAATCGAATAGAAACTTTGACTTTATTTCCCTTTTCAAGAAACTTACGGCCATTACGAAGTTTTGTCTCAAAGTCACCTTTATCAATTACTGGGCTAAGACGAACTTCTTTAACCGTTACAACGCTTTGTTTTTTACGTTGTTCTTTTTGTTTCTTTTGGTATTCGAATTTGAACTTACCATAGTCCATAATTTTCGCAACTGGCGGTGTCGCTTGTGGTTGAATTAAAACCAAATCAACATTTGCTTGGTCAGCAATGGCTTGCGCTTCTGACAATGGCTTGATTCCTAATTGTTCACCTTCAAGACCAACCAAACGAACTTCGCGAACACGAATTTCGTCGTTGATGAATAGATCTTTTTTAGCTATGATCTTCACCTCTTCATTTTTTTAGAGAAAACCAAAAGCGGACTTGACAAACCAAGCCCGCACACATTTTATTTCATTACTGAAATTTGACATGTAGGGCCAGACAACCTAGGTCGCAAGGCGAGAAGTTCTCACTTCTGCTTTTCTCATTGCTACCATTGTAACAGATAGACTAGCCCTTGTCAATAATTTTTTTCGCTTTTTCTTGAATAAAGTTGACAACTCCTTCAATGTTAACCCCTGTTGTATCAAAAGTAATAGCGTCATCAGCCGCCTTAAGCGGTGATATTTTACGGTGACTATCTTTATAATCGCGCGCCGCAATCTCTTCTTTTAACGTTTCAAGATCCGTTGGAATTCCTTTTTCAAGGTTTTCTTTATAACGTCTTTCTGCACGCTCATCAACAGAAGCAATTAAGAAAATTTTTAATTCTGCATCAGGTAAAACAACTGTCCCTATGTCACGGCCATCCATAATAATGGCTCCTTTTTCAGCGATTCGGCGCTGTTGCGCAACTAATTCTTCACGAATTTCTGGTAAAGCTGAAATCCAAGAAACATTATTTGTGATATCATTTTGACGGATGGCCAGGGTGACATCTACATCACCTAGAAAAACTAATTGATTTCCTTCAATGTCTCTGCCAAAAGAAATAGGGTGTTCATCTAATTGCTGTAAAATCATCGCTACATTTTCATCTGTCAAATCATTTTTCAAAGCAAGATAAGTTGCACAACGGTACATCGCACCTGTATCTAAATAAGTGTACCCAAGATTTTTAGCAATAATTTTCGCTACCGTTGATTTCCCACTTGAGGCAGGTCCATCAACAGCAATTCTAATATTTTTCATGTCTTACTTTCTAATCAATGTAAACCACATCGCCAGGATTTGCCCACCACGTTCCACCAGGACCAGTCATTTTTTCAGGATTTAAGGCGTAAAGCTTGTCTAAAGATATTCCAACACGTGCCGCAATAGCCCCCGCCCCCTCACCTGCTTCTACAACCGTCGTTCCACCATTTCGGATAACCGCTTCAGTCTGACTAACACTGGTCGTTTCAGTGGGTTCTTCTAATTGTGATACTGACTGCGTTTCGCTAGAATCAGACTCTGATTTTTTATTTTTAGTATCAACTTGAGTAGAAGCACCGTAAAAACCAGTTGTAGCCTCTTCACGACTCGTATTGCCATTTGAGGTATAGAAAGCGAACAATAAAACTCCAACAAAAATAACGAAAAAGATACTCAGCAAAATTGTCAAAATCGGTGTTTGAACGCCAGCATTTTTTCGCTCTTTCCTAGACTCTCCCTGTTCATCTTTGGGAAACACCTGCTCTTCCCATGGTTCTTTACTCATGATTTCTCCCTTGTTAAATCTAAAAATTCATATTACAATGATACCATGAAAGTATCTATAATTCCAGAAAAATGTATTGCTTGTGGCCTTTGCCAAACCTACTCAACAGCCTTTGATTATCATGATGACGGCATTGTTAAATTCACTAATAGCAATCTACTCACTCAACAGTTTGATGACACAGATCATGACACACTTCTCGCCGTCAAATCCTGCCCAACCAAGGCCCTTATTAATGAGTAGAAACCTTTTTGTCGTCCTGGTAGTGTTCAAAATAGTCCAACTTGATAAAATTATCCAAAAGCTCAACTTCTCCCACAAAATCTGGGTGAATGGCAAGAGCATCCAGAAAATATTTCTTAGGCCACTTTCTCATGTAGTATAACTGGCTTTGACCGTTTGTCAAAACTAAACTTAAAGTGGTCTTGGTTACTTCTACTTTCTCAATATCAGAAATGAGCACATAGGTTTGCTTCCAAAACTGACTATCGACAATCTCTAAGCGACCATCGTCTCCAATGATAAAGTAACGATGGAAGCCAAGACTAAACAGGGTCCCAAATACTCCTATCATAACAAAAAATGCCATTGGAACGTCTGTTTTTTCATAGAGCATGGACAAACCAATAAAAATAGGTAAAAAGGTCAGTGACCAATAAATCAATAACCATGATAACTCTGGTTGCCAATGATATCTGATTTTCCCAAAAAGTTTAATCATGTCACTTCCCCTTTCCATATAATGACATCAAAAGGAGGTTGGGACAAAAATATCCCCGCCTCTTAAATTTTAGTTTATAGATAACTTGATGCAGTGGTTGATTGGAGGTCTGCTTTTTATTTTCAAGTGTCTGCCTAAAATAATCCACTGGACAGATTTAGCCTGAGCTTAGAAATGAGATAACAAGAGGAAGCCAAAACTACGAAATCATGACTCCTGTCCTATTCTCATTGTAACATATTTTATAGCTTGTTTCTAATTTTTATCCCTATATGTTGAAATCCCGATGATAACATCAACTGCTTTTTCCATGGTTTGTAGGCTGACATATTCAAAGCGACCATGCATGTTTTCACCGCCTGCAAAGATGTTTGGTGTTGGAATTCCCATAAAGGAGATTTTAGAGCCATCTGTACCGCCACGAATTGGTTCGATGATTGGTTTAATCTCAAGATTTTCCATAACAGACTTGGCAATATTAACTGGTGTCATGTCTTTTTCAATGACTTTTTTCATGTTATAGTATTGGTCGTGAAGGGTCAAAATGACGCGTTCTTCTCCGAGTTCTGCATTCATCTTAGCTGCGATTTTCTCCATTTCAGCTTTGCGATTTTCAAAAGCCTTATCCTCAAAGTCACGGATAATATAAGAGCTTGTCGCCTCATCAACAGTTCCACTCAAACCATGAAGATGATAGAACCCTTCATAACCTTCTGTATGCTCAGGGCGTTCTCCAGAAGGTAGTTGATTATGGAAATCTGTTGCTAATTGCAGGGCGTTAATCATGCTATTTTTAGCTGTTCCTGGATGAACATTTCGCCCGATAAAGCGAAGTTCCGCTGCGGCTGCGCTAAAAGTTTCATATTGAAGTTCACCGAGTGGTCCACCATCAATGGTATAGGCAAAGTCAACGTTAAAGTCCTCAACATCAAATTTATTAGCACCAACACCAATTTCTTCATCTGGACCAAACCCAACACGGATTTCTCCATGCTCAATTTCAGGGTGGCTTGCAAGGTATTCAACAGCAGTCATAATTTCAGCAATACCTGATTTATCATCAGCACCAAGAAGTGTTGTCCCATCTGTTGTAATTAAGGTTTGTCCTTTGTAATTATCAAGATTTGGAAAATCCTTTGGAGATAGGCTATAGCCTGATGAACCAAGTGCAATATCACCACCGTCATAGTTTTCAATGACTTGTGGCGCAATATTTTCAGCATTAAAATCAGCGGTATCAATATGAGAAATATAACCAATGGTGTGCTTGAACCCCTCGCCATTAGCTGGTAAAGTACCAACAATATAGCCATTGTGCTCTAAATAATGCACATCAACAAGCCCAATGCGCTCCATTTCTGGCTTCAAGATATTGAGTGCAAAATCCGTTTGACTTGGTGTAGATGGTGTTGTCGTGCTGTTTTCATCTGAACGTGTGTTAATTTTAACGTAGGTTAAAAAGCGGTCTAGTAAATTTTCGTACATGTTAGTTTCCTTCTAAATCTTATGATAAGCATTGTAAACCTCTTGACGATTGAGGTTGTAAGTTTTAGCGACTTCCTTGATGGCTTGATTGGGCTTTTTCCCTTGAGAAATGAGCTGTGCAACTAAATCCTCTAGGTCTAATTCGTCCACGATGTCATCAGAAATAACATCCTCAGAAGCTCCTGAAACTAAAATCAAGCATTCTCCTTTCAGAGGATTTTCTAATAGATAAGTTAAAACTTCTGAAATCTTTCCACGTTGGTATTCTTCGTAAAGTTTAGTCAATTCTCTAACCACGACAACATCACGGTCACCATAGATTTCCAACATATTTTCCAGCGTATCAGATACACGATAAGGGCTTTCGTAAAAAATTTGGGTCTCTGGGTAAGCTTTTTTTTCTTGGAAAAATGCCTTTTGCTGCCCTGCTTTTCTCGGTAAAAAACCATGAAAAATATGTGGTTGAGGAGCTAATCCTGATGCAATTAAAGCTGTGATGCCAGCAGAAGCCCCTGGCAAAGAAACGACAGAAATCTCTTCTGAAATGGCCGATTTAACCAAATCATGTCCTGGGTCAGAGATGGAGGGCATTCCCGCATCAGATACCTGAGCCAGACTTTTGCCTTCTTTTAATAGAGCAATCAAGTCTGGTATTTTTTCAAAAGCATTGTGTTCGTGAAAGGAGATTTGTCTCGTTTCAATATCAAAATGCTTTAATAACAAACCAGTGTTTCTCGTGTCCTCTGCGCAGATAACATCAACATTTTTTAACGTTTCAACTGCACGAAAAGTCATGTCTTGTAGATTTCCAATAGGGGTTGGAACCAAATAAAGGGTTCCATAACTTGTTTTCCCCTTAAAGGATTTTTGAACTTGCATGGCGTTCTCCTTTTAGTACGATACGTGAGTCTGTGACAGACACCCGTCAGTTCTCAAATCATCAAAATTAGAAAAATCAAAATGATAATCTTGTTATTATTGATTTTCTCTATTAATTATTTTCGACTGTATAGAAGTTCCATACAAAAGGCACAATCTTCTTTATTTTCCCGATGTTGACCATAAAAATCATTGCAAACATGAAATCCTTCTTCATAAATGGATTCCATATGCTCTTTTCCTCGAGTCGAGTGTCTGAGAGGCTGTTCATCAATAATTAATTGACTAAGATGCTCCCGTAAGGCTGTATTTTCCATACGAAGACGCGCATTTTCTTCAAAAACTTCTTGGACTTTCTTTCTCATGGCATCAAATTCTGCTAGACTTACCATAAATTGTTGAGAGAAAGCTTCCATTTGTTCCAGTAATGCTTTTTTATTCATTCATCCTCCTTCTTCTCTAAGCAATCACAAAATAATCTAAGGCATTTTGAAAACTAACATTAGCTTGCCACATGCGTCTTGCTTGATAACAGTCTGTTAACAACTTTGGAATATTTTTTTCTGATAGGATAACCGTTAGTAATCTAAACGTCAAATCTTGAAAATCTTTTTCTGATGCAAGGGCTGATAGTCTTGACACTTCTAAATAAGCTTTGTCACGCTCTTGATTTAAAAGTTTGACAAATTTTTCCAACATTTGTTCCAAATCTAACACCTTACTATTTTGGGACAAGGCTAGCGCCTCTGATTCATTTGTTGCAACTTGCGCTAGAAGACGTGCTTGACTTTTCAAAAGTCCTTGTTGTAACAATAGGTCTTCTAAATATTGCTGATTTTTGACAAAGCGAAATAATTGACAACGGCTTTTAATTGTTGGCAGTACCTTACTTTCATCACTGGTGAGCAAGATCACGTAAGACTGACTTTGAGGCTCTTCAATAAATTTTAAAAGACTATTTGCCGCATTACTATGCATTTTATCTGCATCTTTAATGATAAAAACTTGTGATTTTCCTTCAAACCCTGAACGAGAAAAATCACGCGTCAACTCTCGAATAGTATCTGTTTTTATCAGTTGTCCTTGAGGTTCCACAATTTTCACATCTGAAAATTCTCGTTGTTCAATTAAACGACAGGATCTACAAACTTCACAAGGCAAACCATCGGAGAGTTGTTCGCAAAATCGACTTTTGGCTAACCAAAGCGCTAATTCAAACGAACCAAAGTCTCCAGAAAAAAGATAGGCATGGCTCATGTGACCATTCTTTAGAATATAAGAAAACCGTTCAAAATGTTTGGATTGGTGTTGGGCTAATTTCATTTCTCTACCTTTTCTAAGGCTGATAAAACAACTTGATAAGCATCATTGATAACTTTTTCAAGAGACTGACTCGCATCAATCGTTACCACGCGATTACTTTCTTGATTAGCTAATTTCAAATAACCAGAACGTACTTTCTGATGCATGCTGAGAGCTTCTAAATCGAGCCGATTAACTTCTCGCTCTGCATTTTTTGAAATACGATCTAGTCCAATCTCTGACGGCACATCAAAATACAGGGTTAGGTCTGGTTTATGCCCATCTGTTGCATAGTCATTAAGCCAATCAATGGCAGAAATATCAAGACCTCGTCCATATCCTTGATAAGCCACTGAACTATCAATAAAACGATCGACCAGAACCAATTTACCTGCTTTTAAAGCAGGTAAAACCTTTTCAACTAAGTGTTGGCGGCGAGCGGCGATATAGAGCAAAAGCTCTGTTTTTTCATCCATATTGGTATGTTCGACATCAAGAATAACATCTCGAATTTTTTCTGATATTGCGATGCCACCTGGCTCTCTAGTTGTGATGATTGCATCGTCAACTTTCTCCTGTAATCGTGGCACCAAAGCCTCTAATACACTTGTTTTACCAGCACCATCTGGACCTTCAAAAGATACCAAAAAACCTTTTTTCATATGACTTCTTTCTGTTTATCATTTCTTCTATTTTACCAAAAAATCATGTAAAAGAGAGTGGGACAAAATCGTTAAATCGTCAACAAATGACGATTTCGCTTTTCCTCGCTTTCTGGTTTATAAGCTCAAGCTGAAACTGTCCACTGGACAGTTTCACTCCCACATCCGCATAGCTCCAAAGGTTTTGGAAACCTTTGGAGGTGAGGAATAAGTCGAACGAAGTTCGTCTCAATCGTTAAGGTCTGAGAGACCTTTGAAAGGTTGGAAATAAGATGAACGGCGTTCATCACATTCGTATAGGATGGCCGCTAACGATTGAGTGGTACTAAAATAGTCCAGTGGACTATTTTAGGTTCGAGCTTGAAAACGAATGAGCGAGAATAATCCAGTGGATTATTTTAGGTGGACACTTGAAAATAAAGAAGTGTCCAGTTGCAGACTTCCAATCAACCACTGCGTCGATCTGTTATTACTATCAAAAAGAGAAGGTTGAGATATTTTGTCCCAACCTCTAACAAACTAAAATCCCGCCTTAGCCTGTGTTTTGACAAGACTATCAATCCTTATTCCTTGATTCTCTAATTTTTCTCTAAGGATTTCTGCATCAAAATTTCCATCAATTTGAACTTCTACGACGACCTTCCCATGACGTTCATCAGCAATTACCGTACGTCTAATGTTAAGATTTTCATCTGAAATGGTTTTGACAATTTTTTCAAGAACTCCGACACTATCTTCAGTCAAAACACGCACACGAATCCCTTCCTCACCATAGCCTGAAACCCTGAGAAATGTTCGGAAAATATCTTTATCCGTAATAATACCAGAAACATAGCCATCTTCCGCTACTGGGAGGACACCAATGTTGTGAGTCATCATTAGGAAAATAGCATCTTCAAGACTAGCGTATGGATCAACTGTGATAACATTTTTTATCATAACATCACGTATTTTTGTCTTATTGAGTAAATAATTCATTTCGTAGATAGATAAACTTGTGGCCTTGGAAGGCTGAGCCTCCGCCATTGTGCCTTCTGTAACAAGACCAACTAAGCGATCCTTTTCAATAACTGGAAGTCTACGCAATCCTTGTTCTCTCATTAAGTCAGCTGCATGAGCTACTGTTGTTTCTGGCGAAACATAGACAACTTTTCGAGTCATAAAATCTTTCACTGCCATAGAAATTCCTCCGACTATTTTCTTAATATCATTATAACATGTTTTTGGAAAGGTTTACATTAAAAGAATGATATTTACTGAAAAATCACTTTTTTGGTTCTAATGCTGGTCTCGTCTTTCACGTCTCTCTTGAATAATTTGCAACACATCACCACGTCTTGTTTCAATATCTCCTTCTCGCCTACGCTGAAAAGAGGAGTTTAACACCGCACCGATAATCAAGATCTTAGCAAAAAAGATAAACCAGAACATGACTACCAAAATCGCTACTGAACCAAAAAATCGTAAATCTTCTAACCTTGCGATAGCCAAATTAAAGTAAGCTCCAAAAAGACTAGTTGTTAGCAAGAGAACAATACTGGTAAAAAGTGTTCCTGGTAAAACGTTTCTTATTCGTTTTATTTTGACATTTGGCAAAATAAAATATAGCAAGCTTACAGCAATTAAAAAAACCAGAAACGTCAAGGGCTGAGTTAGATGCGATAGACTGTTGTAGAGTCCGCTATCAATATGCCAGTGTTGGTAAATAATATTAAGCACCGCTTTGCCAAAGGTAGATATAAAGATGGCTAAGATCAAAAACAAGACTAAAATCACACCTGATAGCACACCGATTGCATGAGATAGTACAAAATCGCGATGCTCTTGCACATCGTAGGCTTTATTAATTGCTTTTTGTAAAAAGGTCATACTTTTAGCAGTCGTCCATAGTCCCGTTAAAACGGATACCCACACAAGACCACTTGATGAGGTGTTAAAAATATTGCTTATAATACCGGACGTGCTTACATACAATTGATGCGGTAAGTTATCCCTTAAAAAAAGCAAAAGTTCACTGGTATCAATATTGAGATAAGGAAAAATATTAGCTAATAAAATCAGAAAAGGAAAGATGGTTAATAGTAAGTAGTACGCTACTGCAATGCTTGATAAATCCATTTCCGAAGCCTTATAATGCTCCAGAAAAAAAGTCAAGAATTGGCTGTTCTGAAGACGATTCACTAATTTTTTCATCTTGACCTTACTCCTTAGTAGCTTTTAATTTATCAGATTGGCTTATTTTTTTACAATTAAGCCACTTTTACACATCCTTGAAAGTTCTATCTATCTCTGTTTTTCCAAAGAAATACATCACTTAATACGTTCGTTCTTCTCCTTGACTGGTCAAAATAACTGGACCGTCTTTTGTGATGACAAATTGATGTTCATATTGACAAGAAAGTCCTCCATCAAGTGTTTTATGAGCCCACCCAGTCTTTACATCGGTATCAATTTCCCAGGTACCCGTATTAATCATTGGTTCAACAGTCAAGACCATGCCTTCTTTCAAGCGCAGACCACGACCAGCTATTCCATAGTTAGGCACCATTGGTTCCTCATGCATTGTAGGACCTACACCATGTCCCACTAGGTCACGTACTACACCGTAGCCATGACTTTCTGCGTATTTCTGAATCGCAGCACCAATATCTCCGATACGATTTCCAACAACTGCTTGTTCAATACCACGATACATTGCTTCTTTAGTCACAGCCATGAGATTTTTGACTTTGTCAGACACGTTTCCAATAGCATATGCCCAACACGAATCTGCTAAGCCACCTTTGTAATTTTCAGTGTGCCTTTTCATCTCAGCAACATTATCAAAATTTAATTTTGAAACATCTAGCACCGCTTTATCCAAAGGCTCAGATAAAACCATGTCAACCTTTAAAAGGTCACCATCTTTGAGGATATAATGACGCGGAAAAGCGTGTGCAACTTCATCGTTGAGTCCACAGCAAGTCGCATAAGGATAATCCATGAGATGACCGTCTACACCGATTTGAAGAGGCAAAACATTTTCTTCTTTACAGCGGCGACGAACATATTCCTCAACTTCCCACATGTCAACACCTGGTTTTAACAATTCACGAAGGCCTATATGAATTGAGGCAAGAAAATCCCCTGCTTTATCCATAGCTTCAATTTCACGTTGTGATTTTAAAGTGATCAAATTTTTCTCCTTTTTATATCTTAATCTTTATTTTCAAGAGACTAGAAAAATACCTTTGTCTCTTCATTTAGACCCTTTCAGTACCTTGAGATGGTCTTTTATATGTTCTGCTAGATTGTTGTTTCATTTTCAAACTACTAACTGTTTATGATTACGTGGTTTTTGTGGTTACCATCGCTTTAGCAACCATTTGATTTTCCAAATAAATCTCAATATCCAAAATACTGCTACGGCGATTTTCCATAACAATTTTAGACGCAATGGTTAAACGGTCATCAATTTGAACAGCCTCTAAAAAGTATATCATCATTTGGTCGATTATAACATTCTTTTTACTTTTTTTAGTTAAAAGACGATGCGCTACTTCTTTGAAATATTCTGCTAAGACACCTTGCGCTAATTGACCTAAATGATCTAACATGACAGGCTCTACGACAAAGGAAAAACCATCTTTTTCATGATGTAGGTGCGCCAACATTTGTTCGCTATAGGTATGAAGATTAGGGTGACGAAGATTTTGCATTCCCTCTAAGATTTGACGACGAGTAATCACTCCTAGAAGCGTTAAATCATCAGCCACAACTGGTACCATATTATAATCTTCAAAAATCATTTTTTGACTAATATTAGCCAAACTAACACTCGGTTTGGTTGTAAAAGGAATGTTTGTCATGACCGAACTAATGGTTTCTTCAAGCTCTCTCTGAGCAATGTCTCGCATACTCACCACACCAATAACTTTTTCATTTTCATTGACGACAGGAAAACGGACGTGATTAGTTTTCTTAGTCAGGCCGTGGAAATCTTTAACTTTATCTGTTCCAAATAGATAACCATATTCTGATTTAAACTGATAAATCTCATCAACTGTTTTAACATCAGTTTTTATACGTGCGTTGGAGAGGGCTTGGTTAATCATAGTCGCCACACTGAAGGTATCATAGCTCGTCACCATAACAGGAATTCCGGTGTGCTCTGCCATTTCCTTAACCTTGTCAGATACCGAAAAGCCTCCTGTCACTAGAACGGCATTTTGATGTTCTAAAGCTAGAAGTTGGATATCCTCACGGTCCCCTACAATGAGAAGTCCAGAATTAACTAGATAACGCAAAATATTTTCACGAGTCATCGCTCCGATTGAAAATTTACTAAATTCACGACCCAAGCCACTTACTCCAGCTACAATGTCCGAGTCAGAAATTCTAGCAATTTCTGCATAAGTCAGTTTATCCAATCGGACACGCATTTTTTTATCAACACGTACTGTCCCTGAACGGGGACGAGTTTCTACAATTCCACGATTTTCAGCCTCTTTAATGGCACGATAGGCAGTCCCATCACTAACCTTGAGGTGATTAGAAATTGAGCGAACACTGACACGTTTCCCTACTGCTAGATTTTCTAAATAATCTAAAATTTCCTGGTGCTTACTCATAAAGAAGTTCCTAAGTTTGTCCTAAGAGTACGCCTAATATTGCCTCAGCATACTTAAAACAGTTTTGTTTCCTTTCCCAACAATTTCTTTTACATGATAATCATCCAGTCTTTAAAATAGTCTACTCTTTTTTATCAGTCTCTTTCACCACTACGGAAAGTTATAGAAGTGACAATTTCATTGCCATAAATACCAAAGCGACCATGCGCCTAGGAATAATTGTAGCTGTGTCAAGAGCATTCAAAGATGATTAACTACTTAGAAACTAAATTATATATCATACTTGTTATGCTAGTTAAATTTATTTCAACAGATTTACAGTACAAATAATAGAGGTATCTGAAGCTGCCGAAGACTATTATTTAAGTTTCTTTTTTACATAGATATCACTTAAACCGTACAGCTATATGCAGAAGTAGTTATCAAGGTCGACGAAGTCGCCACATCCAGCGCTTTCCGCGATGGGGTTGGCAAGACAAAAAGGAATGGAACCTGTAGGAGGTTTTGATGCCGACTTCGCGAACTTCATTTCCCACTTTCAAAGGTCTCCTAGACCTTTGAAGCGCCCCGCACCACATAAAGATAAGTGCTAAAAAAGAAAATAACTAGCACAACAGGTTATATCATATGATGTTAATTGTCATTTTCTTTGTACAACTCAAATGCTAAATACTTACGCACTTTATGGGTGTAACGGTCACTGCCTTTGTAACGACGTTTCACTTTAAAGCCAGATTTTTCTGCAACCCGCTGACTTGCCTTATTTTCCTCATGAGTAACAAGGCAGAGCTTTTTTAAACCAAATTCTTGAAAACTCAAAAAAGCAATCGTTTTTAGCATCTCCGTAGCAAAGCCTTGTCCTTGAAACTCTTTTTTAACAAAGTAACCTAGCTCCGCCCATCTTTCAACTGGATCTAACTTATCAAACTTAATAGCTCCAATAAGTTTACCAACTGATTTCTCTTCAACTGCCCAAACCCCCAATGGATTTTTTAGAAAACCGTGCACTAGAAGATAATCACTCTCACTTCTTGTTGTCCTCATCGGAAAGATAAAATCCAAATTATCAGGGTTACTTGCAATCTCATAAAAACTTTCCGCATCTGCAAATGAGAACGGTCTTAGGTACAGATGTTCTGTCTCTATAACAGAATAAGTTGCTAAAATAGTTAACAAGTCCAAAATAAAGCCTTTCTCAAGGTTAATCATTTATATTATATCATAAAAAAGACTTTCTTTTATATAACAGATCAAAAAGACAAAGAAAAAAACATAGAATTCAATCATAAAAATGTAATGATTCTATGTTTTTGACTAATGATATCAGTTAAAATATTTGATTTAGATGATATTGCCACAGTAGGAATCACAAAAATCAAATGAATAAGCCAAATCTATCACGATTTTAACAATTTAATACCCTCTGTTAATCCAAATGGCTCAATTGTAAGATACTGATTTAAACCACCACGAAAGACTGTGCCGAGTGTATTGGTAACCTCAATACGAAGGTCATTTTCTCCGTCCTTGAATAATCCTGTTGTATCAAAACGATATGGAGGTGAGATTTTCACACCAGCAGATTGTCCATTGATAAATACTTCAGCAGCTTCGTAAGCCTCGCCTAAATCTAATCCAACTATATTTTCTGCATCATCAACTGTTACAATTGCTTGATAAGAAACCGTACCACTTGATTTGTCGTATCCGTCTAGAATATTTAATGGTTGTAATTCCGTCATTTTAGTAATTGGAGTAAAATTTGGATAGGAACGTGCATCTGCTAATGAAACCTTCCACTCTGTGCACACAATTTCTTCATTTGTAGTAACAGGAAGCGAAAAGACTTCCTTGTTCTCTCCAAATATCCAAACGACTGTTTGGTAAGGTTCTAAAATGAGACGACCACCATCAACAGCATGATAGGTATTGGCATAAGCATCGAATGCAATAGCTGAGCGTTTTTCACATTTGAACTGAACAGTGACATCAACTGTCTCAGAAACACTCTCGTTAAAGAACATCCAATAATCCTTACCATCTTTTTGGTAATGGTAATAAACCAATTCAGCAAACGGCCTTTTCAAACAAATCTCTGCCACTTCATCAAGTAAAATAGCTAGTTCTGATACCGATGAAACGTTTGGTTGCACCACAAATTTATCATGGTTTTTTGGTAACTGTTCCAATAATATAACTCTAACCCCTGAAGCAATTACCTGATTTAAAACAGCCATTACATCAATTGGAATATACTCAGCATAAGGAACCACAAGGACCTCAAAATCATGCTGATTGATGGTTAATTTTCCATTTGATAAATCCGCCTCTCTTAACAAATCACAACTGACAATATCAAAATCAATTTGTGACTGTGTCAAGGCACGCGCAGGTATTTCAACAGGCATATAATCGCCAACCCATTCAAATTCTGCTGGATAAAAGAGAGCTACAGGTGCTTTGTGTGTTCCATCACTGAAAATAGTCATCAAACGGTTCATGTAATCTGATAGTTTTGACATGTAACGATATTGCGGATTGTTTCCACGCGCATAAAAATGTGGTGGACAATCCCAATCAGGATATTCTTTGGGACTAAAAACATGAGGAACAACATAGTTAATACCACGTACAATCAAATGATCAGCAATCCACTTCATGGTCTTTAGCCCTTCGTTCCAGCCATACGCCCCAAAAGCCTCACACATAGCTCTTCCTTTTTTATGAGGATACAAATCTGCTGCTGAAGCCCCTAATTTTGCAAGCGCATAATGGAAAAATTGTCCATCACTTCCACCTGTTTGGAAAGAATCGTGATGGTAATTCATACCAGGAACTATCTGTCCCCCAATAACATCAATACCTGAGAAATGCTGTGCTTCTTGCCCACGAAAGAAATGACCTGCGCCATAGCCCAATCGTGCATGAGCACCATTATCCTCAATATTATGACCAAGATAATTCACACCATGCTTCTGACACCAATCCGCTAAGACTTTAACAAAGTTTCGATTATATTCTCTAGTTACTAAATCCATATAAGTATAACGAATCTCACGTTCTGCTTCATCTAACGCAGGAACCCAAAGCAAGGGGAGGAATTTTTTATCAAAGTGACAATCATTTTCAAGACCTAAACGCCATGGAAGCACCATATCTACTTTCCCAATTACAGCCTCCGTTCCTTTGATATTTCCAAAGCGCGGCTCATCTGAGAAGAAAGCCGTAATGGTATTCCCAAAATACTGACCAACTCTATCCAAATGTTTTTCATAAACTTCATCTACTAAAATTTGAGTTGCCTCAGTCACCAATGGATTCAAATAATCCTTCGTTACTTCTTCTCCACCTTCGTGAGTAGCGAAGACAACAAATACACTCCAGTGACCGACAGGGATATCTAAGTATATCGTATCCTCTTTAAATGCCTCTGTGATATCAATTAAAGTATCCGCAGCAATTGGATCCCCTGCTTTATTGTAACCAGAATGGCGTTCTGCCATATAGACTCCGATGATATCAATTATCTCTGTTTGTACTAATTCCCAAGGTCTACCTTTTAGCTGAGCAGCATCAATACGGGCACCTTTCATCGGACCGACTATATCAAATCGACGCATTGCGAGATATTGTTTGAGGTATTCAGGATGCTCATCCTTAATCTTACCATTTGCAAAACCGGTCGGAAAATGAGAATCATCTAGAATCCAAACTTTCATATTCCGTTTTTCGCACTCACGGATAATAATCCCCAAATCCATCCACCATTTATCTCCGACAAAATCTGGATGAGGTCTAGACTCTACACAAACAGCTTGCATGCCCGTTTGATAAATTTTTTCGACATATTCTACTAAAACTTCCTCTTCTTCACCATGTTGCCAAAAAAAAGGAAAAAGCTTATTTTCTACCGTTTTCATACTATTTACTACCTCATAAGCTATAAAATCCTACCCCAAATAATTAATGAAGTAGTATTATGTCACAGATTATTTTTTATTCTCACCTGTACCAAATACAAAATTCAATACAATCGGTCCAAAGAAAGCAACTGCTGCTGCCACAATAAAAGCATACATGCTAGATAGGTTACCATCTGGGGCAATAAAGAGTGGAATCGCCATAATACCACCATTACCAAAGTTATAAATCAAGGCGCTATTAAAAGCCATAATGGCACCTGCAATACCACCACTGATCCATGCATAAACAAATTGGCGACGAATTGGCAGGGCGACAGAATAGATAATTGGTTCAGTAATTCCCAGCAATCCTGTCAAACCAACCGATAAACCAAGTGAGCGCTGTTTACTGTCTCGAGTTTTGAGAGCATATCCAATAGCCGCGCCTGCAAGAGCAAAAACTGTCACTTGGAACACCGCATTAATTGGGTCTTGACCGAGATTAGTAATGTTATTGATAAGTACTGGAATAAAGGCATAGTGTAAACCAAAGACCACTACCACTTGCCAGAATGCACCACCGATGATACCAAAAAGAAGAGGGCTAAAGTCATAAATAGCCATAACAATAGCTGCCAAAGTATTTGACACCCAAGTCATGACTGGACCGATGGCCAAAAAGGTCAGAGGTGCTAAAATCAAAATGGTAAAGAAAGGGGCAAACATCATCTTCAAAACTTCAGGCAGAGATTTTCTAAAGAAAATTTCCAATTTAGCTGCAACAAAGGCTGCAAGCAAGGCAGGGAAAAGGGATTGCGTGTAGTTCATCATAACTACTGGGATTCCAAAGAAAGTCATAGCAATACCATCAGTATATGCCTGCACTATACTTGGATAGACCATACCAGCACCAAGCATAGCCCCAAGGAAAGGACTACCGCCAAAGTTCTTGCTAGCATTGTAGCCAATCCAGATAGGGAGGAAATAGAAATAAGCTTGTGCAACAGCATACCATATTTGATACGCTCCATCAGTTTCTTTTAACCAACCGAAGGCTAATGCAAGCGCTAAGAGCCCTTTCATAATACCCGCAGCACCCATAACTCCAAACATCGGAGTCATAACTCCAACTAGAGCCTTGAAAAACCGATTAAAGAGATTGGTATCTTTTTCTTCAACAACCTCTTCATGGATTTCTGGGGCTCCCATTGCTGTGATAAATTCCTTATGAACATCGACAACATTCGTACCTATAATGACCTGATATTGACCGCCAGAAAATACAGAACCAGCTACCTTATCTAGTCCATCAATCTTAATCTTATCAACTACCTTTTCATTTTTCAAAACTAGGCGTAAACGTGTCGCACAGTGAGTCGCTCGTGTAATATTATCCTTCCCACCAACTGCATCCAGAATATCTGTAACTAATTGTTCGTATACCATTACAAACTCCTTTATTATTTTTCTTTATTAATGATAAGTAAAGCATCTTTTGTAAAACGATGCATGTTAACCATAGTCTGACCTGTTTCTGAGGAATATACTGCTGTAACAGCCTCTTCTAGTTTATCTTCTAAGTCAAGATATTTTATCTCAGAACAACTCCAATCTCCAGAAAGCCTCAAACGAATATTCGATGGTACATAGATTAACAGATAAGAATCATTTTCAGCTACTCGTATTTCTGGGCTATGATTAACGAGTATGTCCTGTTTTGGTACCAAATCAAATAATTGATGGCTTTCTATAAAAGTTTTCAAAAACGCATAGTCCCAAGCACCTTTGAAATGAAGAGCATCTCGCCAATCATACGGTGTTTCAAAAGCCTCACCAATATTAGAGTTAAATTCCAAACAACTTTCGTGCCAAGACCATATTCCATGAGCACCATAAGTAACACCGCTACTAGCTCCTGATAACACACTTTGCCAAGCTGCTTTACGAACATCTTCTCTCGAAAATCGTCCATAAACACGACGACTATACCCCATCATTTCATAACATGGTTCTGAATTCAAAAGCGGACGCCTTGGTTCCATTTCATAAAAAGTCTCTGCCAATTGGTAAGTCATCTCTTGAAATTCACTATTATGTCCTGATTGGAACATGTAAAAATCCAAATGAGAACTTTCTTTAAGTACCTTTGGTAAGTCTGACTCTCTTCCTCTTATATGAAAAGTTGTTAGCGCATTAGGGTTATTTTCTTTTACGCGGTTAAGAGCTTGTAGATAATAGTCGGTCACAACTGTTTCGTTTGGAAAGTCAGTATCTCCGCTGATAACGTAAATTGGTTGAAATTCATCATAATGCCTCATCACCTTATCAACGTAAGGAAGAACCAAATCTTTAGGGAATGTTCCTAATTGTTTAATTGGCATTTGGCTCGCCCATGTATCAGGAATATAGTTTGCCCAAAGTAAAACCAAAGCTACTGTTAACCCTTTATTGTAGGCTTGTTTTATCATACGATAAGCACGATTGAAATAGTCTTCATTATATTGATAAAAATCAAACGTTCCATCATCTTTTATGGCAAAAGGTTTTATGCCTAATTCCGTCTGACTAGCATCCCATTGTTGTAACATATTTATCTGTAAAACATTAAAACCTTGCGATTTTCGGTAATCAAGATAATAATTCCAATCATTTTCAGTAATATTAGTAAATGCTGACCAACAAGTATCGGCTAAATAAAATATTGGTTGATTATTTTTGGTAAACAATCGTTTATCACTTTCTATTTGAAGCATTAGACTCCTTTCGCTATAACATTTTTTTATATATCATAAATGATTAAGATATCTCTTAACACTTTAAATTATAGCGCTTTCATGATATCATTTAAATAACATATTTTTGTAAAAAACATATCATTTCTTTAGGTACATTTATGGATTTTAATCAGTTAGAAAAAGTATTACTTGAAATTACTCAAAGCGAGCACCGTTATCTTAATCATGAAACACCAGACTATCTCAAAAAGCAAACATTAATACCACACTCAAACAATGTTTTTCAATTTCAATATTCCAAAAATTTCAACAAACAACCTGGAAATCCTGTAGATTTTTTCATCCGTAAACAAAGTCGCTTTACGCCTGTTCCAAATCATGTTACTGATGCTATCGAACTCAATTATGTCTATAGAGGTCAGAGTCTCCACTATATCAACGATAAAGAAATTTTATTAAATGAAGGTGATTTGATTCTTATTGATACTAATGCAACTCATGCTGTTAATAGCGCTGATTTTAATGATATTATCATCAGTATTAATATCAATCCTGATTATTTTAGGAAACATTTTCTAAATCGCCAGCAAAACCGCTCTGCTCTATCCCAATTTCTTTTTCAAGCTATCTCTGATAGTCAAAACCATAACCAATATCTTCTCTTCCGCAAGCAACATTCTTCTCATCTTCGGCTTCTTTTTCAACAGTTACTCTGCGAAGTTTATGATCCACAAGTGCTAAATCGTATGGTGTTAAATCATTATTTTCAGTTGATTTTACTAGAGTTGATTCGTTCTTTTTCTGTTGAAGCTAATGGTACCAGTGATGATAGCCATAAACAGCAGCTAACTTTAGACATTCTCTCTTACCTTAGCACTCACTATGCCAATACTTCCTTAGAAAGCTGTGCAGAATACTTTGGTTACAATAGTAGCTATTTTAGTAGCTTGGTAAAATCTTATACTGGACAGACGTTCAAAACATTATTACAAAATAGTCGACTTGAAGCTAGTATCCCTTTCCTTCTTAACAGTAAGCAACCTATTCGTGATATTGCCTTAGAAGTTGGCTTCAGTAATCTCAATCAATTTTACAAACTATTTAAAGATAAATATCACCAAACTCCAGCGGATTTTAGGCGACAAAATAAGCACTCAGGGTAGTTATCTGAGTGCTTATTTTTTATTTTACATTTAATACGATAAAGCAAAACTAGCGTTTGAGTTTAAACAATATCATAAGGACTGTTGCCCTATCCACTCCCAAAGGGTAACTGGTAATCCTTGATCAATGACTTTTCTACCATCAAAATCAACATTAGGATCATCTTGATAAACATAGATCCAAACACCGTGACTGAAGTAACGTCTAGGACGACCATCTGCTTCCTTGTAGCGACCTGTTTTATCCATAACATTTTCATAAAGTGTGTAGTGAAGATTAGCTGCTCCTAAACCTTTCAAATGGTGATAAAGAGGAATCGTTGTCTCTTTAGGGGGAACTAATTCATCTCCTTTAGCATGGACAAACCATAAAGGGGTGGTTATTAAACGTTCTAATGGCTCTGCACCTGCATTTTCCAAGTAGAACGGTGCACAACAAGCGATTCCTCCAGCGAAAAAGTCTGGATAATCTAACAACATTCTTAATGTCATAAAGCCACCGTTAGACAATCCACCGATATAGATACGTTTTTTATCAATATTATCTACATGTCTACTAATAAAATCATCAATAACCTTTTTTAAAGGGATACTATAAATACTTTGATTGGAACGTCCAAGTTGATCTTTACCATCGTCCATCCAAACCGTAGGGCACTGCGGAACCAACACCCATGCCCGTCCTAGTTTCTCTTGAATAGAACGACTTGACAAAGCAGTGACTCGATTACCTGTATAGGCAATATGTGGATCTTGCCCTCCTTCACCGGCACCATGCAGCCAGATTACCAAGGGTAGAACACTATCCTCTACATCTTTTGTTGGCTGATAGTAAGCATAGTTAAGCTCTAACTGTGTTTCCTTCATATAAGCAACACGCCATCCTTCAGTATTAGGGCTTCTTTCTTCTCTACAAGAATCATACACTAACCCACTACATTGCTCAGTGATTTCTCTGGTTTGAGTGATCCGATATTGATTTGTAATATAACGACTTTCTAAAATGGTACCTACTGTTCGTTTATTAAGACGTTCTTCTGCCAATTCTAGCGTAATGTATGAAGAAGACGTTCGCTCATTCCCATAGGCATCACTTGGATAACAGTCTAAAACTCTTGGATAACCTTTTAAAATCTGTTTTTCCCCTGAAACTCTGTCCGTTATGGATAGGATTTGTTCATTTTCTTTATCACAACATTCAACGTAAACATTAAACGTTTCTCTCGAAACCAAACGATGATCAATCTCCTCCGGCAAAGGCAAAATCAATTTTGTGATAAATGGTCCATTTTCAGTCATCTGTGTAACAGTTATATATTCCATCGTTTACATCCTTGAATAAAATATTTGCTAATCGTTATTTTCTTGATTATCAACAAAATATTAAGATAAATTGATACGATAATAAGAGATGAAAATAATCCACATTATCTTATCATCTTCTTACTAAATAACTTCTTTAATCTGGATTTGAACTCTCATAGTTTCAAAATTAATATATCATCAAACTTCAAGCATCATCTTGATCATTTTTTCCCACTTCGCCAGTTTTTGTAGGCGAACGCTCTGGAAGGATGGTTCTGGTGATACTTGATGTGTGGTCAGGTGATTTAGAATGGTTGTTGGATAAACATTGTTAGCTATACCTGCCATATAAGCAACACCAGTGCAGGACGCTTCTTCAACCGTTGCAATGTTAATATCGGCATTAGTCAAATTGCTTTGGAATTGCATAAGGTAATGATTTTTAGTTGGACCACCATCCACACTGATTTGCTTAATCGGTAAATTGGAAACATCCTTCATTGCACTAATCACAGCGTTAATCTGATAGGCGATGCTTTCCAAAGTTGCTTTAGCCAGTTCCGCTCGACCAGTTATTCGGGTCATACCTACAAAAGAAGCCGTGACATCATCCCTAAAATAAGGAGCACCTAGTCCTGAAAAAGCTGGAATAAGGTAGGTTTGGTCTTCTGGATTGGCTTTAGCAACCAAGTCTTCCAATTCATCCGGTGATGTAATCAACCCCACTTGGTCTTTTAACCAAGTAATGACAGCTCCTGAGTAATTAACATTTCCTTCAAGAACATAATGACAGATTTCTTGAGACTGCCAACCAACTGAGACTGCTAGATGGTTCGGAATCATACTGATCTCAGTTCCAATATTCATCATGATAGAGGAACCTGTTCCATACGTTGCCTTGATAGCTCCCGGTTGCTCACCTTTGTGAGCAAAAAGTGCAGCGTGAGAATCCCCCATCACGGCATGAATGGGAATCACAGCAGGGAGAATACCATCAAAGTCTGTCCAACCAAAATGACTATCAGATGGCTTAATTTCAGGGAGGTGAGACCTTGAGATATCAAATAATTGACAAAGTTCTTCGTCCCATGATAAGGTCGTTAAATTCATTAACTGCGTCCGACTAGCATTAGAGACATCTGTCACAAAAGACTCCCCTTTAGTTAATTGATAAACTAACCATGAATCTATTGTTCCACAAGCTAACTCTTCCGGCAACTCGTCCATCTGTCTTAGAATCCAAGCGTATTTAGCTGCTGAAAAATAAGGTGACAAGGGCAAACCTGTTTTTCGTTTGACCATAGAAGCCTCGGAAATATTGAAACTATCTGTTATCTCCTTAGCCCTGGCACACTGCCAAACAATCGCATTCTCGACTGGCAAGCCTGTCTTTCTATTCCAGACTAAAGCAGTCTCCCTTTGATTCGTGATTCCAACTGTTTTGATCTCAGTTTGATCAATACCAACAACGATTTCTCGAACAAGAGATAACACATTGTTATAAATCTCTAATGGATCATGAGAAACCCAACCTTTTTCATTGACTAATTGCTGATGTGATTTGCTGACTTTCTTTACAATGTTTCCCTCATCATTATATAAAAGTACCTTAGTACCTTGCGTACTTTGGTCTATGCCGAGTACATAAGCCATAACATTATCCTCTATTTGGACGGAAATAAGTTGGTTCATCACCAGATAGGTAAGCTTTAACTTCTTCCTCGATTGGATCATACAAATCTGGTTTGATGCCTAGATATTTACAAGCCTCATAAAGCACAGGGACAACATCTGAAGGAATAGCTGCAACGTGGTGAATATATGGTCCATAGACCAGATGAGATTCTAAACGATTGAGATTATCAAATTCCACATAGCAATATGTTCCTTGATTATAAGGACCTTCAATGCCTTTAGCATTACCAATCAAGAGCGAATAGTCACCATTATCTCCATCAAAGCGGCAAAGGGTGTAATCACTTGTTTTGGCTCTAAAACCAACTGATCCTGGGTAGTCAAAAACGAAGTGGCGAGGTGGTAAAGTTGGTTTTGTTTCTGCGGTCTGATAAGCAAAGACGCCTAAGTGTTGTAACAATTCACCATTTGGGTTTTCAGGGTGACGGCAGTTGACATCGGCAAAGATAGCACGGTATTCGCCAAGCGATGCCGCTTCAACAAGTAGTTCTGAGATTGCTCCATGAACGTCTGTTTCACAAACAAATGGAATACCTTCCTCTTGCAACAAAGATAGAGAAGCATATGGTAAAATACCAATTTCTTCTTGCAAAGCTGTCCAACATTGGATCACTCCTGCATTACAGCCATAGAAATGACAAAGGTTTTCAAGTGCAACCTTCAAAGCTGCAACCATATTGAGCTCATCTGCCGTGATTTGAACATCAGTATTAGTGTAAAACCACTCTTCAACAGTAGCAACCTTGTCACCTTCTTCTGCCTTAACACGGTTAATTTCATCGACTAGTTCACGAATTGGTACTGGTGATAATGAAATATTAAATCGCTCAAGAAGTTCTCCTTCATTGCAAATAACTGTCCAAAAGTCAAATGGACGTGGACCAACTTGCAAGATGCGAGTATTTTTAAAGGTTTTTACGACATTGCAGACCTTAACAAAGTCTTTCACGCCACGCTCAAAAGCTGGGTCATCAACATCTGAATTTTTGATGTAGGTAAATGGTACTTTAAAACGACGTAAGACCTTACCTATTGCAAAAAGTCCACATTGGCTATCACGAAGTCGTGAGCCATCTGGAGCAGGTGTTTCATCTTTTGGTCCCCAGAGCAAAACGGGTACATCTAATTTTTTCGCTAAGCGAGCAACTGCATACTCTGTTCCAAAATTTTCATTCGCAATAAAAAGTCCATCAATACCAGCCGCCTTATATTTAGCTGCTGCAGCTTCAACACTAGCATCATCATAAATCAGACCGTCTTCATTGATGTCTTTTATATCAACGTAATCAATACCCCAAGCATCTAATTTTTCACGGGTGTAATTGGCATATTTGATTGCAGCATCTGCACTAAACAAATTGCGACGTGTTGGTGCAAAACCAAGAGTTATTTTATCCATATTATTTTCCTACTTTCTTTAATAGTGTTTTGACAGTTTGACTAATGCCTTCCGAAGAAAGACCGTAATGATTAAAGACTTCCTGACTAGTACCTGTGATAATATGATCATCTGGTAACGCCATGATGTTTACAATTCCCTTGCCTTCTTGGGCGACAACTGATGAAATGGCTTCTCCTAAACCACCATTCACGCTATGTTCTTCAACAGTAACGATCACTCCTGTCTCTGCAATAGCCTTTTTTATCGCCTCTTTATCTAGCGGCTTTAAGCTAGCAAAGTTAAGAACTCGTGCAGAGATACCTTCTTTCGCCAAGCTAACCGCAGCGTCCATTGCTGGTCGAACGGTCTCTCCTATGGCTGCAATAGTGATGTCATTTCCGGCTACCATTTCATGAGCTTTACCGATTTCAAATGCGACATTGGTCTCTGTGAAACAATCTTCGACAGGATTTCGCCCTAAACGGATATAAGCTGGTTTATCCGATTTGACTAAATAGTCAAATACAGCTTTCGTTTCATGGCGATCTGCAGGTACAATGACTTCTAAATTAGGAATTGCGCGTGTCACTGCAAAGTCTTGTAACGAATGATGACTCATCCCTAGAGCACCGTAGCTAACACCGCCACTGATACCAACTAATTTGACATTTTTGTCTGAATAAGCAACATCAACCTTAACTTGTTCGATACTTCTCATGCTAAGAAAGCAAGCTGGAGAGGCTACAAAAGGTCGTTTCCCATTAAGTGCTAAACCAGCGGCAATACTCACTAAATTTTGTTCAGCAATCCCAATTTCAATGTGTTGCTCAGGTAATTCTTGCCCAAATTTGACTAAGGAAGCTGAGCCACGCGAATCACTGGTTAAAACCACTAGGTCTCGATTTTCTTTACCTGCTTCAATCAGGACATCACACATAACCGCGCGGTTTGCTATTTTATTTCCCATTTTCCAAGGCCTCCATTGCTACATCTAATTCTTTCATTGCTTTTTGATATTCCTCAACATTAAGAACATGATGGTGCCAGCTTGCCACACCTTCCGCATCTGACACTCCTTTACCTTTTACCGTATTAGCAATAATAACCGTTGGTTTTCCAGGTTCCTTATCTTGATAGGCTTTCAGTAATTGCTCAACATCATTTCCATCCGCAACATCAACAACATGCCAGCCAAAAGCTGTCCATTTATCATGTAAGTTATCTAGTGCCATGACATTTTCTGTTGACCCTGTAATTTGTAAACGATTACGGTCAATAATAGCCGTTAGATTATCTAATTTATAGTTAGCTCCAGCCATTGCTGCTTCCCACACAGAACCCTCAGCTAATTCACCATCTCCCATTAGTGTGTAGGTGTGGTAAAATTCTCCATCTAGTTTAGCTGCTAAGGCACTTCCTACAGCCAAGGCCAGTCCGTGACCAAGTGATCCTGTATTCATTTCAATACCTGGCACCTTATTGTTCGGATGTCCAAGCAATCTAGAGTCAAACTGTGAAAAGGTTTTGAGCTCCGCTTTTTCAAAAAATCCTTTATCAGCTAGAATTGCCCACAAAATTTCAACTGCATGCCCCTTACTTTGAATATAACGATCTCGTTTGGGATCCTTAGGGAAATCAGGGTTTACATTGAGTTGATGATAGTATAGACTAACCAAGATATCTGTACACGATAAATCTGATCCGATATGACCTGTGCCAGCTTCATAAATCATCGTGATAAAGTCTTTTTTCAATTCTAAGGCCTTTCGTTGTAACGATAATGTATCCATCTTCTCACTCCTTATTTTTTAAAAACTTGCAATTTACAAAAAGTAAGCGCTTAACTTCTTGTTATTTTAGCATGCGACCTCTAGAGATTCAATTCATTTTATAAAATAAAGAAAATATTTTAGCTTAGTTTACTAAACTAAATTGACAAACCAAATCTTAAACGATATGATAAAGCTATCAACTATCAAAAATGAGGAGAAATATGATTAAGTTAGAAGATTTAGCTCGCTTAGCAGGCGTCTCAAAAGCCACTGTATCCTTAGTTTTAAATAATAAGTCTGGCGTCAGTCCTAGTAAGCGTGAAGAAATTCTGAGTCTTGCTAAAGAGCATCATTATCAGCCATTGCGAAAATCACGAAAAAAAGAGGCCTACCAACCTCAACATACTGTCCGTTTACTTGCCTGCAACTCTCTTCATCGCTTTACCTATAATTTTCAGCAATTACCCTACTTCAATGAACTCATCAATGATTTTATTGTTTATGCTCCGAAATATGCTATTGACTTACTGATAAACTCTATTTCAATTGATAATGTGGAGGATGAGCTCAATGCACTCGAAAAAAACCAACCTTCTGAGGCTATTATTTTACTCGGAACAGACCTACCTGAAACAACTGTTGAAACAATTCTAGACTTGCATAGTAATATCATCGTTATTGATGCTTGCTTTGACCACATCAATAATAATTTTATCGCTAAAAATAATTTCCAAGGAGCTTATTTGGCGACATCTTATTTGATTGAATATGGTCATACTGCCATAGGATACGCCATGTCAAAACAACGCATTCGCAATTTCCAAGAGAGGCAAGCAGGGTTTAAAGCAGCGTTAAAAAAATCTCATTTGGATACTGAACATTTCCCTAAACTCATCTTTCCAGCACACGAAATTGCAGCTCATCCTGAATTATTGCGAAAAAATAACTTAGCAACTGCCTATTTTTGTGATAATGATTCCATAGCAATCAGCCTCATTAAATCCTTACAAGCCATAGGACTGAAGGTGCCCGATGAGGTCTCCGTCATTGGTTTTGATAATATTTCTGAATCAAAAGTCATTACACCAGAATTAACAACCATCGATATTGATAGACAATTTATGGTGAACAAAGCTCTCGAAAAAGTAGCAACGGTCATCAGTCAACAACCAGGTGAAGAAAACTATACTCAATACCGAATCAATGCGAAATTAGTAGAACGTGATTCGGTGAAAAAATTGTGATATCACGCCATATAATACTCATTTACAATCAAAATCTGATAACTTGTGAATACTGGTTCTGAAAAGGATTCTAGTCTCAATATAAATGATAAATCTGGTTGAATTTTTACAACAAGAAAGACACCTAATCCACTCCACTTGTCATAATATAAGTTCCACAATCTCATATTTTGAAATGAATTAAGTATAAAAACTTTTAAAAATAACAAATGGCTTAGATTAACGTCATCAAGAAACGCTGTTTCTAAGCCATTTTATATTGTCCCAATTTTTAAAAGAAAGGCTAAAAATTTAGTTTTCCCCCAATCTTTATTTGCACTCACTCAACAACCGTATTTAATGCAATCAGTGTCTCCTCAAGGGAATCATCTGTTAATACGCCAAAGCTTAAGAGTGCTCGTAAGGGCATTGAGGACATCATTTGGGTTGCCATTTCGTCTGAAACAGCACTTGATTCAGACTCTTCGTTATGGTCTCCAAAGCTTGCTGCTATGCGTTTCATGAGATCTTTAGTGATACTTTGGCAGTTAGGTTGTTCTAATAATTCACCAATTGTTGTATTACGATGTACTTTAAACGGTAAGGCTTGTGAGCTATTTATTCGAACCTCAGTCTCGCAAATAACCTCTCGGGAACTACGACACACTTGAACGTTATAAATACCACTAGCAATGTGCCAGTCATTAAGTTCTTCACTGAAATAAGCAAAACTACGTGGACTTAGGTTTAACGTCACTTTTTGACTCTCACCTGGAGCCAAGTCAATTTTATCAAAAGCTTTTAATTCACGTATCGGTCTCTTATGATTTGCATTCTGATTGGAAACATAAAGTTGAACAACCTCTTTACCGCGACAAGTGCCACTATTTGTGACCATAACTGAAACTTCCAAATTGTCTGATTCAGTGAGGGTGTCCTTAGATACTTTTAAATCACTGTAGGTAAAAGTTGTATAGCTCAACCCATGTCCAAATGGATAGGCTACGGGTAGATTTTTCGTATCATAATAACGATACCCCACAAAAATCCCTTCTTGATAATCGACGTCACGGCCATTTCCAGGGAAATTAAGATAGCTTGGATTATGTTCCAATTTCAATGGGAAGGTTTCCGCTAAGCGACCGCTTGGGTTCACATGACCAAATAAAAGATTCACCGTTGCTTCACCTACAGCTTGACCAGCTAAATACATTTCTAAAATAGCTGCCACTTTATCAGCCCACGGAAGCTCCACCGCAGAACCATTATAAAGAACGACAATGGTATGAGGCTGTACTGCGGTAACAGCTTCTACTAAGTCCGTTTGATTTTGTGGTAAGCTCATGTGAGTACGGTCATAACCTTCTGACTCGTAACTGTCTGGTAGTCCAATAAAAAGTACAGCAACATCAACGTTCTGAGCCACTTCAACAGCCTCGGTTCTTAATTTGACATCATCTGTTTGCTCCGTCACATCGTAACCTTGAGCATAGATAATTTTAGTTTCCTTGTTTGCTTCATCTAAGGCATTTGTCACTTTGAAACTGTTAATATGAGAACTACCACCACCCTGGAAACGTGGTTTTTTAGCAAACTCACCAATAAAAGCAATTTTTTGACTAGCTGAAAGTGGTAAAATGCCACTATTTTTAAGTAGCACTGCTGATTCCTCTGCAATCTGTCTAGCAACTGCATGATCCGCTTCTTTATCCCAAGTGACTGCTCTGCGATGATCAATATAATCAAAAGTCACAGTTAATAGACGTTCTACCGCTAAATCTAAGACACTCTCCTCTAAAAGACCTGCTCGCACAGCTTCTACTAACTTTGTATCATTGATGCCATTTGAGCTAGGCATTTCTAACTCCAAACCAGCTTCAAGACTTTTTACGCGATCGTCAACAGCACCCCAGTCAGAAACAACATAGCCTTCAAATCCCCATTCCTTTCGCAAGATATCTGTTAACAACCACTCATTTTGAGAGGTATAGACACCATTTAAGCGATTATATGAAGACATGATAGTCTTAGGTTGAGCCTCTTTTACGATTGTCTCAAAAGCAGAAAGGTAGATTTCACGTAAAGCTTGTTGCCCTACTTGGGAAGAAATGCTCATGCGACGATACTCTTGATTGTTAGCAGCAAAATGTTTAGGGCTTGTTCCAATTCCTTGAGATTGCACACCTTTAACAAAAGCCGTTGCTAATTCTCCTGTTAGGTAAGGATCTTCTGAAAAATATTCAAAATTACGACCACACAATGGCGAACGCTTAATATTAACACCTGGTCCCAAAATAACCGAAACATCTTCTGCCTGGCATTCATTGCCTAAAGTTTCTCCCATTTGTTGCAATAGATTTCGATCAAACGACCCTGACGTAGCACAAGCCGCTGGGAAACAAACAGCCTTGATACTATCGTTGATTCCTAAGTGATCTGCTGATTGATCTTGTTTACGTAAGCCATGAGGACCATCACTCAGCATTAAACTAGGAATTCCTAAACGCTCAATTGCTTTAGTATGCCAAAAATCCTGTCCTGAACAAAGACCTGCCTTTTCCTCCAATGTTAATTGGGAGACGATTTCTTTAATATTTCTCATGATACCTTCCTTAAACTTCTTTCTAATCATGATTATTAAAATGGATATAGATGGTTATTAGCAAACATTAGACTAATGTAACTATTCCCCATCTATTCCAACGCTATACTGATTCAACTTTCATCAACCATCCATTATTTTGCAAATAGGGCTATTTTACAGAAGAGATCTTCAAGCGTCAATCGAGTATCCATATCTTTATAGATTCTTATAAGGCGATTATCAGGATTCGGTTCATAGTTCATCGTCTCTAAATTAATTTTGGGAGCAGGTACCTTGGTATAAAGATCTGTACGTTGATTTTCCTGCATAAGGGCAGCTACGACACCTTCATCTCCTAGCCCCCAAATCTCACCATGTGGCCAATCAAAATCTGGCATTTGTTTTCCTAAAGCCATATTGAGTTCTGTTAATTCTTCAAAAAGATAATTCCCTAATTTACCATAAGGTTTTACCTTGTATTCCAGCTCTGCCATTGACACTGCAAAACGCTTATAAACATTAGCTGGAACCTGCCATAAGGGCATATCAGATTGGAAAACAACATTGGCCGCATGGACATCCTGCATCAGGTTAAATTCAGAGCCACCGTCTGGGTAACTCCCTCCACCAATCCAAATCGCTGTCATTTTTTGGCAAATTTCAGGTTTTAATAAAATAGCTGACGCTAAATCTGTCAAAGATCCCTGCATCCCGATATAAAGAGGACGGTCATCATCCTTCATCGCTTCATCAATAATGAACTGTGCCCCTTCAGATAAAATTGGCGTCTGTTCATCTACCATTGCCTGCTCTGCCCCTAGTAAAACGGGATAATGACTAATTAGTTCCATTACCTCTAACACTTTAACTAGCTCATCATAACTAGCTTTAGCAGACGTGCCTGCTGGATAACGTCCATAATTTTTATCAAAATGAGCAGCAATAAGTCCTTTTACCTCAAATCTTGGTGTCAATAGGCAATGCGCTACTGTAAACTGATCATCTGCCTCATTTTTACAATCTGAATGGATAATATAACGCACTTTACGACTTTCAGGGACTTGATAACTTAATTTTTCAAACATGACAACACATCCTTTCTATTTCACCGTCACAATCACACGCTCATAGGTTTTCAAGGGTAAATCTGCTACATTTGATACCTCCAAAATCATGTGCAATGTTTGACCAGGTTTCGCATCTTCTGGTACCGTAAATTGCACAACTGGCGTATCTTCTCCAGTCAAAGGCAATGCCCAATCTATTTCCATTTCTTTAGAATGCCACGAGGACACATGATCCATATCTCCTAAGCGAAAAACATCTGATTCTAACTCAAGGTTACTAAAATCCCAGTAGGAAGAGGCTTCATGGTAACACCACCAATGATAATTAAGACTATACCCATTGAGATCACTTGCTTTTGCTTGCAAGGTTATGATTTGGCCAGGTTCAGCTTGGATATCTTTTTTTGCTACTTTTACCTGCGGATAATGGGTCACTGACTTAAAATCATCCGTAATACACCACTGCGCTCTTGCGGCTAAGTCTGCTTGGATATCGGGAATCCAGCGGTAAAGACTGTACTCTTGCTCAAAACGTTTGGTATAAGGATTGTAGTCAATCGTCTGATTCGTCGTAAATGTATTTGGACTAATCTCCCTAAAACGACCTCCCCAGCCACCAAAACCTGGGTTTTCAAATCCCCTCAAACTAGTCTGCAAAAGGTAAAAATATGACGGCGAATCGCCTTCAGAAATAAAGTCATAGGCCTCATAATCTGGATGTTGATTTAACCAGGCCTGTTGCCCAAACTGCTCAGACTCAACTTCTCCTTCCAGGTAATAGCCATCACCGATAAGAGCATACTGGTCTAGCAGCGGTCCCTTATTTTTCAAATGAGTCAGATGCCAGTCAGCATTAAGACTTGCCCGAAAAGCCTCTGGCAATCCTTTCCAACCATAAGCAAAATACCCAAAATTCAAACTATCATTAAGTGTCTTAATATTCCAATTCTTTGAAATATAGTCGCCATAGGTCCCATCTTGATCAAGAATAATGTAGAGAACGACTTTATCCTCAACCTTTTTCTTTATCGTGTCCCAATCTGCGGTTCCTTCATAACGTTCTTGAATAGATTTCAGGGCTCTGGCAGTTGTATTTGTCCCACCCCATGTTTGAATGTATAAGGGCCTATCATCATCGTCCAGTATAAGATCTGCTAAAAAGTTAGAACCTTCTGTCTCCTCAGTCATATCACTCACATCATCAACATTCCCAATGCGATAAACCGATAATAGGGACTCCGGAGTTGGAAAAGTTGGATCGTGTTTCATAAGGTTTGGATAAACGTGATCGTATTTAGCAATCAACTCTGGAATCCAAGTCTCCCCAGTCCAACGATAAGCGGGTTTCTCTGCTGTTCCTCGGTAATGAAACATCGACGACGTTAAAATGATACCAGCAACATCAACATCATTGCTGTAAAGCAGGAATCGAATAAACGAATCCATATCGTCGATTTCACCGTCTGTTGTCACTACCGTACGTAATTTTAGTTTTTTCATGTCATTCATCACCATTCTCCAAACCAGTACCAAATACTTTTAACACGTCATCTTTGACCAAGATAATGCTTCCCTTACCGTAACGAATACGGCAAAAGGTCGCTGAACGAGGATCCATTTCAATAAAACGGTGGTTCAGCCTATCTTCAATCGTAACCGTTCCTGCAAAAATACCGTCCACTAAATCAAGGTAATCTTGTAAATAACTTTTCGCAATCGGCCCTCCATTGTGATTTGGAAGGAGGTAATCATACTGGTCTTGGTAGGATAGTAGTAGTTCCGTATTAGCCTTAAAATTCAACAGACGCTCTTTAATGTCATAAGAATCAGCCATTTTAGGATTACGCGAATTTTCCAGTAACAATACCTGAGCTGATTCCATCTCATCTCCACAAAACATCATCCGCTCTCCCTCATCAAAGAAAAAGAGCGATGAATTACAATGCGCAGGTTTAACTTCCAGCAACTTCAACTGACGATTTCCTAAATCAATAACATCACCTGCCTCAATCAACTTTTTGCGATAGTGAGGAAAGGGTAACCTTGTAATATCAAACGGACCTGTATTATTCATTACAGAAGGTTCATCATCAACATAGCCAGAGTTTACCAAAACTTCCTCAAATTCCCCGTTTCCAGACGAATGATCAGGATGAAAATGCGTATTAGCACAAATCAAAGGCTTAGTGGTTAAAGTTTGAGCAAAAGCTCGTAAAGTCCCTGAACCATAACCAGTATCTAGAAGTAGAGCTTGTTCATCCCCTTCTAGAAGGTAAATGTGTTGACTCCCTCCCATGAATTGAATCACCCAAGTTCGTTCTTTCAATTGGTATGCTGTATAGGATGCAAATACTTCTAACGGATTCATATTAACTCCTTTCAATTCAATAAAAAATCACAGTTTCGTTACTATTTATATTGTTTAATTTAATACTGACCTTTTTAAATGTCTCTAAATATTAACATCAAGGTTAAGGTTCTCACCCGAAACTGTCATTTTGGCTAAATCTTCTGTTTTTTGAAGAATCGCTAGAGCTTGACCATAATAAGTTGTTGTATTTGACTCTAGGTAGTGTTCTTCTGGTTTAGGGTTTCCTGTACCAAATCCAAGTAATTTAGCGCCTTCAAGTTCAATATGCAGGTCTTGTTCAACTGACGGGATAACCATACCACTGGCATCAACTACAGAAAAACGCACATAAGTTAAATCAGCATTTTCCTCAACTTCTGCCACTAAATGAGCACTGCTCTCATCTGCTGTGCCTAAAACATGCTCTGCAATGATTTCACCATTGAGGTAGTTGACGGCTTTCAATTCTCCGGCCTGATAAATCGTTTCAAACGTGGTCAAACATCCAAGATCTTGACCAACAGATTGTTTAGCAAGTAATTCATCATTTAGGTATAGAGCTACTTCATCACCAGCCGCATAAACTTCGACGACAATAGGTTGTCCTTCGTGACCAGACCAAGTCCATGAATGAACCGCATCTGATAAAACCCATGGTGTCTTGATAAGCTTTTTACCATAGTGCTCGGGTTTTTGCACCGCAATATAAGGTTCTTTTCGCAAACCAAACACAATCTCACGATAGTAAGAGAGCGGACGGCGTTCACCTGTGATATCAATGTCTCCACAGTAGGCTAATTGACAAGGGAACTGAGCTCCAAAACCTCCTTCTCCCCAATTATAAGCAGGAACTCCGACACCAGCTTCTCCGATATAATCCCAGCCTGTCCATGTAAAGTCACCGATAACACTTGGTAGTTGCTGAATAACCTCCCAGTTTCGAGCAATCTCTGGCGGATAAGTTTCACTACCAACCATCACGCGATTAGGGTAGTTAACCGCATCCAAGGCATAACGGGCAGTCATGTAGTTATAACCTGCAATGTCGGTTGCTGCTGTAGCCCTCTCCAGATTTTCAGAAACAATAGGATGGACAACGATTTGATCCATACTGGTATCCATCATGGACATGAAGTCGTTGACATTTCCGACCACTTCCTCACCTTTAGCTTCTTTTTCAGCAACCACATCTCTCAAGATTTGAGGAATGCCATCACTAGAAGCAAAGACTCCGTTAATCCCTGCAAGAGTTGGTCGTGTAGAATCAAGAGACTTGATATGGTCATGAATATCCTTAGCTAGATGAGCTCCGTGTTTGGTAGCGATTTCAGGAATTTCATTACCAATTGAGTAAAGAATCACGCTTGGGTGATTAAAATCCGTTAAAACCATAGCTGATACATCTTTACGCCAATTTTCTTCAAAAACAAGACTATAATCAAAATCTCCCTTAAATCGCGTCCACATGTCAAATGTTTCATCCATCACATAAAGTCCCAACTCGTCACAAGCTTCTAGTAAAGCTGGGGCTGCTGGATGGTGAGCCATACGAATCGCATTGAATCCTGCTTCTTTGAGGAGACGAACACGACGTTTCTCAGCAGTTAAGTAAGTTGCTGCTCCTAAAAGGCCACTGTCATGGTGAATGCAAGCACCACGCAACTTAACAGTCTTTCCATTGATACGCAAACCACGCTTACTATCAACAGTAATTGTCCTAATACCAAAGGTTTGTTTATCACAGTCAATCAATTGATCATTTTCTGTCACATCAACTTCTAGCTGATAACGATAAGGAGAGTCAGCTGACCATAGCTGAGCTTTTTCAATAACAAGTGAGGTAACCAAATCAGAAGATTCACCAGCTTTGATAAAGTATGGACGAGAATCTTGCTGAACCAATTGCCCTTGATCATCTTTAATACGTAAAACAAGATTGAAAGTTCTTGCTCGACTGCTCTCATTCACCAGAGGAACCGTCATTTTAACCGTTGCTAAATCATCACTCACATCCATCGTTTCAACACGGCTACCGCTGGCAGCCACATGAAGTTCCTGACTGCGCAAGAGGTAAACATCACGGTAAATCCCACTTCCAGAATACCAACGGCTATTGCTCATAGCACCATTACGGACTTGAACACGGATTTCATTGTCCCCAACTTGTAAAAAATCATGGATAGGAACATAGAAAGTTGTATAACCATTGTGATGTTTACCAGCCAATTGCCCATTGACATAGACAAAGGTATTCATATAAGAACCTTCAAATTTTAACACAAGGCGTTGCTCCAAATCAGCTTCAGTAGCTTTAAAGGTTTTGACATAGACATAATTGCCACCATCTCGAAAACCAGTATTCCCACCATTGTTACTCTCTGCGTAAGGTTTCTCTTCTAGCATCGCATCATGTGGAAGTGTCACTGACTTAGCTTTTTCAGGAACATTCCAAACTAAAGCAAAAGAATCTCCGTCATTCCAAAATAACCAATTGTCGTTATAAAGTTCTTGTTTCATGTTATGTTATTACCTGATGTCAACATCACTTGGACACCCAAATGTTCACATCGTTTCCTTTCTGTTCTATTATATCTTTTTAACAAACAAACGACACCGCTGATACAAACCAACCGTGTCGTTGCCGCTATATTCAGTTGGTGTTACGCTTCGTGATTATCATCTGAATGGTCACGAATCATTGATTTCATTGTTTGAATATCATCATAATGTTTTTCAACTGGGTTAAATCGCAAACAGAACAACATGATTAGTCCTGTAATAATTGGTGCTCCAAATCTCATAAAGTTCAGAACAAATAGTGTTGCTTCATTTTGTTGCCCAACAGCACCGGCTACATAACCAACAAGACCAAGAAGGAAAAGTGGCAATGAGTTTGATACAGTGTTACCCATTTTTTGAGCAAAACCTTTAATAGAAGAAATCACGCCGTTTGCTGAAATACCTTCTGTAAATTGAACATAGTCAATCGCATCATTAACAAGAACGTTAACCAGAGCATTTTGCATAGAAGCAAGTGCTGTAGCGATAAAGGTAACAACACATAGGAAAATAAAGTTACTATTTCCAAAGAAGAATAGTAAAGCATAGCAAATTGATGAGCTAATCACTGACACTGTCAAAGCACGTTGACCAGTTTTAAAGACACGCAAGAAAATTGGAAGTAGAACAACCATTGACACCAAAGCACCCATAGATACTACAAGCATGTAAGTTTCAATAAGATCAGGACGGGCAAGATAGTACATCACATAAAAAACTGAAGTCGCAAACATTAAGCCATATCCCATAGAAGCCATAATCCACACAATGATGAATGGAGATAACTCTTTGTGCTTCAAAATGCGTTTCAAGTCCTGAGACATTGGACGGTCTGGCAGTGGTTCAATAAATTTTTCTTTAGCTGTTGCAAATAGTCCCCAGAAGGATACGCATGATAGAGCACCGAGGATAAGCATAAGCGGTACCCAACCATTTGATACTCCAAAAAGATTTCCTAAAAATCCTTTAATAGAATTTGCATAGGAAGAACCTACTGTAAACATAATGGCTGTTGCACTTGCACCATAGCCGATAACCTTATTACGAAGAGCGTCACTTTTAACATGTGCTGGTAATACTGACATTTGAGGCATGGTGTACATGGTTACTGTCATTTGATAGCCGATGTAAGCAATCAAGAAGTACCACCAGTTACCATTTTGACCAAGGCCAGGATTTTGCCAAAGCATAACAGCAAAAATAGTCAAGAAAATTGGCGCTGGAACGAAGTACGGGCGATAACGACCCCATTTGGTCTTAGTACGGTCAGCAATCAATCCCATCATTGGATCATTAACGGCATCCCAAAATGTTGAAATTGTCATCAGCAAAGCTACCGATGTCGCAGTTAAGCCAACTGTGTCAGTTAAATGAATACTAAAGTAACTTCCCAAAATAGCTGCAATCATCATGGCAGTACCACTAACCGATGTGGCATGGAAGAAGGCAAATTTACCATCTAATTTTTCTTTTGGCTGTTTATTTTCCATAAGAATATCTCCTTAATTTATTTTCTTTTGGTTTTTACAAGAATAAGTATATCAATTAGAAAACGCTTCCTCCATGTCCTAATAACACATCTTGTGTGTTCATTTCGTAGATATAAACCAAAATTGATTACCCCTTTAAAAAGCCACCTACTCGACTCAAATCAATTTCCACATCAATTTCTTTCGGAACTGTCACTACCCACTCTCTTTTCCTTTTTGAAATACAAATTTGGCCCGAAACTGATTGATAAGTCATCTCAAAATCCTCAACAATTTCCAACGATGGCTTGATTTGGATAGCTTTGTAGCCTGGTTCTAGGATTTTGAGTCCAACCGTTTCACGAATAATCCAATCCAGAACACAACCGAAAGCATAATGCTTAAAAGAGAAGGTGCCTACTGTCCCATCAGGTTGAATGCCTGCCCAAGACTCCCAGATCGTTGTAGCACCTTGGTTAATTTCATAGAACCAGGATGGACAAGCATCTTGGAAGAAGACTGTTTTTGCTAATTCTTCTTGACCATACTCACACAAGACATCCAATAGGTAGGGAACCGATAAAAATCCTGTGTCCAAGCGATTATCATTATCTTTAATCTTTTGTACAAGCTGGGCTAGTAGCTGATTTTCCAGAACTTTAGGAACCATCGTGAAAGCTAGCGCTAGGACGTAGCAACCTTGATAATCTGCAATCAATTTTCCTTCTCTGGTCACAAAATATTGGGTGAAGGCTGACTTGACTTTTTTCGCATAATCACGACAATCTGCTCCGCTTTTTCCCAAAACCTCAGAAATATCTGCCAAAAGCTCTGCCGAATGGGCAAGAAAAGCTGTCGCCACCAAATCCTTTGTAACCTCCGCTGTTCGCATGGGGGCAGGATCGGTCATCATGAAACTCGGAAACATCCAGTCACCATAGTGGAACTTGGTATCCCAAATGTAGCGAGCATCGCCTTTTTTATCACCAGCCGCACTTTTCTGCGCATAGGTAAACCATTTGAGCATAGCTTCATAATTGTCTTCAAGGACCTTTTTATCTCCGAAGCGCTCGTAAAGTGTCCAAGGCACCATGATAATAGCATCCCCCCAACCTGCGGATGAATAAGAGCCCGTGAAGGACGAATCTTTGGCATCTTTTGGTGTCGGTGAATAGTCCACAACTTCACCATTCTCATGTTGACCAATCCGAACATTTTTCAACCAGCGTTGGATAAAGGCATTAGTGTTTAAATAAAAAGTTGAAGCTGGCGCAAAAACCTGCATGTCACCAGTCCATCCGACCCGCTCCCGCTGAGGACAATCTGTCGGAATGGACAACATATTGCCCTTTTGACTCCACAGGATATTAGAAAGAAGTTGGTTAACCCTATCATCACTGGTCATTAGCTTTCCTGTTACTGGCATATCTGAGTAAATAGCAACTGCGACTATATCAGCTAAGTCCAGCTCATTTATCCCTGAAATTTTCACATAACGAAAACCGTGGAAAGTGAAATCAGGCTCTAAACACTCTACCTGCCCACGCCCTATAAAAATGTCTGTGGCATCCTTATTTCTGCCCACAATATTTTTAAAGAATAGTCCGCTTTCATTCAAAGCTTCTGCGTGCTCAAGGCTAATTTCTTGACCTTCTGCCAAGTAAGTTTTCAATCGGACACGACCAGCAATGACTTGACCAAAATCAACGATTAAATGATTTCCTTCTCTCCAGATTTTTTGCGCTGAAAGACTTTCTTTACGAAAGACTACAGGACCTTCTTGTTCAGTTAATCGAGCATAGTCAGCTCTAATTTCAAAAACCGTTTCATCTAAATCTTGAAAATTCGTCTTCCAATTATTGTCCAAACGCAAATCCTGTTTCTCTCCGATTTGAATATCAGCATAAACATGTTTACCAGTTCCTGAGCTAAAGGATTCATCCGTGCCTATAGTCAACCTCTCTCCATCCTGATAGGTCACCTCTAAGTCAGCTAATAGCGCTAATTGATTGCCAAATTGAGCACTTCCTCCCTGAACACTGATGCGCCAGCATACCAACCATCAGCCACTTCAATAGCTAATATATTTTCCCCTACTTGTAATAAGTCTCTTACTTCATAAGTTTGGTACATCAGAAAATCCTGATACTCCGTATAATCTGGTGTAAAAATAGCCTCTGTTACCTTATGACCATTAAGATAGGCTTGATAGATTCCTTGACTTGTTATCACTAACTTTGCATTTTTTATTTTTTTATTAAGTTGAAATCTCTTTTTAAAATAAACTGTCGGATGTAACCTTTTTTCAACAGGCTCCTGTGGACGTAACTTCCCAGAAAACATCTCCTCTAATGTAAATTCTGGTTCTTCTGATACACGCGCATGTTCTGCTGAAATCCAATGACCTGTCCATTTTGACTCTTGATTTTTCATTTTTCCACCTTATTTATTATTCTGTAAAAGAGCACCGCTCTCAGCTTTTTTTCCAAACTTTATCGTAAATAATACAATTCCTACAATTAACGTGAGCATTGAACCAAATAATAAACTTGGTAAACCCGTAAGTACCCCTAAACCACTAATAATTTTAGGAGCTAAAACACCTGCTAGCCCATTAATAAAAGCAAAAATTGTCATAACAATAGGAATATCTTGAGGCTTAGACAACATTGATAAAAGAAATGGTGAGCTTTCCATAACCGCTACCATACCAATGCCTGAAAGAATAGCTACTAAAATTAAGAGAAACATATTATTTGAAACATAAGTTAACCCCAAAGCTAAAGATTCACATATAAAGCCAAAAGCAAGGGTATTTGGTTTTGTCCATTTACGAATAAAAGAAAATCCAAATCCAGCTATGATTCCTCCCACACTTCCAATGGCGTTCACTAGACCTGTCACAGCTGTATCTCCGATACCTTGACTATAAATTACTAAGGATAAATTTATCATGTAGGCATTAATAGCTAAAACCATTGCAAAAATTGCTAAATAAACAATTACAGTATAAGGATTTATTTCTCTGATCATTATCACAAAAGAGCTCTGTTTCTTTGCAAACTGTTTTTGATTTTCTTCTACCTTATCCATTGGTAGGCAAATAAGGATGATGAAAAAAACTATTATACCCATACCATAAACCCAATAAAGTTTTCGCCAGTCGGACATGCCAAGTAGTCCTCCCAACGCCATTAAAACCATCCCTCCTAAAGAAGTGACGCCAGTACTCATTCCTAATACACTTGAACGTTCCTCACCGTCAAAGTATTCTGAAACCAACATGGGATTAATTGTTGTGACAAAACCAAGCCCTGCCCCTAATATTATAGATCAAAGCATCATAACAGTAATAGAACTATTAGAAAAAGAAGACAATAAACCGCCAAGGGTAATCAAAGCTATCCCTAGTAAGGACAAAGTCTTTTTAGAAATTTTCAGCGCCAATTGACCTGCAATAAGCGTAATAAGAAGAGACCCAAGTCCAGGTAAAGTCGTCAGTAATTGTACCGTAGAAATGGGAAGATCTGGAAAAGACTGTCCAATGGCAGCAATTGCAGAGCCAACAACGACCCCAGATAGGTTCATTGATACCATGCTGACAACACCAATTTTTGTTTTGAGATTCATCTTTTATTCTCCTATTAAAAATTAATCATTATAGATAAAGGCCTTATTCCATACTGTTATTCTATCCAAAATCCCTGCCCTATCCAATGCTTGTATTTGACTAAAAACTGTGATAATATGACCTAAAGGAGAAAATATGCTCTCAAAAAATCTTCTCAATAAGCTGCCATCTTTTGGAAATACCTTAGAAGCTATTACAAAATCTGAACTCTATACCTATCATGAAGATGATTTTATGCCCTTTAGCAAGATAAATGAACGGGCAAATAAAATCACCATGGCAGAAATCCTAGACGGTATCAACCTTGATGCTAATCAGCACATCGGTATGGTCTACAACAAACTGGATTTTCCTACTCGCCTACACTACCATGATTATGTTGAACTGAGCTTCTTGGTCTCAGGACGTCTGGTTCACATTATCAACAAACAACCTTTTGTCCTAACTCCAGGTCAGATGGCAATCATTCCTGAAGAGACAAGGCACCTACTTGCCCCTATTGAAGAGGAAAAACCTGAAATTATAGACATCCTCATTCATTCCAATCTCGCTAAACTGATACTGGATTACAATCCAAATCAGCATCTCCTAACGGAAATCCGAATTCTCAACCTAACTTCTTCTCAGCTAAAACAACTAGAGACCTTTTTATCAGCTTTTATCAGCCATCTTCACAAGACTGATTTAGCTATTATCGGCCAATTTTTACAAGTCATTCACTCTTTTTCTCTTCAGAAATCCTTTGTTTTAAAGAAAAAGCTGAGCTCTTTAACTGAAAAATGTCTGAAACTTATCCAAGAAAACCCTCAACTAATCAGTCAAAAAAACTTGGCTAAGCAACTCAATTACAGCGCCAGCTATTTATCCAGAACCATCAAAAATGAAACCGGAAAAACCATCGCCGAGCATATCGTTGACAGCAAGCTTGCCCTATCCCAAGACTACCTTGCCAATACAACGATACCTATCAATGATATCGCCACCCTTATTGGATATGAAAGTTCCAGTCATTTCTATCAACGATTCAAGGAAAAGTATCTCATCACCCCAAAACATTACCGAAATTTGATGCAACAAGATGTCTAAAAAGCATCAAGCGAGTCATATATGCTTGATGCTTTTTCATATTCTCTACTCAAACTCATCCAACGTCCATTCATCGCGCCAATCAATATAGACACATTCTCCTTCAAAACGAATTGGTAGCCAGACGTAATCTGCAATCGCTGTATTTTCAACGGAACACTACTTCTATAACTTTTTCAAAAAAGAAACAGGTTTCTCCCCAAAACAGTATCGATTAAAGCATCAAGAAAGCAAAAATAATTTTTGAGCCTTAACAAGGAATCTAGGAGACTAGGCAAAAAAACTTAAAACAGTAAATGGCTTAGATTAACGTCGTTAAGAAACGTTGATTCTAAGCCATTTTATATTTGTTCTATTTTTTAAGAATAGTTGAAATCTAAGTCTCTTACTACCCTATTTTTGAGGATTCCTATGCCCATCTACTTTTTTCTTCTAACGGTAAAGCAAAACGTTTTTGGAGCCAGATATCGGCTGAAGTAATCCATTCTGCTGCTATCGAATTGAGCTCTGTCTTTGCTTTAGCAGTTGCCTGAGTTGCTAAGGCTAAGCCATGGTTCCCTTCCTCATAAATATGAACCTCAAACGGGACACCGGCATCAGCTAAGGCAGTTGCCATACGAGTCGTATGTCCTACTGGCACCAAACGATCTCCTGCCGTTGCCCAAAGAAAGGTCGGTGGGGTTGTTTGAGTAACGAGACGATTTGGGCTCAGATTAGCCAACTCCTCTTCTGTCGGCTCTTCCTTTCCAAAAAGGGACAAATTCCCAATCCTAAATAGATTTTTAGCCATATCATCTTGTGTCTTTAAGAATTCTTTCATATAAACGTAGTCTGACAGCGGATAACCTGCAATGACTGCTGCTGGCTTAACTTTTTCTGAGTCAAATACATCTGTAATGACTGCTTTATCATAATGCACAGCATAATTTAGGACATTGTGCCCACCTGCAGAAAAACCACAGATAGCAATTTTATCAGTATCAACCAGCCATTCATCGGCATGGTCATGAATCGTTACAAAAGCTTTGGCGATATCTCTAATCGCCGCGGGATAAATAGAATAATCACGTTTTTCTAAGTGTTTCCCTTCAAATACCACGCTAAAATCATCTGATTCTGTCATGAAAACATTGTAACGAAGAACAAAAGCATGGTACCCCATTGCAGCAAAACGAAGAGCTACTGGCTCCCCTTCACGATCAGAACAATTGAGGTAAGCACCTCCTGGACAAATGATAATCGCTGGACGTTTCTTCCCATTCAACAATTCCACAGAATCATCCAAGATATAGGTGGTTAGTGTAACATTAGGGTTATTGTCATCTAATTGAATTTTTTTAACAAGCATTGTGACACCTCCTTTCTCTAAATTATAAAACTTTGTAAGCCTTTTCTCTATGGCTATTTTACAGAAATATACTGTCTTTTTCACAGAAAAATTTTAAGAGAAGTTTATAAAAGTCTAATATTAGCTGCTTAGTGATATTTTAATTTTAATCGCTAACTTGACCTAATATTTAACAGTCAAACCGTAAAAAAATGAAGCCGAAATATTTACTTTCTAGCTTCATCATTGTTATAATTTCCCGTTAACCTTTGATAATGAAATAAAGCTCCAATTAAATTAGCATCGTTATGAAATTGACAATTAACAATTTCAGGTTTAGCAACAGAAAACGGGTAGTTTTTTATCAATTTACTAACTTCTTCATTGATAAAATCAAGTAAAAGTGGCTGTTCACTGACACCCCCTCCAATGGCAATGCGTTCTGGATTAATAACAAAATGTAAATTGACGATTTGGGTAGCCAATAAATGGGCATAATCTCGTAAACAGTCTAAGATATTCTCGTCACCTTTATTAGCCCACTTAAAAATAAGTTCTCCGGTTACCTGCTCAGGGACTAAATTTTTTCGTTTTGCACAAGCCTCAATTAGTGCAGGTAAACCACCATTTATAGCAAAGTTTTTTTCCAAATTTAAACTGTCAGAACTGTCTGTTAAAATATAAGAAAATTCTCCTGCAAGCAAGTTCTTTCCTTTGACTATTTTTCTATCTATAATGATTGCCCCACCAACTGCCGTTCCAATAATCATAGCAATAGCATTTTGACAATCGCTAAAACTTCCTTTCCATAATTCAGCTAAAGCAGCACATTTAGCATCATTTTCTATCGTTACGGGTACTTGACAGCACTCACTTAAAAGAGCTACTATTGGTAGATTTTTGATAAAGTCCAGAGAGCCACCATTGTACATAACCCCGCGATCACTATCAATAACACCTGCACTAGCAATAGCAATCCCATCTATATTAGGATAGTTGAGATATAAGTTATATAGACTGCTAACAAACGCTGAGCTACCTTCCTTGACAGTTGTAATCTTACCTTTGTCAATAAAGTTCCCTGCCGCATCCATTATGGCATATTTAGTAAAAGTGCCACCAACATCAATAACAAGATAGGTCATTTAAAATCCTCCTTAGCAAAGATTTTATCTTTACGATAAATTAGATTCCCATCTTTTCCATCCGTGCGGTGAAAGGTTTTGTCACATTCTTTTGCAATAACAGCATCCATCCCCATGAAGTGAAAGGGGAGATCATCAGCAGTATCATCCATGATATCTTGGCAAACATCGATCATATTGGACATAATATTGATGTCCACCTGCATTTCATGATGACTGATAAATATTTTTTTGAAGCGTCCTTTGAATAATAGCTGCGCTTTACAAACAGCCTTTTGGTAAGTTTCAACAGGCACAGTATCGTCATCAAAAAGAAAAGTAGAATTGTTACAGGCATCGCCTAAAATGAGTATCTCTTCTTCCTCAATTAAGAAAGCCATCATTCCTGGCGTATGACCTGGAAAAGCATAAGCAGAAACCCTAATTCCTCCTAAATCAAAAGTTTGACCATCTTCCAAGTCCTTAAACAAATAATCTGGAGCAGCATCCACTAGTGTATGCTCAAACATTTGTGCTAACTCGTCACCTAATCCTGCTATTAAATAACCCATGCGTTCCTCTTTTGAACATTGGCGCTGATAAATCGGAATGTCCGTTGGATTCAGATAGACATTTTCAAACTCGGGCGCCCCCATAGCATGATCAATATGCCCATGAGTTAAAGCAACAGTAATAGGTAAATCAGTGAGATTTTCGACAAACTTCCGCAGGTTTCCAACACCAACACAAGTATCTATTAAGAGAGCGCAACTATCTCCCAATATAAGATAAACAAACTCTCCATTAAGACTTTTGATGGCTAAAAGTCGCTCACTAACTGGCTCAACATGGTAGAATGCTTCCATAATAGTCTCCTATTCTACTTCAATCGCTAAAATAGCATCACTTAAATGTTTAACTTCTTCAAAGGTAAAGCCCATGTAGTCTTTACTTGGAAGGGTCTCCAAGGTTTCATATAAAAAGTCCGTATTCCCTGTACGTAAATAATAATCAAGTAGTGGTGAGACCGTTTCAACAGCCGTCTTACCTTGAGGATTTTTTAACCAATCCTTAACAATACTTGATGTTGTAAAGACTCTGCGGAGATTTTGTTTAGGTTCATAAATCCATTCGTAATGACCGGTTTCAAGAATCCCTATCTCTTTACCTTGGTAAAATGGCAGTGTGACCTTTGCTTGAGCATTAAATGGTATATCAAGGGTCACTTGAAGCCTACCATCTGCTAAAATTTCCCAGCTCGAATGATATGGCCCATATGGTGAGTCAAAATCAGCTATAATATATCCTAGTTTAGAACTTACCTGAGGAGCAAAATCAATTACTTTAAAACCCGGTTTTACAGATTTAAAACCTGCTACATTTCGATATAAAAATTCCACAACAGCTCCGTAAGCATAATGATTCAACGAATTCATCATTTTACCACTCAACCTACCATTATCAAGAACCGAGTTCCATCGCTCCCAAATTGTCGTTGCACCAAGGTCAATGCAATGCATCCATCCTGGAAATTCCGACTGGGTAAGGAAGTAAAACGCTTCATCTTCCATACCATTCTCGGCAAAGACCTTACACATCAACGGGGCACCTACAAAGCCACCAGTCAATTTGTAACAGTCTTTGTAAAGTCGAGTTTTCAAGTCTTCAACCAAGCGATTTTTATTTTTATAAATTCCTGTATGAAGAGCCACAATATAGGCTGTTTGAGTATCAAAAACCAAACGTCCACTAGATGAAAAGTATTCGGATAATATCGCTTGAAAAATCTTATCGTACAAATCTTCATAAATTTTAGCATCATCTTTGTATCCCAAAAACTCAGCAGCTTTTGCGGTCATTTTAACAGAGTTAGCATAATAACAAGATCCAATAAAATAAGCGTCTGTCCCACCTTCCATACTCTGCGGAGTACGACCATCTAGAGCCAGCCAATCTCCCAATTGATTTCCAAAATCATAAAGATAACGCTGACCACGTTTGATGTCTTCACGTGTTATTTTATCAACCCAATCTTTCATCATAGGATAGTTAGCCTTCAACGCTTCAATATCGCCAAAATATTCCATCATGACAGTTGGTACAATCGTTGCAAAATCTCCCCAAACACTTGAGAAAATCTCCCTTCCTGGTTCAAAAACAGGAATCACACCAGGAAGAATCCCATCATATTTGACTTGTTCTGTCCGCAAATCGTGAATAAATTTTTGATAAAAAGCCGCAGTATCCATATTATAACTAGCCGTAGCAGCAAAGACTTGTGCGTCTCCAGTCCAGCCTAAGCGTTCATCTCGCTGCGGACAATCTGTTGGAAAATCAATAAAATTAGATTTTTGTCCCCAAAGGGTATTCGAAAAAAGCTGATTAACACCTGTATGGCCAGTTCTGATAGATCCTGTTTGCTTCATTTCAGAATAAAGAGCAACTCCTGTAAAATCACTGGGGTTCACTTTGCCACTCCACCCCGTAAGACGAACATATCTAAAACCAAAATAAGTAAATCGCGGTTTGATGATGCGCTCTTTACCATCTGAAATAAAACTAAATTCAGAACGTGCTGATCGGTAGTTATCTCTATTGAATTGACCATCTTGTAGAATCTCACAAAATTCCAAAAGAATACGATTATTTAAAGGCTGTGCAGACTTTACTTCAACATATCCCGCAAAATTTTGACCAAAATCAAGCACCGTTTCACCAGTTGATGTCATAATGACTTCTTTGACAGTTAAACGCTCCATCTCTTTCACTGGTAAACTATAACGCGGCAATAACTTTCCTTCTTGCCTTGTGAGCTTCACGGGTTTTAAATGATAATCATCATTTGTGAAATCAATTTCTTCCCCATCGTAAATATCACTTAGTTTAGTCTCACTAATACGATAATTCCAGCTCTCATCTGTAACCAAAACTTGCTTAGATCCATCTGCTAGTTCTATATGGAGCTCTGCTATTGCCTTAAACTCCGAACCAAAGTTTTCTTTTTGGCCATTAAGCCCAAAGCGTCCTTTGTACCAACCATTCCCTAGGGCAATTTCCAAAAGATTTGACTGTTCAATAGCTTTGGTAACATCGAAAGTAAGAAACTGTACCTCATCAGGATAGCGACTATAGTAAGGTGTTAGGACTTCATCCCCAATCTTTTGGCCGTTAAGACTGGCTTCAAAAAGCCCAAGTCCAGATATATAGAGACGTGCCGATTTGACTTCACCATTTAAATCAAACGACTTTTGCAGGGAAATGTGAGTCTCCTTGTCCTCCCGACCCGTAATCCATTGCCCTTGCCATTTATTGTTTTTAGGAGTTTCAAAAAATGCTGGTGCTGACATGGTTGTATTTCCACAGTTATCTGTTACCGTGACACGGACAAAATAGCGTGTTTCTGGCTGTGCACTAAAAGCTAATGTTGTCCCCGTTTGCAATAGCTCAGTTCCGCTTTTTTTATAGAGAATTTCTGAAAAATCTTTTGACAGGGCAATCTCAATCTTTACATGTGCCTGTTTTGTGCCGACACTCTCTATGACTTTCCAAGCAACACGAATTGTCGAAAAATCAAATCCAATCGGATTATACATCCCGTTAACCTTGACTTCTACTACTTCCATTGTAAACTCTTTTCTCCTATTTCTAAACCAATGAAGTGACAGATTGAACATCTGTCACTTCCCATCTTAATTGACTAGACCTTTTTCTTCTTTAAGAGCTCTCAAGTCTTTTTCAAGATTGAAGAAAACCGCCATCATAACAAATACTACTGCTGTCATTGCCATTGGAATATAGTTATACATCATACGAATGGCTGTGATGACTGTTTCAGGCTGAGCAATACCTTGAGTATCTAGTGCTGGATTAAATCCTGCACCGGACATAACCCATCCAAAAATAGCTTGTCCAAGACCTAGGCCAATTTTCTGCGCAGCAGATACTCCTGCATTTCCAAGTCCGACAGTGTTAATTCCAGACTTCAATTGACCATAAAGAATAGTATCTGCAACAAGTCCCATAGCCATTCCGCCAGACATTCCTAAGCCCATACCTTTAAGGGCATTGAAGAAAATCATGAGAGACTTATTTGATTCAACAAGGCTAAACCCAAAGAAGCCAAGTGTCAATAGGAGCATACCAATAGCAAAAATTGGTCGTTTCCCAAACTTCTTCATAAAGAATGGTGTTGCAAACATAATCGCAAATTGAGCAATAGAAATAGCATTATTCATCCAACTAATTTGTCCCATATCACCAAAGACATAGATAGCATAGTAGACACCGCCAATTGAATAAAAGATAATGACAAAGAAAACTACTAGCATGGTAAAGAACATCATTACCCAATATTTATTCCTCAAAAGTGCTCGTATAGCATCTTTAATAGGAACCTTATCCTCTTCCTTATCAGCAACTTCTGATGGGTTATCTGTAATACGTTCTTTTGTTGCCACTACCGTAATAAAGTTCGCAATGACCATCAAAACCATAATACTAGCTATTGCTAAAGTAAATGATTGTTGTGTCATGTACGTCTCAGCGCTACTAGAAAATCGTGTTAATAAAATTGTAAATATAGAATTGATAAAGACATTTCCTAAAGTTTGAAAAATCTGCTGAATATTTCCTAAAAATCCACGTTCATAGGCATTTCTAGTCAAGAGTGAAATTAATGAGTAATACGGCACCTGAATCGCTGTTAAAAATACCGTATTTACCAAATTATACATCACAAAGACATAGACATATTTCATTACTGTGGGGAAGCCAGAGGGAACAAAAAACAGCAAAATTGTCGAAATAGCAAATGGAATTGTCATCCGAAGTAACCAAGGACGAGCTTTCCCTAATTTAGACTTAGTATTGTCCACCATCCGTCCAACAATCAAATCTGACACACCATCAAATAACTTTGAGACTGCAATTAACGTTGAAATAACTGCAGCATCTAATAGGGCTACATTGGTAAAATATACGGTCAAAAACGTTCCAATGATACCATTAACCATATTCCAGCCAAAAGCACCAGAGGCGTAACCAATTCGTTCTCCCCATCCAAGAACCTTATCAGGGTCATTATGCTTTGTTGCAAAAGAAAACATATTTCTTCCTCACATCCATTTAGTTTAGTTATGGTTATATAATAGCGTTTACAACTTTATTTTTGTATCCTTTTTACGTTTTTTTTATCCTTATTCAGTCGTTAATCCACTACCTGATATAAATGTCGATATTCTTTTGGTGTCATATGGTAATACGATTTGAAATACCTTCCAAAATAGCTCTGCGATGGAAAATTAACATATTCAGAAATAGCAGACAAACTTTCCGTTGAATAGCGAAGTAAATTTGCTGCATACTCCAATCGAACTTGTGTCACATAATTCTGGAAAGATAGACCAACTTCTTTTTTAAAGAGTTTTGAAAAATAAGAGGGACTAAGTCCTACATAATCTGCTACATCCTCCAAATATATTTTCTCTCGATAATGTTTATCAATGTAAGCTGTACTTGCCCTAACATAACTCGATTGTGTTTGAATTCTTTGGTTTTCATGAACATTTTCAACCAAATCAGTAACCGCACGATTTCGAATAGCAATCAACTGAGCAGTTGTTTGTTTATTATCACATTGTTGAATATAAGTATCACTTATTTTGTAAGCTACTGCTGGAGATAAACCACCATCAATAGCAGCACGGGTAGATAAAGTGATGGCGACAATTGTTAAATTTCGCCAATGCGTAACTTCTCGATGAGATAGTCGACCAATTGATTTATCCATAGCTTCTTGATAGGCAAGAGCCTCTCCAACAGCTCCCCTTTTAACATACTCTAACAAACGTCGCTCCTCCTGATAGGTATGATGAGCTTGAATGAGCTCCTCTTCACGGATATTATCAATCGGAATTTCCAAAGACTTACCAAGCATACCTGAAAGATGTGGATTCTTTTGTAACAAGTAATGTTTTTCAAAAAATTTTCCTGTAATCATTTTAACAATCAATCCTGTAATATTTAAGACATCTTCTAAGTTAAAATATCTCGTGTAAAATTCTGTAACTGGTAAGCCATAAAAAGAGAAATAAGCTTTTAAGGTATCTTCTGAAAAATTAGTAAGACTGATGGGCCCCAGCAAATAACAAACATTCTTATCAAAAAACATTACATAATAAACTCCAAATTCATCTTGATAAATAATAGGTGATTGACAAGAAGATTTACTTACAATCTCTTTTAACGCTCCTTGGACCTGACTACTCATCAATAACTCAGTCCCTGGGAATCGATTATAGGACCATGTTTTATATTCCTCTACTACCAATAAATCAATTTGCAAAACCTGCAATAAACTTTTTATTTCTTGATGCTCCATGACTTCTCCCATAATGTTAATCTAATCTTTACACCATCTTTTGATTTGATCACCGTCATTTCCCTTTACCGCTATTACGATACTCAGCTGGCGACATGCCTAAGATTTTCTTAAATATTTTGTAAAAATAAGATGGGTTTTCATAGCCAACTTTAGCTGCAATTTTTTCAATTGGTGCATTGGTATATAAGAGATAATCCGCAGCAGCATTGACACGCTGTAAGTGAAGTAATTTAATAAAAGACTTACCTGTATGTTTTTTCAAGTAGGAGGACAAATAATTCGGGTTAAAACCAAAATATTCTCCCATCTCATCTAAGGTAGTAGAAGCATAGTGTTTTTCAATATAGAGAAGCAATGACATTAAGGTTGATTCATTTTTACGACTGCTGACCATTGCTGTTTCTTCTTTTATAGATAAGCGTAATAATTTTGCAAATAAGACAAGGAGTTCGTATCGAATAATAGAACTTGATTGACCATCTGTAATTCGATAATATTCATAAACAATATTATTAATCGTATGTAAAACACCGTCCTCGGGTTTGGTATGAAAAACAGTATAGATTCCCTCATCATCACTCGTTTCTTGCGGTGTAAAAAAAAGAAGATCTGCTAAGTAGCTACTGGCGCCACTTCTTCTCAAAAAATCTAAATCTGTATGTGAAAATGCAGTAGGTTTCAGTGCAATATTTAATGCTAAATCATCTGCTCCAGTTTTTAAATTTTGGTGAATAGTATTAGGACCAACAATAAAAATATCTCCTTTGGTTAGGTGGATGTGCTCTTTTTCCGTTATAATCTCTAAGTTTCCTCTAATAGGAATAATCATCTCTACATGATTATGATAATGAAACGGAACAAAGGAGTCTACAGGATTTACTGATAAAGCAATTGGTTGCGGATTAACATCTAAGGAATCATCTAAGTTATGAAAAAACTCATAAACAGGTTGTCCTTCAAAGGTTTTTGCTGGAATAGGATGCATTGTTGAAACAATAGTTTCCCAATCTCTTTTTTCCCGATATTTAACTAAAAGATCAAATATATCAAACATTATTAACTTCCTTATTCTTATCCTTCATTTATAATAAAAATTTTCCTGTCTAGATTAAACATTATTTTTCCGATAAGCACTTGGGGTGCAACCGTATCGTTTTTTAAACTGCCGAAAAAAATAACTAGTCGTGTTAAATCCTGATTCAAGTGCAATATTATCAATAGAAAGTTCCGTATTCGATAGTAAATCACATGCGATTAACAGCCGTTTTTCTAACAAGATTTCTTGAAAATTCTTACCCGTATGCTTTTTTAACATATTGCTCATATAGTTACTATTATAGCCAAAATACTGAGCTAAATCCGAAATTTTTAACCCTTGATAGTGAGAATCAATATAATCTAAAACTTTAGCATAATCAAATCGCTGTGACGTATGGTGAGCAAACGTTTCATCACGGTAGATACGAAATAACTCCATAAAAATTAATTGCAAATAATGAGATAAGAAGGTTTCTCGTTGACTTTGATATGACCAATATTCAGATAAAAGCATCTGCATTTGCAAGTGAATGCGACTATTGCTACTTGTATCAAAAATCATGTATCTATCATGTCTAGCCTGCTTATCAAAAGCTGTCATCAAAAAAGAGGTAGCTAGACTCGTATCATTTTGCAAGCGTAGAAGAAATAGTGAAGAAAATGTCTCTTCATTAATCAAAACATTAATAAGAATATCCTCCTCACCCAGTGGTTCAATCGAGTGTGGGACATCCCTATCTAGAACACAAAGGCTACCTTGAGGCAAATCTATTTCTTCTCCGTTGATTTTTTGCCTACACTGTCCAGCATAAACATAAATGATCTCAATAAAGTCATGTAAGTGTTCAATCATTGGAGCAAATCTGTTATGACGGCTGATGAATACATTTTGCCCCTCCTTGAAAAAAGCATTTTTAGGGAAGCGTATAATATTAAACAAGGGATCTAAATACAGTTTTTCTGTTTCATTCAACATAGGAAAATCATTTATAGATTTCCCAGATTCCTTTTGTTTTTGTTCAATAACATTAATATGGTGTAAATAAGTTTCTAACTCTCTGAGATTCATAACAACCTCCTATATGTAGATAGTTCATTATAAACTAATTTTTGTGCATTGTAAATTTTTGAGGAAGATACTAAAATGAAAAGAAATAAAACGCTTACAGATATCTATAGATATCTAGAAAGGAATTATATGTCTCAACAAAATGCAACTAAAGTACCTTTAAGCGAAAAGATTACATTTGGTTTTGGTAATCTTGCTGCTAACCTAATGATTACAACCGCCAATGGTTTTATTACCTATTTCTATACTGATGTCATTGGATTAACAATGACTGTAGTAGGTTCCATACTCCTATTTGCTCGTGTTTTTGACGGGGTATCCGACTTAATCATGGGGGCCGTTGTAGATAGAACGTCAACAGTAACTGGTAAAGCGAGACCATGGATTAAACGAATGATTCTTCCTTATGCACTAGCTCTTATTTTACTATTTACATCTCCTTCTTTTCTCCCAGAAAGTATGAAAGCCATTTATGCTTTTGCAACTTACGTTATTTCTCTAGCAGGAGTTTATACGATGACAATGGTTCCTTATAACACATTGCTTGGAACGACTTCATCTGATTCAAAAGAGCGTGGCTATCTTTCAACTTCTCGAACCATTTTTGGTTTCGCTGGAGCCTTCTTAGTTAACGGAGCTGTCCTACAAATTGTAAACTTCTTTGGTGAAGTAACTTCCGCTTCATCTTGGACTAAAATGGCTGCAGTATTCGCTCTCTTTTCAGTGATTCTGCTCTTTATTCTGCATCAAAATTCTAAGGAACGTGTCCTTGAAAATAGTGAAGCTCTCAGTGCCGATCAGGCACAAAAGGTCTCCACAGCTGATAACATTAAAGCCCTTTTCCAAAATAAATATTGGATTATCTTAATTTTAACAATGTTAATTAGCTTTATCAGCTCTGGACTTGGAGGCATCAATATCTACTACACTCAATATGTTCTTGGTGATGTTAGCAAGGTTGCCTTGCTTGGTATGCTCTCCTTTGCACCGATTCTTGTAGGTAGTTTAGTTGTCCCATTCTTGATGGCCAAACTATCTAAGAGATCTGTGATGATTTTGGGAAATATTATCATGCTAATTGGTACTATTCTCCTTGCACTTTTCCCTACCGATTTCACTTTAGTTATTGTAGGACTTGTCATTCGTGGTTTAGGTATCGCCCCTGGTGCCGTGGCTGGATTTGCCATGCTTGGGGATGTAGCCGACTATGGTGAATGGAAAACAGGTATCCGTTCTGACGGCCTCATTTTCTCAGCAGCAACATTTGGTGAAAAAGTTGGTTCAGGACTTGGTGGGCTTATCCTTGGACTGGTCATGGCATCTGGTGGCTATGTCGCAGGAGCAGCAACTCAATCAGCAACAACACTCTTTGCTATTAAAGCCGTCTTTGCTTATATTCCGATACTTTTAGCCGTTATTTCAATTATCCTATTGTTCTTCTATGATTTGGATAAGAAACTCCCTCAAATTGTCAAAGATATTCAAGCACGCGCTAAAGGTGTTAACGAAAATTAATACTTACTCTAGGGAGAGGAGCATTGCTCCCTCCTTAGTCTTATGTGAAAGGAAAATACCATGAATTTAAAACAGAAACCATTCTATCTTGATGATGATGCCATCCAGTGGGTTCAAGAAACACTAAGTCACTTGAGCTTAGATGAAAAAATAGGTCAACTCTTTCTTCCTATCGGTTACTCAACAGATTCCGAATACCTCGACCATTTAATTTCTCTCGGTATTGGTGGGCTATTTTTCCGCCCTGGAGAAGCTACAGAGGTTCAGAAAACTTATCAGTACATGCAAGAAAATAGCAAAATTCCACTATTAACAGCAGCCAATCTTGAAGATGGTGGTAACGGAGCTGCGTTTGAAGCAACTGCCTACGGTCGCCAAATGGCCGTTGCTGCTACAGGTGACTCTCGAGATGCTTACACTTTAGGAAAAATAGCTGCTCGTGATGGTAAGGCAGTCGGTGTAAACTGGGGATTTTCTCCAGTCATTGATCTAGACTTCAATTTTAGAAATCCTATCACAAATGTCCGTACCTATGGTAGTCAAGTTAACCATGTTATTGAAAATGCCAAGGCCTATACACAAGCTTTCCATGATAATGGTTTAATGACATCAATCAAACATTTCCCAGGAGATGGGGTGGATGAACGTGACCAACACCTGTTGACCTCTATTAATAGCTTGTCAATGCCTGCTTGGCGCAAAACATTTGGCCGTGTCTACCAAGAACTGATTGATTACGGGTCTAAAGCAGTTATGATTGGCCATATCGCCCTACCAGCCTACACAGATGATGAGATGCCTGCAACACTTAATCCTAAGATTTTGCAAAATTTACTCCGAAAGGAACTTGGTTTTAACGGCTTAACCATAACAGATGCCAGTCCTATGGTAGGATTTGGATCAGCAATGAAACGTCGTGAGGCTGTTCCTTATGCCATTCAGGCAGGTTGTGACATGTTACTCTTTAATCGTGTTTTAGAAGAAGATATTCAATTCATGAAAGACGGTATCACCAATGGCATTTTGACACTGGAACGTCTAGATGAAGCTGTTACAAGAATTCTAGCTACTAAAGCTTCACTTGGATTACACTTACACATCGAACACGGTTCAGGACAATTTGAAAACTACGAACAAGAGCAAAATGAGCTGGCAGACCGCTCTATTACTCTTGTCAAAGACGATCAAAACCTACTGCCTCTCACTCCAAGATATCATAAACGTTTACTTATTCAAATTTTGGGTGGTTTTGAATCCAATTCTAGAGTAACTAAGCAAGTTACCTCCGAGTTAAAATCACGTGGTTTTGATGTAACTATCTATGAACCTGAAACTAATTTTTGGGAATTAGATACCGTCCAAGACTTTACCAACAAATATGATGCTGTCCTCTACATTGCTAACGTTGAAAATGCAAGCAATCAAACCGTGGCTCGTATCAACTGGCATACTTTATTTGGTTTAGGAAATAATCTCCCTTGGTTTGTCAAAGAAATTCCAACTGCTTTAATTAGCTTTGGAAATCCTTATCATATTTTTGACTTACCTATGGTCGACACCGTCATCAATGCTTATTGTAACTATGAGCATTTCATCAAAGCAACTATTACTAAACTAACTGGTGAAACTTCATTCAAGGGAATTAGTCCAATTAACCCATTCTGCGATAATCATATTTTAAAGGAGCTAAGACATGAAAATCCATAATTTAAAGGTAAATGGTATCAATGAGCCCCTTGGGTACCATTTTGATTATTTAACGTTTTCTTGGGAATTGGCTACTCAACACGTCCCAGATAATCTCTCTTTCACCATTGAAGTAGCTAAAGACAGTACATTTTTAGACATTGTTTGGAAAGATGAAACAATTGACACCTTTAATACCATAAGCACTACGGCTGATTTTTTAGAACCTAGACAACACTATTTTTGGCGAGTTTCCACAGAAAATAGTCAAGCAGTTAGCCATTTTGAAACCTCAAAGATGGATGAACTTTGGAGTGCTGATTGGATCACTTATAACGAAAAAAGTTTACCAAGCGTCCGCTTTTCAAAACACATCTCTGTGGACAAACCAGTTCAATCTGCAAGACTATACAGCCTTGGTTTAGGACTTTACGAAGTTGAGCTCAACGGTCAAAAGGTTGGTCAAGAATATTTCACCCCAGGTTATCATAGCTATGATTTCATTGAGCAATATCAGACCTATGATGTGACTGATTTACTCACTCCAGAAATGGAACTCTCTTTTATTTTAGGAAACGGCTGGTACCGTGGCCGTTTTGTCTTCGAAGGTGGTTTTGAAAACCTTTACGGGGATAAGCAAAAACTAATTGCTGAACTTCATATTACTTATCAAGACGGTAGCACTGAATTAATTGTTACCGACAATTCTTGGAAAACGACGAGCACAGCAATTCAGGATAATTCTATTTACGATGGCGAAACTATTAATTTTGGCCATACTATTAAACTTTTAACCACAGTGGAAGTCAACGATACTAAGCAGAATTTACAAGGGCGAATCGACCCACCAATAGGAATTGTGGAATCTTTCACTCCTTGTGTTTTTTATGACGCTGCCGGGCAACTTATTTTAGACTTTGGGCAAGAAATAACAGGATGGATTAGTGGTACATTACCTGCTAATAAAAAAAGAGTGACCTTTCAATTTGCAGAAATCTTGCAAAATGATACTTTCTACACGGATAATTTACGGACTGCTAAACAAACCTTTACCATTCTTAATAATGATATCCAGCGCTTTATCAGACCTCACTTCACTTTCTTTGGTTTTCGATATGTAAAAGTTGAAGGACTAACCGAACATGAAGCAAAAACATTTAAAGCTCAAGCTATTCATAGCTTGATGGATGAGAGATTTTCTTTCTCATCTTCTCATGGTAAATTGAACCAACTGATGAGCAATATTCGCTGGAGTCAAAAAGATAATTTTCTAAGTATCCCAACAGATTGTCCACAGCGAGATGAACGTATGGGATGGACAGGGGATATCACTGTTTTTGCTAATACTGCCTGCTATAATATGGAAACTAGAGCTTTCTTGGGACATTTTATGCAAATGCTTAGTCTAGAACAAAAACATCTTAATGGAGCTATACCTTTCTTTGCCCCTCTTCCTAAAGTTGATAATAAAGAAGGGCTAAATCCCTTCTTGACAAGTGCTGGCGCGGCTGTTTGGGGAGACGCTGCTACTGTTCTGCCTTACACGCTCTATAAACATTTCCGAGACAAGGGGTTACTAGCAAAACATATAGATAGTATGGTGGATTGGGTTGATTTTATTTATCAACAAGATGAAGCCAGAGGCGGAAACAGGCTATGGGATTTTGGTTGGCAGTTGGGAGACTGGCTAGCTCTTGACTCTGGTATCAAGGGCTCTGTATTTGGTGCTACAGATTCTGCTTTGGTAGCTTCTGTCTACTACTACCTCTCTGCTAATTATACGGCACAAGCACTCCACATTTTAAACGACAAACGTACTAAGTTTTACCAACAATTAACCGAGGACATTCGTCAAGCAATACTAAAGACTTACTTTATTGAAAATAAACTAAACCTGAATCCTAAAACACTCCAATCTGAGGTTGAGCATATTCGCCAAAATATGGCTAATACTTTTGCTGGGCAAAGTATCCCAACTCGAATTGACACACAAACAGGTTTATCACTCCTCCTTCGATACGGTCTTTACCCAAATGAAATGGCGCAAAAAGACTTGATTGACCGTTTGAAAAATAACTTAACTGAGCACGATGGATTTTTAACCACAGGATTTGCCGGAACTCCTGCATTACCACATGCCCTACTAGATAATGGGCTAAAACAAGAAGCTTTTAATCTATTATTCAAAGAAGCTGCTCCTAGTTGGCTATTTGAAGTCAATATGGGGGCTACAACCACTTGGGAACGTTGGGATTCTCTTTTGCCAGATGGAACGATCAGTGGTACAGATATGAACTCTCTCAACCATTATGCTTATGGTGCAATTGAAGATTTTATTGTTGAAAAATTACTTGGAATAAACCTTCCAGATGTTATTGACAACACCGCAACTTATACCATATTTCCCCATTACACAGATCATTTAGATTGGGTGGAGGGGCGTTTAAAAACTCCTAATGGTGATTTAACGGTTCGTTGGGAAAAAAATGGCACAAGAGTCTCTATTTCAGTGAACTTACCCGTTAGAACAAAAGCTATTTTCATCACACCTAATGGTGATTATCAATGGTTACAAGCAGGAGAAAATCATTTGTCCTTCATCGCATAATCATGATATGCTAGATTTTTTCGTAAAAATAGTTGACTCATCACTACTAACCAGCCTCATCACAAATGGCTGGTTTTGGTGTATGATGTCAAAAAACCAGACTTAGCTGGTCTAAAATGCATGAAAAACAGTTGGGGAGTATTGTCATTGTTGCCGACGCTGGTTATATCTTTTGTAGATACTTCTGATTGCTGCACTGAGTAAAATGCTAAGCATTCCCCAAAGTCTCATACTATCTTTCGAATGACCTACATCTGACAAGACAGTCACTAACAGCAGATAAAGACCTATTCCACCCAATAGGATACTGATGCCATAAACGATATATTTCATAAAGCCCTCCATTCTTCGTTTCAAATCCGTATATGAGACCAGAGCTATACATTAGACTTACTCTTTCAATCTTTTCCTAAAGGATATACTATTATTTGTTATTAATCAAATTTTTTGAATGCGTTTCCTATAAAATAGACACCTCGCCAAAAATCTGTGAAATGAACACAATAGAGGTTATTTTAAGCTATTGTTTCCGTTAACAATTATTGATAAACTGAAGAAAATGATTTATTTGGAGGACAGCTATGGTAGACTTATCACAATCTCCCTTTCATTTGACACAAGAGCAAAGCGATTTTGTTGCTCAAACCGTCAATAATCTTACCCTAGACGAAAAAATTGGTCAACTTTTCTTTGTTATCGGTCAGGATGACAATCTAGAGACCTTTATTGAAACTTATAAACCTGGTGGCATGATGTACCGTCCTGGCTCTGCAGCAACCATCAAAAAGAATATCCAAACGATTCAGAATCACGCTAATATTCCTCTCTTTTTTGCAGCTAATTTAGAATCTGGTGGTAACGGTATTATTTCAGAGGGAACTTGGCTCGGAAATCCTCTGCAAATGGCGGCGACTGATGACACAGAGTCTGCTTATCAACTGGGAAAAGTAGCTAGCTACGAAGCTAATCAGGTCGGTTGCAACATGAGCTTCTCACCAATCGTTGATATTGATTACAACTTCAGAAATCCAATCACCAACACGCGCACCTTTGGTTCAGACCCCAGACGAGTACTCCACATGGCTCAGGCTCAGGCAAAAGGACTAGAAGAAAATCATGTCATTCCCGTGATCAAACATTTCCCTGGAGACGGTGTGGACGAACGTGACCAACATCTCCTCTCAAGCATTAACAGTTTATCTGCTGAAGATTGGTCAAAAACCTATGGTCATATTTACAAAACATTAATTGACAAAGGTGCCCCAAGTGTCATGATTGGTCATATCTATCAACCAGCTTGGGAAAGAAAATTGTGTCCTAGCATTGCAGATAAGGACCTCCGCCCAGCTTCTGCTTCAAGACTGTTGATCAACGGACTTTTACGAACAGAACTTGGTTTTAACGGACTAGCCATTACTGATGCAACAGCTATGGTAGGCTACAACGTTATTATGCCACGTGAACAACTTCTTGCAGAAACCATCAATGCTGGTATTGATATGATTTTGTTCAATAAAAATATTGATGAAGATTACGTTGCCATCCGTAAGGCAGTTGAGACCGGTGTCATTTCAAAAGAACGTCTTGACGAAGCTGTCACACGCATTATCGCAACAAAAGTGTCCCAACAACTGTTGACCGTGGATAACAAGCTAGGTATTACTATTCCTGAAACGCTTACCTTAAAAACAGAAGAACACGGTACTATCACATCAAAAATTGCTCAAAAATCAGTAACACTGGTTAAAGATCGTGATAACCTATTACCACTTTCACCAGATAAAACACCTCGAATTCGTCTTGTCGTCCTTGGCGATTCTGACGAAGGGGGCTTTAAAGAAGGTGGGAAAGTAACTGATCTTTTCAAGGATGGTTTAACAGAACTTGGTTTTGAGGTTACCCCTTATCAGATGGATTTTCATGAAATGTTTGAAGAAGGCGTTGAAGATTTGAAAGAAAAATGTGATTTGGCCTTTTATGTTGCTAATGTCGAAACAGCCTCTAACCAAACCACTACACGCTTAAATTGGATCCAACTTATGGCAGCTAACGCACCATGGTTTGCTTCAAGTTTACCAACTGTTTTTGTTTCTACTGCAAACCCCTACCACCTTTTTGACGTGCCGTACCTATCAACATTTATTAATGCCTATACCGGTACACCTGAGACTGTCAAAGCTGTACTTCGCAAAATTGTTGGTAATGAGGCCTTTGAAGGTATCAATCCTGTTGACCCATTCTGCGGTGACTTCGTTGCTAAATTATAACTAGAGGAGGAATAAATGAACATTTCAAGTATTCTTATCAATCATATGACCGAACCTATTGGTTTTGAATTAAAAAGCTTACGCGTTGATTTTAAAATCGAAGCTGATACAGACATAGCTGTTCAAAAAAAATTAGTCATCTCAACTGCTGAAGCAGTCGTTTATGAAACGGACTTTATGGCCTATGACAATAATCATTTTGAGGTTCCTATAAAACTCACTCCTCGGACGCATTATGATGTTGAGGTTATGATTAAATCCTCAGAAGACATTATTACTGCTCAAACCTTTTTTGAAACCGGGAAAATGTCTGAACCTTTCAGCGCCAAATGGATTGCGAACAAGGATAAGTCTGTACAAAATACCCTTTTTCGCTCTGCTATTTCCATTGATAAACCCGTGAAACAAGCTCGTCTTTATATGACCGCTCTTGGGGTTTATGAAACCTATATTGATGGCAAGAAAATCGGGAAAGAATTCCTAGCTCCTGGGCAAACGGCTTACGATGAGTGGGTACAAATTCAAACCTACGACGTTACAGAAGCTTTTTCTTCTGGGCAACATGAACTCCTTATCTCAACTGCTGATGGTTGGTTTAAAGGGGCTTATGGTTTTATTGAAGGCGTGGATTGTATCTATGGGGATCAGCACCGCGCGCTTGCTGAATACCATATTGTTTACGAAGATGGCACAAACGATGTTTTTGTCACGGATGAAGGTTGGGAAACAACCTCTGGGCAAGTCACTAAATCTTCGATTTACTATGGAGAAGACCGTGATGATACAAATATGATTTCAGACTGGCAGCCTGTTATTCTGGCAGAAGCTGACAATAGTGTTTTAACAGACCGTCTTAGCCTACCTCTCATTGTCAAAGAAACCCTTGATGTTCAGGAGGTACTTCAGACACCTGCTGGTGAAACGGTTCTTGACTTTGGACAAAATCACGCTGGTATTTTCCGCTTCTACAATCGTTCTCCAAAAGGAACTCGTATCTTCTTACAAGTCGGCGAAATTTTACAAGAAAATAATTTTTATAATGGTAATCTTCGTTCTGCCCGTGCTGGTTTTGAATACATCTCAGATGGTGTGGAAAAATGGGTACAACCTAAGTTCACTTACTATGGTTTCCGATACATGAAGGTGGAAGGCCTCACCGATATCGTTGCCGATGACTTTAAGGCTGATGTTGTTTATTCAGACATGCCTTCAACAGGCAGCATTACAACCAACAATCCAAAGGTTAACCGCCTTTTCCAAAATGTTATCTGGGGGCAAAAGAGCAATTTCTTTGATGTTCCAACCGATTGTCCGCAACGCGACGAACGTCTAGGTTGGACAGGAGATACAAATGTCTTCTCAAATACAGCCCTCTTCAACATGGATGCCTATGCCTTCTTCCGCAAATTTTTACGAGATGTTGCCATTGAACAAAAACTTAATGATGGTCGTTCCCCAATGTATGCACCATCATTTGGTAATCCTGATGGTGGTGGTGCTATTTGGGGAGATGTCACTACCTTTGTCCCTTGGAACAGTTACCAAGCTACGGGAGATTCTAGCATCTTAACAGAACATTATGACAATATGAAGGCTTGGGTTGATTGGATTGGTCGCAATACTAAAACTGAAAATCTCTGGACAGGCTGCTTCCAATTTGGGGACTGGTTGGCTCTAGACGGTGAAAATCCTGCTATGCCAACAGGTAAAACAGACGAAGATTTTATCGCATCTATTTACTATCACTATTCTGCACATATTGTTGCCGAAACCGCTAAATTGATTGGCGATACTAATGATGCCTTAGCTTATGAAACTCTTTCTAAAAACATTCTCAAAGCCATTCGTGATGAATATATTTCAGCTAACGGTAAATTAACTATTGATACACAAACAGCTTATGCATTAGCTCTTCAATTCGAACTGGTTCCTACAGAGCAACGCCAACGGGTTACTGCTGACTTGATCAAACGTTTAAGCAAAGATGATGATCATCTTAAGACTGGTTTCATCGGAACACCATACATCAACCAAATGCTATCAAAATATGGGCAACATAAATTAGCCACAAAAATTTTCCTTTTGGAAGATTTACCAAGCTGGCTATATGCTGTTAATATGGGAGCAACAACCGTCTGGGAACGTTGGAATTCCGTAGAACCGGATGGTCATATGAACCCTGAGGGAATGAACTCTCTCAACCATTATTCTATCGGTGCTATCATGGAGTGGGCTTACAAATATATTGTTGGTATCCGTAACCCTCAAAACGGCTACAAAGTCTTTGATTTTGCTCCTGAATTTGACTATCGCCTTGATACTATTGACGCTCACTTTGATTCTCCTTATGGGAAAATTGCTGTCGCTTATCAGATTGAAAGTGATGACAAGCACACCATTAAACTCAATCTAAGTGTTCCATTTGGTAGTACTGCACAAGTGACTCTTCCACGTTCTAAAAACGTCGTTGTGACCATTAATGGTGCTAACCACATAGGAGGACAGTTTAATCTGACTGCTGGTAACTATTCTATTAGCTATATTCCAACCGAAAATTACATCGAGCACTATTCTGCTGAGACGACGGTTGCTGAAATCATGGCTGACCCATATCTTGTGGAGCAAATTGATGCCATTAATACTGAAAATCCAATACTAGGCTTCTTTAAAAATGATACCGAAGCTGTAAATGGTGGTCTTGGTAAAATGTCACTAGCCAAAGTAAATGCTATTTTGCCATTCATCACCATTTCAGAGGAAAATCTCGAAATGGTGAATCAAGTATTAGAATCAACTGTCATTTTGGCACAACGCTAGTTTATATGAGAAACGAGGTTGGGACAAAATATCTCAACCTTCTCTTTTTGATAGTAATAACAGATCGACGCAGTGGTTGATTGGAGGTCTGCAACTGGACAGTTCTTCATTTTCAAGTGTCCACCTCAAATAGTCTACTGGACTATTTGAATACCACACAATCGTTAGCGGCCATCCTATACGAATGTGATGAACATCGTTCATCTTATTTCCAACCTCCAAAGATCTCCCAGACCTTAACGATTGAGACGAACTTCGTTCGCCTTATTCCCCACCTTAAAAGGTTTCCCAAACCTTTTGAACTATACGGATGTGAGAGTGAAACTGTCCACTGGACAGTTTCAGCCTAAGTTTATAAACCAGAGAGCGAGAGTCATTTGTTGGCGATTTAACGATTGTTGTCCCACTCTCTTCTCATTTTTTAGAAAGGAAATATCTATGTTTAAAGGTGCACTTTTCGACCTTGACGGTGTGATTGCAGATACTGCCGTCTTTCACTTTGCTGCTTGGAAAAATTTGGTAAAAAAACACTTTAACGCTGATTTACCAGATGAATTAGAAGAAAAAACCAAAGGGATTAGCCGCGAGGATTCACTCCATGTTATTTTAAATTATCTTAATATCCAAGTCTCAGATGAAGAGTTCAGAGCTCTAGCAGCTGAAAAAAATGAAGCCTATGTAGAAGCATTAAATGTTTTAAATCCAAATTACATCCTACCTGGCATCACATCATTTATCAGCGACCTCAAATCAAATCATGTCAAAATCGCCCTAGCATCAGCTTCTAAAAATGGACCATTAATCTTAAAAAAATTAGGCCTTTCAGACGCTTTTGACGCCATTGCTGATCCTGCTAAAGTCGCTGCTGGAAAACCTGCACCAGACATTTTTTTGGCAGCAGCTAAATCTCTTAATCTCAATCCTAAAGACTGTATTGGGGTTGAAGATGCAGTTGCTGGTGTATCTGCTATCAATGCTTCTGGAGCCACTTCGATCGCTGTCGGAGGAGTTGAATTAAGTCAGGCTACCAAGCGCTTTAACAATACATCTGAACTTAATTTTAAAGAAGTCTTATCAGCTTGGCAATCTAATATGGCATTAGAAAGATAGTTCTATGAAGCGTCAAGAAATTAATATTCGAGATCCATACATATTAGTGCATAATGAGACCTACTATCTCTATGGAACAAGAAGTCAAACAACATGGTCAGACGCTGATGGCTTTGACTGCTATGTTTCCCAAAATCTTACCGATTGGGAAGGACCAATAGAGGTTTTTAAACCTACAGATGATTTTTTTGCTACCCAAAATTTTTGGGCTCCTGAAGTTTATGCCTATCAGAATGCGTTTTATATGGTAACAACTCTAGGAGCTAAAAATCAAACCAAGGGCATTTATGTCCTAAAAGCAGATCAACCAATCGGACCATTTGAACTCATCAGTGATCGTCTAACGCCTGAAAATTGGGCTGCAATAGATGGCACCTTATACTTTGAAAAGGAGACTCCTTATCTTATTTTTTCTCATTCTTTTGAGACTTCCCCTGATGGTGACATGTGCCTATTACCTCTGAACAAGGATTTAACCTCAGTAAGAGAGGAACATCCATTAACACTTTTTTCTGCCAAGGAAGCTAGCTGGGCCAAGCCAGTTCCTTTTGCCAAGGAAGAATTTGGCATGGATGAAGATGTGTATTTCACAGATGGTCCTTCTCTGTTTAAGGATGAACAAAATAACCTATACATGATTTGGTCTTCTTGGAGTACTACAGGATATGCAGTAGGATTAGCACAATCTGAGACTGGTTCGGTGATTGGTCCATGGCAACAGCTCCCTGATTTGTTATTTGGTGAAAACGGAGGTCATGCTATGGTTTTCAAAGACCTAAATCAAACATTACGATTTGCATACCATTTCCCAAATGACCATTACAGAGAAAAACCTCAATTTGCTGAACTTATCCAAAAACACAACTCTTACAAGCTAATCAATCGCACTGATCTTTTGGAGGATTAAAATGGCATTTTCTTATCAAAACCCCATCCTACGTGGTATGTATCCCGACCCATCCATCGTTCGTGTAGAGGATACTTTTTACCTTGTTAACTCAACCTTTGAATATTATCCTGGTATTGCACTCTCTAAATCAACTGACCTTCTCAATTGGACGAAATTACCATCAATCGTAACAGAAGTCAGCCAGGCTGATTTACGTTCTTCCAAATCTAATGAAGGTATTTTTGCAGTCTGCATTCGCTATCACGACGGTCATTTCTATGTTATTACAACTAACTTCGCTGAGTTTAAAAACTTTATTATCCGTGGCACTTTAAGTGACGATGGTAGACATATTATCTGGGAGCGAAACCGTGTCGTTGTCGATATTTTTGGTATTGATCCTGATCTCTTTTTTGAAAATGGCAGAGCCTATGTCCAGTTTACGGGTTATATTGATAATAAAGGCACTAAAGCCATTCAGCAAGTTGAAATTGATATTACTAGTGGTACTATTCTTAAAGGCCCAAAAGTCCTAAGTCTAGGAACTGGTGGACGTGATGTCGAAGGGCCACATATCATTAAACGAAACGACTGGTACTATCTCTTAGCCGCAGAAGGTGGAACTGGATTAGGGCATATGATTACCATGTTCCGTAGCAAGTCCTTATGGGGGCCTTACGAAGAAGCACCACAAAATCCGCTTTTCACTAATCGAGATCGTGCGGATGAACCTTTGCAAAATATTGGTCATGCCGATCTCTTCCAAGACGCTTCGGGTAATTGGTGGTTGACTTGCTTGGGAACTCGTCCTACTGCCATTGATCACATCCAAATTACCAATATTGGCCGTGAAACATTATTATACCCCGTTGATTGGTCAACGGAGTGGCCAAGTATTTACAATGGTACTCCAACACTTACAGTTGATTTAACAGATTTCCCAGAACATGCTAAAACACTCAAAAATCAAGACTTAACTGACTTTGTTGATGATTTTTCAGAAGATAAATTACATCCCGAATGGGTTAGCCTTAGAGATTCTCTAACAGCCAGATTGAGTCTTACAAATGGAACACTAATCCTGTCTGGCTCTTCTCTCACATTATCCAATGTAGGAACACCAAGTTTTCTAGCACTCAGACAAACCGAACATCAGGAAAAATTTACCATTGATATTGATACTAAAGAAACTAAAATCAATACTGGAGCTATTGGTATCGCAGTAACCATAAACACTGATCACTATGGTGCCCTCTTAATCGAAAAAGGAGATACCGAAGGTACTTACCATATCTTTAAAGTAGCAAAAGTTCTTGATTTAGAAATCAAAGAACGTATTGCTACTATTGAGCAACTCCCTGAACAATTGGTACTAGAACATGGCAAAGATTATAAGCGTTTCTCCGCACTCCTTGACCACAAAACGATAACATTTGACCTCCATGCTCAGCACTTCTCCAATGAGGCCATTGCAGCTCTAAATACAGGAGATTTCCAAGGTATGTACGTCTTAGACGATGCTAAGCTAGTTGTAGTTCATGCAAGTAGGAAGGTTCTCTTAGACAACGAAAGGTAAGGTTCCATTACGCTATATTTTTAAACATTTGTAATTCCTATTGTTTTAAAGCAACCTCCTTAATATTAATGAAGTCTCATTTCAATTTCCAACTATGATTATCCTTTATCGTCGTACTATAGTGGATTGAATAAAGGTCAGGACATCATTAAGTAGCTTTGATGAACTCTAGTTCTATCGGCAGCTCCTAGCCTTGTCCTATTATTTTCTCAATCCACTATAATTTTTTCTTCTCCCGAGTTATCACAAAAAGCTCCTTTCCAAAATTATTGGAAAAGAGCTTTTTTCTGATAGTAATACATCCAAATGATTATTTTTACAATGAGTTTGAGTGCCAAATGTCTTTGTTGTACTGTTCTATGGTACGGTCAGATGAGAAGAAACCTGCTTTAGCAATGTTTTTAATGACTTTTGTCATCCAAGCGGTTTGATCTTCATAATCAGACAACATTTGTTCCTTGACTCCGATATATTCTTCTAAGTCAATCAAGGTCATGAACCAGTCTTTGTTAAGCAATTCCAGGTAGAGACGTTCCAAGCGTTCCTCATTGCCTAAGTTCAGAAGAAGCGGATTAATAATAAAGTTCACTGCTTCTTTGATGACTGGATGCTCGTCATAATATTTTTTAGAAACGTAACCACTTGTTGCATAAAGGTCAATAATGGTATCGGAATCTTTACCAAATGTATAGATGTTTTCAGCACCTGCTAACTCTGCTATTTCCACATTGGCACCATCCATGGTACCTAGAGTCAAAGCACCATTTAGCATGAATTTCATATTCCCAGTTCCGGATGCTTCTTTTGAGGCGAGCGAAATTTGCTCTGAAATGTCTGTCGCAGGAATCAAATGCTCAGCTACTGTTACATTGTAGTTTTCTACAAGGTGAACATTGAGATATGGGCTTACTTCCGGGTCATTGTTAATCAATTCAGACAAGCATAGGATAAGGTGGATAATGTCCTGAGCAATGATATAAGCTGGTGCAGCTTTACCACCAAAAATAACGGTAATTTTGCGTTTTGGAAGATTGCCACGCTTGATTTCCAAGTATTTATGAATCACGTAAAGGGCATTCATTTGTTGGCGCTTGTACTCGTGGAAACGTTTAATTTGAGTGTCAACAATAGAGTTTTCGTCAAATTCAATGCCTTTATTTTCTTTCAAATAACGTTTAAGAGTTAATTTGTTATTATGCTTGATTTCTGCTAATTTCGCATGCACCGCTTGATCATCAGCAAAAGCTAACAGTTTTTCAAGTTTTGTCGCATCCGTTAAGTAATCATCACTAATCAAAACTTTAATGTAATCAGCCAAATCTTGGTTGGCAAATTCTAACCAACGACGGAAAGTGATTCCGTTCGTTTTGTTGTTGAATTTTTCAGGGTATAACTCGTAAAATCCTTTAAGTTCTGAGTTTTTAAGGATTTCTGTGTGGAGGGCTGCTACACCGTTAACGGATGTTGCAAAATGAATATCCATGTGCGCCATGTGAACGCGGTAATTCTCATCAATGATGTGAAGGGCTACGTCTGGCACTTTTTGGGCAATCATTGCATCCAACTTTTCAATGATGGTCACTAAATGTGGCACCACTTCATTGAGGTAGTCAAGTGGCCATTTTTCCAAAGCTTCTGCAAGGATGGTGTGGTTAGTGTAACCAACCATTTTTGAGACAACTGCTACTGCTTCTTCAAAGTCAAAGCCATGCTTTTCAGTCAAGAGACGAATCAACTCAGGGATAACCATTGATGGGTGAGTGTCGTTGATTTGTACATAAGCATACTCGTGAAGGTCGTGAAGGTTTGAACCACGCTCAATCGCTTCATCAATCAAGAGCTGTGCAGCGTTTGACACCATAAAATATTGTTGGTAAATGCGAAGCAATTCACCATTTTTGTCAGAGTCATCTGGGTAAAGGAAAAGGGTAAGGTTTTTCTGAATCTCTGTCTTATCAAATGAAATTCCATCTTTAATGAGACCGTAATCTAGTCCATCAATGTCAAACAGGTTAAGGTAGTTCTTAGTCTCTTTTTTGTAGCCAAGAACATCAATGCGATCCAAACGAGATTTTAATGTGAAATCTTTGAAAGGCACCTCGTAAGAAATATCTGTTGGAACCAACCATGAATCATTCTCAATCCAGAAGTTTGCTTCTGCTTCTTGTTGGTTTTGTTTAAAGACTTGCTTGAACAAACCACAGTGGTAGTTAAGACCCACACCTTCACCATTTATTGCTAAGCTAGAGATAGAGTCAATAAAGCATGATGCTAAACGTCCAAGACCACCGTTACCAAGTGATGGTTCTGGCTCTACATCCTCAATTTCTGCAATTGATTTTCCAGCTTGTGCCAATTCTTCTTTGATGTCTTTGTAGATACCTAGGTTAATCAAATTATTTGATAAAAGTTTACCAATCAAAAATTCAGCTGAAATGTAGTAAACTTTACGTTTTGCTGTGTTTTTTCCTTTGCTTGCAGCAGCTTCTTTGACAAAATTCAAAAGCGCTACATAGATTTCCTCGTTGCTCATTTGAGCCAAAACGTATCCTTTTGTTTCAAGATAATTCGTAAATGTACCAGACATAATTCCTATTTTGATAATGTTAGCTCCGTTTAAATGCTAACACTCAATCCTTTCTTTATTTCTCTGGAGTACGAGCGTAAAGCTCAGTAATATCTGTTAAAAATGCTTTGCGTTCAGGCGTTAAATCTTCTGCAAGCATACGCCATTGCCAGTTACCACCGACAGTATTTGGCATATTGATACGAGATTCAGCACCCTTATCCAAAATGTCCTGCATACATGCAATTGCCACATCACTAACAGTAGCATAAAGCGTACGCAACATTGCTTGCGTAATTGGCTCATCTACTGAGCGGTGCAAATATTTGTCAACAAAGTTCTGTTGTTCTTCTGATAAATTGTCATACCAACCATTGACCACTTCATTATCATGAGTACCAGTATAGGCAATTGTGTTTGACGTGTAAAAATGTGGAAGATCAAAGCTTTGACCAGTTGTATCAAAGAGACCAAATTCCATAATTTTCATGCCTGGAAAAGCTGTGTCTGCCAATAATTTTTCAGCTTTCTCATCAATATACCCAAGGTTTTCAGCAATAATTGGTAAGTCACCAAGTTCTCTTTTCACTGCATCAAACAATGCAACACCTGGTCCAGACACCCACTTCCCTGGTCGGGCAGTGTCAGATCCTGCTGGAATTTCCCAATAATCTGAAAAACCTTTGAAGTGGTCAATGCGAAGCAGGTCATAAATTTTAAAACTTTCTTTGATACGGTAAACCCACCATGCAAAGTCTGTTTCAGCATGTTTATCCCATGCGTAGATTGGGTTACCCCAAAGTTGACCTACATCTGAAAATTCATCCGGTGGACACCCTGCAATGAAGATTGGTTTCTTATCAGCACTTACTTTAAAGAGCTCAGGCATGGTCCAAACTTCCACACTGTCAGCTGATACATAGATTGGCATGTCACCAATAATTTGAATACCTTGCTCATTGGCATACGTTTTTAAGGCTTTCCATTGTTGGAAGAAGAAATATTGCGTCACCTTGAAATAAGTGATTTTATCTGCTAATTGCTGGCGATATTTTTCTAGAGCTTCTGGTTGGCGTTCCACAATAGACAAGTCGTCCCACTCTTGAAGCGCTCGATTGCCAAAGTGTTCTTTGATAGCCATAAACTCAGCAAAATCAGCTAACCATGACTGCTCTGCCTGTTCAAATTCTGCTAACTGAGCAGGCCCATCCTCACTGGCTAAAAATCCAGCAACCGCTTGTTCTAAAATTGGACGACGGAGTTCATAGATACGTGCGTAATCAACTTCCTCTGGATTATCACCAAAATTGATATTTTCATAAATTGTCGTATCCAAATAACCCGCTTGAGATAATAAATCCAAATCAATCAGATGGGTATTTCCTGCAATGGCAGAAAAAGATTGATAGGGTGAGTCTCCATAACTTGTTGTTGTTAGGGGTAAAATCTGCCAGTAAGTTTGTTTTGTTTCTTTTAAAAAATCTACAAATTGATAAGCCGCTTGACCAAAAGTACCAACTCCCTGTAGTCCTGGAAGAGATGTTACTGACATCAAGACACCACTTAAACGTTTCTTCATACGGAATTCCTCCTGCGATATTCTATAACTATCATAACGCAAGCGTTTGCGCAAGTCAAGCAAATTCTTGTAAATTTACAAAAAAATCTGAGATAACTCAGATTTTTCAGAAAAAACTTACTAAACTATAACTCTTCCTAGTTTAACCTTTTAATAAATTCCTCACGGTTTCTCTTTCTTTCAATAAGAACGGGATGATGACACGTTCTGTATGAGGCATGCGTTTTTCAACCATATCAAGTAAGCGCACAAGGCTTGAACGCCCTAATCTTTTGACATTGATATCAAAACTGGTTAAATACGGATGCATGATTTTAGCATAGACAGAGTTATTGAAGGAAATAATTGATATATCATCTGGGACTTTTAAATCATAGAAAGAAAGGAACTGCATCACTCGTAAGGCCAACATGTCATCGATAACAATCAATGCTGTTATATGATGGTGGTGAATGGTTTCAATAAATTTCTCTAACCCTTCAGGATCTTTACGATTAAACAAGACAGCGGAATGATTTTCTAGCTGCAACTTATTCAATCCCTTGAGGTAACCGATGTAGCGCTCGGAAAAGATTTCACTTTGTAGGTCATCGGTAATAAACAGCATTTTTTCATGACCTCGTTGATTCATGTAATCAACTGCTGTTTTTGACATAAGTTGGTTATCATTATCAACATATGTGACCTCATTTTCAAATTCTTCTGGCTGCCCAACAATAACAAAGGGAATTTTATTTTCCATCAGATAGCGCCGAACAGGATCGTCCGTTGAAGAATAAAGAACAATAAAACCATCTACCAAACGTTGGCGATACATCAACTGAACTTGCTCTTTCAATTCATCAACAGTACTTCCAGTTGCTATTGACACAGTAAAATCGCGTTTTTTCGCCTCATCATTGATAACGGTCAAAATCTCCATAAAGAAGGGGTGCGTCACGCGCTCTTCATTAGAAAGAGGCGGAAAAATCACACCAACAGCATGTGTTAGACCACTAGCTAGCATCTTCGCAGCCACATTTGGCACATAGCCAAGCTCTGCCATTGCCTTCTTCACTTTTTCTTTTGTTTTTTGTGAAATAGTCGAACTGTCTTTTAACGCCCGACTCACTGTCGAGGCATTAACGCCAGCCCGCTCTGCAACATCTTTAATCGTAACCATACTTATTTCCTCAATTGTTTATCACGAAATCCCGTGCGATATAATACTACCATTAGCATTAAAATACTACCAAATACTTGCGTGTTCATAACCATGATAGGATTTTCTACTAAACCTGTCAAATTGGCTAACACTGCTAACAGACTTGGAAGACCTAGACAGTTGGCCAACAAGCCTACACAGCCTTTAAAAGTTTTCAAATCAAAGATGCCTGCTTTACGTGTTAAATAAAGCGTAACTCCTCCTGCAATGACAACTAAACCACTTCCAAGATAAAGTAGTGCTGCATAGACAAGCATAACAAAGACGAAAACTTCTGCTCTATGACTATTGTACCATTGTTGGTTTAGGAAGTCTAAAACAGCGTTCCGGCTCGTTAATTGTGACAAATTGTATTGCCCTGAAAGAAAGCTCTCAATAACTGAACCATTCGGGTAGTAAAAATACCATTTATCAGTCGTTAACACGATACCATACTTCTGTGATTGGGCTAAGGCTTCCTGTGTTTTAGCATCAGGAAGAACCGCTATAACAGCTTCTTCTGTCTCAATCAACTGAGATACTCCTGAAAAACGGCCTTCTTGAATACTTCCACCTCGCAGAGCCGGATAGGTCTTTTCGGTCACCGCAGCTAAACCATTGTCAACAATTCGGTCAATCTGATACGTCTCCATACCAGCATAATGAAAGCTGACAGGCATTAAGATGAGGGCATTTAGAAAGATGACAATCACAAGTAATTGCCACCAAGAATAAGCCGTTCGCCCCGCAAACATGTTGCGAGGCGTCAGCATATTGGTCACATAAGAAAAGGGAAATTTCTGAGATAACATGGTAAACTCCTTGACTTCTCCCTAACCTTTTGTACCTCCGTTTGTCAAACCTGACACGAAATTCTTTTGCAGGAAGAAGAATAATACTGAGATAGGGACGGCAATTAAGATGGCTCCTGCAGCAAATAAGGTTACTTTTTGGTTTTTAGCATCAGAAATAAAGGTTTGTAACCCGACAGCTACAGTATAGTTTTCTTGAGAACGAAGCAAGAATTTAGCAAGCATGTAATCACCAAATGGTCCCATAAATGCCCAGAGGGCTTGCACGGCAATCATTGGCCTTACTAGTGGTAAGACGATTTGAGCAAAGATACGTAAGTGCCCTGCGCCATCTAATTTAGCTGACTCATCCAAGTCATAAGGCACCGTATCAAAATAGCCTTTCATCAACCAGGCATTCATCGGGATACCGCCACCGACATAAATTAAAATCAAGAACCAGTATTGATTTAAGGCATTAAAGAGCCATGCCATAACAAAGTAAGCGGTCAAGGCTGCCATTGTTGGTACCATTTGGATAATTAAGAAGAACATCAAGCTCTTTTTGCGTCCAATAAAATTATAACGGCTGTAAGCATAACCTGTCAAGGTAATAACCGTCACCTGAATCAGCATCGTAAAGAAGGCAACTATCAAGGTATTGAAATACCAGGTACCATACAAGGTTTCGTTAAAAAGTCTTTGAAAGTTAATCAGAGACCACTCAGTATCAAAATTAAGGGTAAAGGCTGTGACATTTCCTGCCCGAAAGGCTGAACTAACCGTTACCATCAGTGGGAAAAGAATAATCACTGCTAACAGAAGCAAGTAGGCATACGTCCAAAATTGCATCCAAAAGCGTTTCATTTTAAGTGAACTGTTTACACGAGTTTTAGCCATTTACTTGTCCCCCATGTCAAATGCATTAAATTTCTTAAAGCTAATCAAAGATACTGAAATGACAATCAATGAAATAACCAAAGTAACGGCTGATGCCATTGAGAATTGTGGTGAGGTCTGAGTTGTCAATTTGTAAATCCATGAAATCAAAATATCTGTTGCACCAGCACCACCACCTACAGACCCAGGTCCACCGTTATTGAAGAGGTAGATAATTGAGAAGTTATTAAAGTTAAAGGTGTATTGTGAGATGAAGGTTGGAGCAGCAACTGCCAAAATCATTGGCAAGGTAATTTGACGGAACTTTTGCCAAGCACTAGCACCGTCAACAGTAGCAGCTTCATACAGATCGGCTGGAATAGATTGTAAAATCCCTGATACTAAAACATAGATATAAGGGAACCCTAACCAGCCCTGTACCATGATTACAGCAATTTTTGTAAAGGTTGCATCGGTTTTCCATGGGATAATCCCAAAATCTAAGAATGGTAATAATTTTTCAATAAATGGTAAAACTTGAACATTCATGGCACCGATTGAGTCATTGAAGAAATTTCCAAAAGTCATGATTGAAATAAATGCTGGTACAGCCCAAGGGAGTAGGAAAATCACTCCGAATAGACGTCTAAACTTAATAAAGGATTGATTAGCAATAATAGCTGTTGCTACGCCAATCACAATTTGCAGTGTTGAAGCAGCAAACGTCCAAATAAATGTCCAACTTAATACTGAACCAAAAGCTTTACGGAAAGTGCTTAATTGTACCATATTCATAAAGTTTTTACCGCCCACCCAATCCAATAATTTCTGTGGTGGAATATGGCGAAAATCATAATTGGTAAAAGCAATAAAGAGAGTTACCACTACTGGAAAAACAATCGCAAAAGCCATTGCAAGATACGCTGGGATGATTAAAAGATAAGGGAATCCATTTTCATAAACCCCATCCATCGTCTCTTTTAGACTCAATGGTACCTTCTCGCCACGATTGAGTCGCTCTGCTGTTAACTTAGCATCACGTATACTTGCCGCATGGATAAGCACCATTACAATCGTCAAAATGAGTTGCATTGACCCCTTAATTAAAAGAAATAGCGAATGATCAACAACGGGCCTATCTCCTAGAGTAATCAAGCCAATCAGTGCTGGAATACCAAAGACGAGCCACTCGACAAGCTCTAGCCCAAAAACAGCTAATAACATCAGCCCTTTGGCAGTTTGCTTATTATATAACTGTCCTAGCCCTGGAACAGCTCCTAAAAGCATAGCTACATTTGGATTTTGTTTTGTGGTTGACTTAATCATAGTTCAACTCCTTTCCGTTTCATATTTCAATAAAGCAAAGCCTTTTGGCAATAGTTCTTGACCTTTTTTCAAATGGTTTAATAAACACTCTACTTGAGGAAGTGGGTGGTTTTCGTTACCACCATTTACCCTTAACTCAATAGTAACACCGGCTGTATGACGTTTGAGCATAAAGACACCATTATCTGCTACCATTTCAGTAACTCCCTCTTGAAGACATTTCTCTGTTTTTCGCAATCTGAGGATATCACGCACCGTCACCCAGAACGGATTGGTAGTGCCAACTTTTTCCCAATCAAATCCTCGGCGACAATCGGGGTCATAGCCTCCTGCCATCGCAATCTCTGTTCCATAATAAAGACATGGACTTCCCTCAAAAGTTAACAAGATAGCCAAAGAGAGTAACAAATCATCTCTATCGCCTCCTAATTGATTGAGAAAACGATGCGTGTCATGTGAATCTAGCAAATTCAAATTCATCTGATTGACCTGCCAAGTATTTCGCATTCTCAAATTTGTCAAGGCTTCTGCAAGCCATTTGCCATCGTATGCCTTTTTGGTGACATAGTCTAAGATAGCCTTACTGAAGGCATAGTTCATAATACTATCAAATTGATCTCCTTGAAGATAAGGGTAAGCATCGTGCCAATTCTCACCGATAATTACAGCTTCTGGGTTAGCATTTTTTACCACTTTTCGGAACTGTCGCCAAAATTCATGCGAAATCTCATCCGAGACATCCAAACGCCAGCCATCAATATGGTATTCTTCAATCCAATATTTAGCAATATCTAGTAAATATGCCTGCACCTCTGGATTTGAGGTGTTCCATTTAGGCATCTCTGCTACCGTTGCAAAAGTTTCATAATTCAGCGGTTTCATAGTTGGGTAATCGCCATCAATCATAAACCAATCATAATATTTCGACTCTCTACCATGTACCACCACATCTTGAAATTCTGGCAAGAGATGACTGGAATGGTTAAAGACAGCATCTAGGACCACTTTAATCCCTCGATAATGTGCTTCCGCAATCAATTCTTTCAAGGCCATAGATGTTCCAAATTGTGGGTCAATGGCATAGTAATCACTGATATCGTATTTATGATTGCTAAGTGATTGGAAGATTGGCGTAAGGTACAGAGCTGTGATACCTAAATCTTCTAGGTAATCCATTTTTTGCGTTATCCCCGTCAAATCACCACCCGCAAAACTACGCGGTGTGGGTTTATCGGACCAAGCCATATCAATGTAGCTGTCATCTTTCTCAAAATCCCCACGCGCAAAGCGATCAATGAAAATCTGATAAAAGGTTCCTTTCCCCATCCATTCTACTGGGCGATGAATATCTACCGCATTGACATAAGGCATTTGGAAATAAGTTTGGTAACTCAAGTCAAAATCATAGACATCAAAGAAACCTCCTTCGCTATAATAAAATTCTTCCTCACCCTGTTTCACATGAAAAATGTAAGCAAGCCGTACATCTTCAAGAGGAAGGCAAATTTCATAATATGCATGTAGATGATCACAGCCAACAAAAGGCAGAGGAATGCGTTGTTGACGCTTATAATATTCATATTTCATCCCATAAACTAAGGTAACCTGAGCATCTTTATCTTCCTTAGCAAGTCGTAATCGAATCACTAACATTTTATCTGAAATCGCAAAACAATAGCGAGAATCTGGCTCATGGTAAATCGCCGCTCTATTCATGATTTATCCTTTTCTAATCTCAAGCGAGAGCTTCTTATCTCTCTGCCACAACAACTGAGACAAAGAGATAAAAAGCTGAACAGAAATGTTCTGAATCAGCTTTTTACATGTTCATTATTCAGAATATTTTTGTTCGATAGCTTCTTTAATCGTAGATACAGCTTCTTTTGCTGCTTCTTCTGGTTTTTTATTACCAGATGCCACATCGAAGAAGAGTGTTGCTGCTGGTTCCCAAACTTCTGCCATTTGTGGAATATTTGGCATAGGTTGAGCGTTAGCAAACTGTGCGATAACAGCGCTTGTCAACTCATTACCTTTAGCAGTAGCGTACTCGCGAGCTTTAATATTTGCTGGGATTTCTTGAGTTGCGTCATAGAAGCTAGATTGATTTGCTTCATTTGTAACATAATCTAAGAATTTTTGTGCAACTTCCATATTTTTGCTGTAGTTTGAAACAACCCATGCTTTACCACCACCGAAGGCTTCGTATTTACCACCGTTAGCAAGTGTAGGGATTTGTGCAGCACCCCAGTTGACACCAGCCTCTGTTAGTGAGGCAGCTGCCCATGGACCGTCAATGATTGCTGCTGTTTTACCAGTTGTAAATTGTTCAGTGATGAAATCACCAGCTTTAGTTGCATCTTGCATACCTTGTGGCCAAGTATCGTACCAAGATTTCGCATAAGTCAACCCTTCAACAGCACCCTTATTAGCCAAACCAAGGTCTGAAGCTTTTGTGCCATTTTCACCAAAGACATAACCACCATAACCTGCTGTCAAGCCGTAAGCATAATAGAAGTTTGTCCAGTTAGCTAAGAAACCAACAGCTTTGCCATTTTCACCTGAAAAGGCATATTTAGCATCTTTTTGAAGAGCCATTAACTCATCAAATGTTTTTGGAGCTTCTTTTATAAGGTCTTTATTGTAATATAGAATCAAGCTTTCAACAACCGCTGGCGCTCCATAAATTTTACCATCAAGTGTTACTAATTTTTTAGCTGTCTCATCATAATCAGCTTCATTTCCAAGTTTAACTTCTGCAACTTGTCCATCTGCGCCAAGACCACCTACACGGTCATAGGGAGCTAAGAAAACATCTGGAGCAGCACCTGTTGGACCGTCAGTAGATAATTTATCAAGGGTGTCAATCATTCCTTCTTCCTTGATTTCAATATCTACACCATTTTCTTTTTCAAAATCTGCTTCAATAGATTTAATGTAATCAACATATCCTGTATCCACAGATACCACTATTTTTTTATCTTCTGAGGCAGTCTTTTCTTTATCTCCTGAACCACTACTACAAGCAGCCAAAGTCACTGCTGAAGTCAATGTCACTGCACCAAATGCAAATTTTTTCCAATTCCATTCCATAAATGGGTCCTCCGTAATAGGTTTTGTTTTAACAATTTAATTATAGCAAACACTATATTTTTGTGCAAGCGTTTTCCGTTATTTTTTTACTTTTCTAAAAAATCTTATTTTCTACCTAAAAATTTCTATATCACTCAGTAATTGACAAAACAATTACTTCTTTTGATATCAACAACTCATGGTTGACAATATTGACTTTTTCGCCATTAAATACATTTTCATAACTACCGTCTGCTAAATCTAATGAAACTTTAACTTCTTTCCCTTTAAAAGAAATAATGACAACAATCGCTTGTTTATCTGTTTTATGAGTTACTATCACTAAATCGTTTTGGTCATCAGCAACTAATTGGTAATCGCCCTGAATTGGTAGCATTTTCTTAATGTGAGCCATCTTTGTCAAATATTCTGAAATATCTTCACCAGACCAATTAATCGGATCATTTTCAAAAAGACTCGGAATTGTCAAAGCTTGTCGTTCTTGTCCATTATAAATAAGCACAGCTCCTTTTTGAAGGTAATTAAATGCTGTCCATCTCAAAAGCTCATCTTTATCCGAAATCAAGTCTGCTGCTCTGCGATTATCATGATTTTCAAGATTACGAAGTTTAATATAATTAGCCGGGAATATAACCTCTTGTAAATTCAGGCGATCAATATAAGCTGATAATGGTATTTTCCCTTCCAGATAGTCCACCCATAGGCCACGAACATCGTAATCATAAGCCATGTCAAAGACTTGAAAAATCTCACTATCGCTAAGTGCTGTAAGACCTTGACTACGCATATATTTAATAAAACCTGGCTCAATGCTTTCTGAAAGCCAAATCACATCTGATTTAACCTGTTCAACTTTCTGACGAGCTTCTTTCCAAAATTCTAATGGAATCAGCGGAGCGACATCACAGCGGAAACCATCAACACCTCGGTTAACCCAAAGTTTTAAAGTCTCAATTTGATAATCCCACAGGCCACGATGCTCATAATCTAAATCAATAATGTCAGACCAGTCTCCAACACGATTTCCAAATGAACCATCCGGTTTGTGATAAAACCATTCTGGATGTTCCTGAGCTAAAATCGAATCTGGCGAGGTGTGATTGTAAACAATATCAATCATTACTTTCATCCCACGATCATGAATTTCTGAAACCAATTCTTCAAAATCCTCTAAAGTTCCAAAATGATTATCTACTGATCGGTAATCCTTAATAGCATATGGCGAACCGACCGTCCCTTTTCTTGCCACTTCTCCATTTGGATAAAATGGTAAGAACCAAACAATATCTGTCCCCAATGCTTTAATACGATCCAATTCCGGAATAACTGCTTTAAAGGTTCCTTCTTCAGAAAAATTGCGTACATAGAGCGAGTAAATCACCGCTTGACGTAAGTTGATGTCTGTCGTTTTCACGTCCATTCCTCCTTAATACATTCTCTTCATTAGTGTACCAAATATGCAATTTTTACGCAAGCGGTTTCTGTATTTTTGTAGTTAATCATGATTAAAAATATTTTTCATCCAGTTATGACCATCCGCACAGCCGCTAATCATTTTCTTCGCTCAATAATAAACTAAGAGTTACTAACATCTGCAATATTAAATGTAGCAGATAAAATCACATCTCCATCCTTATTTGAACCAGAGAGATACCCTAAACGATACCGCATTAAGGTTTTTAGTTACGGCATTCGAAATTGTTAAATTTCTGAGTTTTCCCAGCTATATTTCTAACACTTTTCCACAAGGTTGAAAACATTAAAAGTATGAAAGGGCGACATTATCCACTAAAGTGAAACAGAAGCCATAATTTCAACATTTTGTCGTCTCCTTATTATCTCAATTTTAAGCTTCATCTCTACAATGTTCAACAGACTTGAAATAGCTTTATTGATACCGACTTTACAAGATTGATCTATCCTTTTTTTCAATTTCTTGTATAGTAGAATGAAACTAAAACAGGACACCATCGAATCAGAGACATGTGAACTAATTCCCGCTTTATTACGACTCTTTTGTATCCTATTATTGATTCAAACCACTATAAAAATAGCTTTCAAGTCTATCTAGAAAGCTTAGTTTAGTTACCATTGTCTGTAAAAATAAAAAGAGAAGGTTGAAATATTTTTTGTTCCAACCTCCTGATTTTTGTTATTTTAATAGAATGATATAGCAACAATTATTGCTCCACCAGTGTAATGTCTGCACCTAAGGCTGTCAATTTTTTAATGATATCAGAATATCCACGTAGAATAAACTCAACATTGGTAATCTCAGTTGTGCCTTGTGCCATAAGTCCCATTGTTACAAGAGCTGCTCCTGCACGAAGATCAGATGCTTTAACTGGAGCGGCTGTTAATTCACGGCCTCCTTCATACACAATTTGGCCACCTAATACTTGAATACCTGCTCCCATACGAGCCATTTCAGGGACATGATTGACACGTTTTTCATAAATAGTATCAATGATTTTTCCTCTTCCTTTGGCTTTTAACAACAATGGAGTTAACGGTTGTTGTAAATCTGTAGCAAAACCTGGATATGGAGCAGTCTTAATGTTTACTGCTTTAAGTGTCTCTTGTGCTTCCACAAAAATACTATCTTCATTGACTGTCATACGGACACCCATCTCTTCCAATTTAGAGATAAAAGCTTCTAGATGCTCGTAAAGGACATTTGTGATTTTGATACCTTGACCGATAGCTGCTGCCAGAGCAATATAGGTACCTGCCTCAATACGATCTGGAATCACTTGATGGCGTGTGCCGTGCAACTGCTCGACACCTTCAATGGTGATAACATCTGTACCTGCACCACGAATATGAGCTCCCATATTATTAAGGAGAGTTGCCACATCTATGATTTCTGGTTCACGCGCAGCATTTTCAATAACCGTACGGCCGTTGGCTTTAGTCGCAGCAATCATAGTATTAATCGTCGCTCCAACACTCACTGTATCCATATAAATATGTGCTCCATGAAGAGGCTGACCATTTGTCGCAATACGCATGGCTTCCAATTCATAAGTGACAGTCGCTCCCATTGCTTCAAAAGCTTTTAAATGCAAGTCTATCGGACGTGGTCCTAAATCACAGCCACCTGGTAATCCTACTGTTGCCTGGCCATAGCGCCCTAGAAGACTACCATAAAAATAATAAGAAGCACGCAAACTATTTATTTTGCCAAAAGGCATCGGTATATCTTTTACACCACGAGGATCAATTTCAAGACTGTCTCCATCACGTGTGACACTACCACCCATGAGCTCAATAATTTCAACAAGAGCATCCACGTCACTAATCGCAGGGACACCGTCAAGTGTTACCACACCATCTGATAAAATAATTGCAGGAATCAAAGCAACAACAGAGTTTTTTGCTCCTGAAACTGCTACCTCGCCCGTTAGTGGCTTACCACCATTGATAATAATTTTTTGCATAATAAACTTTCACTGACTAAAATTCAACCCTATAATTTTATCATAATGTATATTATTTTACAAACTTTCAAGTTACAAAATCACAATGGGTAATTTCCAAAAGTAAGTTCCATTTTAGTTTTCGAATTGTCTTAGCCTAAAACGGATTTTTATAGTGGAATTAAGTTTGAGACGTTTGCGATAGAATGAGGCCTTATTACGACTAAACGCACTAAAAAGCAGTATTTCTGGTTGAAATCGTTAATTCCCCCTAAGGAAAAAGACTCCATTTTGATGTTTCCAAAATGAAATCCTTTTATTTTTCTATTAAAATGTCCTATTGCACTCAATACTTATCGGCTAAAATCTCTCGGATCACCGATATAATCTTCCCACTCTTCAGTCAAAAAATTAGGATTGAGTTGATAATTAGTTTTTTCTGATTCTTTCGTCAAAAAAGGATTAACATTCTTATCCATCTCAAGCCACCCTTTCCAGCCAATGTGAATCGTATCTTGCATGAAGAACTCCTTATCACCGTCTCTTGAAAAATCAGCGATATGCGTAAATCCTTGACTCTGTAATTGGTATTTAATTTTGTCAACAGTCTGTTGATACATTTCTTGGTCAAGACCAGTAAAAGCAGCCCACTTACTATTAACCGGTGGAATAATAAAGAGGACATTCGTTTCGGTTTCCGCAAATTGATGAAGCATCAGCTGAAAATCTTGATATTCGGGAGAAATTCTATAATCAAATGATTTTTGGCTTCCTCTCAACTGTCTTTTTCGACCAGCAATTTTAGTCTGATAAAATTCATTGCGAATTCCAAATTCATTATTAGTCGTTTCTGCCTCTCCCTCTTCAATAGCTAGCGCTTCTAACCTACTATAAGAAAAATCTTTAGGCAACTTTTTAACTTGTTCCAAAACCTTAGCATAGTTCCCAAAATCAATCGAGAATTGCCCAAAGAAATAATCTTCTTTTTTCAAAAGGTAACTTTGAAAGGCTAACTGCTTAATGTCTTTATTGTTTAATCTTTTTCCTTTAGAAACCTTTTTCAAAAACTCATTAAAAGGAACCTCTGGATAAAGTGTTAGCAACCGTTTAGCAGCATATTGGTCATAGCTTGTTCCCTTTTGTTGGCATAAAAAGTCAACTATCTGTCCGTTAGTAAGATAATTCTGGAAGGCATTGGCATTAGTACCAGATTTCACAAACCATTGAGGAGAAACAAAATAAATCGCCTTCTTTTTCTTAAAAGTTTCCGTAATTCCTTGAGTTCCAAAAAAATGGGTCAATGAGGCAGCCCCTCTTTGCCCTAAAAGATAGGGGGTGTATGGACGATGATAAGCTTCTGCAATTACAGATGGATGCATTGCATCAAATCGTAACCACTCACTTGAACCAAAAAATGGGACAAATTGTGTATTACTGTCATTAAAAGCACGTAATTTTTTATACTTACTCTTGAAATTAGTTTTTGTTAAAGAAACAGCATCTTTCTTTTCATTTTTCATAGAATATATGATACGATTGGGATAAAATCCTATTAAACATACCACCAAAAAGATGGCGCAAATGACAGGACCTAAAATCTGCCAAAGACGCCTACTCATGACGAAGCCCCTCTATCCCTGCAACGATTTTATTAACAGTATTCCAGTCTTCTCTACCAAGTTCAGATACAGGCACAATAATATCAAAGCGATCCTCTAGGACTACAATCAATTCAACGGTTCCCAAGCTATCAAGAATTCCCGCATCATACAGGTCCTCGTCTAGCATTTCAGACACATCTTCCATAAAAAGATCATCAATAATTTCTAATAATTCTGTTTTAATATCCATTGTAAAATTCCTTTTTTATCGTTTTTAACTAAATTAATGATTAGAAAACCAAAGTTGATCTAAAAATCCTGAAAATATTAGGAAAGATAGCATCACGATATGAAATGTCACAAACATTCCTAAAGCTTGAATCCATCTATTATCAGGAAGTGGTAACTGTCCTTTGATTTTTCTCTTCTTGTTCAGTTGCTTTTTATAACGAATCCACCAGTCATTGACGATTAATCCTAAACCATGAAATACGCCATAAAGCACATAATACCACGTTAACCCATGCCATAACCCCATGAGTATCATATTGATAAGGTAGGCAACTCCTGAAGTCACATTACGATTTTTAAAGACTTTATTTTTAAGCATTGCCTTAACTAATCGCATAAAGACATAATCTCTAAACCAAAAAGATAAACTCATGTGCCAACGATTCCAAAATTCTTTTAAATCACGTGATTTAAAAGGAGAATCAAAATTCTGTGGACTTCGGATACCGAAAAGATTTGAAACACTTAAAGCAAATAAACTATAGCCTGCAAAATCAAAGAATAGATGTAGGCCATAAGCATACATCACACCTAACGTAGCTAGATTAAAAACACCGCCTGCCTGCACAGCCATTTGCTTTAAAGGAATCAGAAAAAACTGTCCTATAGTATAAGCTAAAATATACTTGTAAAGGAACCCTTTCATCAGATAGCGAACAGATTGATCTAACATCTCTAGTAACGTTTCTCGTTCTGGAATACAGTTGTATTCTTCATTAAAACGTCTAAAACGGTCAATCGGTCCACTTGAAAATGTTGGCATGAAAAGAAGAAAGCGTAATAATTGCCAGACTGTGAAATCCTTTAAAACACCATCCCTCATTTCTATAATCATCCCTACTGACTTAAAGGTTAGGTAAGAAATTCCTAAAAAACCAAAAGTCATCGTTGCACGCGCTTCTGATAATATTGGATTAACTTTGACAACGATTAGAGGTAAAATAGCTAAAAATACCCACAGGTAAAATAGCCACGATGATTGAGATTTTTGACAATAGTATTGATAAGTTAAGATGAGTAAAACTTGCCAAACAACATAGATAACTAACGATATGAGTTGACTCAAATCATCACCAACCAGCATGAATACAATAAAAGCCAAACTTACAAGGGTCTCATAAATTGGAAATCGTTTCTTGAAAAAGAGACCCACAAAAATAGGAAGTACAGCCATAATGAGATAAACAAAATACTGTGGATTCCCATAAACTTCTAAACGAGGCAAGTTCAACAAAAAATTACTCATGCCTTGTTCACCTCAATAATCAATCCTTTAAGATCAACTTTCCCATTTGGTGTCAATGGTAAATTGTCACAGTAGATGAATTTTGTTGGCATCATATAATCCATCATCACTTCTTTTAATTCGTCGCGGATGGTTTTAGTTATAGTTAGTTCTCTGTCAAATTGCTGAGCGATACCCGCTTTAAGAACGACATAAGCAATCAAGTTTTGAACCTTGTGCTCTTTGTTATACCGTGGAACAGCTACTGCAGTTTCAATCAACTGGGACTTGTTTAGATTTTGTGCCACATCTTCCAATTCGATACGATAACCGTTAAATTTAATTTGAAAATCAAGGCGCCCGCCATAGTACAGTAAGCCATCTTGGGTCATTATTCCCAAATCACCTGTATGATAAGCTGGTTGACCGTTTAATTCAAAGAAAGCTTCCGCAGTCTTCTCTGGATTATTTAGATAACCCTTAGAAATAGCAGGCCCTGTCACTACAATTTCTCCCTGTTCACCTGCGGGTAGAACTTTGCCTTCATCATCAATAATAAAGGTTGGAGAATCTGATTTAACATAACCAATCGGAAGACGTTCACCTAATTCAAGTAAATCATTGGTAATGGTCAAAGCTGAAAAAGCAACCGTAGCTTCCGTTGGGCCGTAAGAATTGATAATCCGTGCCTTTGGAAAACGTTGGCGTAGTTTTTGAGCCGTTTTAAGCGTCAGCTCTTCACCACAAAAATAGAAATGCGATAAATCTGGCAAGGTTTCAGCATTAAAATCATGAGAAGCCATGGCCATATCGACAAAGGAAGGTGTTGACGTCCAGACACCTATCGGAAGCTCATAAATAGTACTAAAAAGACGTTTAAAGTCTGTTACTAAAGTCTTCGGTAGGGCAAACAATGTTCCTCCTTTAGCCAATGTTGGCGCCCAGTACATCACCGATAAATCAAACGAATAGGGAGGTTGTGCCAACATTTGTGGACGCTCAGGTACCTTGAAATCTTCCGAGGTAATCATCCAGTTTGTAAAACTTAGTAAATTGTTATGAGAAATTTGAACCCCTTTAGGAGCCCCCGTTGTTCCAGATGTGAAAATAATATAGTATGTTTCATTTCCTTTAACAGAATGACTCAATTTATAATCCAATTTTTCAGTACATATTTCATTTATTTTATTAAGATTGATCAATGGTACGGATAGTTCCGCCAAAGGAAAATCACCAACTGATAGAACGATACTTGGTTTAGCAATCTCTAAAATAGCTTCAATTCTCTCTAATGCTGAATGCTGATCTACTGGAATATAAGCATGACCTGACTTTGTTGCAGCAACAAAACATACTAACATCTCATACTCGTGACCACCAAATACCATAATTGGGGAATGTTCCAAAAGATTTAAAGAATCAATATAGGCTGCCAAGGCATCTGAGTCTTCTTTTAACTTTTTGTAACTGTGTTTCTCTCCTAAAATATCATATACGGGATAATCTCCTTGAACCTCAGCCCAATAATTTAGCTGAGAAATCATATCCTTAATCATGCGTCACATCCTTTCTAAAATTCATTGTAAACAAAATTACCTTGATTTTGTCCCAAATAACTAAATAAATAAATTAAAATTAATATAATAACCGCATAAAAAAAGGTTCTAACCATAAAACGGTACAAATTCCTCATAACAACTCCTCATTCCTCAAAGAAAAACTCATTTCAAAAGTTTCAATGCTTGATGTTGTCCAACTAAATCGTTTTTTTTGGGGGGGCATGATAGTCTTGTCATTCCAAAAACTAATCCCAAATTAACGATTCCGTAAACTATTATATCATAAATCAAATAAGACTAAAGTTCAAAACAAACATAATGGCAGAAAATGTCTAACCTTTTATTAACCCAATTTGTAAAATTAAACTAGACAGAAAAAAGCCATTTATGTTAGTCTCAGATAAACACCACATTTTTCTGAGAGGAACTAACATAAATGACCTACACTCATCTTACCACAAACAAGCTTCTAATGATAGAGTCTTACTACCAAGAAGGAATGGCAGTTAGAGCTATTTGTCACTCACTCAAAAGATCAAAACAAACTATTTATAAGATTATTGCTTATTTTAAGGCTGGACACACTGCCTATGATTACTATGAACACTACAAAGCTAACAAGCAACGTTGTGGTCGTCGTAAAACCCAACTCACTCAAAATGAACAAACATTTATCCAAATGCATTTAGATCGCGACTGGAGTCTGGATGTTGTTAAAGGAACTTATCCTGATAAAATCTCTTGTTCTATGAGAACTCTTTATCGCCTAGCTGACCGTGGCATCTTCAAGAAAGACGATTTCCCATGGAAGGGAAATCGCAAACCGAATGGTAAGACCGAAAAACGTGACAAGCTAGCTTTTCGTCGGGATATTCGTGAGCGTTCGAAAGTCTATCCAGAATTTGATAGCGAGTTTGGTCATCTTGAAGGTGATACTATTGTTGGTAAAAACCACAAAAGTGCTGTTATCACATTGGTAGAGAAGCAGTCTAAAGCTATTATCACGCTTCGAACAAAGGGGCGAAAAGCTAGTGATATTGAACAAGCACTAACTAGATAGCTCTCAAGATTTCCAAAACATCTCTTTAAATCAATGACCTTTGATTGTGGGAAAGAGTTCTCTAATTGAAAGACGATTTCTAACCAACACGATATTGATATTTTCTTTGCGAATCCAGGTTGCCCAGGGCAACCTGGATTAAATGAACACTCAAATGGGTTATTAAGACGTCATGGACTACCTAAACAAATGGATTTTAATGGCTTGTCTCAAAAAGTGTTATCAGCTATAGCTGATAGACGAAATAACATTCCTAGGAAATCACTAAACTATCAAACACCTTATCAAGTTTTTCTGAGTTACATAAAATGTCTAGCTTAATTTGACAAGCTGGGTTAATATAAATAGGATAATTTTTGCTTATTAAAGCACTTATTATTCTAAAATAATAACCTATTGACTGTTTCCAGCCTGATTCTAGAAATAAGATAGCAAAGGGAAGTCAGGACTTCGAAATCAGGGCTTCTGCCCCACTCTCTGCTATTAAAAGATTTCCACTGATAAAGAAGCCTTGGGTAGGACAAAAACTTCAAAATCATGATTTCTCCTCCTGTTGTCAAAACACAACAAGTAACAGAAACTATCTGCGGATTAGCTTCACTACAGCCTCGGTCCTGGCGGTATGTGGAAACATATCAACAGATTGGATATATTTCACATCATAGACCTTAGCCAGCTGAACTAAATCTCTGGCTAAAGTTGATGTATTACATGAAACGTAAACCATCTTCTCCGGTTGGTAGTTTAAAATAGTCTTTAATAATTTCTCATCTAAACCTGTACGAGGAGGATCGACGATAATAGCATCTGCACGATATCCTTCACGATACCAGCAGGGAATAATATCCTCTGCCTTCCCAGCCTCATAGTGAGTATTTTCAAATCCCATAGCTTGCGCGTTCTGCTTCGCATCCGCAATAGCCTCAGGAATAATATCCATCCCTCGAACACTAGCTACCTTATCCGCAAAGGCAAATCCAATCGTACCCACACCACAGTAAGCGTCAATCACGTGATCCGTTTCAGAAACGTCCAAGGCCGCCACCACTTGCCCATACAACACTTGCGTTTGTTGAGGGTTTAATTGGTAAAATGCTCTAGGAGATAACCTAAAGCCATAATCTAAAACTTCTTCAGAAATGGTATCTACTCCCCAAAGAATTTCCGTTTTATCACCATAAATATCACTCGTTTTAGAACTATTAAGATTTAAGGCTACCGTTTTAATTTGTGGAAAATCTGCCACTAAATCCAAAATCACCTTAATTAAACGAACCTCACGACTAGTCACAAAAATCAACTGCACCTGTCCAGTCTTTTCAGCCTTTCTGACCATAACAGTCCGAATACCAGCAATTTTACGCTCATTATAGATTGGAACCTTATGTTTATCTAACAACTCAACCACGCGATTGATAATCTGTTGCGTCACCTGATCCTGTACCAGACAGTCATCAATTGAGACCAAGCGATGACTCCCCTCAGCATATAAACCAGCCTTAACAGAACCCCCAAATGAACGGGTCTGAAATTGCAATTTTGCACGATAGTGCTCAGGTTTTTCCATCCCCAAGGTATGACGAATCTCATAATTCTCAAAACCTAACGGCTTAAATTTAGTCAAAGCCTGCTTGATAATATCATCCTTAAACTCCAACTGCTGGTCATAACGCAAGTGCATCAACTGACAACCGCCACATTCCTCGTAGATAGCACAGGAAGGCTCGACACGAAATTTTGATTTTTTGTTGATGGTCAATAGCCGAGCTTCGACAAAGTTACGCTTCACCGAAACAATTTGGCAAAATACTTCTTCTCCCTTGAGCGCACCAGGCACAAACACCAACGTTTTCTTATAAAAGCCGATACCCTCACCATTGATACCCATCCGTTTGATTTTTAAAGGAATACGTTGTTTAACTTGTAAAGTCATCACTTTCTAAACACCACTCCTATTTCTTTTAGTTTTTTAAGCGTTACCTTACCAATTTTTGGAATAGTTAGTAGCTCTTCTTCTGAATAATATTGGATATCTGTTGCTGTTTTTATATCATAATCATTCAAGCTTAATAATTGAGCCGAACTTAGAATGCCAAAGTCCTCTAAATAGACCTCACCATCAGAAAAATGATCATTCAGATAAGCCTGGATATAAACAGAAGTCGTCAACAATAATGGTAATATGCTATACAAAGCAATATAAAGGCTATCTTTACTATTTGCTTCGTAGAATTCCACAGCTCCCGCATCCAGCACACGAGCCATCGGAAATTCTTCCAAACGGCAAAATTCAAAAAAGCCATCAACCTGATCACACAACTGTTCAATTAAAGCACCCGCTTGCTTATCAGCGTCAGACAAAATGGCAGAAATAAGCATTGGAATGGCCATCATCGCATCCTCTTCATGCTCTTTTCGACTTCTGAAAAAAGCATCAGCCATCGTATAATCCGACTTAAGAATGTATAAAGCCAAAATTTCATAACGACATCCCAAAGAATCATTGGGATCTTCACGAAACATTTGCATGAAGTGCTCAAGAGCCTTCTGGTAGAGACCATTCTGCTTATAAAGCACAGCTAAATCCATCTTAAGAGAAAGATATGGACGAGCATCTAGATTTAGCCAGGATTTTTCAGGAGACATCATCCAAGCCAAATAGCCATCACTTTCCAGCTCTTCTAAGCGCCTTATCTCTGCCAAAAGTTCTTTCCCACTTGGACCATCCGCATTTAGCCCATCACCAAATGCAATGCTGTCATAAAAATCATCACTCTCTTCATCAGACATATTTAAAAGATTTTCAAACAAATCTTCATCAAATTCCTTCTCTTCCCTATATTGGTTTAAATCAACAATCTTATCTTTATCAGCCATAGCTCCCCCTTTTGGTAAAATACCTTATCTTTTATAACCCCTATTTTACCATTTTTGGTATAATCAAACTATGAAAATCACAAAAATTGAAAAGAAAAAACGCCTCTATCTCGTTGAAATAGATAGCACTGAAAAACTCTATGTAACAGAGGACACTATTGTCCGGTTTATGATGACAAAAGGAATGGTACTAACCCCAGAAGAATTAGAAACTATTCAATCATTTGCACAATTCTCTTACGGTAAAAACCTCGCTCTTTATCACCTCTCTTTCAAAAAACGCACTGAGAAAGAGGTCAGAGACTATCTATCTCATCACGATATCGAACCTAATATCATCCCTGATATCATCAAATCACTCAAAGCAGATAAATGGATTGACGATAAAGCCTATGCCCAACAAGTTATTGAAGCTAATAAACATACAGGTGATAAAGGTGCTTACGTCCTTAAACAAAAACTCATGCAAAAAGGAATCGCTTCAACATTACTCGATGAACTCCTCGGAAATATCGATTTAAGCTCCTTAGCTGAAAAAATTGCTAAAAAACTTTATCGCAAATACCAAACCAAACTCCCTGAAAAAAAATTAAAAGAAAAAATCCAGCAAAATTTAGTTACAAGAGGCTTCAACTTCTCACAAGCTAAAATAGCCACATCTCGCCTTAGTATAGAAAAAGATATTCAACTCGAAGAAAGCCTTCTAGAAAAAGAACTCGAAAAAGCTTATCAACGACTTTCAAAACGATATGAAGGTTACGATTTAAGACAACGTTTAACACAGACACTAGCTCGAAAAGGATATGACTTTGATGATATTCGTTCGGCTTTAAGAGAATATTTTTAGATTATATTATCAAAATCGTGCTTTTTTATTAAAAATATGCTATTCTATTAAGGATAACAAATTGTAGAAAGAAGATTGCCATGAAATTACCCAAAGAAGGCGACTTTATTACAATTCAAAGTTATAAGCATGATGGTAGTTTGCACCGTACATGGCGCGATACTATGGTACTAAAGACAACTGAAAATGCAGTTATTGGAGTCAATGATCACACATTAGTCACTGAAAACGATGGACGACGTTGGGTCACTCGTGAACCTGCTATAGTCTATTTTCATAAAAAATATTGGTTTAATATCATTGCAATGATACGAGAAAACGGCGTTTCTTATTATTGTAACATCGCTAGTCCTCATGTCTTAGATGAAGAAGCACTCAAATATATTGATTATGACCTAGATGTCAAAGTTTTTACAGACGGAGAAAAAAAACTCCTTGATGTAGATGAATACGAAAGTCATAAAAAACAAATGGGGTATTCAAACGATCTGGACTTTATCCTAAAAGAAAATGTTAAAATTCTTGTAGATTGGATTAATAATGAGAAAGGACCATTCTCACCTGCCTATATCAAAATTTGGTACAAACGTTATCTTGAACTAAAGAATCGTTAAAGTTGTCCGCACTCAAAAGAGTGCTTTTTTAATACCCCTTTAACCACCGATAATCGCTCCCCCATCCAAGTCTCCCTAACTTAGCTTTAACCTTTCTCTGAAAAGCACGTCTCCCCTTAAAACATTCCCCACTCATTAAATACCTTAAATACTCTTTCTCCTCATCTGAT